>NZ_AVPT01000037.1 GCF_000768335.1 Lysobacter arseniciresistens ZS79
GGCGGGGCGGCCGGGCGCGTCCAGCGCGGCGGCGAAGGCATCGAGCCGGGCGAGCGCGCGCACCCGCGGCTCGGCCTCGAGCGCGTCCAGCGCCGCGCGCTCCTGCATCAGCGTCTGGCGCAGGCTCAGGTAGGCCGGGTCGTCGACGCCTTCGAGCACGCCGGCGGCCAGCGCGTACGCGCGGCGGGCGCCGTCGAGGTCGCCGGCGATCAGCAGGCGCTGCTGGCCGAGCGACAGCAGCAGTTCGGCCTCGTCCAGCCGCAGCGCCTGGGCGCCGTGGCGGTCGGGGTCGGCGAAACGGGCGAAGCTGTCCTCGATGATCGCCGAGCGCTCGCCGAGGCCGAGCAGCTCGTCGCGCAGCACCCGGTTGGTGGCGTCGGCCTGCTGCAGGCGCTGGGCCTGCGCGCGCTGGTCGCGGCGCAGCGCGTCGACCCGCTGGTCGAGCGCCTCGACCAGCACCGCGGCGTCGCCGGCGCGGGTGTCGGCGGCCCGGTGCAGCTGCCAGCGGTGCCAGCCGTAGCCGCCGGCGGCCACCAGCAGCACGGCCAGCAACAGCAGCCACGTCCAGCCGCCGCGGCGACGCGTGGAGGTCGGTTCGTCAGGGGTCTGGATCACGGTGTCGACGCGCGCGAAAGGGAGCGCCCCATGCTACCGGAACGCGCCCCCGCGGCCCTCAGCGCAGGGTCGCGGCGGCGGCGTCGGCGAGGTCGGCCGGGCGCGCGCTGCGGGCGCGGCTGGCACGGTCGAAACCGAGCCGCCCGGCCAGCTCGACCAGGCGGTCGCTGGCGGCCACCACCGGCAGTTCGCGCAGCCGGGTGGCGAGGTCGGGCGGCAGGTTCAGCAGCACCTGCTGCAGGCCTTCGCCGCTGGACACCGCCAGTACCGCCGGCTGGTCGAGCCCGCGCAGCGCGGCCATCGCCCGCGGCGACGGCGACAGCGGCTGGCGGTGGTAGACGTCGGCACGCACCACCGTTGCCCCGCGCGCCTCCAGCGCCGGCACCAGCGTGCCGCGGCCGCCCGGCGCGGTGACCAGCCCGACCCGGGTGCGGGCGATGTCCTGCAGTCCCGGCAGCGCGAGTAGACCCTCGCTGTCCATCCGCGTGGGCGCGGCCACCTCGCCGGCGCCGGCCTCGGCCAGTGCCGCCGCCGTGCCCGCGCCGACCGCGAACCACTGCTGCCGGCCGGTCGGTCGCAACGGCCGCAGCGCCGCCGCCGCGCGCACCGCCGCCGGGCTGGTGAACACCACCCGCGGTGATTCCAGCGCACTGGCCAGGCTCGCCCCGGCGTGTTCATCGTCGCGCGGCCGCAGCGTCCACGGCGAAATCGCCACCACCCCGCCGCCATGGCGCGCGGCGGCGCTGCGCATCGGCGCGTGCTGGCCGCGCGGGCGCAGTGAAACCAGGTACCAGTCGTGGGCGGCGGATGCGGACATGGCGCGCAGGATAGCGACGCCACCGTGAAGCCGGCAGTGCCCTATCCTGAGCCGCCGCCTCCCGGTCGCCCGCATGCCGCACACCGACGCTATCGAACGCCTCCGCCACCACTACCTGTCGATGCCACCGGTGGCGGTGATGGGCCTGGCCGTGGCCGGTTACGACGGCGAGCGCCTGCAGGTGCGCGCGCCGCTGGACCGCCACGTCAACGACAAGGGCTGCGCGTTCGGCGGCAGCCTCGCCTCGATGATGACGCTGGCCTCGTGGGGTCTGGTGTCGCTGAAGGTCGAGGCCGCCGGCATCGACGCCGACGTCTACGTCGCCGACAGCCAGGTCCGCTACCTCGCGCCGCTGTTCGCCGACATCGAGGTCACCGCCACGCTCGGGCCCGACAGCGACTGGGACGGCTTCATCCGCACCCTGCGCGAGCGCGGCCGGGCGCGGGCCAACCTCGCCGCCAGCGTGCCGCTGCCCGGCGGCGGCGTCGCCACCACGTTCACCGCCCGCTACGTCGCCATCGCCAGGCCGGTCGCAAACCCCTGAGCGGCGGCGCGGCTAGGATGTGCGCCATCGCCCTGCCCGGAGCGCGCCGATGCGCCTGTTCAAGTCCCTGACCCGATCCCTGCCGTTGCTGGCGCTGCTGCTGGTCGCCGCCTGCGCCAGCTCCAGCCCGGCCGCCAACGCGCTCGACGCCGCCCAGTACGCCTGGTCCGGCGCGATCCGCTGGGGCGACTTCGCCGGCGCCGCCAACCTGGTCGACCCCGACGCGCGCGAGGCCAACCCGCTGACCGACCTCGAACTGGAGCGCTACGAGCAGGTCCAGATCACCGCTTACCGCGACACCGGCGCCAGCCGCAACCTCGACGCCGGCACCGCCGTGCGCGACATCGAGATCGGCGTGGTCAACCGCCACACCATGGCCCAGCGCACCGTGCGCTACCGCGAAGCCTGGCGCTGGGATGCCGAGGCGAAGACCTGGTGGGTCACCAGCGGCCTGCCGGACCTGTGGGGCGAGTGACCGGGCAGCCGGCGGCATTTCTGCGACAATCCGCCCCCCCGCCAACCGCAGCCATGACGCCGTGAACTTCGACGAACTGCTGGCTTTCGCCGGCCGCCACCCCTACCTCTCGTTCGGCCTCGTCGGCCTGACGCTGGCGATCCTCTACACCGAGGTGGCCCGCCTGTTCCGCGGCTACAAGGCGCTGCGCCCGGCCGAGCTGACCGGCCTGATCAACCGCGACAACGCGCTGGTGGTCGACCTGTCCTCGACCAACGACTTCCAGAACGGCCACATCGCCGGCAGCAAGTCGGTCCAGCCCAGCCAGTTCGACCCCGAGAACAAGCTGCTGGCCGCCGCCAAGGCGCTGCCGGTGGTGGTCACCTGCCGCACCGGGCAGGCCTCGGCCGGCGCCGCCAGGCGGCTGAAGAAGGCCGGCTTCGAGCACGTCTACTGGCTCGACGGCGGCATCCAGGCCTGGCAGCAGGCAGACCTGCCGCTGGTCAAGGGCCGCGGCTAGGCCCGCGAGACGGCGGCCCGCGGCCCTTGTGCGTGGCCGCGCCGACCCCATAGCTGAACCGCGGCTGGCTGAAGGCCGCGTGCCATAATCGACCCTTTCCGCCTTATCGCTGGAGTCATCGAGATGTCCGAAGAAAACACCAACGGCGCCGTCGCGCCGGCCGAGGCCGCCACCGGCAACACCGGCAACGCCTTCACGGTCGAGAAGATCTACGCCAAGGACGTCTCCTTCGAAGTTCCCGGTGGCCCGGCGGTGTTCAACGAGCAGGCCCAGCCGCAGCTGCAGATGAACCTCAGCCAGAGCGTCCAGCGCCTGGGCGAGGCCGCCTTCGAGGTGGTGCTCGGCATCACCCTGACCTGCAACGTCGGCGACAAGCCGATGTACCTGGTCGAGGTGAAGCAGGCCGGCGTGTTCGGCCTGACCGGGTTCGAGCCGGCCCAGCTCGACGCGATGCTCGGCACCCACTGCCCGAACATGCTGTACCCGTACGCCCGCCAGCTGATCAGCTCGCTGGTGCAGTCCGGCGGCTTCCCGCCGTTCTTCCTGCAGCCGATCAACTTCGACGCGCTGTACGCCGAGGGCCTGCGCCAGCGCGCGGCCAAGCAGGCCAGCGAGCTCAACGACGCGGAAGCCGGCGGCAACGCCTGACGGGCCCGGCATGGCTGCCAGCCTGGACAACGGCGCCGCGCAGAACGTCGCGGTGCTCGGCGCGGGTTCGTGGGGCACCGCTCTGGCGGCGCTGATCGCCCGGCACGGCCACCGCACCGTGCTCTGGGGTCGTGACGCCGCCGGCGTCGCGACCATCGACCAGGGCCAGCAGAACACCCGCTACCTGCCCGGCATCGCGCTGCCGGATACCCTGCGCGCCACCACCGACCTCGCCGCCGCGCTCGACGGCGCCGACCTGGTGCTGGTCGCGGTGCCCTCGCACGCATTCGCCGACACCCTGCGCACGCTGGCCCCGCATCGCCCGGCCGCGGCCGGGGTGTCGTGGGCGACCAAGGGCTTCGAGCCCGGCAGCGGGCGCTTCCTGCACGAGGTCGCGGCCGAGGTGCTCGGCCCCGGCGTGCCGCTGGCGGTCGTCACCGGGCCGTCATTCGCCAAGGAGGTCGCGCTCGGCCTGCCGACCGCGCTGACCGTGCATTCGGACACCCCGGCGTTCGCCCAGGCGGTGGCCGAGGTGCTGCACGGCCCGAGCTTCCGCGCCTACACCGGCGAGGACATGCTCGGCGCCGAGCTTGGCGGCGCGATGAAGAACGTGCTGGCGGTCGCCACCGGCGTCGCCGACGGAATGGAGCTCGGCCTCAACGCCCGCGCCGGCCTGATCACCCGCGGCCTCAACGAGATGCTGCGGCTCAACCGCGCGCTGGGCGGCAAGCCCGAGACCCTGATGGGGCTGGCCGGCCTCGGCGACCTGGTGCTGACCAGCACCGGCGACCTGTCGCGCAACCGCCGCCTCGGCCTCGCGCTCGGCCGCGGCCAGTCGATCGACGAGGCGGTGGCCGCGATCGGGCAGGTGGTCGAATCGGTCCAGACCGCCGACGAGGTGATGCGCCTGGCCCGCCGCCACGGCGTCGAACTGCCGATCGCCGAGGCCGTCTACGCCGTCCTGCACGGCGAGATCACCCCCGGCGAAGGCCTGCGCCAGCTGATGGCGCGCGAGCAGAAGGCCGAATACCCGACCGCGCTGTTCGGTTGAACGGCCCAGTAAGAACCCGGCCGGGGCCGGATTCCTGCCGAACGACGGTTTCGTCCCGATAGAAACCGCGGTCAAAAAAAAAAGCCCCGGCCGGAGCCGGGGCTGTCGCGACGATTTCGGGGGGAGAGAGAGATTGTCGCGATGACGCGGGGACCGCTTAGAACGTGATGCGCGGGCCGATGAAGTACTGGGTGTCGCCGTCGGCGAACTTGACGTCGCCGCTGATGCCCCACATCGGGTTGAACTTCACCTGCGCACCGACGCGGCCGTAGAAGTCGCCGTCGTAGTCGCTGCCATCCTCGTAACCGGCGAGCGCGTAGCCCTCCAGGTTGCGGGTCAGCGCACCACGCACGCCGGCCTCGACGCTGTAGCCGTTGAGGCTGTCGTCGAACTCGTCCTCGAAGCGCTCGTAGGCGACCCGGGTCACCAGGTCGGCGCGCGGCGAGATCTCGTGGTTGTAGCCGATGCCCAGGCGCATCTGGTCGACATCGACGCCGTCGAAGCGGACGCCGCCAACGGTGAAGTCGTCGGTCTTCTGGCCGGAGTAGCCGCCGAACACGTGGAAGTTCGGGGCGATCGCGCCCGAACCGTTGATGGCCCAGCCGTCGGCATCGCCGGCGTCGGTGTCGGTGGCCATGTAGCCGCCCTCGACATAGTTGTAGGAGATGCCGTCGGCGGCGGACGCGGCGAACGGCAGGGCGGCGAGCAGGGTCAGGGCAAGCAGGGACTTCTTCATAAGGTCTTGGCCTCTCTGGTTTGATTGGTCCGGCCGGCGGTCGCGCAATCGGGGGAGCGCTCCGCGGCTCGGCACCGGCAGTATCCGAGTGGCGCCCAAACCCGTCCTGAATTGTGAACCGGGAAGTCCAGCAACTACATGCGAGGTTCAGGCTCGCCCTGAGCGGAGGTCACATCCAGCTTCGTGAATTGATCGGCACTTAATGCCGGCCGCCCTACGGTGACTGTCCATCAGCAAGCCGCAGGAGCCGCCATGAACCGCAGACCCAACCCATCGCAGGATGCGGCGCAGGCGGCGGCCTGCACGATCGGGATCGAGGCGCGCGCCTGTTTCGGCAACCGTCCGTGGGCCGAGATCGAGCCGGCGCTGGCGCGTTGCTGGTCGCGCAACTACGCGCGCTTCAAGGTCGACTGGATCAGCGTCGCCGAGCTTGCCTACACCGCCTGGAGCTACCGCCGCGCCCGCGTGGTGCTGGCGGGCGAGCCGCCGTACCGGGAGCTGGCGTCGTGATGCCGCGCGTGCACAGCTGGCACGTGCCCGACGGCATGCGGCCGATGCAGCCGGGCCGCGACGCCCGGGCCGACCCGATGGCGCGGCTGGCGGTGCCGGTGTCGAGCGCGTCGCGCGAGCCGGCCGGTGCCGCGGTGTCGGCCGTCGCGGCCGCGCCGCAGGCAGGAGCCGGGCATGCCGCCAGCGGACGCGACCGCCCCCGCACCCACTGAACCCCGCGCGACCGCCACGCGCATCACCCCCGCCCGGCGGCCCCAACCGTCCCCCGCCGTATTGCAGGCATGTGACCGCCACCACGGACACGCCGCCCGCGACGACGTTCGATAGCCGCAAGGGGAACGATGCGGCTGACAGGGGGACGCGTCATGAAGCACGGGAAACCGCTGCGGGCCGACCGCACGGAAATGCTGTCGCGTGGGCTTGCACTGGCCGCGCTGCTGGCGGGCGTGGTCTGGGCCTGGCTGGAGGGCGGCACCGGCATCGCCTGAGGCCCGCGCGCTGCAAACGTATGCAGCCGCAAACCGGTGGCGGCCGGCAGTACGCTGCGGGTCCACCGCAGGGGCCCGCGACGTGACCGGTACCACCGCTTCGCTGCTGACCATCTTCGGCGCCACCGGCGACCTCGCCCGGCGCATGCTGCTGCCATCGCTGTACGGCCTCGAACGCGACGGCCTGCTGCCGCCGTCGCTGCGGATCCTCGGCACCGCCCGCAGCGAGCTCGACCTCGACGGCTTCCGCGCGCTGGTCGCCGAAGCCGTGGAACGCCAGTTGCCGGGCTCCGACCGCGACCCGGCCGCACTCGCCGCCCTGCTGCGGCGTATCCACTACCAACCGGCCGCGCTCGACGACGACGCCTCGCTGCGCGCGCTGTGCGACACCATCACCGCGTTGCGCGACGGTGGCGACGTGGTCTGCCACCTCAGCACCGCGCCGCGCTGGTACGCGCCGGTCTGCGACGCGCTCGGCGCGCACGGCCTCGGCGGTGCGGGCACCCGGGTGATGCTGGAGAAGCCGCTCGGCCACGACCTCGCCAGCGCCACCGCGATCAACGACGGCGTCGCCCGCGTGTTCGACGAGGACCGCGTGTTCCGGGTCGACCACTACCTCGGCAAGGAAGGCGTGCAGAACCTGCTCGCGCTGCGCTTCGGCAACGCGCTGTTCGAACCGCTGTGGAACGCGCGGCACATCGAGCAGGTACAGATCACCGTCGCCGAGACGGTCGGCGTCGAGGGCCGCGGCGACTACTACGACGACTCCGGCGCCAGCCGCGACATGCTGCAGAACCACCTGCTGCAGCTGCTGTGCCTGGTCGCGATCGAGCCGCCGTCGCGGTTCGAGCCGACCGCGGTGCGCAACGAGAAGATCAAGGTGCTGCGCTCGCTGCGACCGATCGGCCGTGACGAGGTCGCCGGCGAGACCGTCACCGGCCAGTACACCGCCGGTGCGGTCGGCGGGGTCGCGGTGCCGGGCTACCTCGACGAGCTCGGCCGCGCCAGCAGCACCGAGACCTTCGTCGCGCTGCGCGCCCAGGTCGACAACTGGCGCTGGAAGGGCGTGCCGTTCTACCTGCGCACCGGCAAGCGCATGCCGCAGCGCTGCACCGAGATCTACCTGCAGTTCCGCGCCGTGCCGCACTCGATCTTCGACCACGGCGGCGCGCCGCTGCAGCCCAACGCGCTGGTGATCCGGCTGCAGCCGGACGAGCGGATCGAGCTGCGGATGATGCACAAGACGCCGGGACTGGACCGCAACGGGCTGCAGCTGTCGCAGGTCGCGCTCGACCTCGACATGCAGGAGCAGTTCGCCGCGCACCGGCGCCGGCTCGCCTACGAGCGGCTGTACCTCGACGCGATCGAGGGCAACGGCACGCTGTTCGTACGGCGCGACGAAACCGAGGCCGCGTGGCAGTGGATCGACGCGATCCATGACGGCTGGCGCCACGCCGGCATCACCCCGCGGCCGTACCCGGCCGGCACCTGGGGGCCGTCGCGCGCGGTCACCCTGGCCGAACGCCACGGCCACGCGTGGCGGGAGTGAGCCGGTGATGGGCAACGTCGCGACCGAACACCAGTACGACACCGCCGACGCGCTCGCCGAAGCCGTCGCCGCCGTGCTGCGGCACACCTGCGAAGAGGCGATCGCGCGCCGCGGCCGGGCGATGCTCGCGCTGGCCGGCGGCCGCACGCCGCTGCCGCTGTACCGCCGCCTAGCCGCCGCGCCGCTGCCGTGGGAGCAGGTGCTGCTGCTGCCGACCGACGAGCGCTGCGTGCCGCAGGACCATCCGGCCTGCAACCAGCGCGCGCTGGCCGACGCCTTCGCCGCCGCCGACGGTGTGCGGCTGGCCGGGCTGACCGTTGCCGACGGCGACCCGGACCGTTCCGCACTCGCCGCGCGCGATTTACTCGCCGGCCGCCCCGAGCCGTTCGACGCGGTCGTGCTCGGCATGGGCGGCGACGCCCACGTCGCGTCGCTGTTCCCGGGCGCGCCGCAGCTTCCCGGTGCACTCGACCCGCACGCCACGCGCGACGCCTGCCGCATCGACCCGCAACCGTTGCCGCCTGACGCGCCGTACCCGCGCATCAGCCTGACTGCCGCGCGCCTGCTGCGCACCCGCGCGCTGCACCTGGTGATCACCGGCGACAAGCGCGCGGTGCTGCGCGACGCACTCGCATCGACCGCGACGCAACGCCCGCCGGTCGCCGCCGTCCTCGACGCCGCGACCGCGCCGGTGCACGTACATTGGAGCCCGTGATGAGCCTGCATCCCACCGTCGAGCGCGTCACCGCCCGCATCGTCGAGCGCAGCCGCGACAGTCGCGGCGACTACCTGCGGCGCATGGATGACGCACGCCGGCACTCGCCCGCACGCACCCCGGCGCGGCTTGCGCTGAGCTGCGGCAACCTCGCCCACGGCTTCGCCGCGTCGGGCGTGGACAAGCCCGCGCTGCGCGACGGCCGCGCCGGCAACATCGGCATCGTCACCGCCTACAACGACATGCTGTCGGCGCACCAGCCGCTGGAGCCATACCCGAGCCTGATCCGCGCCGCCGCGCGCGCGGCCGGCGGCAGCGCCCAGGTCGCCGGCGGCGTGCCGGCGATGTGCGACGGCGTCACCCAGGGCCGCGCCGGGATGGAGCTGTCGCTGTTCTCCCGCGACACCATCGCGCTGGCCACCGCGGTCGCGCTGAGCCACGACATGTTCGACGCCGCGCTGCTGATGGGCGTGTGCGACAAGATCGTGCCGGGCCTGCTGATCGGCGCGCTGTCCTTCGGCCACCTGCCGGTGATCTTCGTGCCGGCCGGGCCGATGACCACCGGCCTGTCCAACCGCGACAAGGCCGCCGTGCGCCAGCGCTACGCCGAGGGCAAGGCGACCCGCGAGGAGCTGCTCGACGCCGAGTCGCGCAGCTACCACGGCCCCGGCACCTGCACCTTCTACGGCACCGCCAACTCCAACCAGATGCTGATGGAGGTGATGGGCCTGCACCTGCCGGGCACCGCCTTCGTCAACCCGGGCACGCCGTTGCGCGACGCGCTGACCGTCGCCGCCACCGAGCAGGCGCTGCGCATCACCGCGCTGGGCGACGACGGCGTGTCGTCCAACTACCGCCCGCTCGCGCGCACCGTCGACGAGAAGGCGATCGTCAACGCGATGGTCGGCCTGGCCGCGACCGGCGGCTCGACCAACCACGCGATCCACCTGGTCGCGGTCGCGCGCGCGGCCGGCATCGTGATCGACTGGGACGATCTCGACGCGCTGTCGCGGGTGACTCCGCTGCTGGCGCGGATCTATCCCAACGGCAGCGCCGACGTGAACCACTTCCACGCCGCCGGCGGGCTCGGCTTCGCGATCCGCGAGCTGATCGGCGCCGGCCTGCTGCATCCGGACATCGCCTGCGTGCACGGCGGCGACCTGCACCAGCAGGCGATGGAGCCGTGGCTGGACGACCTGTCCCTGCGCTGGCGCGACCCGCCGACCGGCTCGCTCGATCCGTCGGTGCTGCGCGGGGTGGCGGTGCCGTTCGATGCCGAAGGCGGCCTGCGCACGCTCGACGGCAACCTCGGCCGCGCGATCGTCAAGGTCTCGGCGGTGGCACCGGAGCACCGCGCCATCACCGCGCCGGCGAAGGTGTTCGACTCGCAGGACGCGGTGCTCGACGCGTTCCGCGCCGGTGCGCTGGAGGGCGACTTCGTCTGCGTGGTGCGCGGGCAGGGGCCGCGTGCCAACGGCATGCCCGAACTGCACAAGCTCACCCCGACCCTCGGCGTGCTGCAGGACCGCGGCCAGCACATCGCCCTGCTGACCGACGGCCGCATGTCGGGTGCGTCGGGCAAGGTGCTCGCCGCGATCCACGTGACGCCCGAAGCGGTCGACGGCGGCGCGATCGCCCGTCTGCGCGACGGCGACCCGGTCCACATCGACGCCGAGGCCGGCGCGCTGACGGTGCGGGTCGATCCGGCCGAGTGGCAGGCGCGCGAACCGGCGTTCGCCGCCGACCGCGCCAGCCACGCCGGCATGGGCCGCGAACTGTTCGGCCTGATGCGTGCCCGCGCCGGCACCGCCGAGCAGGGCGCGTGCAGCCTGTTCGACGCGGAGACCGGCGCGTGAGCGGCGACGACCGGCTCGAGTTGATCGCCGACATCGGCGGCACCAACGCGCGGTTCGCGCTGGTCGACCCGGCCGCGGCGGTGCCGGAACTGCTGCAACCGCAGTCGCTGGAGAACGCCCGCTTTGCCAGCCTGCAGCACGCCGCCGAGCACTACCTGTCGCTGGTCGGCGCGCGCCCGCGCCGCGCCGCGATCGCGCTGGCCTGCCCGATCACCGGTGACGAGATCCGCCTGACCAACCGTGCCTGGTCGTTCAGCCGCACCGAACTGCAGGCCGCGCTCGGACTCGACGACCTGCGCCTGATCAACGACTTCGGCGCGGTCGGCTGGGCCGTGCCCGCGCTTGGCCCGGGCGACCGCATCGCCCTGTACGGCCCGGCCGGCGACACCCTGCGCGGCCCGGTCAGCGTGCTCGGCCCGGGCACCGGCTTCGGCGTCGGCCTGCTGGTCGGCGGCGAGGGCGACTGGCGCGTGGTCGAGACCGAGGGCGGCCACGTCGCGTTCGCCCCGCTCGGCGACGAGGAGCAGGCGATCGTGCGCTGGATGAACGCCCGCCACGGCCGCACCTCCTACGAGCGCGTGCTGTCCGGCAGCGGCCTGGCCTGCATCGACGCGGTGCTGCGCGGGCTCGACGACGACACCGGCCGCGCCTTGCAGCTGCGCGACCCGGCCGAGGTGGTCGCGGCCGCGCTCGACGGCCACGACGTCGTCGCCCGCCGTGCGCTGGCCCGCTTCTGCGCGATCCTCGGCAGCGTCGCCGGCGACGTCGCCCTGGCCCACGGCGCGCGCACGGTGATGATCGCCGGCGGCATCGTCCCGCGCTTCGTCCCGTTCCTGCGCAGCAGCGCCTTCCGCGAGCGCTTCCTCGCCAAGGGCCGCTTCGCCGCCTACCTCGAACAGGTCTCCGTGCAGATCGCCACCCATCCCAACCCCGGCCTGCTCGGCGCCGCCGTTGCGCTGCGGGCGTGACGCCGCGCGCCACTCACCGAAAAGGGGCCGGCCACGGTAGGAGCGACGTGGGTCGCGACCCACTGACCTGTCGCCGCGCGTCGATCAACGCGATCCCACGATCGCGCGAACGGGGTGCATGTTGAACGCGGAGACCTCGTCGGGTCAGTGGGTCGCGACTCACGTCGCTCCTACGGTTCATCGGATGATCTCCGCAGCGCGGATCCAGGAAGCCGAAGAATGAGCCATACCCACAACGACACCCGCACCGCCGCCATCGACGCGATCCTCGCCCGCGCCCCGGTCCTGCCGGTGCTCGCGATCGAACGCCTCGACGACGCCGTCCCGCTCGCCCGCGCGCTGGTCGACGGCGGCCTGCCGGTGCTCGAAGTCACCCTCCGTACCGACGCCGCGCTGGCCGCCATCGCCCGCATCGCCGCCGGGGTCGATGGCGCGATCGTCGGCGCCGGCACCGTGCTCACCCCGGCCGACCTCGACGCCGTCGCCGACGCCGGCGCCGCGTTCGCGATCTCGCCCGGCGCCACCGACGCGCTCTACACCGCCGCCGCCCGTCACCGCCTGCCGTGGCTGCCCGCCATCGCCACCGCCAGTGAGCTCATGCGCGGCCTCGACCACGGCCACCGCCGCTTCAAGTTCTTCCCAGCCGAAGCGGCCGGTGGTGCCGCCGCGTTGAAGGCCTTCGCCGGCCCGTTCCCGCAGGCACGGTTCTGCCCGACCGGCGGCATCGACCAGGCCTCCGCCCCGCGTTACCACGCATTGTCGAACGTCATCACCGTCGGCGGCTCGTGGATGGTCCCGAAGGACGCGATCGAAGCACGCGACTGGCCGCGCATCACCGCGCTGGCACGGGAGTGCGGGGCAGGGCAGCCGTAGGCCCGCGCCGCGATCGCGCCGTAGTCCATATCCGCAACGCGACCGCGACCGCCGAACCGCCCGGAGACGCCTGGTAGGAGCGACGTCAGTCGCGACCCACTGACCTCACGAGGCGACCGCGTTCAACGCGATCTCCCATTCGCGCGACCCCGGCTCGCGTTGATCGACGCGCAACCAGCAGTCAGTGGTTCGCGACTCACGTCGCTCCTACATCCCCGCATTTCGCATGATTCGGTAAGGGCGCACGCCTGCGACCGGCGGCGCATGCGCACCCAACAACGCCACGACACCCAAGCACCAGCGTGGCGTCCTGTGCGGGTGTTGCGGAGAGTGCGCCATGGATGGCGCACGTCCCCGAGTCGAGCCACGGATGGCTCGACCGAGGGGCGCAGACAACACCCGCGCAGGGCGCCTTCCCCCGAAGCCGGGCAAGCCTTGCCGTTGCCGTTGCCGTTGCCGTTGCCCTTGCAGCCCTGCCGCCCTACACAACACGGACATCCGATCGCGCTGAAGCCGCTCCTGCACGAGCGTGGACGCTGCGCCCGTCAGGCCTCGCCCGGCACCGCGGCGGCGCCGCGGTCCAGCAAGCGCCCCAGCACCCACGTCACCGCCACCGTCGCCACCAGGGTGATGAACATCAGATGGATGTAGTGCAGCGGCGTCCACGCGAAGGTGAACACCGCGTACAGCGCCGCCCCGAACACCAGCCCGGTCCGCACCGCGCGCGAATCGATGCGCTTGAACAGCACCGCCACCACGAACGCCGCCAGCACCGGCATCGAGTACAGCCCGTTGAGCTGCTGCAGCGTCGCGATGATGCTCTCCGCGTGCTGGTACAGCGGCACCATCGCCAGCGACGCCAGCGCGAACACCACCGCCACCCGCTGCCCGACCCGCCGCGCATCGGCCCGCGGATTCACCTTCGCCAGGTGGATGTCGCAGGTGTACAGCGCCGACGCCGAGTTGAGGCAGGAGTTGAAGCTCGACAGCACCGCCCCGGTGATCACCGCCGCGAACGCCCCCGACAGCCAGCCCGGCAGCACGTCGCCGACCAGCCGCCCGTAGGCCACGTCGCCGACATCGCCGTACAGCTTGTAGGCGATCACGCCCGGCAGGATCACCACCAGCGGCGTCACCAGCTTGAACGCCGCCGCCGCGTAGATGCCCTTCTGCGCCTCGCGCACCGACCTGGCCGCGAGCGCGCGCTGGGCGATCACCATGTTGGTGCCCCAGTAGAAGATGTGGATGAACACCATCCCGGTCAGCAGCGTGTGCCACGGGATGTCGGAGTCGTCGCCGCCGACCAGCGTCCAGCGCTCGGCCGGGATGCCCGACAGGTCCCAGTCGACCGCCGCCAGCGCGAACAGCGTCACCGCCACGCCCATCACCAGCAGGCCGATGCCGTTCCAGGTGTCGGAGATCGCGATCGCGCGCAGGCCGCCGAACGCCGCGTAGGCCAGCCCGCCGGCGGCGAACAGCGCGGCGATGGTCAGGATCGACCAGTCCAGGCCGAACATCGACTTCATGAACACCGCGCCGGTGTACAGCACCACCGGCAGCAGGATGAACATGTAGCCGGCCAGGAACAGCACCGACACCACCCGCCGCAGCGCCGGGTCGCCGAGGCGCTTCTCCAGCAGCTCGGTGGTCGTGGTGCAGCGGTGCTTGTAGTACATCGGCACCAGCACGTGGGCGAGCACCAGCAGCCCCGCCGCGGCGCCGAACTCCCACCACGCCACCAGCATCATCTGCGCGCCGTTCATGCCGACGATCTGCTCGGCGCTGATGTTGGTCAGCAGCAAGGAGCCGGCGATGAACGGCCACGCCAGCGTGCCGCCGGCGAGGAAGTAGTCGCGCGAGGTGTCGGCGCTGCGCACCTCGTGGTGGCAGCGCCACCAGGTGAGCAGCGCCACCAGCGCGGTCAGGGCGACGAACACCACCCCCTGCACGGCGTTGGACTCCACGACGTCAGAACTTGTAGTTCACGCCCAGCAGGTAGGTGCGGCCGAACTCGAAGTACTGGTGCGGACGCTCGCTGAGGCCGTCGTGGATGGTGCGGTAGGGCTCGTTCTCCAGGTTGTTGACCTGCAGCAGCAGTGACAGGTCCTGCAACGCGCCGCTCTGGAACGTGTAGCCCAGCTGCAGGTCGGTCACCGACTCGCCGTCGAAGTAGACCTTGGTGCGGTCGCCGCCGGCACCCTGCACCTCGCCGAGGAAGCGCGAACGCTTGCGGTGCGCCACCCGCGCCGAGAAGCCGTGGCGCTCGTAGTACGCGGTGACGTTGGAGACGTAGCGCGACAGGCCCGGCAGCGGCTCGGTGGTGCCGGGGCCGAGCGGCTCGATCTCGCTGTCGGTCTCGGAGTAGCTGGCCACCACGCCGAAGCCCTGCAGCGGCGCCCACAGCAGCTCCAGCGGTACCGACACCGCCAGCTCGAAGCCGTCGAGCGTGCCGCCCTCGCCGTTCATCGGCTGGGTGTACTCCCCGCGCCACCACTCGTCCGGCAGCAGCGCCGGGTCGAACTCCATCGGGATCGGCAGCTGGCGGTAGTCGAACTCGGTGGTCTGGTTGTAGATGTAGCTCTTCAGGTCCTTGTAGAAGTACGCGGCGCTGACGTAGCCCTTGCCGCCGAAGTACTTCTCGTACGACACGTCGTAGGCGTCGGCCAGCCACGGCTCCAGTTCCGGGTTGCCGCCGCTGCCGGTCAGCATCCCGCGCTGGGCGTCGTAGCCGTAGCCGGCGTTGGCCCGCAGGTCGTCCATGCGCGGGCGGGCCATCTGCCGCGCCGCGGCGACGCGCACCATCTGGTCGGCCGGCAGCTCGAACGACAGGTTCATGCTCGGCAGCACCTCGGTGCTGGTGGCGCCGCGGGTGGCCTGCTCGCCCAGCGCCACGCCCTGGAAGGTCGCGATGCCGCTGGAATCCTGGTCGGCGCTGACCAGCTGCGCGCCGATGTTGCCGCGCAGCGGGATCGGGCCCAGGTCGGTGTCGATGTCGGCCTGCACGTAGAAGGTCGAGACCTTCTCGTTGACCTCCCAGTTCTTGTTGGAGATGTCGGCGTGGTCCTTGCGCCACAGGTGGAACACGCCGTCGTTGAGCATCGCCAGCGCATCAAGCCCGAGCACGCCGGGCAGGCCGAAGTGGCCGAACGAGGTGTCGGTGACGTACTGCGCCGGGATCACGCCCTCGACGTTCTCGGTGCAGGCGGCGGTCATGCATAGCGTCGCCTCCGATGAGGCGCGGCTCTTGGTGCGGTCGGTCAGGTTGGCGCCGAAGTGCAGCGCGCTGACAAAGCCGGTGTCGAAGGTGCGGGTCAGGTCGATCCGCAGCGAGGTCAACGCGTCGCGCACCTCGAAGTCCTTCAGGTAACCGGCCTGGGCGCGCTCGCCACCCCAGCCACCCGGGTCGAACATGCGCAGGCCGTCCGGGTTGGTGTAGTCCTGGCCCAGGGTGAAGTCGAAGTAGCCGTCCGGGTTGTAGACCAGGTCGACGCTGTCGCGGCCGCCGTCGGGCAGGCCGGCGTAGACCTCGAGGATGCGCTCGTCGCGCCGGGCCGAGGAGTGGCCGATGTCGGTGGTCACCGTCCAGTTCGGGGTGATCTTCAGCTCCTGTTTCCAGCCGAAGGCGACCATCTCGTCGTCGGCGGCGTTGTAGTCGTTGCGCACGACGATCGGCTTGACGTTCTCCCAGTGGGCCTCGGTCATCGTGCCGGTGTCGTTGCGGGTGCCGCCGACCAGGGTCGAGCCGTTGCCCCACACCAGGCCCATCTGCAGGCCGCGCTTGCGCTCTTCCTTGTCGAACTTCGAGTAGAAGACGTCAAGGGTGGAGTGGTACTGGTCGCTGGGCTTCCACTCCAGCACGCCCATCAGGCCGTCGCGCTGGTTGTCGCCCTCGATCGCGTGCAGGTTGGCACCGCCCAGCACGCCGTTGTCGTAGCCCCAGGACTCGAACTGCCGGCCCTGGGTCGGGTTGTCCATGCGTGCATAGCCGACCGCGATGCCGACGGTGTCGTCGGCGAACTGGTCGATGTAGGAGATGCTGGCGCGGCTGCCCCACTCGTCGCTGTCCTTCAGCCGGTTCATGTCACCGCGCAGGTTTACGGCAGTGACGCGCTCGGCGAACGACAGCGGGCGCACGGTGCGCAGGTCGACCGTGCCCGACAGGCCCTGGCCCACCAGCTGCGCATCGGGGGTCTTGTAGACCATCACCTGGCTCATCAGCTCCGACGGGTACTGGTCGAACTCGACGCCACGGTTGTTGCCCAGGCTGACCTGCTCGCGGCCGTTGAGCAGCGTGGTGGAGAAGTCGCCGGCAAAGCCGCGGATGTTGATCTCCTGCGGGCGGTTGCCGAAGCGCTGCGCGGTGAGGCCGGGCAGGCGCGCGAGCGAGTCGGCGATCGACATGTCCGGCAGCTTGCCGATGTCCTCGGCCGAGACCGACTCGACGATGGAGGTGGAGGTGCGCTTGGCTTCGATGGCGTCCTCGATGCCGCGGCGGATGCCGGTGACGGTGACGCGGTCCAGCTCGGTGGCGTCGTCGGCCGGGGTGGCGGTCTCTTCGGGCGGGGCCTGCCGGTCTGCGTTCGCGCTGGCGTCCTGCGCCTGTGCGGCGGTGGCGATCATCAGCGTCGCCGTGGCCAGCGCCACGCTCAGCAGGTTGCGTTTCATGTTCAAGGTGTCCCCTCCACTACGCGGAATGCCGGTGCCCGGACATGGGCGATTACACGCCCCGGGCCGTTCGTTCGCGCTCCGGAACGACGGCCGTTCCCCAGGCGCAGGGCGATGGTAGACGCGCCAAACCCTGCACAAATCGCGCTGCAAACGTATTCATTGCGCGCGCCGCGGCGGCCCGGACCGGGCGCAACACCGCTATGGAATAGTGGGGCGCGCATTCATCGGCCGCGTCGCGGCAGGGGGCAGGCCGTGCGGACAGGACGGTGGGCGAGGGGCGTGCTGGCGCTCGCACTGGGGCTGGTGGCGGGCGTGGCGGCTGCGGCCGAACGCGGCGAAGGCGCACTGCACGTGCCGTCGCCGGACTGGCGCGACCAGGTCATCTACTTCGTCCTGCTCGACCGCTTCGACGACGGCGCGCCCGGCAACAACGACCAGGGCGCCGGCGAGTACGACCCGGCCGACCCGTCGCGCTACAGCGGCGGCGACCTCGCCGGGCTCACCCGCCGGCTCGCGTACATAGACGGCCTCGGCGCGACCGCGGTGTGGATCACCCCGCCGGTGGCCGGCCAGTGGCTCAACCCCGGCGCCAGCTACGGCGGCTACCACGGCTACTGGGCCAGCGACTTCGGCGCGGTCGACCCGCACTACGGCACGCTCGGCGACTACCAGGCCCTGTCGCGCGCGCTGCACGGCCGCGGCATGTACCTGGTGCAGGACGTGGTGGTGAACCACGTCGGCGACTGGCTGCAATGCGCGCCCGGCGACGACGGCGCCATCGAGCCGGAGCGCGACTGCACCACCCGCACCGACCCGCAGGGCCGCAGCGCGCCGGTGCAGCCGCCGTTCGACCGCAACGACCCGCGCCGCGCCGCCGACCGCGCCGCCGGCCTCTACCACTGGACGCCGGAGATCACCGACTTCACCGAGCGCCGGCAGGAGCTCGACCACGCCCTCGCCGGCCTCGACGACCTCGACACCGGAAACCCCGCCGTGCGCGACGCCCTGCGCGCGGCCTATGGCCACTGGGTCCGCGCGGTCGGGGTCGATGCGTTCCGGGTCGACACCGCGTTCCACGTGCCGGCGGAGTTCTTCGCCGACTTCCTGCACAGCGACGACGCCGACGCGCCCGGCATCGCGCGCGTCGCCGCCGCCACCGGCCGCGACGGCTTCCTCGCGTTCGGCGAAGGCTTCGGCAGCGACCAGCCCTTCGACGACACCCGGGCGCGCAAGCTCGACCTCTATATGCGTACGCCCGGCGGGCTGCCGTCGATGATCAACTTTCCGCTGTACGGCAGCCTCGGCGACGTGTTCGCGCGCGGCACGCCGACCGCGCAGCTGCGCCACCGGATCGAATCGATGCTGGCCCTGCACGCCGACCCGCACCGGATGCCGAGCTTCATCGACAACCACGACGTCGACCGCTTCCTCGCCGGCGGCGACGAGGCCGGGTTGAAACAGGCGCTGCTGGCGATGCTGACCCTGCCCGGCATCCCGGTCATCTACTACGGCACCGAGCAGGGTTTTGCCGAGCGGCGCGCGTCGATGTTCGCCGCCGGCACCGGCAGCGGTGGCCGCGACCACTTCGACACCGCCGCGCCGCTGTACCGCTACCTGCAGGACGCGATCGCGCTGCGCCGCGCGCACCCGCTGTTCTCGCGCGGCGTGCCGACCGTGCTGGCCGACAACCCGGCCACCGCCGGCGCCATCGCCTGGCGCACCGACCACGCCGGCGAGACCGCACTGGTGGTGCTCAACAGCGCCGACCACCCGGCGCTGGCCGACCGCCTCGCCACCGGCCTGGCGGCCGGCACCCGCCTGCGCGGCCTGTTCGGCATCGACGGCGTCGCCGACGACCTCACCGTCGGCGCCGACGGCACGGTGACGCTGGTGCTGCCACCGCGCAGCGGGCAGGTCTGGCGGGCCGCGCACGGACCGGCCGCCGCGACCGCCGCCGCACCGGCATCGTCCGCGCCGACCATCGACCCGGTCCGCCGCGGCGACCCCGCGGTGGCGCCCACCGTCACCGGCGACCTGCACCTGACCGGCACCGCGCGCCCCGGCCACGCCTTCCAGCTGGTGACCGACGGCAACCTCGCCGCGACCACCGCCGTGCGCGCCGACAGCGACGGCCGCTGGCGCGCCACCGTCCGCACCGACGGCATGACCGACCCCGCCACCGGACACCGCGTCGTCGCCTGGGACCCGGCCCGCGGCGAGGCCGGCGACGCCCGCCGCTTCCGCGTGGCGCTGGACTGGCAACCGGCCGCCGACCAGCCCGACCCGCGCGGCGACGACAGCGGCCCCACCGGCCGCTACACCTACCCGGCCGACCCCGGCTGGCGCGACCTGCGCCCGACCGACATCGAACGCCTGCGCGCCTGGACCGCCGGCGGCGCCCTGCGCATCGAACTGACCATGCGCGGCATCGGCACCGGCTGGAACCCCGCCAACGGCTTCGACCGCGTCGCCATCACCGCCTACCTGCAACTGCCCGGCGACGCCGCCGGCCCCGGCGCCACCGCGATGCCTCGCCAGCACGCCGACCTGCCCGACGGCATGCACTGGCACCGCCGCCTGCGCGCCCACGGCTGGTCCAACCTGCTGACCGCCGCGGCCGGCGCCAGCGCCACCGACGAAGGCCGCGCCGTCACCCCCGGCGCGCGCATCGACGTCGACCCCGCCGCCCGCACCATCACCTTCACCCTGCCCGCGACCGCGCTGGGCGAGCCGGAAACCCTGCACGGCGCCCGGCTGCACGTGACCACCTGGGATTACGACGAGGGCTACCGCCCGCTGCAACCGGAGGCGGGGCCGGTGGCGTTTGGCGGGGGTAATGCCGACGGGGTACGGGTGATGGATTCGGTGACGGTGGAATTGCGTGGCGGCGGACGCGATGGCCACCCACCTGGCGACCAGTGAAAACCAGTGCTTGGGGGACGGGAATCCACGCGGCGGAGATTGACGGCCACTACCGGCGGGACTGGAAACCGGTGGAGCGGGGAGTGAATTTCAGTGGTCGGAGGACTGGAATCCAGTGCCGGGAGGACTGGAATCCAGTCTCCCGGATACTGGAAACCGGTGTCCGGGCAGTGATATCGAGTGGTCGCGGGTGTGGAATCCGGTGCCGGAAGAGTGGAATCCAGTACCGGTAGGGTGGAATCCACTGTCGAAGGAGTGGGATCCAGCGCCGGAGCAGTGGATCAGGGTGTGCGCGCGACCGGTGGCATGTCGGGCCGGCATACCGCCGGAACCACGGCAGTCCGCGGAAGTGGCCGCCGACGGGTGCGGGCGTGCGGTTTGCACGACGTGTGCGGGACGCCAACAGATAACACCGCAGGAACGAGGTGCGGCACCGGCGTCGGGCCCGGTCGATTATGCGGAAAGCACGCACCTGCGCGGTTGACGGCAATGCGCCAACCCGGCGAGTATCGGATAACGCCCCGTTTGCGGGGTCGACTAGGTGTTAGGCGGCACTGGAATGATCACGGGATCTGAAACAGTCACATCGGTCTTCGGCTACTGGCCGGAGTTCGCTGATGCTCGAGTGCTGTCGTTCGGCTTCTCGGCCGAGGGCACTGTTTCTCTCGTCCTTTCGTACATCGATGCTTCTGCCAGCAAGAGCGCCGAGGTATCTTTGTCATTTTCCGGCGTCCGTGAGCTCGACGTGGGCGCCCTCGCCTCAGAGAACGTTCTGGACTGCCTCACTGTTACGCCCGGAGACCCAATGATGGTTACGCTAGAGTCCTGCATTGGGCTCGGCGGCAGCTTCACATGCACGGCGGCTACCGTCGCGGAAGTGTCGCCTAACAATTCGTTCAAGCCGAAACCGCTTCGCGGTTCGGCTTAACTCAGGTGTTAGCCCGCAGGAGCACCATCCGTGCATTTCTTCTATCTCGATGAATCAGGCGACACGGGTGCGAACCTCGCAGACCAGCACCAACCGATATTCGTTCTCGGCGGAATTAGCGTGCGGGACGAGGGCTGGAATGCAACTCAAGAACACCTCGCCGGGATCATTTCTGACTACTTCAGCGGCGACACACCGGACGGCTTTGAGCTGCACTCGAAAGAGCTGCTCTGCCCCGCGGGCGATGGTCCGTTTGCCGGTCATGACCTGCAGGCGCGTTGTGAACTCGCTCTTCGCCTACTTGGCCTTCTGGCGGAACGTGCTCACGGCGTGCACTACCTCGCCATTGACAAACAAGCTCTTGCTGCGGCCAACCACACCGCGCCGGTTCCGTACGGATCCGACCAGCCCTATCCGATTGGCTTCGACTACCTAATCACCTACATCAACTGGTATGTGCGTAGTCGCCTTGGAATTTCAGCTCGTGGCATGGTGATCCTCGACCAGAAAGACCAGCACCACAGCCTAATAGAGCAGCTAATGCACGAGCGCCGCTTTGGCGGTGCAGCAACCCACCGTATCAAGTGGGTAGTGGAGTTTAGCTATTCGGTTGACTCGCAGAAGAACCCGATGGTGCAGCTTTCTGATCTTGTTATTTACTGCACTAAGCGATTCATTGAGATCGAGAAGGGTCACAGAGATACTTGGTCGGAGGATGCCAAGAATTTCTATGCAAAATGCTACTCAATCATTCGCGACCGGGTTGCTCGCACCACGCTCGTTGAACGAAATGGTCGTCACATGGACCGACTGAACACGTTCATTACTTCTGTTAGGGCTGAGCCAAGGCTTCAATGGCGCAGACACTACAACCTGCCTGCGGGCTAACAATTCGTTCAAGCCGAACCTGCTTCGCTACACCAGCAACATGGCAGGTAAAGCTTGCCATGTTGCCGGCTCCGCTACGCAGGTCGGCTTAACTCAGCAACTGTCTTGTGGTC
>NZ_AVPT01000040.1 GCF_000768335.1 Lysobacter arseniciresistens ZS79
GCCCAACACCGAGACCGGCATCGCCCTGCATGCCGCGCAGGGCGCGGTCAGCGCCCGCGCGGTGAGCAACCGTGCCGCGGTCGCGGCAAAGACCAGCGTCACCGTCGCCAGCACCACCGCCGACGTGCAGATCGCCGCCCCCAACAAGCATCTGCTGGCCACCGCCGCCGGCGCCTACATCAAGCTGGAGGGTGGAAACATCGAGATCGCCGCGCCGGGGACGATCGAGTTCAAGGCGGCGAAGAAGGAGTGGACGAGCGGGCAAAGTGCGAGCGGCCCGGCGCCGAAGTTGGCGAAGGGGGAGTTGAAGCTGTGTGACTTCAAGATGCAGGCGGCCGAAGCAGGTGGCGACGGTGCAGTGCCCGTGGGCGGCTGATGTGGGAGTGGATCATCGCCAACTCGCGGCGCATCACTTCGCGATCATCAACCCGCTCCAGGTCGATCGCTCGCAATGGTCAGACCTTCCGACCATCGCACTGAACCCCCCTGGCTTGTAGGCCAAGCCCGACACCATGCCGCTACTGCTGCCCTTGGCGAAGCTCGACGAATCGCGGCGCGTTGCCCTGCTGATACGAGCGGACGCGTGGGACAGGCTCCACGACGCGCCGTTCTTCTCCCTGCTGCTCAAGAGCACCGCCAACGCCAAACGGGTGGCAACCCATCTAGCTGGGCAGTCGCTGGTCACCGCGACCGACGGCACCCCTACGCTTCTACGTTGGTACGACCCACGAGTGTTTCGCCATCTGTGCTGGCTGCTCAGCGAGACCCAAGTGGGTCGCTTGAGTGGTCCTGTCAGCGAGTGGACCTGGCGCGACGGCGCGGCGCAGTGGCGCTCCCATGCGATACACGACGAACCCGATGCATTGACCCGACTAAACCTGACCGCGGAGCAGTGGTCAGTGATTGGCCGGCTTGGCGTGCTCAACCGCACCATCGTGCAGTTGCATCGCAATGCGCCCGAGGTCGCGCTGGATGACGACGCGCTCAAGCGTATCGACGCGCACCTGCAGCAGGCCTACGACATACATGCGATGACCGACGAAGCCGATGCCCGGCTGTTCGCCGAACAGGCCTTCAGGTGCCCCGGCATCCACGACCGCACGCAACTGGTGCAACGACTGGCCCGAGCCAGAAGCGGCGAGATCAGCTATGTCGGCGCCTGCGCCGATATCGACATCGGCTCAACCTCCCCAACCGAACGCAACCTGCAACGCAAGGACGCTGTGACATGAGCTGCGACCCCTCAAAGACCTGCACCATCTGCGACCAGCGCGGTCTACCGATCCTTCCGCTGCGCTACGCGGTAGCCCGAAATGATGTCGCCGCCGGGCAACGTGCACCCGACCTGCAGAAGCCATTTGATGATGGAGTCACGGGAGTATCGCTACCCGGGGAAAACGCCGATTACACACTGCGGCTGCTGCGCCCTGGCTACCTGTACGTGTTCAACGAAAAGCGCGGCGAATGGAAGGCCTACGTCGTCAACGATCAGGCTTACCTGCTGGAGTTCGACGCTCATGGCAAGGCTCCGCCCAACGTTGGTGATGCCAAGGCATGTGCGCGTATGCGGCAGTCGGCAGGAGCCCGTTGCGTGATGATTCCCGACGCGGGCAACGCCGGCGCCGTCTGGCTCGGCTTCTCCGACACGGCCTGGACCCCCGCTGTAATGGCGCGTCACCGCAGCGAGGCCTACCGCGCGCGGCACATGCAACGGATCGACGTGGCAGCGTGGGCCAATGCGGGCGCCAACCCAAAGACGCAAAGCCATATGGAGCGCTTGGACAAGGGGCTTGGTACGCAGGTCGCCGAGTACGCGCTACCGGCGGGCGCCAAGCGATTCCCGGCCCTGGACTACTCGCCCCACGAATATCGCAACCAGGCACATTCGACCGAAGCGCTTGTTGAAACGGCCAATGCCGCCGCCGGGAAATCCGTGGCCGCCATGGTGGCATTGAACGATCCGGTCGGTATCGCGCTGGAGATATCCGAGCTGATTCGCTACCAGATCAGGGCATTCGAGGCCAAGGACGATCGTGCATGGAAGAAGGCGACATCCGATGCGCTGCAGGGTCTGCGGGAAGCCATCCAAGCCAACGCAGCCGATCAGGCGCTGGCCCGCCACCGTGCAAAGCGCTATTCGGTGGACGAGTTTGGCATCCCCATGTACCCCGCGCATAGCGAGGCCCAGCGCAGCACCTTGGACAGGATGTTCGCCACTCTCCCGGCAGGAGAGGAGGCCCGGGTACGTGAGTCCGCATGGCGGAAGTATCTTGATGACTACAGTGAAAGCAAACGGATTCAGTTCGAAACACAGCTGAAAACTGACTTCGAAGCCCTGATCAAGGACAAACTGGCCGGCCTCGCCGATGCATTTGCCGGCTGGTACCGGTCGGCCCGCTTCCGTAACGTGCTCGAATGCACGCACGACGAGCATGAAATCGCGAGTGGCGAAAACCTGACAGTCATTGTCAGCGCCTGCCTGACCGAAATCACCGGTCTGCGTGCGGTGGCGGAGGCCGTGATCAAGGATCTGAGCGGCAGTTACTCGGACCCGGGCAACCCCGGGATGCGTGCGATGGTGCTCAACAACGCCGATGCAGCGAAAGTGTTGGACGAGGCCGCAGTGCCGGCACTTGAGCTGGGAAACCCGGGCGCGTGGAGCAACGCCTTCAAGGCGTTCGCCCACGTCATCGACGGCGCCGACAAGACCAAGACCGCGAGCAAGGAGGAGCTTGCGGCCGCGTTGGGCAGCGTTGCAAAACTGGCCTACCAAATGTCCGGCCCGATCGTCCAGGCGCTTGGCCGCGCCGGCCGCGCCGCCGGCGACGCAGCGTCGACGCTGGCCGTCGGCATCGCCACCCGCTACCGGATGATGGCGTTCCTCGGGGTGATTTCCGGGCGTCCGCTGCGCGCCCTGCAGGTGACTGCATCCGAGCGTGGGATGGCGCACGCCGTGGTCGAAGCGCTCACCGAAGGTCACAAGGGCGTCGACAAGAGCAAGCTGCGCAAGCAGCTCGACGCGGAACTGGCTGCGGACATCAAGGGCGACAGTGGCTCCCGAGCGTCCACCGGCTCACGCAATGCCCGCGGGCGCAAGAAATTCAACTGGACCGTCTTTTGGGATGACGCCAGTCGCCAGGCGCTCGGTTCAGGCGTCGACCCGACACGCCTGAACGACATGGTACTGAGCCAGCGCCAGCTGGAACGGCTGGTGCAAAGCCGTACCCGGAAGTTCATCAAGGTCGACATCGGCTTGGGCACGGCCTCGCTGATCCTCGACGGCTGGAATGCCTACGACGCGTTCGGCAAGCTGGAAGACGAAAAGGAGGGAACCGCCGATCAACGCCAGCTCGGACTTGCCGCTGCACTGGTCGGCATGACCGGCTCCAGTGTCGAGCTGGTGGGTGGGGTAATGCAGCGCACCCGGTGGGGTGGCACCGCACTGGCGCGCCCATTTACCTTCTTTGCAAACAAGGTCACCACGCGTGCCGCTTTGATCGGGTTCTGTGGGCGGTTGGCGGGCGCTGCCGGTGGGTTTTTGGGAGGCGCGCTGGATCTGTGGAAGGCTTGGTATGCGTGGAAGCGAGGGGATTTGCCTGCAGCGGCATTTTTCACCGCGACGGGCTTGTCAGCACTTGTAGTGGGCGGATTGATGGTCGCTGGCGTCATGACCCTTGGGGTCGGTTTCGTGGTCTTGATTGTACTTGCGTTGTTGTCTCTCCTTGGAGAGTGGCTTATCGACTTGTTCACTGACAACGATATTGAAAAGTGGGTCGACCGTACGCCATTCGGAAACCAAAGACACGGACGGTTCAAGGCTATTGGTGAACAAGTGATTGGCTGGAACAAGATTGTTGCGGGGGCAGGTAGCTGATGTTTGACGGATGGTTCATTCGATACAAGGTCAACAGGCCTCTTCGCGATGACGAAGGACGCGTGCAGCTTAATCGGCATGAAAGCGAAAACCTCATGGCGATCGACAAGGGTGTGGTTGCCCTGAATTCGACGTATGTCGAGTACGTAGACCGGTTTTTTCTTCTTCGCGGGTGGGGGGTGCTCTGTGGAATTCCCGGAATAGTAGTGGCTCTGGTTGCGGCGATAGTTATATCGCTTGCGATTGGAGGCATGAATCGCGCTGAGTATCCGGCAGAAATGCAAGGAAATATCGCTCTGTTGGTGGTGGGCGGTTTATTTGCTTTGGTTGCTACGGCGCTGCTGCGAATAACAATGTTTCGCGACATCTTCGGCTACACCTACAGCCCCATCCGCTTTAACCGCGTCGAACGCAAGATTTATGTATTCAACGGCGACCTCAAGGGCGGCATCCTGACCATTCCATGGGATAAGGCGTTCCTGTTCCCCGGCCGCGGGCGTCCCATCGGCGGCGGTGATGCAGACTGGACGTACGACCTGCGCTGCCACGTGCTCGACGAAAACGAGGTGGTGCGCCACACCTTCGCCATCGGCCACCACTGCGGCAACAGCAAGACCGAAGTGTTGCAGCACTGGGAGATGATTCGCCGCTACATGGAAGAGGGGCCGCAAGCGCTGCCGTTCCCGCCGCTGGCGCTGTACCTGTCGACCGAGCCGACGCTGCGGAACGCCTTCATCATCCAGGTCGGCGGCATGGGCGACGGCTGGCTGCGGGTGGTGGCCGGCATCTTCACCGTGCCCTGGGCCATTGCGCGCTATCTAACGCTGAAGACGTGCAGGCGGCCGAAGTGGACGGAGGAAATCGAGCGGGCCTGCCGCATCGAGCCGAACGATCCCTACCTGCAGCCCACCCCCCGGTTTGCCGGTGATGGCCAGACCAAGGGTCCGGATGGCGACACGCGCTATTTCGCCTACCAGGAGAAGGCGGCCGAGGAGGCGATCAGGTACGACCAGGCGCATGAGAAGTCATCGGACATAGCGGTATAACTGGGCCGCCTGTCCCCCCAGCAGTCACCTTGTCGGCCTCCTGCACCTCGCGCCGGTAGCTGCCTCAACGCTCACGACCTGACAGGGCAGTACACAGATTCAGATAGTGGACAAGAAGGAAGGCGAAATGGATATTCGAATGATCGCCCGCGCCTGATCGCGATGTGGAGCAGAAGATCCGATAGCACGGTCTGTCGGGCGCGGTGTAAACGACGACCGAACGATGTGCGTCATGAGTGTGACCTTGGCCCATGATGAATCGGACGGGGCCGGGCGTCTGCCAAGGAAGGAGTGATGGCGGTAAATAATTATGCGGTCGGCCTCATGTTGGCGGCCGGGATTGCGGGTTGTGCGGCGTTGGACGGTGACGCCCCGGCAGTGGAGCGTATCCGTTCGGCGGTGTCCTACCGGTTGGAAGGGGAGGGCCGGTATGTGCTGGCGTTGGAGCGCACCGGTTACTGCGAGGCCACCGATGGCTCGGAGCGCCGCTATCGCTGCCCGCTACGGCTGAGCTACTACGAGCAGTGGGATCTGGAAGACAGGTTGAGCCCAGCCCGGTCCGGAAAGTTTGCAAATGTTCCCGTAACGACGCTCGAGGGCCACTTTACGTTGCAGCACGACGAGGATGGGCCGTACTCGTGGGAGGTGGGAAGCGCGTTCAATTACGAGCGCAACAGGGCTGAGCGGAAGGTCGCTCGGCGCGATCTGGTCGCGGGACCCCGATGGAGCTTCGACCAACAGAGCTTGAATCGACAGGTCGGTAACTATCTGGCAGCCGAGCGGCGCAGCAATCTGCGGAGTCTGTTGGTCATCGCTGGATTGGCTATCGCGTTGGTTATCGCCGCTGCGCTGGCTTGGGGCCGGCGGTCGCAACAACTACAGACGCGCTCGGCTCGCAACAATGGTGGATCGACGGTGCGGGCGCGTAGTCGAACTGCCAACCACCGTCGCCGCCGTTCATCGAAGCCACCGGCACCGAACCGTCCAACCCCCACGCGGACGCACGAAGCCGCGGTCGACTTCCCGGTGCTGCGTTCCGAGCATGGCAGCTGGCAGAACCGAATGATCACTGCCGTGGCCTTCGTGCTGCTGGGCAGTGGATTGGTAAGCCTCGCCGCATTGCCGCTAGCAGCCGTATTCGGGGACGATCATTGGGCCGTGTCGTATGCCAGGAGTCCGGTGACGGCGATCTTGTTTCTGGCGGTGTATTTCGGCTTGCTCGGTGGCGTCCTGACATGGCTATGGAGGTATGCAACCCGAGCCCAGACGTTGACGCATGATGCATTGCTGGTCGATGGTGTGGGGCTGCATTTCTTGCGCGGGAACAGGGTTGTCCGGCAGATCGAATATGACGATTTGCTGGCTTCGCCAACCGGGGAGCTGGCCGACATCACGCTGGAATCTAAGAGCTACCCAACCGGCCGTGGTGGGAGAGTCACGCAATATTTCATGGGCCTGCATTGCGGCAACTCCGACGGCTCGGTTGAGCGCCACTTGCTCAACTTCCATGGCGGGCGCTTGGGCCGCGTCTATCTCAGCAACCGACACGAATTGATCGCGGCCTTCCTGCGGGGTGTGTCGCTGCGTCGCCCCGAACTACGAGTGTCGCCCAGCGTACTTTCCCACTACTACATCGACCCGGACACCGGAAATTACGACCGCAAGCGACGGGTCGTCACAGAGGTGGGGGCGACGGTGTTCGCGCTGATGGTGGTGGCCGGCATCTTTGTCTGGGTGTTCCATCTACGGGACTGAGCCGCTCGATCAGCGGAGTAGGCGACAATACGAGGTCGTCAATTCAAAAGCCGAATGATGGTCTCGGTCCAGTTCCCCGACTACCCCTTCACCCCCCACCGCTTCGAAGCCCGCCCCGGCATCGCGATGAGCTACCTCGACGAGGGCCCGCGCGCCGGCGAGGTCGTCGTGATGGTCCACGGCAACCCGTCGTGGAGCTTCTACTGGCGGCACCTGGTGCTGGGCCTGCGCGACCGTTACCGCTGCATCGTGCCCGACCACGTCGGCATGGGCCTGTCGGACAAGCCCGACGATGCGGCCGGGGCGTCACCGCGCTACGACTACACGCTGCAGTCGCGGGTCGATGATCTCGGGGCGCTGCTCGACCACCTCGGCATCAGCGGGCCGGTGACGCTGGCGGTGCACGACTGGGGCGGCATGATCGGGTTCGGCTGGGCGCTGCCGCACATGCCGCAGGTGAAGCGGCTGGTGATCCTCAACACGGCGGCGTTCCCGTTGCCGGCGGCCAAGCCGATGCCGTGGCAGCTGTCGCTCGGCCGCGACTCGAAGGTCGGCGGCTTCCTGATCCGTGCGTTCAACCTGTTCGCGCGCGGGGCGGCGTGGCTGGGCACCGAGCGCAGGCTGTCGGCCGACGTGCGGCGGGGCTACATCGCGCCCTACAACGGCTGGCGCAACGCGATCAGCACGCTGCGCTTCATGCAGGACATCCCATTGCGCGAGGGCGACCGGGCCTGGTCGCTGCTGCAGGCGGTGGGCGATGCGTTGCCGCGGTATGCGGACCGCCCGGTCTTCATCGGCTGGGGCCTGAAGGACTTCGTGTTCGACCGCCACTTTCTCGACGGTTTCCGGCGCGCGCTGCCCGGCGCCGAGGTGCACGCGTTCGAGGATGCCAACCACTACGTGCTGGAAGACCGGCACGAGGAGCTGGTGCCGGCGATCCGCCGTTTCATCGACCGGCATCCGCTGGACTGAGGTCGGCTGGGGCGGGCCTCGGATGCCGGCCGGCGGATCATCGATTCCGCGCGGTCACGCCGCGATTGGCGGCGGCACTGCAGGCGGCGCGCTGCCACCGTCGGTGGGGTTGTCGCTGCCGCCCGGCTGGCCGTCGCCGTGGCCGTCGTTGGCGGCCTCGCGCCAGCGCCAGTCGGCCGGGGTCAGCGCGGGCAGGCCGTGGGCCAGGCGCGCCTTGTCGCATTGCGCGCTGGGTGCGCCGAACTCGTAGGAGGCCGGCACGTCGCGGCAGGCCTGCGGGCGCACCGGGTGGATGCCGCAGCGGCTGTAGCGGCCGATGTCGGCGTCCAGTGCGACGCAGCGCGGCCGCTCCTGCGAGGTGCCGCGCATGACGCGCTCGTGCCGGCGCAGCGGTTCGGTCAACTCCGGTGGCACGACACCGCCCAGCGCGGGGTCGGCCTCGGACCAGTGCAGGCTGACGCGGTAGTGGGCGCAGCAGGCGCCGCAGGTCAGGCAGGGGTGGCTCACGGGGGCGGGTCGCAGGCCCGGGCCACCGGATCGGGGCCGCGCGGGATGGGGATTTTTCGGCCTGCGGTGGGGGCCGCGCAAGCGTTTTCTTCGACCCTGCGGGGCGACCGGTAGCGGCGCCCGGGCCGGACGCTGCGCCGACCGTGGCGCAGCGGCGACAATGGCGGGATGAACGAACCGAGCAACATCGCCGCGGCGCTGCCCCGGATCGCCACCGAGGCGCCGGACCGGATCGCGATGCGCTGTCCCGGCAGCCGCGGTCCGGACGGCCTGGCGCGCTACGACGTGGCGGTGACCTACGGCCAGCTGGACGCGCGTAGCGATGCGATCGCCGCCGGGCTGGCGGCGCGCGGCGTCGGCCGCGGCACCCGCACGGTGGTGATGGTGCGGCCGGGGCCGGACTTCTTCGCGTTGATGTTCGCGCTGTTCAAGGCGGGCGCGGTGCCGGTGCTGGTCGACCCGGGCATCGACCGGCGCGCGCTGCGGCAATGCCTGGCCGAGGCGCAGGCCGAAGCATTCGTCGGCATCCCGCTGGCGCAGCTGGCGCGGCGACTGCTGGGCTGGGCGACGTCGGCGCGGGTGTCGGTGACGACCGGCGGGCGTGCGTGGCTGGCCGACGCGACCCTGGCGCAGATCGAGCGCGCCGGCGCCGGTGCCGGCCCGCAGCTGGCCGACACCGACCCCCATGAGGTCGCCGCGATCCTGTTCACCAGTGGCTCGACCGGCGTGCCGAAGGGCGTGGTCTACCGCCACCGGCACTTCGTCGCGCAGGTGGCGATGCTTGGCGCCGCGTTCGGCATCGAGCCCGGCGGGGTGAACCTGCCGACCTTCCCGCCGTTCGCGTTGTTCGACCCGGCGCTGGGGCTGACCTCGGTGATCCCCGACATGGACCCGACGCGGCCGGCGCAGGCCGACCCGCGCAGGCTGCACGACGCGATCGCGCGGTTCGGGGTCGACCAGCTGTTCGGCTCGCCGGCGCTGATGGCGGTGCTGGCGGCGCATGGGCGGCCGCTGCCGACGGTGCGCGGGGTGATGTCGGCCGGCGCGCCCGTGCCGGCAGAGGTGGTGACCCGGATGCGCGGGCTGCTGCCGGCGGACGCCAGGTTCTGGACGCCATACGGCGCGACCGAGTGCCTGCCGGTCGCCGTGGTCGAGGGCCGCGAGCTGGAGGCGACCCGCGCCGCGACCGAGGCCGGCGCCGGCACCTGCGTCGGCCGCCCGGTGCCGCCGAACGAGGTGCGCATCATCGCGATCACCGACGGGGCGATCGAACGCTGGGACGACGCGCGCGAGCTGCCGTCCGGCGAAGTCGGCGAGATCACCGTCGCCGGCCCGACCGCCACCGACAGCTACTTCAACCGCGACGCGCAGACCCGGCTGGCGAAGATCGACGAGGCCACCGGCGCCGGCACCCGCGTCGTCCATCGGATGGGCGATGTCGGCTACTTCGATAGCGAGGGTCGGCTGTGGTTCTGCGGACGCAAGTCGCACCGGGTCGAGACCGTGGCCGGACCGCTGTATACCGAGCAGGTCGAGCCGGTGTTCAACACCCATTCCCGGGTGCGACGCACCGCGCTGGTCGGCATCGGAGAACGCGGCGCGCAGGTGCCGGTGCTGTGCGTGGAGCTGGCCACAGGCGTGGCGCGACGCGAGTGGCCGCGGATCGAGCGCGAACTGCGGGCGCTGGGTGCGGGGCATGCACACACCGCCGGGGTCGATCGCTTTCTGCGCCACCCGGGTTTCCCGGTCGACATCCGCCACAACGCCAAGATCGGGCGCGAGAAGCTGGCGGAGTGGGCGGCGCGGAAGGTTTCGTCCTAGGGAGCGACGTGAGTCGCGACCCGCCGAACGCTTGAGACGATGTACAGGTCGCGACCCACGTCGCTCCTACACGAAGACGATGCGCATCGAGGAGGCATCAAGTGAAAATCCTGGTCACCGGCGGCGGCGGCTTCCTCGGCCAGGCCCTGTGCCGCGGCCTGCGCGAGCGCGGCCATGAGGTCGCCAGCTTCAACCGCGGCCACTACCCGGAACTCGACGCGATCGGCGTCGAGCAGCGCCGCGGCGACCTCGCCGACCGCGACGCGACCATCGCTGCGGCGGCCGGCTGCGACGCGGTCTTCCACAACGCCGCCAAGGCCGGTGCATGGGGGCCCTACGACGACTACCACCGCGCCAACGTGCTCGGCACCCGCCACGTGCTCGACGCCTGCCGCGCGCACGGCATCCGCCGGCTGGTGTACACCTCCACCCCGAGCGTGACCCACCGCGCGACGCACCCGGTCGAGGGCCTCGGCGCCGACGACGTGCCCTACGGCGAAGGCCTGAAGGCGCCGTACGCCTCGACCAAGGCGATCGCCGAACGCGAGGTGCTGGCGGCCAACGACGCCGCGCTGGCGACCGTCGCGCTGCGCCCGCGGCTGATCTGGGGTCCGGGCGACAACCAACTGCTGCCGCGGCTGGTCGAACGCGCGCGCGCCGGGCGGCTGCGGCTGGTCGGCGGCGGCGACAACCTCGTCGACACCACCTACATCGACAACGCCGCGCAGGCGCACCTCGATGCGTTCGACGCGCTGGCGCCGGGCGCGGCGTGTGCCGGCAAGGCCTACTTCATCAGCAACGGCGACCCGCGCACGATGCGCGAGACCCTCAACGCGCTGCTCGCCGCCGCGGGCGCGCCGACCGTGCACGGCAGCGTGCCGTTCGGCGTCGCCTATGCCGCCGGCGCCGTCTGCGAGACCCTGTGGCGGGTGCTGCCGCTGAAGGGTGAGCCGCCGATGACGCGCTTCCTCGCCGAGCAGCTGGTGACCACCCACTGGTACGACATGGAACCCGCGCGGCGCGATTTCGGCTACGTGCCCAAGGTCGGCTTCGACGAGGGACTGGCGCGGCTGCGAACGGCGTGGGGCGGGAGCCGCGCCGGCTAGAATGCGCCGATGACCGACGCCGCCCCCCGACACCCGCTCGCCCGGCTCAAGCCCCTTGCCGGGCAGGCGCTGGAGATAGCGCTCAACCGCGCGCTCGCCCTCGACCCCGACACCGGCACCGCCCTGCGCGGGCTCGACGGCCGGCGCGTCGCGGTGCATCTGTCGGCGCCGCCGCTGGCGCTGCAGGTCACCGTCGATGGCGACCGGCTGCGGGTCGGCCCGGTCGACGCCGCCGACGCGCCGGACCTGTCGGTGCGCAGCTCGATCGGCGGGCTGCTGTCGCAACTGCCGTTCCTGCGCAACGACGACGCACCGCCGGTCGGCAAGCTGCGGATCGAAGGCGATGCCGACCTCGCGCGGCGCCTGCAGCGGCTGGCCGAGCGCTTCGACCCCGACTGGCAGCAGCCGTTCGCGCAGGTGTTCGGCGACGTGCTCGGCGTGCAGGTCGCCAATGCGCTCGCGGCCGGGCTGCGGCAGGCGCGGGTGGTCGCACGCGAGCTGGCCGGCAGCGCCGCCGAGTACGTGACCGAGGAATCGCGCGACGTGGTCGCCCGCGACGAGGTGGCCGCGTTCAACGACGACGTCGACGTGCTGCGCGACGACGTCGAGCGCATCGCCGCGCGCGTCGCCCGGCTGCGCACGCGCGCCGCCGGAGGCAGCCCGTGAAGTCGGCCCTGCGCGCGACCCGGATCGGCCGGGTGCTGCTGCGCTACCGGCTCGACGCGCTGCTCGACGGCACGCCCGCCGAGCGCTGGCTGAAGCTGGCACGGCCGTTCGTACCGCGCGCCTCGGCCGAGGTCGCGGCGATGTCGCGCGGCGCGCGGCTGCGGCTGGCGCTGCAGGAGCTCGGGCCGATCTTCGTCAAGTTCGGGCAGATCCTGTCGACCCGTCGCGACCTGGTGCCGCCGGACGTCGCCGACGAACTCGCGCTGCTGCAGGACCGGGTCGCGCCGTTCGACGGCGGGGCCGCCCGCGCGATCGTCGAGACCGCGCTCGGCCGGCCGGTCACCGAGGCGTTCGCCAGCTTCGACACCACCCCGCTGGCGTCGGCCTCGATCGCCCAGGTGCACGCGGCGACGCTGCCCGCGGTCGGCACCGCGGCGCCGCGCGAGGTTGTCGTAAAGGTGTTGCGTCCCGGCATCAGGCGCCAGATCACCGACGACATCGCCCTGCTCAACGCGGTCGCCGGCATCGTCGAGCGCACCCATCCCAACGCCGACAAGATCCGCCCGCGCGAGGTCGTCGCCGAGATCGAAGCGACCCTCGCCGCCGAGCTCGACCTGCAGCGCGAGGGTGGCAACGCCAGCGTGCTGCGGCGGTTCTGGCTCGACAGCGACGACCTCTACGTGCCCGAGGTGATCTGGTCGCATACCGGCGAGCGCGTGCTCACGCTTGAGCGCGTGCACGGCATCCCGTCCGACGACGTCGCCGCGCTCGACGCCGCCGGCATCGACCGCAAGGCGCTCGCGGCCAAGGGCGTGCGCGTGTTCTACACCCAGGTGTTCCGCGACAACTTCTTCCACGCCGACGCCCACGCCGGCAACATCTGGGTCGACACCGACCCGGCCCGCAAGGCCAACCCGCGCTTCATCGCGCTGGACTTCGGGATCATGGGCCAGCTGTCGGACGAGGACCAGTACTACCTCGCCGAGAACTTCATGGCGATCTTCAACCGCGACTACCGCCGCATCGCCGAGCTGCACGTGCAGGCCGGCTGGATGCCGGGGCACATCCGCATCGATGAACTCGAGGCCGCGGCGCGCGCGGTGTGCGAGCCGTACTTCACCCGGCCGCTGAGCGAGATCTCGCTGGCCGAGGTGCTGCTCAAGCTGTTCCGGGTCGCGCAGCGGCACGAGCTGACCCTGCAGCCGCAGCTGATCCTGCTGCAGAAGACCCTGCTCAACATCGAGGGCGTCGGCCGCCAGCTCGACCCGGCCATCGACATCTGGGCGGTCGCCAAGCCGGTGCTGTCGAAGATCCTGGTGCAGCGCTACAGCCCGCGCCGGCTGCTGGGCGAGTTCCGCAAGCGGCTGCCGGAGCTGGTCACCCGCGCGCCGCAGATGCCGGGCCTGCTGCACGCCTGGCTGGAGCAGCAGGTCGAAGGCCGGCACGAGCTGCGGATGCGCTCGGCCGACCTCGCCGAGCTGTCGCGCAGCGTGCGCGAGGCGCAGAAGCGCACCGTCGCCGCGATCCTCGGCACCGGACTGCTGATCGTCGCCGCCGTGCTGTACGGCCTGGAGGCCGGCGGGCCCACGTTGTGGTCGGTGCCGGCGTCGTCGTGGATCGCCGGGCTCGGCGGGCTGTGGGCGCTGCTGGCGGCGTGGCCGCGGCGCCAGGGCGCGTCCGATGGCCTGTAGGAGCGACGTGAGTCGCGACCCACTGACCCTCCGGCTGCGCGTCGGTCAACGCGATCCCGCAATCGCGCGACCGCGGATCCGCGTTGATCGCGGCGGCGAACAGCGGTCAGTGGGTCGCGACTTACGTCGCTCCTACCGGGGCGGGTATCGGGACGCGACTGGTCCGGCCCGCGGCGCACGCACATGACCATCGATCCCGCGCTGCTCGCGCTGCCGGTCCTGTACGCCGACGACCGCCTCGCCGTGGTCGACAAGCCGGCCGGGCTGATGGTCCACGACAGTGCGCTGGCGCGCGGCGAGCACGATTTCGTCGCCGACCGGCTGCGGCTGCAGTTCGGCCGGCCGGTGTTCTTGGTGCACCGGCTCGACCGCGCCACCAGCGGCTGCCTGCTGGTCGCGTTCGACCGCGACACCGCGTCGCTGCTGGGCAGGGTGCTGATGTCGCACGAGGTCGGCAAGCACTACTGGGCGGTCTGTCGCGGCTGGCCGGCGGAGGACGCGTTCACGGTCGACCACGAGCTCGACGGTGGTCCGGGCAAGCCGGTCAGGAAGCCGGCGGTGACCGGGTTCCGGGTGCTCGCGCGGACCGAGTGCGCCTGGCCGTCGACCGGTTTCGACACCTCGCGCTACGCACTGCTCGAAGCGCAGCCGCAGACCGGCCGCTTCCGCCAGATCCGCCGCCACCTCAAGCACCTGTCGCACCACCTGATCGGCGACACCAGCCACGGCGACGGCCGCCACAACCGTGCGTTCCGGATGATCGGCGTGCACCGGATGCTGCTGCACGCGCGGCGGCTGGTGTTCACCCATCCGCATACCGGAGAGCGGCTGGACGTGGCCGCGCCGGTGGACGCGGAGTTCGGCAAGGCGCTGGCGCTGTTCGAGGGCTTCGATCCGGCGCGCGGGGCGTTCGCCGCGGTGACCTAGAATCGCCCGCATGATCGAGGTCGGTCCCCTGCGCATCCCCGAGGCCGAGCTGGTCGAGCGTTTCGTGCGTTCGGCCGGGCCGGGCGGGCAGAACGTCAACAAAGTCGCGACCGCGGTCGAGCTGCGGTTCGACATCGCCACCTCGCCGTCGCTGCCCGAACCGGTGCGCGCGCGGCTGCTGTCCCGCCGCGACCGCCGGGTCACCTCCGACGGCGTGCTGGTGCTGAGCGCGCAGCGCTTCCGCACCCAGGAGCGCAACCGCGAGGACGCGCGCGAACGGCTGGCGCACTTCATCGAGGCCGGCCTGCACGCGCCGAAGAAGCGTGTCGCCACCCGTCCGACCCGCGCGTCCAAGGAGCGCCGGCTGGCCGGCAAGCGCGAACGCAGTACGATCAAGCAGGGGCGCGCCGGGCGCGACTGGGACTGAGCGAGCGCATGCATCCACCGACCGACGACGTCGTGCCGTCGCTGCCGCCGCGGGTGCCGCGCACGCCGCCCAACCGCTTCGGCCGCTGGCTCGGGCGGACGGTGCTGAAGCTCGGCGGCTGGCGCCTGGTCGGCGAGTTCCCCGACCTGCCGAAGGTGGTGCTGATCGGCGTGCCGCACTCGTCCAACTGGGACGGCGTCTGGGGCTTCGCGGCCAAGCTCGCGCTCGGGCTCGACATCCGCATCCTGGGCAAGCACCAGCTGTTCCGGGGGCCGCTGGGGCCGCCGATGCGCGCGCTGGGCATCATCGCGATCAACCGTGGCGCCGCCAGTGGCGTGGTCGAGCAGATGGCCGCGCGCATCCGCGGCGCCGACCGGCTGTGGCTCGGCATCGCGCCGGAAGGCACGCGCAAGCCGGTGGCGCGCTGGAAGACCGGTTTCTGGAAGATCGCCCACGCCGCCCGGGTGCCGGTGCTGCCGGTGTACTTCCACTATCCCGACAAGGTCATCGGCATCGGCCCGGCGTTTACCACCAGCGACGACATGGAGGCCGACCTGGCCCGGCTGCGCGCGTGGTACCGGCCGTGGCAGGGCAAATACCACGGCACCGACTGAGCGCCGCGCCGCACTGGCACGACTATTGCGTTCAACCTGTGACCGGCTGCACATTCTGGTGCGGCCGGCCGCAGCGGCCCCGGGCGTGGTCGCGGAGCGTCGGGATGCGCCATTCAAGGGCCGTGCGGTTGCTGCGGCGGGCGGGAGCGCCTGAGCCGTGGCCATGACGCCGTGGTTCGTGTCCGGACCCGCGGCCTGGCTGGCCGCGGCCGGGCTGTGGCGCGGCCCCGAGCGGATCGAGCCGACCCCGGCCGAGGACTGGCGCGACGCCCGCATCGACCTCGTCATCGCCGCCTGCCGCGACCAGGCGACGATCGTCCACTGCCTCGCCGGCCTGGCCGCGCAGACCCTGCGTCCGCGGCGGGTGCTGCTGGTCGACGATGGCGGCGCCGAGCGCGACCACGGCATCCAGCTGGCGCGCGAGTTCGCCATCGCCAACGGCCTGGCGCTGACGGTGGTGCAGCGCACCTGGTCGATCGGCAAGGCGGCGACGCTCAAGCGCCAGGCGCGCGGTTTCGCCGGCGACGTGCTGTTCGTGCTCGACGGCGACACCGTGCTCGCCTCGCCGGACTACATCGAGCGCTGCGTGCGCGAGCTGTACCAGGGCGTCGGCATCGCCAGCGCCTGCGGCACGGTCGAGCCGCTGCGGCCGCGGCACCGGCGCGCGCTGGCGGCCAGCCCGGCGTTCCAGCGCTGGCTCGCCGGCGACGACTACCGCGACCCGCTGCAGCCGCGCGATGTCATCGACCGCATCGCCGCCGCCATCGCGGATGGCTATACGGCCCACGTCGACCGGCTGCGGCAGGCGCTGCTCGGTCGCGGCCTGATGAACCTGCACGGCGGCACCGGTGAGCCCTCGGGCGGTGCGATCGCCTACCGTCGGCGCTACCTGAAGGACCTGTTCGACCGCTACGAACCGGTCCGCGGCGACGACCTGACCGCGGCCGACGACCTGTTCATCGCCCGCGCGCTGGCGATGGAGGGCTACCGCAGCATCCGCCTGGACGACGTGGTGGCGCGGGTGCGCACCCCGCCGCTGCACCAACTGCCGCGACAGGCATGGCGCCGGGCCGTCGCGCTGATGCAGAACGACCACTATTTCGACCCGTTGCTGCGCAGCCCGCTGAGCGCGCTGCGACATCGCTGGCGGCGCCTGTACGACCCGGTGGTGACGCCGGTCGCGGGTTCGGCCGGCGACCGCCGCCGCGTGCGCGAGGCCTACCGCCAGCCGTTCGGCGAGCGCCTGACCCACCGCCAGGGCCGGCCGCTGGGCCGCGGCCTGCTGCTGCTGGCGCTGGAGCGGGCCGGTTACCCGGTCGCGCTGCTGGCGGCTGGGCTGGTCTGCGGCTGGGGCGCGGCGGGGGTGTTGGTCGCGGCGGAGGCGGCGGCGACCGCGCTGG
>NZ_AVPT01000054.1 GCF_000768335.1 Lysobacter arseniciresistens ZS79
AGGCGGGATAATGGTGAATTATCCCGCGTTAGGCTCAATTCGAGCGCCGAGTTGTTCGAGACCGGTACAGATCGGGGTCACGGCGCGCCTCTTGCGCGCTGTCTATCCCAGTGGGCTCGATGTGTGGCCTTCGGATCCAGCGCCCATCGGCGATAGCCGATCTGCTGTGCTTGCGCCACAGGCGAGAAACAGACCAAGCTGGATTGGCGGGCGTGTCCGTCCGAGGTGTCGCAGTTGCCGGTGGCGATCGGCTCAGCTACCTTCCGGAATCGCCCCTTTCGAGTCAGATCCATGCGCGCTTTGCTTTCGCTGTTTGCGATCCTCTTGCTGTCCACCGCTGGCCTGGCCATGGCCCAGACGTCCGACGCTGCCGCGGTGAAGGCGGTGCTGTCCTCGTACAAGGTCGCGCTGGAGGCGTTGGACCTCACCGGCGTCGAGCGGCTCTTCGCAACGGACAACCAAGTGGTCGAATCGGGCAAGGTCGAAGGTGGCTATGCCGACTACCGCGACCATCACATCGGCCCGGAGTTGGGCCACTTTGCGTCTTTCAAGTTCTCCGACTACACCGTCACCGTACGTCTGGAAGGACCGATCGCGCTGGCGACCGAAACCTACCGTTACACCATCGTGCTCAAGGACAAACCCGAGCCGATCGAGCGCCAGGGCGTGGCGACCAGCGTGCTGAAGAAAAGCGAGGGGCAATGGCAAATCGTGTCCATGCACAGTTCCTCGCGTGCGCCCAAGCCCAAGGACACGAACTAGTTGAACGAGGACGCGACGGAGTCAAGGCCAGCGGGCGCTGCGACGGCCGTCGTCGCCGACGACGCGCAGGTTCTGGTGCAATTGCTGCAACGCTGGCAACAGGACCCGACCGCGACCTACCACACCTGGTTTCGCTGGGAAGAACGGATCAAGAATTTCCGTTCGATCCGGCGCGGGCTGCAGGCGGTCGTGCAGGAGATTGATGCCGGCACCTTCGGCAACGCCTATCGCGGCTCGTCGCTGGAAACGGTGGTGTCCGCCGTGGCCGAGCAGCGGCAGATATTCAAGGGCGCCGACCACGCGTTCCTGTGGAAACCCAAGCTGCGCATCCCTGATATCTACGAGAACCCCGAGCATCAGCGCGCCTTCGGCCGCTTCCTGGACGAATGCGAGTGCTGCGACGACGAGGCAGGCGTGTTGCAGGCGATCCACACACTCGACCGGCACCGAATCAAGGGCCTGGGGCCCGCCGCGGCGAACCTGCTGTACTTCGTGCATCCCACGCTGGCGCCCCCGTTCAACACTGCGATCGTGCGCGGATACAACGCGCTCACCGGCGCAAAAGTCAAGCTGGGGCGTTGGGACGAATACCTGGCGATGCGCCGCGGGATACTGGAACTCAACGCCGCTCACCGCAGTTGGCTATCCAACGATTTGGGCGCGATCGCGGGCTTCCTGTTCGATGTGGGCAAGGGCCGCGTGCCTCTGCCCCCGGCTGGCGACAATGCTGCCGCGCGTGCGGCGTGGGCCACCGATCTCGCCCAGGTCCGCGCCGATGCCGCCGACTTGCGCCTTCGCGCCATCGAAGCGGCCGAGGATCAATCGCACACCCAGATCCAGGGTTGGCTGCGTGATCTGGGCCGCGCGTTGGGGTTTGCGGTATGGATCGCCAGCAACGACAGGGCGCGGCCTTACGCCGACGGGCGCCTGTCCGATGGTTGCTTGAGCAAGCTACCGGAACCGTTACAACGCTCGCCGGCGGCTGACGCCATCGGCTTGATCGACGTGCTCTGGCTGGAGTCCGGTGGTCGCGTCGCTGCCGCTTTCGAGGTCGAGCACAGCACCAGCATCTACTCGGGCATCGTGCGAATGCTGGATCTGGCTTTGGGCACCGATGGCATGGCGAGCTGCTATTTCCTGGTCGCGCCGGATCGTCGCGAGGCTGATGTGCGCGCACAGTTCGCGCGGCCTGCCTTCAGCCGCGTAGCCGAACTCAATCTACGCTATCTGCCGTACAGCGAGCTGGAAACGCACCGTGCCAGCATCGCGCGGTTCGGCCAGGGGCTCAAACCGATCGAGGCGATTGCGCGGGCCTTGCGCTAGACCGCCAGCCTCACTCAGTGGCCGCCGTGGCCGCCTTGATGGCCACCCTGGTGCGTTGCGCCGTGTCTCAGGCCCACATGGCCACCGCCGTGCCTGACCCGATGTCCAGCATTCCCGTGAACGGCACGTGGGTGATGGCCATGGTGCAGACGCGTCCCGATCAAAACGCCGTAGCCCGGGTATCGGCCATAGGACGAGTACCCACGACAGCCAAAAGCACTCCATGAGTCATAACATCGCCGCCCGTACGCCCCATACCCGTACATTGGATAGCCGTAGGGTGAGTAACCATAGGCTGGATAACCGTAAGACGAGTATCCGGAAAGCCCAGTGCCATAGGGTTGATAGGAAGCGCAACCGGCCAGCACCGACAGGAGGATTCCCGCGATCAGAAGCTGAAGTTTCATATGCCACCTCCGCGAACTTCAATGGGTTCGCCCGGTCGCACAGAAGCGACCGGATGCGATCATTAAACGCCCAAAAGCGCGGTTTGGCGCGGCTTTTCCACAGCATTTGCCGCTGCGTTGGCAAACCTTCAGGCGTCGGCGCAAGCCATTAATCGCGTCTTGCGACCGCCGGCGAATCGGCCTCGCCCCAACCTTGGAATCCGCCCCTGTTTACAAATGCGAACGTATCTCATTAACATTGCGGGCCGGCCGACGTGGCCCATCCTTGGAAGAGACCGCAATGCCCTCCCGTTTCCTGCTGGCCCCGCTGAGCGTGGCCTTGTCGATGGTCCTCGCCTCGCCCGCCTGGGCCGGCTCCACTGGCGTAACGAATGCCGACGCGGCCGCCGATGCACTGCAGCATTCGCCAACCGATCTGGACACCGTGGAAGTGCGCGGCGAACGCGACCGTGGCTACAACGCGCAGCGCACCCGCACGGCAACCAAGACCGACACGCCGCTGCGCGACGTGCCGCAGTCGATCACGGTGGTGACGGAACAGCTGATTCGTGACCAGGCGATGCAGGGCATCGGCGATGTCGTGCGCTATGTCCCGGGCATCGGCATCGCCCAAGGCGAAGGCAACCGCGATGCGCCGATCTTTCGCGGCAACAGTTCGACAGCGGACTTCTTTGTCGATGGCGTCCGCGACGACCTGCAGTACTTCCGCGACCTCTATAACATCGAGCGGGTCGAGGCGCTCAAGGGCGCCAACGGCATGATCTTCGGGCGCGGCGGTTCCGGCGGCGTGATCAACCGGGTGACCAAGCAGGCCGACTGGGACGAGCACCGGGAGATATCGGCCCAAGTGGGCTCGTACGGCCGCAGCCGCAGCGCGGTCGATATCGGCCGGGCGATCAATTCCAACGCTGCGTTCCGTGTCACCGCAATGTACGAAGATTCCGACAGCTACCGTGATGGCGTCTCGGTGGAGCGCTACGGGATCAATCCCACGGCTTCATTCCGCCTGGGCGAGCGCACCACGGCCACGGTGGGCTACGAGCACTTCCGCGATGATCGCATCGCCGACCGTGGCATCCCGTCTTTCCGGGGACGGCCGGTCGACACCGATGCCTCGACGTTCTTCGGCAACGCGGCCCTGAGCCCGACTTGGGCCCGCGTCAATGCGTTCAATGCCCTGGTCGACCATTCGTTCGGCGAAGGCGTCACGCTGCGCAACCGCACACGCTGGGCCGATCAGGACAAGTTCTACCAGAACGTCTATCCGGGCGCGGTCACCGCCGATGGCACCCAGGTCTCGATCTCGGCCTACAACAACCTCACCGCGCGCAAGAACCTGTTCAACCAGACCGACCTGACGTTCGGCCTCAACACCGGCGCAATCTCGCATGCGCTGCTGGTCGGCGCCGAGCTTTCGCGCCAGGAAACCGACAACCGACGAGTGACCGGATACTTCACCGGGGTCAGTCCGACAACCACGTCGGTCCTGGTGCCCGTCAGCAATCCCGTCACCAATCAGCCGGTCACGTTCCGCGCCAGCACGAGCGATGCCGACAACTCGGGCATTGCCAAAGGGGCCGCGATCTATGTGCAGGATCAGGTGACCTTCTCGCCGCAGTGGCAGGCCGTGGTCGGCGTGCGTTTCGATCGCTTCGACCTGGACCTGCGCAACAACCGCAACGGCACCACACTGACCAGCGCCGATGACCTGATCTCGCCCCGGGCTGGGCTGATCTACAAGCCGGCCGAGCCGGTCTCGATCTACGCCAGCTATAGCCGCTCGTTCCTGCCGCGCGCCGGCGAACAACTGGCCTCGTTGTCGCTGACCAACCAGGCGCTGGACCCGGAATCCTTCACCAACTACGAGGTCGGGGCCAAATGGGATCTGCGGCCCGACCTGTCGTCCACCATCGCTGTCTATCGTTTGAACCGCAGCAACGTGGTGGTGTCCGATCCGGTGGATCCGAGCCGCTCGGTGCTGGTGGATGGTCAATACAGCAAGGGCGTCGAGTTGGGCCTCAGTGGCCGGTTGACCGAGGCCTGGAGCGTGATGGGCGGCTACGCCTACCAGGAGGGGGAACTGACCGAGACGCAATCCTCGACCGCACGCAAAGGCGCCACGCTGGCGCAACTGCCGCGGCACAGTGCATCGCTGTGGAACCGCTACGACTTCAGCCCGCAATGGGGCGTGGGGCTGGGCGCGATCTATCGCAGCAGCGTCTACACCTCGACCGACAACACTGTCACCCTCGAAGGCTTCACCCGCCTGGATGGCGCGCTGTTCTACAAGGTCAGCGACCAACTGCAGCTTCAACTCAACGTCGAGAACCTCGGCGACAAGCGGTACTACGCCTCGGCGCACAACAACAACAACATCACTCCCGGCTCGCCGCGGGCCTACGCCATCGGCGTCCATCTTAACTTCTGAGGGCCGCGTCCGCACCGTCGGGATAGCCAATACTTCTGCGACGTACACATGAGAACGGCGCCCCAAGGCGCCGTTCGGAGGCCCGGCAACAGCGACCCTCAGTGGCCGCACTGGCCGTGATCCTGGCAATCGTGCCGGTCATGGCGGTCGTGTTGCCGATGCCGACGGCTCGATGCGCTGCGGTCATAACGGCCCGGCCCGTTGCGGTAATAGCCGTTGGAATTGGCGTATGGTGTGTTGTCGTAATAGCCATTGTTGCCGTAGTAGCCGTTACTGCCATAGGAACCGGTGTTGCTGTAATAGCCACCATTGCTGTCGGCGCGATGATCGACGTCGTGATGCCCGCCATTGCCGTTGACCGTCCGATAGTACAGCGGACGGCCGTAGCGATCATGCTGCACGGCGAGGGGGTCGCCGTAGCCGTTGTTGCCGTAACGGTAATAGGGGGTGCTGCCGCGCATCACGACATCGGCGACATTGACCAGCACGCGCGTCAGCGAATCCTGCGCCTGGGCTTGCGGGCTCAACGCAACAAAGCCCAACCCGACGGCGAGTGCCACAGGGGCCAACCAGCGAGTCGCAGTGGTCATGTCGATTCCTCCTCAAGCCCGCGCCATGCGGGTATGGGACGACGATGCGACCGCCGCCATGAATCGGTTTTGAATCCTTCCAACGGGTTGCCGCAACGTTGCCCGCGGTACAGCTGACATGCCGCTTCGGAATCTCCAAATGATCGTGCAGCGCACACCCTCCATCAGCGCCTGCGACATGCGCAAAAAGACTCAGGTCCTATCGCGGGTTGTCGCCCAAGCTGTTATGGATGGTCGTGGCGGCGATCGCCGCATGCGCCATGCCGACGGACATCTGGTTCAGCGCCTTGACCAGAGGGTCGGCAGGGATTCATGTAAAAAACAG
>NZ_AVPT01000045.1 GCF_000768335.1 Lysobacter arseniciresistens ZS79
AGCGTTACCCGGACCTGCGGGTCGAGGTGGCGGGCCACACCGACCTGTGCGGTTCGGACGCGTACAACCAGTCGCTGTCGGAGCGTCGCGCCACCGCGGTGTACGACTACCTGACCAGCAACGGCGTGGACGCCTCGCGCCTGGCCGGCCCGAACGGCTACGGCGAGAGCCGCCCGCTGGTGTCGACCGCGCAGACGCTGCCGGAGTGCAAGAACGAGACCAACCGTCGCACCGAGCTCAACGCGCAGAACTGAGCGTAAGAGCCCACGGGGTGACGCGAGTCCCCTGGCAAGACCCGAAGCCCGGCCCCGTGCCGGGCTTCGTTTTTCTGGGCGACTCCGCACCGCGCGGGCCGTCATCCGGCGTGCACCGCGCCTTCATATACTCCGGAGCGTTTTCACCACTCGGGACTTGCCGTGCTTAAAAGACTGACGATCGCGACCGGCGTTCTTCTGGTTTCCGCGTGCGCCGCCACCGGCGGCACACCGGACGATCCCGCCTCCGCCGCAGGGACAACGGCGGCGAGTGAAAGCACCGCGCCGTCCTCAGCAGATCCGAGTCAGGCCCCGTCCCGGATTTCCACGCCCACGACGACCGTAACGACCAGCGTGGACGACCAGCCGCAGTCTTCGACGGCGGTCGCGTCGCAACAGCCTGCCGTCCCGACGACAACCGCCACGGGGGCCCCCGCAACCTCCACGACGGTCGCCACCGGCCAGCCAGCGGTCCCGACGACCATCGCCACCGGCCGCCCGGCAACCACGACTACGACCACGTCCACCACCACGATCCAGCCCACCGTCCCGACGACCGTCGCGACCGGCCAGCCGACCCCGACCACCGGCGTCGACCCCAACACCTACGTCCCCAAGACCGCCCACGACAACACACCGTGGCGCTTCAACATGCAGCAGGACGGCCGCAGCATGTCGGCCGACGAGTTCGACAGCTGGATGCGCCAGCGCGGCGTGCGGGTCGCGACCGGCAAGCCGGCGGTCCCGCTGGTGCAGAACTGCCCGACCCCCGAGGGCGACAAGGGCGACGGCGACGGCGACGGCGTCATCAACTGCCTCGACCGCTGCCCTGCCTCCGAGGCAGGCCAGACCATCGGCCCCGACGGCTGCCCGGTGCCGGTGTCGATCGACCTGAAGGGCGTGACCTTCGCCTACGACAAGGCGACCCTCGGCGCGGACGCCAAGGCGGTGCTGGCCGAGGCGATCGAGATCCTGCAGCGCCATCCGGCGTTGAAGGTGCAGGTTGCCGGCCATACCGACTCGCGCGGCGACGCGTCCTACAACCAGGCGCTGTCCGAGCGACGCGCCAAGGCGGTGTACGACCACCTGGTGGCCAACGGCATCGACAAGGCCCGGTTGATCGGCCCGGTCGGTTTTGGCGAGTCGCGGCCGATCGTGCCGAACCAGAAGCCCGACGGATCCGACGATCCGGACGGCCGTGCCAAGAACCGCCGCACCGAACTGAACATCCAGAACTGACTCGGCTCGCCAGACTCCGGCGGGATCTCCCGAAGCCCGGCCACGCGCCGGGCTTCACGGTCCTGCAAGCGCCGATGGGCAAACGACTGACCAGCCGCGTCCGTCGACTGAACCGCTTCAGCCGGACATCGCAATCGGCCCGTGATCCGCTGCGCAGGATCGTCGACAGGCGACGCCCGCACGCCGGTTTGTGGCCGTGCTCACCGTTTGCGTCACCCGCAAACCCTTTTCGTCACCTACACTTCACCCCGTCCAAACGGGGAGTTGAGTCATGGGGAAGATCGTTATTGCTGCATCGCTGCTCTCGGCACTGGTCGTGTCGCCGGTCATCGCGGGCGAGAAGGCCGCCGCGTCCGAGCCGGCCATCGTCGATGCCGCGACCTACAAGCCGAAGACCGAGCACGACAACACGCCGTACCGCTTCAACATGGAGCAGAACGGCAAGCGCATGAGCGCCGACGAGTTCGATGCCTGGATGAAGGCGCGCGGCGTGCGCGTGGCCACCGGCAAGCCGGCTGCCAACGCGGCCAGCGCACCGGCCGACAAGAGCGACGTGTCGGACAAGTAACGGTGACGGCGCGCCCGCGGGCGTTGCCGACCCGGATACGGAAAGACCCGGCTCATGGCCGGGTCTTTTTCGTGGCGCGGTCGGGGCGAGCTCAGCCCTTGAGCACGCCAAGTTCCCGGCCGATCCGGGTGAACGCGTCGATCGCCCGGTCCAGGTGCTCGCGGCTGTGCGCCGCCGACATCTGGGTGCGGATGCGCGCCTGGCCCTGCGGCACCACCGGGAAGAAGAAGCCGATCGCGTAGATGCCTTCCTCCAGCAGCCGCTCGGCGAAGCGCTGCGCCAGCGGCGCGTCGTACAGCATCACCGGCGCGATCGGGTGCACGCCCGGGCGGATGTCGAAACCAGCGGCGGTCATGCGCTCGCGGAAGTAGGCGGTGTTGGCGGCCAGCCGTTCGCGCAGGTCGCCCGCGGCATCGAGCATCTGGAACGCCTTGGTGCCCGCGGCGACCACGTGCGGCGGCAGCGAGTTGGAGAACAGGTACGGCCGTGAGCGCTGGCGCAGCAGTTCGACGACCTCCTTCTTCGCGGTGGTGAAGCCGCCCAGCGCGCCACCCATGGCCTTGCCGAGGGTGCCGGTGATGATGTCGATCCGGTCGAGCACGCCCTTGACCTCGGCCGAGCCGCGGCCGGTCGCGCCGATGAAGCCGGTCGCGTGGCACTCGTCGATGTGCACCAGCGCGCCGTACTTGTCGGCCAGCGCGCAGATCTCGTCGAGCGGGGCGATGAAGCCGTCCATCGAGAACACGCCGTCGGTGGTGATCAGCTTGGTGCGCGCGCCGGCGGCGTCGGCGGCCTGCAGTTGCTTCTCCAGGTCGGCCATGTCGCAGTTGGCGTAGCGGAAACGCTGGGCCTTGCACAGGCGCACGCCGTCGATGATCGAGGCGTGGTTGAGCGCGTCGGAGATGATCGCGTCCTCCGGCCCCAGCAACGGCTCGAACAGGCCGCCGTTGGCGTCGAAGCAGGCCGCGTAGAGGATCGTGTCCTCCTTGCCGAAGAATTGCGCGATGGTCTGCTCGAGTTCCTTGTGCAGGTCCTGGGTGCCGCAGATGAAGCGCACCGAGGCCATGCCGAAGCCATGGCTGTCCAGCGCCTCCTTGGCGACTGCGATCACGTCCGGGTGGTCGGCCAGCCCGAGGTAGTTGTTGGCGCAGAAGTTCAGCACCGTGCGGCCGTCGTCGAGGGTGATCTCGGCCGACTGCGGGCTGGTGATGATGCGCTCGGACTTGAACAGGCCGGCGTCGCGGATGGAGTCGAGTTCTTCGGTGTAACGATTGGTCAGAGACATGACGGGTCCTTGAAACAGGGGTGCCGTAGGAGCGACGTGAGTCGCGAACGCGCAGGGAATCGGTGGGTCAGTGGGTCGCGACTTACGTCGCTCCTACAACGAAGCGGTGCCCATCGAAGCGGTGCCCGGCGAAACAACGCCGGATCAATTCCAGCTCAGCACGACCTTCCCGGCCTTGCCCGACTCCATCAGCTCGAAGCCCTGCTGGAACTCATCCACCGGCAATTGATGCGTGAGCACCTTGCCCAGCGGGAAGCCGCCCAGCACCAGCTGCGTCATCTTGTACCAGGTCTCGTACATGCGACGGCCGTAGATACCGTGCAGGGTGAGCCCCTTGAAGATGATCTTGTCCCAGTCCGCGCCGGCGCCCTTGGGCATGATGCCGAGCATCGCGATCCGGCCGCCGTGGTACATGCAGTCGAGCATGTCGTTGAACGCGCGCGGGTTGCCGCTCATCTCCAGGCCGACGTCGAAGCCCTCCATGTGCAGGTCCGCCATCACGTCCTTCAGCGAGGTGTTGGCGACGTTGACCACGCGGGTCGCGCCCATGTCGGCGGCCAGCTTGAGCCGGTAGTCGTTGACGTCGGTGACGACGACATTCCGCGCGCCGATGTGCTTGCAGATGCCGGCGGCGATGATGCCGATCGGGCCGGCGCCGGTGATCAACACGTCCTCGCCGACCACGTCGAACTCCAGCGCGCAGTGCGCCGCATTTCCGTACGGGTCGAAGAACGCGGCCAGCTCGCTCGGGATCTGGTCGGGGATCGGCCACAGGTTGCTGGCCGGCATCACGATGTACTCGGCGAACGCGCCGTCACGGTTGACGCCGATGCCGACGGTGTTGGGGCACAGGTGCTGGCGGCCGGCGCGGCAGTTGCGGCAGTGGCCGCAGACGATGTGGCCCTCGGCCGAGACGCGCTGGCCGACGGCGTAACCGGTCACGCCGGGGCCGACCTCGACGACGCGGCCGACGAACTCATGGCCGATGACCAGCCCGGGCTTGATCGTGCGCTGGCTCCACTCGTCCCACAGGTAGATGTGCAGGTCGGTGCCGCAGATGGCGGTCTTCTCCAGCTTGATCAGCACCTCGTTGGCGCCCGGCACCGGCACCGGCACCTCTTCCATCCAGATGCCCTTGGTGGCTTCGCGCTTGACCAGCGCCTTCATCGTCTTCTGGGTCATGGGTCGCTCTTGGATTTGCCCGCGGGCGTGCGCCGGACGGGGGCGCGGAAGGCGCCGGAATGGACCGCTGATTATACGGGCCGGCCCCCGCCGCCGCCGTGAGCGGTTTGTCGGAAACCGCCGCGTGACCTATGTTCAGGCGCTCACGGCATCCCGCCCACGACGCCCCGCTCACGACACCAGGAGTCCACCGATGCGGCACCGCCTGCTTGCCCTGTCCCTGTCCGCCGGCCTGTTGGCCGCCAGCGCCCATGCCGACGAAGGCATGTGGTTGCCCGCGCAACTGCCGCAGATCGCCGACCGGCTGCGTGAGGCCGGGTTCGAGGGCGACCCGGCGGCGCTGGCCGACCTGACCCGGCCGCCGCTCAACGCCGTGGTCAAGGTTGGCGGCGGCACCGGCGCGTTCGTCTCCGGCGAGGGGCTGCTGCTGACCAATCACCATGTCGCGTTCGGGGTGATCCAGTACAACTCCAGCCCCGAGCGCGACCTGATCGGCGAAGGCTTCATCGCCGCGACGCGCGCCGACGAGTTGCCGGCCAACCCCGACTTCCGCGTGCGCGTCACCACCGGCTTCGACAAGGTCACCGACCGCATCCTCGCCGGCGCCCGCGGCAAGGCCGGGCGCGCCTACTACGACGCCATCGACGCCGCCGAGAAGGCACTGGTGGCCGAGTGCGAGCAGGCGCCGGCCACGCGTTGCAGCGTCGCCAACATGCACTACGGCACCGACTTCTACCTGGTCCGCCAGCTGGAGCTGCGCGACGTGCGCCTGGTCTACGCGCCGCCGGAAGCGATCGGCAATTACGGCGACGAGGTCGACAACTTCATGTGGCCGCGCCACAGCGGCGACTTCACCCTGCTGCGCGCCTACGTCGGGCCCGACGGCCAGCCGGCGCCGTACTCGGAGGACAACGTGCCCTACGTGCCGCCGGCGCACCTGCAGGTCGCCACGGACGCGGTGCAGGCCGGCGACTTCGCGATGCTCGCCGGTTACCCCGGCCGCACCTACCGGCACCGGATGGCGTCGGAGTTCGCCAGCCAGGTCGAGTGGACGCTGCCCGAGCGCGTCGAGCTGTACGCCGGGTTGATCGAGACCATCGAGGCTGCGATCGGCGACGACGCCGACGCGAAGGTGAAATACGCCTCCACCCTGGCCGGGCTGGAGAACGGCCTCAAGCGGGCGCAGGGCGAACTGGACGGCCTGCGCCGCAGCAACGCGGTCGCAACCCGCCGCGCCGACGAGCAGGCGATGCTGGACTGGCTGGCCGGCCAGCCGGAGGCCGCCGCGATCCGCGCAGACATCGCCGCGGCGCAGGCGGTGATCGATGCCACCGATGCCACCCGCGAGCGCGACCAGCTGCTCGGCGCGATCGGCCGCTTCCCGCATCTGCTGGGCTCGGCGATGCGGCTGCAGCGGCTCGCCCTGGAGCGCGGCAAGCCCGATGCGCAGCGCGAGTCCGGCTACCAGCAGCGCGACGAGGCGCTGATCGAAGGTGGCTTGAAGCAGGTCCAGCGCCGCTACGCCGAGCGCGTCGAAAAGGCGCTGCTGGTCGACCTGCTGACGCAGTACATAGCGCTGCCACAGGCGCAGCGCGTACCCGAGTTCGACACCGTGTTCGGCACCACGCCCGGGCAGGTCCGCGCCCGCGTCGACGCGCTCTACGCCGGCACCACCCTGGACGAGGAGGCCGCCCGCCTGCGCTGGTTCAACGCCGCGCCAGCCGACGTCGCCGCCGCCGACGACCCGCTGCTGCGCGCGGCAGCCGCCCTGCAGCCGGCGATCCTGCGCCTGGAGGCCGAGGACAAGACCCACGCCGGCGAGCTGCTGCGCCTGCGCCCGGCCTACATGCGGGCGCTGATCGGCTACCGCGAGTCGCGCGGCGAGGCGGTCTACCCCGACGCCAACTCGACCCTGCGCGTCAGCTACGGCCGGGTCAGCACGATGGATCCGCGCGACGGCGTGCGCTACCTGCCGCTGACCACGGTCGCCGGGATCGTCGAGAAACACACCGGCGTCGCCCCGTTCGACGCGCCGCAACCGCTGCTCGACGCGATCGCCCGGGGCGACTTCGGCAGCACCGCCGACCCCGAGCTGGGCACGCAGACCGTCAACCTGCTGACCAACCTCGACACCACCGGTGGCAACTCCGGCTCGCCGGTGCTGGACGCGCATGGCCGCGTGATCGGCCTGAACTTCGACAGCAACTGGGAGGCGGTCAGCGCCAGCTGGAAGTTCGACCCCCGCTACAAGCGCGCCATCCACGTCGACATGCGCTACATGCGCTGGCTGATGGCGAAGGTCTACCCGGCGCCGCAGCTGCTGGCGGAGATGGGCCTGCCGGCGGAGTAGGCCACGCGGCGAGGCCATTGCGCGGCTAGACTCGAGCGTTCGCCCGCTTTTTTGACGGATTCGATTGCTGGTCCGTTTTTCCTGTTTCCAACCTTCGGGGGAGTGACCTGATGCGTTATTCGATGTTGGCCAGTGCCATCGCGCTGGCGGGTGTGATGGGGTCCGCCGCGGCGGGCGAGGGCATGTGGGTGCCGCAGCAACTGCCTGAGATCTCCGCCGAACTGCAGAAGGCCGGGCTGGAGCTGCCGCCGGAACAACTGGCCGACCTGACCGGCGACCCGATGGGCGCGGTGATTTCGCTGGGCGGCTGCACCGCCAGCTTCGTCTCGCCGCAGGGGCTGGTGGTCACCAACCACCACTGCGCGTACGGCGCGATCCAGCTCAACTCCACCCCCGAGAACAACCTGATCGACAAGGGCTTCAACGCCCCGACCAGGGCCGATGAACTGTCGGCCGGCCCGAACGCGCGCATCTACGCGCTCGACTCGATCGAGGACGTCACCGCGCAGGTCCGTGCCGCCATTGCCGCGGCGCCCGACGCGCTCGGCCGCAGCCAAGCACTGGAGGCGATCGAGAAGCAGCTGGTGGCCGACTGCGAGGCCGACGAGGGCTACCGCTGCCGCTTCTACAGCTTCGCCGGCGGCAACGCCTACCGGTTGTTCAGGAACCTCGAGATCAAGGACGTCCGCCTCGTCCACGCGCCGCCGAACAGCATCGGCAGCTACGGCGGCGACATCGACAACTGGATGTGGCCGCGCCACACCGGCGACTACTCGTTCTACCGCGCCTACGTCGGCCCGGACGGCAAGCCGGCCGCGTTCGACGAGGCCAACGTGCCGTACCAGCCCGAGCACTGGCTGAAGATCGCGCAGCGCCCGCTGGAGACCGGCGACTTCGTGATGGTCGCCGGCTACCCGGGCCGCACCGCGCGTTATGCACTCGCCGCCGAGTTCGACGAGACCGCGCAGTGGACCTACCCGACGGTCAAGGCGCACTACGAGAACCTGGTCGGCCTGGTCGAGACCGCCGGCGCGAAGGACGAGGACATCGAGGTCAAGTACGCGAGCACCGTGCGCGGCTGGCACAACGCGATGAAGAACTACGGTGGCCAGCTGGAAGGCTTCGAGCGGATCGACGCCAGCAAGGCCAAGCACGACGAGGAAGCCGCGGTGCTGGCATGGCTGCGCGGGCAGGGCGCCGAAGGCGAGGCCGCGCTGGCCGCCCACGCGAAGCTGATGGAGCTGCACGAGGCCGACAGCGCCACCCGCGAGCGCGACCTCGTGCTCGGCCAGCTGCGCCGCACCGGCACCATCGGCGCCGCGACCAGCCTGTACCGGCTGGCCATCGAGAAGGCCAGGCCCGACGCCGAGCGTGAGCCGGGTTACCAGCAGCGCGATCTGCCGGGCTTCGAGGGGTCCATGCGGCAGATGGACAAGCGCTACGCGGCGGCGATGGACCGGCAGCTGCAGGAATACTGGCTGCGCGAGTACGTGAAGCTGCCGCAGGCACAGCGGGTCGAGGCGATCGACGCCTGGCTCGGTGGTGACGACGAGGCCGCGGTGCAGGCCGCGCTCGACAGGCTGGCCGGCACCGACCTCGGCGACCTCGATGCGCGCCTGGCGCTGCTGCAGGCCGACCGCGCCGCGTTCGAGGCCAGCGACGACCCGGCGGTGCAGTTCGCGGTCGCGGTGATGCCGACCCTGTTGGCGCTGGAGGAGCAGGCCGAGACCCGCGCCGGTGACGCGCTGCTGGCACGGCCGGTGTACCTGCAGGCGGTCGCCGACTACAAGGCCAGCCAGGGCGAGTCGGTCTACCCCGATGCCAATTCCTCGCTGCGCATCACCTTCGGCAACGTGCAGGGCTACACCCGTCCCGACGGCGTGCGGCTGCCGCCGTTCACCACGGTGGAGCAGGTCGCGGCCAAGCACACCGGCGAGGAGCCGTTCGACGCGCCGCAGGCACTGCTCGACGCGGTCGCCGCGAAGAACCATGGCGGCCTCGCCAGCAAGGAGCTCGGCACCGTGCCGGTCAACTTCATGGCCGACCTCGACATCACCGGCGGCAACTCCGGTTCGCCGGTGATGAACGCGCGGGGCGAGCTGGTCGGTCTGGTGTTCGACATGAACTGGGAGAGCGTGGCGTCCAACTGGGTGTTCAACCCGGAGCTGACCCGGGTGATCGGAGTCGACGCGCGCTACATGCGCTGGGTGATGCAGGAGGTCTTCCCGGCGCCGCAGGTGCTGCAGGAGATGGGTGTGCCCGAGGCGAAGTAGGCCGCCACGCACTGCCGAAAGCCGCCGGCCCCGCGCCGGCGGTTTTTTTTCGGGTGGCCGCCGCGCACCGGCCGCGGCGTTTGCTACGCTGCAACACGTTCGCGGATTCCCATGCCAGCCGGCCCCGTCTCCCGACAGGTTCCACCCGTACCACCGCCGTACCGTCTCCAGTTCCATCCGCAGCCCCGCTGCGGCCGCCTTGCCCGCCGGCTTGCTGTGTCTCCGCATTTCTCCAACCCGAGGAGTGTGCGATGAAGGTTCTGGCGTGCGATGGCATCCATGACGACGGCCTTGCCCTGCTGCGTGACGCAGGCTGGGAGGTCGTCGTATCCGACCCGATCAAGGACCCGGCCGCGCTCGCCGACGCGCTGGCCGATGTCGACGTGCTGCTGGTGCGCTCGGCGACCAAGGTCCCGGCCGAGGCCCTGGCCAGCGCGACGCGCCTGCGGGTGATCGGCCGCGCCGGCGCCGGCGTCGACACCATTGACGTGGAGGCCGCCACCGCGCGCGGCATCGCGGTCATGAACGCCCCCGACGGCAACACCCTGGCCGCGGCCGAACACGCGATCTCGCTGCTGTTCGCGCTGGCCCGCCATGTCCCGCGCGCCGACGCCGGCATGAAGGCGGGGCAGTGGCCCAAGGCCGGGCTGACCGGCTTCGAGCTGGAAGGCAAGAAGCTCGGCGTGATCGGACTGGGCCGGATCGGCGGCACCGTCGCGCGCAAGGCCGCCGGCATCGGCATGGAGGTGGCCGCGTTCGACCCCTTCCTGCCCGCCTCGGCGGCGGGCAAGGGCAGCGTCGCGCTGAAGCCGCTCGACGATCTGCTGGCCTGGGCCGACATCGTGACCCTGCACGTGCCGCGCACGAAGGAAACCACCCACCTGCTGTCGGAGGCACGGATGCGGGCGATGAAGCCCGGTGCCTATATCGTCAACGCCGCCCGCGGCGGGCTGCTCGACGAGGCCGCGCTGCTGCGGCTGCTCGACGAGGGCCACCTCGCCGGCGCCGCGTTGGACACCTTCGCCACCGAACCGCTGCCGGAGGATTCGACCTTGCGCGCGCACCCGAAGCTGGTGCTGACCCCGCACCTGGGCGCGTCCACCGGCGAGGCGCAACAGGCGGTCAGCACGATCCTGGCGCGGCAGATCATCGATTTCGTCGACACCGGTGCGGTGGCGGGCTGCGTCAACCTGCCGCCGCTTACGGCCGAGGCCGCGCGCGAGGTCGGGCCGTGGATGCCGCTGATGTCGGCGCTCGGGCGGCTGGCGGCGCGGCTGGTGCCGGCGCCGACCAGGCTGCACGTCACCTACGCCGGCCGCACCGAGGCGCTCGACACCCGCCCGCTGACCCGGCCGCTGGTGGCCGCGCTGCTGGGCCCGGCATCGGGCCGGGTGACGCCGGTCAACGCGCTGGCCGAGGCCGCCGCGCGCGGTCTGACCGTGGCCGAAACGGTCGGCGGCGACGGCGACGGTTTCGACCGCCTGCTGAAGATCCGGGTCGAGGGCGAGGCCGGTGCGCGCGAGATCGAGGCGACCCTGCACCGCGGCCCGCGCGTGGTCCGGCTGGACGGCGTCGAGATCGAGTTCGACCCGCAGGCGCACCTGCTGCTGATGCGCAACGAGGACCGCCCCGGCATCATCGGCGCGGTCGGCGGCACGCTTGGCGCAGCCGGCATCAACATCATCAACTTCTCGCTCGGTTCCAGCGGCGACGGGCAGGCGCGGGCCGCGATCACGGTCGACCGCGAGGTCGGCGAGGCCCAACTGGCCGCCGCCCGCCAGCTGCCCGGCGTGCTGTCGCTGAAAGCCCTCTGACCTGCTGGAGAACCGTCGATGAAGATCCTCCTCGCACGCCACGGCGAAACCCCGTGGAACGCCGAAGGCCGCTACCAGGGCCAGGCCGACATCGCGCTGTCGCCGGTCGGCGAGGCGCAGGCGCGGTCGCTCGGCGAGCGCCTGCGCGACGTGCCGCTGACCCGCGCGGTCGCCTCGCCGCTGGGCCGCGCCCGCCGCACCGCCGAGCTCGCGCTGGGCGAGCGCGCCGGGCTGCTCGCCACCGACGCCGGCCTGATGGAGATCGCCCATGGCCGCTGGGAAGGCCTGCTCGCCAGCGAGATCCGCGCCGCCGACCCGGACCGCCTGCAGGCCTGGCGCGACGCCCCGCACGAGGTGCTGATGCCGGGCGGCGAGTCGCTGCAGCACGTGTTCGACCGCGCCTGGCCGGCGCTGCTGCGCGCCACCGCCGGCCTCGGCGCCGACGACACCCTGCTGCTGGTCGCCCACGACGCGGTCAACCGGGTGCTGCTTTGCCACGTGCTCGGCATCCCGTTCGGGCGGCTCTGGACCTTCCGCCAGGCGCCGACCACGCTGAACCTGCTGGAAGGCCCGACCGCCGACCGGCTGGAGGTGGTCCGCCTGAACGACTGCAGCCACCACACCCCGCTGTTCGGCGAGGCCGTGCACCGCGCGCTGTAAGCGCCGATCATTGGCAACCCCCACCGCCGCCGTGACCCGCATGACCCTCGCCGAATGGCTCGCGTACATCGAGCGCCAGCACCCGAAATCGATCGACATGGGGCTGGACCGCGTGCGCGGGGTCGCCGCTGCGCTGGGCCTTGGGCGCCCGGCGCGGCGCGTCGTCACGGTCGGCGGCACCAACGGCAAGGGCTCGACCGTCGCATTCATCGAGGCGATCGCGCGCGAGGCCGGCTGGCGGGTCGGTGCCTACATCTCGCCGCACCTGCTGACCTACAACGAGCGGGTGCGGATCGACGGCGCCGACGCTGGCGACGCGGCGCTGGTGGAGGCGTTCGAGGCGGTCGAGCGCGCGCGCGGCGACGTGCCGATGACCTATTTCGAGTACGGCACGCTGGCGGCGCTGTGGCTGTTCGAACGCGCCGACCTCGACCTCGCGATCCTCGAGGTGGGCCTTGGCGGGCGGCTCGACGCGACCAACATCGTCGACCCCGACGTCGCCGTGATCACCACGGTCGACCTCGACCACCAGGACTGGCTGGGCAACGACCTGGAGACGATCGGCTTCGAGAAGGCCGGCATCGCCCGCGCGTGGAAGCCGCTGGTGCTCGGTGACGACGACCCGCCGTCGAGCGTCCTCGGCCGCGCCTACGCGATCGGTGCGTCGGCGGTGCGGATCGGCTGTGATTTCTTCTTCGACCCGGCGCCGGAAGACGCGGCCGACGGCCACTGGCGCTGGCGCGAGGTCGGCCATGCGATCGACCTGCCGATGCCGCGGCTGGCCGCGCCGGCGCAGTTGCGCAACGCAGCCGTCGCGATCGCCGCGCTGCGGGCGCTGGATGTCGAGGGCGACGCGATCGGCGACGGTGCCATCGCCCGCGGCATCGCCACGGCGCACGTGCCGGGCAGGCTGCAGCGCTTCGAGCGCGACGGCGTGGAGGTGGTGGTCGACGTCGGCCACAACCCGCAGGCCGCGCGCGAACTTGCCGCCTGGTTGCAGGCCACCCCGGCCGCCGGCACCACCCGCGCGATCTATGCCGTGCTGGGCGACAAGGACGCCGCCGGCGTGGTCGCCGCGCTGGCCGGCGGGGTCGACGACTGGCACCTCGCCGGGCTGGCCGGGCACCCGCCGCGCGGCACCGATGTGGATGCCTTCGCCGCGCGGCTGGCGGACACCGTCGCGGCCGCCGGCACCCGGCACGTCGACGTCGCATCCGCGCTGGACGCGGTGCTGGCCCAGGCCGGGCACGGCGACCGGATCCTCGTGTTCGGTTCGTTCCACACCGCCGCCGCGGCGCTGGAGTGGCTGGGACGGGCCTGAACGATGCGTCCACCGGCGCCGCGCGTGCGCCGGCCGGCCGCCGGTCCACGGGTATAATTCGCCGGCACCCTCACCCGGCCTGCGAGCTCCGATGGAACCTGCCCTGAAACAGCGCCTGATCGGCGCCGCCGTGCTGGTCGCGATCGCGGTGATCTTCCTGCCGATGCTGATCAAGGGGCCGGCCCCGGAAAGCGGTATTTCCGACGTTCCGCTCGACATCCCCGAGGCCCCGCAGGGCCAGTTCGAGACCCGCGAACTGCCGCTGGTGACCCCGGCCGCCGGTGCCGGCGCGAGCGTCACCGGCATGCAGCCCGAGCCGGTCGAGGGCGGCGGACTGCCGACCGTCGACACCCGCGATGGCGGGGAGATGTTCCCCGCGCCGACCGCAGGTGGCGGTTACGCGGTCAGTTTCGGCAGCTATGCGACCGCGGCCGACGCCCAGCGCGTGGTCGATGCGCTGGTGGCCTCGCAGCTGCCGGGCTACCAGGAAACCACCGTCCACGACGGCCGCACCCTGCACCGGGTGCGGATCGGCCCCTACGACAGCCGCGCCACCGCCGAGGCCGCGCGCCTGCGCGCCGCACACGTGCGCGACGACGTCGGTTCGCGCGTGCTGGCGATCGATGGCGGCAGCGACGACACGGGTGCGTCGACCCCGGTGGCGGCCGC
>NZ_AVPT01000049.1 GCF_000768335.1 Lysobacter arseniciresistens ZS79
AGCTGTCTAAGTCTTTGATGTTGCGTGCCTCTGCCTTCGATACATAGGCTCTGCTGAGGCCACGAAGTGGCCTATTAGCCTCAAAAAAGTCCGCGAGCATTACTCATGCGCAACGCTCAGTTCATCAGGATTCGGCTCGAATAGTCGAGCGGCGCGATCTCGCGGCTCAAATCGAGCGTGTAGTCACCAAACCGGTTGATGTGACTCGTCCGGTACGGCGACAGGCCTGCCAGCACCTCGGCGCTGATTCCCATCCCTTCGTCGCGCAGTTCGGCCAAGATCCCGGTCATCCGCTCCACGTTGTGCAGGATGATCATGTTGGCCACGAGCTGGTTGTACTTCACGATCTTGCGCTGCTCGTGCAGAACGTTCTCGGCAATGATCCCTTCCCCGCCGAAGAACGCCCACTTGATGAAACCGTTGAATTCCTCACTCTTGTTGGTCGCGGCGTGGATGGTCTTGCGCACGTCCACGTCGTCGATATAGCGCAGCAGGAACATCGTTCGGATGACCTTGCCGAGTTCGCGGAACGCGAAATACAGCTTGTTCTTGCGGCTATAGGTGCCGAGCCGCCGCAGGATGGTCGAGGCAGTGATCTTGCCGAGCTTGATCGATACGGTGACGCGTAGCATGTCGTGCAGGTGGGTTTCGATCAGCCCCCAGTCGATGCTGTCGCCGAATAGCGCCTGGATGTTCTTGTAAGGCCGCCCCGGCTCGGGCCGGAAGAAGGTGAGATCCTTGATGTTGCGGATCCGCGGCATGAGCTGGATGCCCAGCAGGTGCGCCAGGCCGAATACCGGATAGCTCTGCGCCTGGGTGTCGCCGTGGACGATCTCCGGCTGGATGTCGGAGGTGTTCGCCAGCAGGCCATCGAGGATGTAGATCGCCTCGTGCACGCCGCAGGGAATGAAGTGGCTGAACAAAGCGATGTACTTGTCCGAGACGTGGTAGTAGCCGATGCCGCCATAACCGCCGTACCGAATGTGGTACTCGGAAAGCAGGTTTTGTTCGTAGACGCTCCACTTCGTGCCGTCGGCCGAAGCGCTCTTGCCGCTGCCCCAGTAGCCGGGCAACTCGAACTTGTTGTAGGTGTTGATCACCTCGACGATCGCTTTGTCGAGCGTTTCCTCGGTGACATATTTCAGGTTCAGCCACGCGATCTGGCGGCGACTGAACCCTTTGACCGACCGTGCCGTCTGCGTTGGGCCGAGGTTGCAGCCGTAGCAGAACAAGGTCGTGATGACTCGGCGCAACAACTCCTCTACCCGACTGTCCGTGCCGGCGATCGGCCGGAAATGCTCGTGCAACTGCAGCCATTGCGCGGCGTCGACCAGCACGTCGACGATGCTCGTGGCCGGCAGCCGTTCTGTGATCACACCGTCTACTGCCACGATGGCCCGTGAAACCTCGGTCCGCTGTAGACGTTTGAGGATCAGACGCCCGTCCACCAGTTCAGCGTGCATGTTCTCCGGGAAGCGTCGATCGACCGCGTCCGAGAGCGTGGCCATCTCGTCGCGAAGCGTGCGGACGAACACGGCCGCGTCGGTCGGCAGACCGGACACCTCGCCGTAGGCTTCCAACTCGCCCGCGAACGTGGCCTCATCGACCAGTTGCTCGCGGTAATCGTCGTAGCGCTCGCCATGGCGGATGTACAGGTCGCCTGACTTCAGCTCGTCCTTGAGCTGCGCCAGGACGGCCAGCTCGAAGTATTTGCGGTGGATCCAGCCACTGCCGGCCGAGACGGCGGATTTCCCGAACACATGCCGGCGCCAGGCCCCGGACAGCCAACTGAAATCGGCGTTCGAGTCCAGCCCAAGCGTGCTCGCCTCGATCAGCTCGCGGCGCTGGCCGCGCAGCGCCAACAACGCCGCGATCATGCGCTCCATCGTGGCGTCCTGGCTCGTCGAGCGCAGCCCCATGATCTCCAGGCAATTCAGCAGCAACGGGCGCATGGTCGCGTACGGCTGCAACAGGAACGGCAGGTAGTTCTTGCCGGCATAGGCCATGTGCTCTTCGCACTCGGCGAGCAAGACGCCGACATCGGTAATGAGCACATCACCGATCGCATCAACCCGCTGCGCGTCGGTCCCGTCCACCTGGTAGGCCTGGAGGATGTCCTTGAGCTGGCCGATCAGCAGGTCGGCGCGCTTACTGTGCTCCAACTGGTAGGCGATCAGCTTCTGCTGGGCGGCGTTCTCTAGCTTCTGCATCAGCCGGATGAACAGATCGGCCGCATCGTCGAGGGTCTTGGCGTATTGGGCGCGGATAAAGATCGCGGCCAGCGCGTAGCGCTTGTCGGGTTTGAGTTCTGCCAACTCACTCGCGTCCAGCGCGCGGGCCATCGCCCGGTACTGCTTGAGCTTGGGCACTGGCACGTCGATGGCGGGCAGCTGCTCGGCGAGGTGCTGGAGCCGTCGAATGTGCTGCAGGTAGAAGCGCACCTCCTTGTTGGTCGGGCGCTTGGGCTCGCGCTTGAGCGCTTGCCAGCCGCTGTGCGAAGCGCCCGCAGGCGACGTGAGCAGCAGATCATCGATGAGTGACCGCATGGCCGGCGTCAGCGCATCGGCGATGCCACCAAAATAGCGATCGTGTACGCGCTCGCGGGCCTGGATCGCGATGCGCTCCAGCGTGCTGAAGGCTGGCAGTTCAAAGCGGTGGTGGACCAGTTCTTCCAGCAGCACATTCACGATGTCGGGAATGACGTGCTTGGTTTCGGCCGCCGTTTCGGCCACCGTCGCCAACCACGTGCGACCTTCCGCATCGAGCACTCGCACCTGCAGGAAGTCGCGCAGTCGGGCCATGTGGCCACGCTTGGCACCCGAGGTGTCGTACCCACTGAGTTGTTCGGCGGACAACGGGCGCCGATACCCGGCCGCGCGTGCGATGTGCTGGGTGATGCGGTCGGGAACATCGGCGAGCACGACGAAATAGCCCAGTCGCTGGAACAGCTTCAAATGGATCAGGACCGCCAGTCGGGCTGTCGGCCGCTGCGCGGTGGCGTCGACGAATGCCAGCTCCGCCGCGGTGGGTGTGTAGACATCCTGCAGTTCTTTGGTGGTCGGATCCGGTTTCAGGCGTGGGTAGGCCGTTTCATGCAGGGTCGTCATGCCGTCGTGATCGCTCGCGATGTCTCGGAAAAGTGGTGTATCGGCTAATCCCAATGCCGCCCGTCGCCTTGCAAAGATGCTTCCAGGAAGCAGCGGTGGTTGTCGGCGATACGGTGCATGTCATCGAGGAGCCTGGCGATCGCCTCGTCCAGCGTGTCGCCGTCGACCGCGATGGCGTGCAGCCGGTAGCGCGTGCCGTCGGCATCGAGCCGCTGGGCGCGATACGGTGCCAGGCAGATGTCTTCGATGAGCCGCCTCGCCTGCGCCGTGCCACGACCGCGGGGCGTGAACGGTGAGAGCAGCAGCGTCAGTTCGAGCGGACGCGATGACGGCTCCGGGTGCGTTGGCGCGGGCAGCGCCAGCGTCGGCGCCGGTGTCGACGCGGCTGGCGCCGCGAGTCCGGCTTCGATCCGCTCCTGCGCAAAGGGATCGGCCCCGTCGAGATAGCGCATTGCCGACTTTATATCCTTCCAGCCGACGTATTCCATCAAAGTTCTGACGTCCCAGCCGTTGGCGTCAGCCCACGCGGCAAACCCGCGGCGCAGCGAGTGTCCGCTGTAGTCGTCCGGCGCCGGCAGGCCGGACTGAGTAAAGACACGCCGCAGCAGACGAATAAGACTGTTGGCGTGCAACGGCTCGGCCGCGATTCCGCCCCATCGGTCCACTCGTCGAAACAGCGGCCCCTCGGTAATCGCCGCCGCTGCTATCCAGTCTTGCGTGGCGATGACCGGGCAGCAGCGCGACAACGCCGGCACCTTGAACGTAGTGCCCTGATGCTGGCGGTCGCCCTTGCTGCGCGGCAGGAAACACGTCATGCCCCGGCCAGGGACAATGCGCACATGCTCGGCCTGCAAGCGGATCAGTTCGTCGCCGCGGAACCCGCGCCAAAAGCCCAGCGCCACCAGCGCACGATCGCGCAAGTGCCGTAATTGCCCGGCATGATCGCCACGGTCCCGTGCGGTGATCGCCGCCCCTTCGAGCCAGGTCAGCACCTGCGCCAGCTGGGTCAGGAGTAAGGGTTCGGCACGCTTTTCGATCGAGGGATGCACGGTCTGGATGCCCTTGAGCACCTTGCGCACAATCGGTGCTCGTGTGGGGTCAACGAAGCCGTGCTCGGTGTGCCACTGCGCCAAGGCCGCCAAGCGTTGCTTGAGCGTGTTGGTCGCCAACCGGCCGGCATGCTCGGCCAGGTAGCGGGCCACGCTGTCCGCCGTCGCTGGCAGGTGGCCGCCCCAATCGACCTCGAAGTGACGCACCGCGGACTGGTAACTGCGGCGCGTGTTCGCGCGGGTGGCGGCGTCGAGGTAGCGGTCCAGTTCCGTCATGCGTACGGGCTCAGTGCAATGCGGCGATCAGCGGGCACGACACCTGGCCGCGCTGCGTGCTGCACTCCTTCACCAGTTTGGACAGCGCCGATTCCATGCGCTTGAGGTCCGCCAGGCGTGCCCGCACATCGGCCAGTCGCAGGGCGGCGAGTTCGGCCGCTTCGTGGCAATGGGTACCGTCGTCCAGCTTGAGCAACTGCGCGACCTCGTCGAGGCTGAAACCCAACCGCTGGGCTGATTTCACGAACTTCACCCGTGCCACTTCCCCAGGCCCATAGCGGCGGATGCCGCCGTAGGGCTTCTCCGGTTCGAGCAGCAACCCCTTGCGTTGGTAGAACCGGATCGTCTCGACATTGACGCCGGCCGCCTTGGCAAAGGCGCCGATGGTCAGGCTTTCGGAAGTGTTGTCCATGCCGCTTGATTCCGTACTTGACTACGGAGGTAGCTTACGACCGTTCGGTCCGATCGGAGAAGCCCATGCCCGCGCCCGTTGGTTTCTACTCTGCTGCGTTCGTGTGCCAGGCCGTCCCGCAGATCGGCTGTGGTTGCCTGGCCAAGCCCGTGCTGGCCCGGCTGGAGGACCAACCCGCCATCGAGCGCGCGTGGCTGCACCGCCGTGGTGACGTGATCGCGATCGAATGGCGGTGCGAGCTTGACGTCGATATGCAGGTCCGTCTGCTGCACGTCGCTATCGGTGACGGCAGTGATGTCGCCTCCGTTCCTGCGGCGGCGTCATTCGACTTGCTCACGACCTTTCCGGACCCGCAGCAGTGGTACCGGCGCGAGACCGTCGATCAGCTCAGCGAAGAAGAGGCTCACACCATTGCGGCACGGCTCGTACTGCGCCTGTCGCAACAGGACGTGCCATTGCCAGACGGAGCCGCGCTGCAATGCGACGTGGCGTGCGCACTGCGGGACGTGCTCATCGCGGATGAGAACATCCCCATCGAATCCCGCCTGGCCCACCTGCTCGCGGCCGCGCGCGAGGTGCTGCAGCAGCGCCTCGGATCGCAGGCGCCGGCGCCATGGGAGACCGTGTTGACCCTCGCCACGCTGCTGCCCGCAGACGCGGCGCATCCCCCTGAGCATGGCGCTTGACTCCGTACTGAAGTACGGCAGTAAGGTGCAGGCGTCCAAATAGATGAATCACTCGATGAAAAACACCAACAAAACAGGCACAGGGGCCCTTCTCACCGGTGGCATCACCGCGATTCTGGCCTCGGCGTGCTGTCTCGGCCCGCTGGTGCTGGTGACCTTGGGATTCAGCGGCGCGTGGCTAGGCAACCTGGCGGCGCTCGAACCGTACCGCCCGCTCTTCATCGGCGCGGCCCTGGTCGCCATGTTATTCGCCTGGCGCCGTATCTATCGGCCGGCCGCGGCGTGCGCGCCGGGCGAAGTCTGCGCGGTGCCCCAAGTCAGGACCGCCTACAAAGTGCTGTTCTGGATTGTCGCGGCCTTGATTCTGTTGGCACTGACGTTCCCCTACCTCGCCCCATTGTTCTACTGACACTTCCGGAGGATCCGCACATGAAGAAACTCGCTGCCGTTCTCGTCTCGGGCCTCGCGTTCACCGCGCCGGCCTGGGCTGCCATCAAGACCGTGACGCTCGCCGTGCCGGGCATGACCTGCGCGACCTGCCCGATCACCGTCAAGCGGGGGCTGAGCAAGGTCGAAGGCGTGACCAAGATCGAGGTCAGCTACGAGACGAAGGAAGCCATCGTGACCTTCGATGACGCCAAGACCACCCTCAAGGCGCTCACCGACGCAACAACCAACGTGGGCTATCCGTCCACCGTCAAGCGGAAGTCGCCCTGATGCGCGCCACCCATTCCGGTTCCGTCACTCGTGCGGCCGACAAGGCGGGCGTTGTTGGTTCCATCGTGACAGCGATTGGCTGCGCAGGGTGCTTTCCAGCCCTCGGCAGCTTGGGCGCCGCCATCGGCCTGGGCTTCTTGAGCCAATACGAAGGACTGTTCATCCGCTACCTGCTGCCACTGTTCGCCGGCGTTGCGCTCCTGGCCAATGTGATCAATTGGCGTCGTCACGGGCAATGGTTCCGGGGCGCGCTGGGTGTGACAGGCCCACTCCTGGTGTTGGCCGCGGTGTTCGTGATGCTGGTCTTGGATCAGCGCAGCGGCTTTCTGCTTTATCCCGGCTTGGTGCTGATGGTTGCGGTTGCGATCTGGGATTTGATTTCCCGGCCACGCAAGGACTGCTCCACGACCGATGACAAGACAAACTGCTGTTAACCAGACGACGAGGCGTTGCAGTACATGAAGGCGTGGGTTGCGCTCGAAGAAAGACGATCTCTATGCGATAGGGATCATCGTCGGCATTGCGCTCCTGCTGATCGTGGCCGCGCCGTATTGCTGCTGAGACAAGGACGCCTTCCGTGTCACGACAGGCGGCTTCTCCTTGCACCGCGACAGGCAGCGCTGCCTCCGCCATCCCATTGAAAGTTTAGGAACACCATGAACGAACGCATCTTGAACGTGACTGGCATGACCTGCGCGGACTGCGCCCATCACGTAGAGAAGGCGCTGCAAGCCGTGCCGGAACTCGCGGAGGTCGCGGTCAGCTATCCCAAACGGGAAGCCCGCATCCGCAGCGCGCAACCGCTTCCGCTGGCGCGGTTGAACGAAGCCTTGCCCCGCAACTACCGGCTGGTGGAGCCTGCAGTGGCTGAGGCTGCGCCAACCGCAGCCACGAAACCCTCGACCGTGGGGAAAGTCCTCGGCGCCCTGGGCGGCTTGCTCAAGCAGCCGCGCAGCACGTCGAACAACACCCTGGAGGAATCATCGACGCCCCTGCGGATCGCCGTCATCGGCAGCGGCGGTGCCGCCATGGCCGGGGCGATCAAAGCGGCCGAATCCGGCGCCCAGGTCACGCTCATCGAGCGCGGCACGATCGGCGGCACCTGCGTCAACGTCGGTTGTGTGCCTTCGAAGATCATGATCCGCGCCGCGCACGTCGCGCACGTGCGGCGGACCAGTTCCTTCGACGATGGCATCGCGGCCTGCGCGCCCGCCATCGACCGGACCCGCTTGTTCGCTCAGCAGCAGGCCCGCGTCGACGAACTGCGCCATGCGAAGTACGAAACCATTCTGGCATCGAACCCGAACATCGAACTGGTACGGGGCGAAGCGCGCTTCAAGGACGGCCACCACCTGATCGTGAATCTGACCGACGGTGGGGAACGCGAAGTCGCCTTCGACCGCTGCCTGGTCGCGACCGGCGCCAGCGCGGCAGTACCGCCGATCCCGGGCCTCAAGGACACACCGTATTGGACCTCCAATGAGGCGCTGGCCAGCGACACGATTCCTGCGCGGCTGGCCGTCATCGGTTCGTCGGTGGTGGCGGTGGAGCTGGCGCAAGCCTTCGCCCGGCTGGGCAGCCAAGTCACCATCCTGGCGCGCAGCACCTTGTTCTTCCGCGAAGACCCGGCGGTCGGCGAAGCCGTGACGGCGGCCTTCCGTGTCGAGGGCATCGAGGTGCTGGAGCAGACCCAGGCCAGTCAGGTGTCCTACCAGGACGGCGCGTTCGTCCTCGCCACCAACCACGGCGAGCTGCGCGCCGACCGCCTGCTCATCGCCACCGGGCGCTCACCCAACACCCGCAGCCTGGCGCTGGAGAACGCCGGTGTGACGCGGGATGAGCGAGGCGCCATCGTGGTCGATCGGACCATGCGCACCAGTGCCGCCGATATCTACGCCGCCGGCGATTGCACCAGCCAGCCGCAGTTCGTCTACGTCGCGGCCGCCGCCGGTACCCGTGCGGCGATCAACATGACCGGCGGTGACGCGACTTTGGACCTGGACACCGTGCCGGCGGTGGTGTTCACCGATCCGCAGGTGGCCACCGTCGGCTACAGCGAGGCAGAGGCCCATCACGACGGGATCGAGACCGACACCCGCACGCTCACCCTCGACAACGTGCCGCGGGCGCTCGTCAACTTCGACACGCACGGCTTCATCAAGCTGGTCGCCGAGGCCGGCACCGGCCGGCTTATCGGCGTGCAGGCAGTCACTCCGGAAGCCGGCGAGATCATCCAGACCGCGGCGCTCGCCCTCCGCGCGCGCATGACCGTGCACGACTTGGCCGACCAGTTGTTCCCCTACCTGACGATGGTCGAAGGACTGAAGCTCGCCGCACAAACCTTCGTCAAGGACGTGAAACAGCTGTCGTGCTGCGCTGGCTAGTTGCCGGCACCGATTGAGATGAACGCCTACACGATATCCAGACTGGCCGAAGACGCGGGCGTGAGCGTTCACGTGGTGCGTGATCACGTGCTACGCGGCTTGCTGCATCCGGCACGGCGCACGGAAAGCGGATACGGCATTTTCGACGCGCAATCGCTGGCGCGGCTGCGGTTCGTTCGGGCTGCCTTCGAGGCGGGGATCGGCCTGGACGAGTTGACGCGCTTGTGTCGAGCACTCGATGCGAATGACGGTGACGATGTAACTGGCTGCGTGCAGCGCCTGCTCGCGCACGTCGCGGCAAGGCAGGCGACGTTGTCAGCGGTCAAGACGAAATTAGCCGAGATGGCCTATAGAAGCGAACAGGAGCATGTCGCCGGATAAACCGGGGGACCGAGTCTTCGGGACGGATGCACCACGTTGGTAAGCGTCAGATTCACCCTCGCAATTCCGCATAGGAGGTTCCAATGACCAAGGCAGCGACGGAGCAATACGACCTGATTGTGATCGGCGGCGGAATGGCGGGACTTCCGTTATCCCAGAAAGCCGCGCTGAAAGGCCGAAAAACGGCCCTGGTCGAGAAGGAACTTCTCGGCGGCACCTGCTTGAACCGCGGCTGCATTCCGACCAAGACCATGATTCATTCGGCGAAGATCATGCACCACGTTCGGCGCGCAGCCGAATTCGGCATTGTCGTCGGCGAACCCAAGGCGGATCTCCAAGCGATCGTCCGGCGCAAGGATGAAGTGGTGAAGCCGATCCGGGATGGTGCGTACCGGGGTGCCGGCAAGATCGAAAAGCTTCACTTGATCGAGGGCGATGCGCGCTTCGAGGGGCCCGGACGCCTGGCCGTCGGCGACCGCTGGCTGGAGTCCGCGACGATCGTCATCAACACGGGCACGGAAGCGACCATTCCGCCCATCGACGGGCTGGACGGCGTGGACTACCTGACCAATCGATCCGCGCTCGAGCTGACGGAGTTACCGGAGTCCCTGATCATTGTGGGCGGCGGCTACGTCGGCGTCGAATTCGCGCAGATGTATGCGCGTTTTGGCTCGCAGGTCACACTACTCCAACGTGCCGAACGCCTCGTGCCGAACGAGGAGCCGGACATCAGCGCAGTCCTCAGGTATGTGTTTCAGCGCGAGGGGATTGAGGTGGTGACCGGCGCCGAGGTGACAGGCGTCAAGCAGGCGGGCGACACCGTGGTGGTCAGCGCCCGCATCGGTGCCGGGGGGCAAACCTTCCAGAGCACACGCCTGCTGCTCGCCACAGGACGCACGCCGAATACGGCGGGCTTGAACCTGGCGGCGGTCGGCGTGGACACCGATCGCGCCGGTTTCATAAAGGTCGACGATCGATTCCAGACATCGGCCGCAGGCATTTTGGCGATGGGTGACGTGAAGGGCCCGCCGATGTTCACGCACTCGGCGCGAGACGATGCGGAGATTCTCTATCGCGTTCTAATCAAAGCTGATTCCACCGCATCAGTGGACCATCGACTCGTGCCACACGCCGTGTTCACGGATCCTGCCATCGGCTCCGTGGGACTCACCGAGGCCGAGGCGAGGAAGCAGGGGTACGCGCTCAAGATCGGAGTGCAGCCGTTCAAATCGGTGGCGAAAGCCCGTGCGATTGGCGAAACCGATGGCTTCATCAAGATCATTGCCGATGATGCGACCGACAAGATCCTGGGCGCGCACATCATCGGCCCCGAGGGCGACAACCTGATCCACGAGCTGATTGTCGCCATGCGGGTCGGTGCCACCTTTCAAGACGTCGCCAACGCAATCCATATCCATCCCACCTTGGCGGAAGGGGTGAATGTTGCTGCCGGCGGCGTGCACCGCGAGGAAGGTGCGGGCTGAGGGTGGTGGTCGGACTAGCGTCCTGACGAAGCGCGATTTCGTACCGATTAGAGGCGGTGTTTGCGCGGCAAGGTCTATCAGGCGGGATAATTCACCATTATCCCGCCT
>NZ_AVPT01000041.1 GCF_000768335.1 Lysobacter arseniciresistens ZS79
TGCGCTCGAACTTACCCTTGGCCATGGCTGTTTACCTCTGGACGTATTTGTTGATCTTGTCGGGGGATGGCCCGGCGCATGGACGCCGGGCCGGGTTCAATCAGTTCTTCTTGACCACCGATTCGGCGATGTTGGCCGGCGCCTCGGCGTAGTGGTCGAACTCCATCGAGTAGGTCGCGCGACCCTGCGACATGGAGCGCAGGGTGGTCGCGTAGCCGAACATCTCGCCCAGCGGGATCATCGCGTTGATGATCTTGCCCGACGGGCTGTCGTCCTGGCCCTGGAGGATGCCGCGACGACGGCTGACGTCGCCCATCACGTCACCCAGGTAGTCCTCCGGCGTGACGATCTCGACCTTCATCATCGGCTCGAGCAGGACCGGGCTGGCCTTGTTGAAGCCTTCCTTGAACGCCATCGAGCCGGCGATCTTGAACGCCATTTCGGACGAGTCGACCTCGTGGTACGAACCGTCGACGAGGCGGATCTTGACGTCGACGACCGGGTAGCCGGCGAGCACGCCGTTGGCGGCGGCTTCCTGGATGCCCTTGTCGACGGCCGGGATGTACTCCTTCGGCACGACGCCACCGACGATCGCGTTCTCGAACTCGTAGCCCGCGCCCGGCTCCTGCGGGACCATCTCGATCCACACGTGGCCGAACTGGCCCTTGCCGCCCGACTGGCGGACGAACTTGCCTTCGACCTTGACCGGCTTGCGGATGGTCTCGCGGTAGGCGACCTGCGGCTTGCCGACGTTGGCCTCGACGTTGAACTCGCGCTTCATGCGGTCAACGATGATGTCCAGGTGCAGCTCGCCCATGCCGGCGATAATGGTCTGGCCGGACTCCTCGTCGGTACGCACGCGGAACGACGGGTCCTCCTGCGCCAGGCGACCCAGCGCCAGGCCCATCTTCTCCTGGTCGGACTTGGTCTTGGGCTCGACCGCCATCGAGATCACCGGCTCCGGGAACGTCATGCGCTCGAGGGTGATGATCGCGTCCTGCGCGCACAGGGTGTCACCGGTGGTGACGTCCTTCAGGCCCACCGCCGCGGCGATGTCGCCGGCGCGCACTTCCTTGATCTCCTGGCGATCGTTGGAGTGCATCTGCAGCAGGCGGCCGACGCGCTCCTTCTTCGACTTGACCGGGTTGTAGACCTGGTCACCGGAGTTGAGCACGCCCGAATAGACGCGGAAGAAGGTCAGCGAACCGACGAACGGGTCGGTCATGATCTTGAACGCCAGCGCCGAGAACTTCTCGTCGTCCGACGCCTTGCGCGAGGCTTCCTTCTCGTCCTCGTCGACGCCCTGCACCGCCGGCACGTCGACCGGCGACGGCAGCAGCTGGATGACGCCGTCGAGCATGGCCTGCACGCCCTTGTTCTTGAACGCGGTACCGCAGAACACCGGGACGATCTCGGTCTTCAGGGTGCGCGCACGCAGGCCGGCGATGATCTCGGCCTCGGACAGCTCGCCCTCGTTGAGGTACTTGTCCATGAGCTCTTCGCTCGCCTCGGCGGCGGCCTCGATCATGAACGCGCGCGCCTCGGCGGCCTTGTCGGCCAGCTCGGCCGGGATATCGCCGTACTCGAACACGGTGCCCTGGGACGCGGTGTCCCAGTGGATGCGCTTCATCTTGAGCAGGTCGATCACGCCGTCAAAGCCGTCCTCGGCGCCGACCGGCACCTGCATCGGCACGGCGTACGCGCCCAGGCGCGACTTCAGCTGGCCGACGACCTTGTCGAAGTTGGCACCGGTGCGATCCATCTTGTTGACGAACGCCATGCGCGGCACCGCGTACTTGTTGGCCTGGCGCCACACGGTCTCGGACTGCGGCTGCACGCCACCGACCGCGCACAGCACGAACACCGCGCCGTCGAGCACGCGCAGGCTGCGCTCCACCTCGATGGTGAAGTCGACGTGCCCGGGGGTGTCGATGATGTTGAAGCGGTGCTCCGGCATGGTCTTGTCCATGCCCTTCCAGAACGCGGTGGTCGCCGCCGACTGGATGGTGATGCCGCGCTCCTGCTCCTGCTCCATCCAGTCCATGGTGGCGGCGCCGTCGTGCACCTCGCCCAGCTTGTGGCTGACACCGGTGTAGAACAGGATGCGCTCGGACGTGGTGGTCTTGCCGGCATCGATGTGGGCCATGATGCCGAAGTTGCGGTAACGCTCGATGGGAGTGGTGCGAGCCACGGGACCCTCTCGTATTTTTATGGTTTCCAGATGGCCGGATGCCGCCTGACGGCGGCCTCCGGTTCGCATGGCGGCAGAGCCGCCGCGGCAGCGCGCTATCGCGCTGCGCGAGAGTCCCGGCGGCAAGCCGCCGGGACATCCCGGATCACCAGCGGTAGTGGGCGAACGCCTTGTTCGCTTCCGCCATGCGGTGGGTCTCTTCGCGCTTCTTGATCGCGCCGCCACGGCTCTCCGAGGCGTCGATCAGTTCGGCGGCGAGCTTGCGCGGCATGCTGTTCTCGCCACGCTTGCGGGCCGACTCGATCAGCCAGCGCATCGCCAGCGCCATGCGGCGCGAGGCGCGCACTTCGACCGGCACCTGGTAGGTCGAGCCACCGACGCGGCGCGACTTGACCTCGACCGCCGGGGAGATGTTGCTCAGCGCCTTCTCGACAACCTCGAGCGGATTGGGGTTCTTCTCCCCGATCACGTCCATGGCGCCGTAGACGATCTTCTCGGCGACGGACTTCTTGCCGCTGTACATGACCATGTTGATGAAGCGCGCGATGGTCTCGCTGCCGTGCTTGGGATCAGGCAGGACCGAACGCTGCGGGGTGGAGCCTTTACGCGACATGGATCAGTTCCTCAGGACTTCGGGCGCTTGGCGCCGTACTTGGAGCGACGCTGGCGACGCTTGGCGACACCGGCGGCGTCGAGCGAGCCGCGCACAGTGTGGTAACGCACGCCCGGCAGGTCCTTGACGCGGCCACCGCGGATCAGCACCACCGAGTGCTCCTGCAGGTTGTGGCCTTCGCCACCGATGTACGAGATGACCTCGTAACCGTTGGTCAGGCGCACCTTGGCCACCTTGCGCATCGCCGAGTTCGGCTTCTTCGGGGTGGTGGTGTAGACACGGGTGCAAACGCCACGGCGCTGCGGGCAGTTCTCGAGCGCCGGCGAGGCGCTCTTGTACGTGGCCGCCTGCCGCGGTTTGCGGACCAGCTGATTGATCGTCGCCATCTGAACTCTTCTGAGGAGAAGGCCCGCGCGGAATGCGGACCCTGTTGAAAACGAACGGCAAGCCGAATGCACCCGGCCGACCGAGACGGAAAAGTATAGCCCGCGTCAGACGTTTCCGTCAAACGCGAGCCTGATTAGGACGACCGGGGCGCCTCGGCGTCCCGGCTTCCAATGGTTCCCGCCCTTCCGTGGGCCCAACACGAGGCGCTCCGTGCGCCTCATTTGGTGATCTGGGCGGCCCCGCGAAGGAGCCGCGATGGCGCCACTCAGGTGGCGCTGGATTCCTCGCCGGCGTCGGCGATGTCGACCGCTTCGGTGGTGACCGGCGCGGACAGCGCCTCCATCTCCGATTCGGTCAGGCCCGACGCGTTGCGACGGCGCTGGGTGTGGTACGCCAGACCGGTACCGGCCGGGATCAGGCGACCCACGATCACGTTCTCCTTGAGGCCGCGCAGGCCGTCGCGGGTACCGCGCACGGCGGCCTCGGTCAGCACGCGGGTGGTCTCCTGGAACGACGCGGCCGAGATGAACGACTCGGTCGCCAGGGATGCCTTGGTGATGCCCAGCAGGACCGGCTCGAACTGCGGCACGATCTCGTTGCGGCCGGCCACCCGGGCGAGCTCCTCGACGTAACGCTGGCGCTCGACCTGCTCGCCGTGCAGGAACTTGCTGTCGCCGGCATCGGTGATCTCGACCTTGCGCAGCATCTGGCGGACGATCACCTCGATGTGCTTGTCGTTGATCTTCACGCCCTGCAGGCGGTAGACGTCCTGGATTTCCTTGGTCAGGTAGACCGCCAGCGGCTCCACGCCCAGCAGGCGCAGGATGTCCTGCGGGCTCGGCTCGCCGTCCACCACGGTCTCGCCCTTCTCCACGTGCTCGCCTTCGAACACGATGATCTGGCGGTACTTCGGGATCAACTCCTCGTGCTCGTTGCCGTCGGCGTCCTTGATGATCAGGCGCTGCTTGCCCTTGGTGTCCTTGCCGAAGCTGACGATGCCCGAACGCTCGGCCAGGATCGCCGGATCCTTCGGCTTGCGCGCCTCGAACAGGTCGGCCACGCGCGGCAGACCACCGGTGATGTCGCGGGTCTTGGACGCTTCCTGCGGGATCTTGGCGACCACGTCGCCGACGCCGACCGCGGCGCCGTCCTGCAGGTTGACGACCGAGCGCGGCGGCAGCTGGTACTGCGCCGGCAGGTCGGTGCCCGGGATCGTCAGGTCATCGCCGTTCTTGTCGACGATGCGGACGATCGGGCGCAGGTCCTTGGCCTGCGAACCGCGGCGCTTGGGATCGGTGATCTCGCGCGAGGCCAGGCCGGTCAGTTCGTCGGTCTTCTCGATCACGGTCACGCCGTCGACGAAGTCGACGAAGCGCACGAAACCGGCGACTTCCGAAACGATCGGGTGGTTGTGCGGATCCCAGTTGGCGACCTGCTGGCCGGCCTTGATCTCGGCGCCGTCCTTGACGTTGACGGTGGCACCGTACGGCAGCTTGTAGCGCTCGCGCTCGCGGCCGTGGGCGTCCAGCACCGACAGCTCACCCGAGCGCGACACCGCCACGAAGTGGCCGTTGGCGTGCTCGACGTGCTTGAGGTTGTTGAACTTGATCGAACCGGTGGTCTTGACCGTCACGTTGTCGATCGCCGCCGCACGCGAAGCCGCACCACCGATGTGGAACGTACGCATGGTCAGCTGGGTGCCCGGCTCGCCGATCGACTGCGCGGCGACCACGCCCACGGCCTCGCCGAGGTTGACGATGTGGCCACGGCCCAGGTCGCGGCCGTAGCAGTGCGCGCACACGCCGAACGACGATTCGCAGGTGATGGTCGAGCGGACCTTGATCGACTGCACGCCGGCGTCTTCCAGCTTCACCACCCACTGCTCGTCGAGCAGGGTGTTGCGGGTGACGATCGGGTCCTCGTCGTTGCCCGGCAGGAACACGTCCTCGGCCACGATGCGGCCCAGCACGCGGTCGCGCAGCGGCTCGACCACGTCGCCGCCTTCGACGATCGGGGTCATGGTCAGGCCGTCATGGGTGCCGCAGTCGCTCTCGGTGATCACCACGTCCTGCGCCACGTCGACCAGGCGACGGGTCAGGTAACCGGAGTTGGCGGTCTTCAGCGCGGTATCGGCCAGGCCCTTTCGTGCACCGTGGGTCGAGATGAAGTACTGCAGGACGTTGAGGCCCTCGCGGAAGTTCGCGGTGATCGGGGTCTCGATGATCGAGCCGTCCGGCTTGGCCATCAGGCCACGCATGCCGGCCAGCTGGCGGATCTGCGCCTGCGAACCTCGCGCGCCGGAGTCGGCCATGATGTAGACCGAGTTCATCGACTTCTGCGGGACCTGCTTGCCTTCGGCATCGGTCACGGTGTCGGTGCCGATCGCGTCCATCATCGCCTTGGCCACGCGCTCGTTGGTGCGCGACCAGATGTCGACGACCTTGTTGTAGCGCTCGCCGGCGGTGACCAGGCCCGACTGGTACTGCTCCTGGATCTCCAGCACCTCGGCCTCGGCCTCGGCGAGGATGCCCTTCTTCTCGGCCGGGATGGTCATGTCGTCGATGCCGATCGACACGCCGGCGCGGGTCGCGTAGGCGAAGCCGGTGTACATCAGCTGGTCGGCGAACACGACGGTGTCCTTCAGGCCCAGCATGCGGTACGAGGAGTTGATCAGGCGGCTGATGTTCTTCTTGGTCAACTCGACGTTGGCCAGTGCGAACGGCAGGCCCTCCGGCAGGATCTCGCGCAGCAGCGCACGCCCGACCGTCGTGTCGACGATCGAGGTCTTCTGCTCGCTGCTGCCGTCCTCGTGGTTGACGGTCTCGCTGATGCGCACCTTGACCTGCGCGTGCAGCTCGACTACGCGGTTGTCGTAGGCCCGCTTGACCTCGGCGACGTTGGCGAACGCCATGCCCTCGCCCTTCTTGCCGACCAGCGCGCGGGTCATGTAGTACAGGCCGAGCACGACGTCCTGCGACGGCACGATGATCGGCTCGCCGTTGGCCGGCGACAGGATGTTGTTGGACGCCATCATCAGCGCGCGCGCTTCCATCTGGGCCTCCAGCGAGAGCGGCACGTGGACGGCCATCTGGTCACCGTCGAAGTCGGCGTTGAACGCGGTGCAGACCAGCGGGTGCAGCTGGATCGCCTTGCCCTCGATCAGCACCGGCTCGAACGCCTGGATGCCGAGGCGGTGCAGGGTCGGCGCGCGGTTGAGCAGCACCGGGTGCTCGCGGATGACCTCTTCGAGGATGTCCCACACCTCGGCCTCTTCACGCTCGACCAGCTTCTTGGCGGCCTTGATCGTGGTGGCCAGGCCTCGACGCTGCAGCTTGGCGAAGATGAACGGCTTGAACAGCTCCAGCGCCATCTTCTTCGGCAGGCCGCACTGGTGCAGCTTGAGGTACGGACCGACCACGATGACCGAACGGCCCGAGTAGTCGACGCGCTTGCCGAGCAGGTTCTGGCGGAACCGGCCCTGCTTGCCCTTGATCATGTCGGCCAGCGACTTCAGCGGGCGCTTGTTGGTGCCGGTGATGGCGCGGCCGCGGCGGCCGTTGTCCATCAGCGCGTCCACCGACTCCTGCAGCATGCGCTTCTCGTTGCGCACGATGATGTCCGGCGCGTTGAGCTCGAGCAGGCGGCGCAGGCGGTTGTTGCGGTTGATGACGCGGCGGTACAGGTCATTGAGGTCGGAGGTCGCGAAGCGGCCACCGTCCAGCGGCACCAGCGGGCGCAGGTCCGGCGGCAGCACCGGCAGCACCGTCATGATCATCCACTCCGGGCGGTTGCCGGACTCGATGAAGGCCTCGACCAGCTTGATCCGCTTGGTCAGGCGCTTGAGCTTGGTTTCCGAACCGGTGGCGGCGATGTCTTCCTTCAGCTGGACCATTTCCGACTGCAGGTCGATCGTGCGCAGCAGGTCGTAGACCGCCTCGGCGCCCATCGCGGCCTCGAAGTCGTCGCCGTGCTCCTGGCGCGCCTGCATGTACTGCTCTTCATTGAGCAGCTGGCCGCGCTCGAACGGGGTCAGGCCCGGCTCGGTGACCACGAACGCCTCGAAGTACAGGATGCGCTCGATGTCGCGCAGGGTCATGTCCAGCATCAGGCCGATGCGGCTGGGCAGCGACTTCAGGAACCAGATGTGCGCGACCGGCGAGGCCAGGTCGATGTGGCCCATGCGCTCGCGGCGCACCTTGGCGAGGGTGACCTCGGTGCCGCACTTCTCGCACACCACGCCGCGGTGCTTCATGCGCTTGTACTTGCCGCACAGGCACTCGTAGTCCTTGATCGGCCCGAAGATGGCCGCGCAGAACAGGCCGTCGCGCTCGGGCTTGAAGGTGCGGTAGTTGATGGTCTCGGGCTTCTTGACCTCGCCGAAGGACCACGAACGGATCAGGTCCGGCGACGCCAGCGCGATCTTGATCGCGTCGAAGTCGAGCGCGGGACGCTGCTGGTTGAACAGGTTGAGCAGGTCTTTCATTTTCTGTCTCCGCAGAGGAGTAAGTCGTCGAAGGGCTGTGGACTGCCGGCGGTCGGGGAGCGCGCGTCACGCGGCGCTCCCCGGCCCGGCTCAGGTCTCTTCCAGCTCCATGTTGATCGCGAGCGAGCGGATTTCCTTCACCAGCACGTTGAAGGACTCCGGCATGCCGGCGACCATCTCGTACTCGCCGTCGACGATGTTCTTGTACATCTGGTTGCGGCCCTGCACGTCGTCGGACTTCACCGTCAGCATTTCCTGCAGGGTGTAGGCCGCGCCGTAGGCTTCCAGCGCCCAGACTTCCATCTCACCGAAGCGCTGGCCGCCGAACTGCGCCTTGCCGCCCAGCGGCTGCTGGGTGACGAGCGAGTACGGGCCGGTCGAGCGGGCGTGCATCTTGTCGTCGACCAGGTGGTTGAGCTTCAGCATGTGCATGTAGCCCACCGTGACCTCGCGCTCGAACGCCTCGCCGGTGCGACCGTCGTGCAGCACGGTCTGGCCGCTTTCCGGCAGGTCGGCGAGCTTCAGCATCGCCTTGAGCTCGGACTCGGCCGCGCCGTCGAACACCGGGGTCGCCATCGGCACACCGTCGGTGAGGTTCTGTGCCAGCGTCAGCAGTTCCTGGTCGCTGAACTGCTTGAGGTCGACGCGCTCGCCCTGCAGCTTGCTGTCGTGGTTGTAGATCTCGTCGAGGAACTTGCGCAGCTCGGCCACCTTGGCCTGCGCCTCGAGCATCCGCTGGATCTTCTGGCCCAGGCCCTTGGCGGCCCAGCCCAGGTGGACTTCGAGGATCTGGCCGATGTTCATTCGGCTCGGCACGCCCAGCGGGTTCAGCACGATGTCGACGGTCTGGCCGTCGGCCATGTACGGCATGTCCTGCACCGGCACGATGGTCGACACGACGCCCTTGTTGCCGTGGCGGCCGGCCATCTTGTCGCCCGGCTGGATGCGACGCTTCACCGCCAGGAACACCTTGACCATCTTCAGCACGCCCGGGGCGAGGTCGTCGCCCTGGGTGATCTTGGCGCGCTTGTCGGCAAAGCGGCGCTCGAACTCCTGCTCGTGCGCGGCGATCTGCTTCTGCGCGCGCTCGATCGCCTCGACCGCGTCCTCGTCCTTCATGCGCAGGCTGAACCAGTCCTTCCGGCTCAGGCCGTCGAGCACCAGCGAGGTGACGGTCTCGCCCTTCTTCAGGCCGGCGCCACCGTTGGCGGTCTTGCCGATCAGCTGGCCGCGCAGGCGGTCGTAGATCGCCGCCTCGAGGATGCGGAACTGGTCGTCGAAGTCCTTCTTGACCCGGCGGATCTCGTTCTCCTCGATCTGGCGGGCGCGCTTGTCCTTCTCGATGCCGTCGCGGGTGAAGACCTGCACGTCGATAACGGTGCCGTCCATGCCCGGCGGCACGCGCAGCGAGCTGTCCTTCACGTCCGACGCCTTCTCGCCGAAGATCGCGCGCAGCAGCTTCTCTTCCGGGGTCAGCTGGCTCTCGCCCTTCGGCGTGACCTTGCCGACCAGGATGTCGCCGGCGCGCACTTCGGCGCCGATGTACACCACGCCGGACTCGTCGAGACGGTTGAGCGCCTGCTCGGAGACGTTCGGGATGTCGGCGGAGATCTCCTCCGGCCCGAGCTTGGTGTCGCGTGCGACCGCGGTCAGCTCCTCGATGTGGATCGTGGTGTAGCGGTCTTCCTGGACCACGCGCTCCGACAGCAGGATCGAGTCCTCGAAGTTGTAGCCGTTCCACGGCATGAACGCGACCAGCATGTTCTGGCCCAGCGCCAGCTCGCCGATGTCGGTCGACGGGCCGTCGGCCAGCACGTCGCCGCGCGCGACCACGTCACCCACGTTCACCAGCGGGCGCTGGTTGATGCAGGTGTTCTGGTTGGAGCGGGTGTACTTGATCAGGTTGTAGATGTCGACGCCGGCATCGGCCTCGCCGACGATCTCGTCATCAAAGGCCTTGACCACGATGCGGCCGGCGTCGATCTGCTCGATCACGCCGCCGCGCAGGGCGTTGACGGTCACGCCCGAGTCGCGCGCAACGGCGCGCTCGATGCCGGTACCGACCAGCGGCTTCTGCGCCCGCAGCGTCGGCACGGCCTGGCGCTGCATGTTGGCGCCCATCAGCGCGCGGTTGGCGTCGTCGTGCTCGAGGAACGGCACCAGCGCCGCCGCGACCGACACGGTCTGCATCGGCGAGACGTCCATGAAGTGGATCTCGCTCGGCGGCTTGAGCAGCGACTCGCCCTGGAAGCGGCAGGCCACGAACTGCGCGGTCAGCTTGCCCTTCTCGTCCTGCGGCGCGTTGGCCTGGGCGATGACGTACTCGTTCTCCTCGATCGCCGACAGGTACTCGACCTCGTCGGTGACCTTGCCGTCCACGACCTTGCGGTACGGCGTCTCGAGGAAGCCGTACTGGTTGGTGCGCGCGAACACGGCGAGCGAGTTGATCAGGCCGATGTTCGGGCCTTCCGGCGTCTCGATGGTGCAGACGCGGCCGTAGTGGGTCGGGTGCACGTCGCGCACTTCGAAGCCGGCGCGCTCGCGGGTCAGGCCGCCCGGGCCAAGGGCCGACACGCGGCGCTTGTGGGTGACCTCCGACAGCGGGTTGTTCTGGTCCATGAACTGCGACAGCTGCGAGGAGCCGAAGAACTCCTTGATCGCGGCGGCGACGGGCTTGGCGTTGATCAGCTCCTGCGGGGTCAGGCCCTCGGACTCGGCCATCGACAGGCGCTCCTTGACCGCGCGCTCGACCCGGACCAGGCCGACGCGGAAGGTGTTCTCGGCCATTTCGCCGACCGAACGCACGCGACGGTTGCCGAGGTGGTCGATGTCGTCCACCACGCCACGGCCGTTGCGGATCTCGGTCAGGACCTTGATCACGTCGAGGATGTCGGAGCCGTCACCGCACTCGGCGGCCAGCTTCTTCGACTCCTCGTCCTTGCGCTCGGCGTAGTACTTGGCGTCGTACAGCACCGACGCGCCGGTGGTTTCCTTGCGGCCGATGCGACGGTTGAACTTCATCCGGCCCACGGCCGACAGGTCGTAGCGATCGAAGGTGAAGAACAGGTTGTGGAACAGGTTCTGCGCGGCGTCCTTGGTCGGCGGCTCGCCCGGACGCATCATCCGGTAGATCTCGACCAGCGCCTCGAGCTGGGTCTTGCTCGGGTCGATGCGCAGGGTGTTGGAGATGAACGGACCGCGGTCGAGGTCGTTGACCCAGATGGTGCCGACGGTCTCGATGCCGGCCTTGCGGAAGGCCTCGAGCTGCTCCTCGGTGATCTCGTCGTTGGCGTTGGCGATCAGCTCGCCGGTGGACGCGTCGACCACGTCGTGCGACAGGATGCGGCCGACCAGGTAGGCGTCGGGAACCGCCAGCGCGTCGATGCCGGAGGCTTCGAGCTGCTTGACGTGGCGCGCGGTGATGCGGCGGCCGGCCTCGACGATGACCTTGTCGCCGTCGGCCAGGTCGAAGTCGAGGGTCTCGCCACGCAGGCGTTCGGCCACCAGCTCCAGCTGGACGCCTTCCTTCGGGTCGATGTGGAAGGTGTTGGTCTCGAAGAACTCGGCCAGCATCTCCTCGTTGTTGTAGCCCAGCGCGCGCAGCAGCACGGTCACCGGCAGCTTGCGGCGACGGTCGATGCGGGTGAACAGCGCGTCCTTCGGATCGAACTCGAAGTCCAGCCACGAGCCGCGGTAGGGGATGATGCGGGCGCTGTACAGCAGCTTGCCCGAGCTGTGGGTCTTGCCGCGGTCGTGGTCGAAGAACACGCCCGGCGAGCGGTGCAGCTGGGAGACGATGACGCGCTCGGTGCCGTTGACGATGAAGGTGCCGTTGTCGGTCATGAGCGGGATCTCGCCCATGTAGACCTCCTGCTCCTTCACGTACTTGATCGCCTTGGTCGACGACTCGCGGTCGTAGATCACCAGGCGGACGGTGACGCGCAGCGGGGCGCCGTAGCTCATGCCACGGGTGCGGCACTCGCGCTCGTCGAACGCCGGCTCACCGAGCTTGTAGCCCACGTATTCCAGCGCGGCGTTGCCACTGTAGCTGGCGATCGGGAACACCGACTTGAGCGCGGCGTGCAGGCCACGGTCCTCGCGCTTGGCCGGGTCGGTGTGCTCCTGCAGGAACGCACGGTACGAGTCGACCTGGATGGCGAGCAGGAACGGCACCTCGAGGATCGACTTGCGCTTGCCGAAGTCCTTGCGGATGCGCTTCTTCTCGGTGAACGAGTAATTCGTGGAAGCTGTGGTCATGGTGGCTACCGCCTCGTCTTTGCGGGCCGCGCGTCCGCGGCCCCGGGGGATACGTGAAGCTGCTACTTGGAAGTCGCTGGTATTGCCGGCACCAGCACGCCCTCTCCCGCTACTTCCAGCTAGCAACTCGTGTCGAAACCCTGTTGCCAGGGGGTACTGCTACAACGGCCAAAGGCCGGGGGCTTTCGCCCCCAGCCTCAGGTGGTCGCCGGTGAAGCCTGGCGACGCAAGTACGGCTTACTTCAGCTCGACGGTCGCGCCGGCGGCCTCGAGGTCCTTCTTGAACTTCTCGGCATCTTCCTTCGACACGCCTTCCTTCAGGACGCCACCGGCCTCGGCGAGGTCCTTGGCTTCCTTCAGGCCCAGGCCGGTGATGGCGCGGACGGCCTTGATGACCTCGACCTTCTTGGCGCCGGCGTCCTTCAGGACGACGTTGAACTCGGTCTGCTCTTCAGCGGCGGCGGCGCCGGCAGCCGGGCCGGCGGCCATCATGACCGGGGCGGCGGCGGTGACGCCGAACTTCTCTTCGATGGCCTTCACCAGCTCCATCACTTCCATCAGCGACTTGGCGGCGACGGCGTCGACGATCTGCTCGTTGGACAGGGACATTGTAATTACCTCTGGAAAATTGATCTTACGAATCGTTGATTGAGTCGCGTATGCGAATCAGGCTTCGGCGGCAGCTTCGGCGGGGGCGGCTTCGCCACCACCCTGCTGGTCGGCCACGGCCTTGACGACGCGGGCGAACATCGAGGCCGGCTCGGCCAGCACGCGGGCCAGCATGGACAGCGCCTGCTCGCGGGTCGGCAGGGCAGCCAGCACGTCGACGTGCTCGGCCGGCAGCAGCTTGCCTTCGACCGCGACGAGACGGGCCTTGAGCTTGTCGTTGCCCTTGGCGGCATCCTTGATCAGGCGCCCGGCGGCGCCGGGTTCCTCCAGCGAGAACGCGTACAGCAGCGGACCGGTCAGGGCGTCCTTGACGACCTCGAACTCGGTGCCCGCCACGGCGCGCGACGCCAGCGTGTTCTTGACAACTTTCAAGTACACGCCGGTTTCGCGGGCCGTCTTGCGCATCGCGGTCATCTGGCTGACCGTGGTGCCCGCGTACTCGGCTGCGACCAAGGAGTGGGCCTTGGCGGCGATGTCTGCCAGCTCGGCGACTACTTCTTGCTTCTGGGACAGATTGAGAGCCATTGCACTCCTCCAATTGAATTCCGCTTACGGCTCCTGCCGCGTGCGGTCCTAGGCGACGCCGGTCCCTGGCATCGGGGACGCCTTGCGGCATCCCGGTGGTGGCCACTCCAGAAAATTTTCCAGAAGGCACCATCTACGCAGGTCGACCCGAAGGTCCGGATTAAGCAGTCCCGTTTCCACCGGCGGCGATTCCCTGCCATTCCGAGCTTCCATGCCCGTCGCCGGTAGGCGTTGACCGCACCTGCGGTCTTTGACGGCTATCGCCGGGGCCGGAGCCTCGGCGATGCCCTCAAAACTTGTTGCTTACTTCAGCGCCAGGGTCGACTGGTCGACGGTGACGCCCGGGCCCATGGTCGAGCTGACCGAGACCTTCTGCAGGTACTGGCCCTTGGCGGTCGCCGGCTTGGCCTTGATCAGGTCGGCCAGCAGCGCCTCCAGGTTGCCCTTCAGCGAGGCGTCGTCGAAGTCGGCCTTGCCGATCGTGCAGTGGATGATGCCGGCCTTGTCGGTGCGGTAGCGGACCTGGCCACCCTTGGCGGCCTTGACCGCCTCGGCCGGGTTCGGCGACACGGTGCCGACCTTCGGGTTCGGCATCAGGCCGCGCGGGCCGAGCACCTGGCCGAGCTTGCCGACCACGCGCATCGCATCCGGGGTCGCGATGACGACGTCGTAGTTGAGGTCGCCGGCCTGCATCTTCTCGGCCAGGTCGTCCATGCCGACCGCCTCGGCACCCGCGGCCAGGGCCTCGTCGGCCTTGGCGCCGGCCGGGGCGAACACCGCCACGCGGACCGACTTGCCGGTACCGGCCGGCAGCACGGTCGAACCGCGCACCTGCTGGTCGGACTTCTTGGCGTCCACGCCCAGGCGCACGGCGACGTCGACGGACTCGACGAACTTGGCCTTGGTGGCGGTCTTGATGATCTTGATCGCTTCGTCGAAGGCGTATGCCTTGCCCGGAACGACGGCGGCCTTGATGGCCTTCTCACGCTTGGTCATTGCCATCTTCTCAGCCCTCCACCGTCAGACCCATGGCACGGGCCGAACCCGCGATCGTGCGCACCGCCGCGTCCAGGTCGGCCGCGGTCAGGTCCGCTTCCTTCTGCTTGGCGATCTCTTCCAGCTGGGCACGGGTGACCTTGCCCACCTTCTCGGTGTTCGGGCGCTTGGATCCGCTGGTGACGCCGGCGGCCTTCTTGAGCAGCACGGTGGCCGGGGTGCTCTTGGTGATGAAGGTGAAGGTACGGTCGGAGTACGCGGTGATGATCACCGGCGTCGGCAGGCCCGGCTCGAGCTTCGAGGTGGCCGCGTTGAACGCCTTGCAGAACTCCATGATGTTCAGGCCACGCTGGCCGAGGGCGGGACCCACCGGCGGCGACGGATTGGCCTGACCGGCCTTGACCTGCAGCTTGATGTAGCCGACTACTTTCTTTGCCATTGGTTTGCTCTCCGGGTGCAAGCGCCTGCGGGCAGGCTCCCCATCGCGCCGGGAAAATCACGTGTCCCGGCCTTCACGTTGTAGTTGCGCAGACAGCCGCCCGGGACGGACCCGAACGGCTGCGATGCCTTGATGGCTGGCACCTGGCGGGCGCCGAGCCGGGCAGTATACAGGATTTCCCGGCCGTCGCGGCCGGACGGTTCAGGCCTTCTCGACCTGGCCGAATTCCAGCTCGACCGGGGTCGAGCGGCCGAAGATCAGCACCGCCACGCGCAGGCGGCTCTTCTCGTAGTTGATTTCCTCGACCACGCCGTTGAAGTCGTTGAACGGACCGTCGATGACGCGGACCATCTCGCCCGGCTCGAACAGGACCTTCGGCCGCGGCTTGGCGACGCCTTCCTGGACCCGGTTGAGGATCGCGTCGGCCTCGTGGTCGGCGATCGGCAGCGGGCGGTCGGCGGTGCCGCCGATGAAACCCATGACCTTGGGGGTTTCCTTGATCAGGTGCCAGCTCTCGCTGTCGATCCGCGGGATGCCCCCCTCGTCGCTGGTGGCGATCTGGACCAGCACGTAGCCGGGGAAGAACTTGCGCTCGGAACGGCGCTTCTGGCCGGAGCGCATCTCCACCACTTCCTCGGTCGGCACCAGCACGTCGCCGAAGCGGTCCTGCATTTCCGCGCGCGCGATGCGGTCGCGCAGCGCCTGCGCCACCGACTTCTCGAAGCCGGAGTAGGCGTGCACGACATACCAGCGGCGGTTGCCGCCGGCGGCGGACCCGGTGTTGTCTGCGTTTTCCACGTCTGCCATCTCCTTAACGTCCCAGCAGCCACTTCACCGCGGCCTGGATGACCACGTCGAAGCCGGCCAGCAGCAGGCTCAGGATGATCACCGCGAGGATGACGATCCAGGTGGTGCGGGTGGCTTCCTGGCGGGTCGGCCAGACCACCTTGCGCAGCTCGAAGCGCGACTCCGACAGGAACTCGAGCACCTGGCCGCCCTTGTGGCTGCTCAGGAACACGACGGCACCGGCGACGAGGCCGCCCAGCACCGCCAGCGCGCGCAGGGCGCCCGGCCACTGTTCGAACCACAGGTAGGCGAACACGCCGGCAGCCACCAGCAACACGGCGAGCGCGTACTTGACGAAATCGCCCGCGGTGGCGGACCTGGGTTGTTCGACCTTGCTGTTCATCCGACTCGCCGCGCGATCCGCTTTCGCGATCGCGCCATCAGGTGGCACGCCAGGAGGGACTCGAACCCCCAACCTGCGGTTTTGGAGACCGCTGCTCTGCCAATTGAGCTACTGGCGTATGTATGGTCGCCCCGATACCCCGGGACCCTTTAGACGGCGAAGGCGGACCGCGGATCCGACATCAATCCTGGCCCGCCGTTCGCGCGTTGGCAGCCGCCCGCGCCGCGGGCGACCGGCCTGCTGTTACTTGATGATCTTCGAGACCACGCCGGCG
>NZ_AVPT01000042.1 GCF_000768335.1 Lysobacter arseniciresistens ZS79
GCCGTCGTCGGCCAGCAGCGCCTCGTCGAGCGGGCCCCCGGCCTGCAGGCGCTCGGCCAGCTGTCGCGGGCGGCCGGCGCGCATGCCGGCCAGCGCGGTGCGGCCGGCTTCGGTCAGCTGCCAGCCGTGGCGGGCGGTGTCGGGCAGCGACTCGCCGTGGCGCAGCGGCCCGGGCAGGGCAGTCGCCAGCACCTCGCCGAGCGGCGCGTGGGTGTAGCGCGCCAGCCAGCGCAGCGAGGCCAGCAGTTCGCCGGCGAACAGCGGCTCGGTGTCGAGGACCGCCAGCGCCGGTTTCAGGCCGTCCGCCGCGGCCGCATCGCCCCTGGCGATGTCAGCGACCACCCCGACCAGTTCGCGCGGCCCGAACGGCACCCGCAGCCGCGCACCGACCTCCGCCGCCGGGCCCTCCGCCGGCGCGAGATAGCTGAACAGGCGCGGCAGCGGCACCGGCAACGCGATGTGCAGGACCGGCGGAGGGGACGGATCGGGCGGCATCGCGCCAGTCTAGCGATCTGCCCCACGGCGGCGGTCCGGCGCAAGGGGGAGCTTGCGCCGCATTACTGACGGTCACATGACGAAGTGTGCGCAAGTGCCGGTTTTGAAAGGGAAAGCCCCCTTATCCACATCCGGTGTGGATAAGTCTGTGCATGGACTCGGGCCGTCGGCGCGAAAGGCCGGTGGCATGGACCCTCTGCACAGGTTGGTGAAAAAAGTGCCAAGCCCCCCAAATGCAGGTAAATCAATCGCTTGGCCGTGAAACATTGCTGCAATGCAGTGCCCGGCAAACCTGAACAGGCCGTTCAGAACCGTCTCCGGCGTCTGTGCACAACCGATTTTCGCTGTAACCCTCGTCACGCTTCGTTCGCGAAGGTTTGCCCGTATTGTCAAGCGCCCGGGGTGGCCGGTCCGGTCGCTATGATCCGTGCATGGTGACGCTGTCCGATGAGTAGCCCCGAACCGTCCACTCCGATGCGCGAGGGCCGGCCGCCGCCGGCGCTGGCGGCCTTCCTGCGCGGGGTCGAGCGGCGCGGCGCGGTCCTGGCTGAACTGCAGTGCGGCGACGCCCACGCCGGCGACGCCGCGCTCGCACGGGCGATGCGCGGGTTCCGGGCCGAGGCCGGCGCCGAGGCGATGAGCGGCTGGCCGCGGCGGTTCTGGACCCTGCTGCTGTCGCAGCCCGGTTTGCGACGGCACCACGGGGTCGCGGTCGAGCTGGAGGCCGGCGACGGCCTGGCGCGGCTGGGCAGCGGCCCGCGCGCGGCCCTGCTGCTGCGGCTCGCCGCCGGTCTGGACGAGGCCGAGGCCGCCGCGGTGCTCGACGTCGCCCCGGCCACCTACCGCCTCGCCCTGCAACGCGCGCTGCCGCGGCAGGCGGATGGCCGCGCCGACCCGGACGCATGGCAGCGCCTGCGCGGCGACGTGCATCGACGGATCAAGACCCTGCCGCCGGACCGCCTGGCGCGGCTCGGCCACGCGCGCGAGACCGCGTTGGCCGACATCGCCCCACCGCCGCCGGAGGCCCGGCTCGCCGCCGTCGCCGCCGATCCCAAGCCGCACCGCCATGTGCTGATGGTGCTGTGGGGGCTGCTGGCGCTGGCGGCGGCGCTGTTCGCCGCGACCTTCCTGTGGCCGCAGCGGTTCTCCGGCGAAGCGCCGGGCACCTCGCGGCAGCTCCCCGAGCAGGCGCCGGCCTCCCGCTACGGCGCGGACGCGGCGTTCGTCTCGCACCGCGACTTCGAGCTGCTGTCCGACCCCGACGGCCTGCAGGTCGCGCGCGAGCTGGGCTTCCACAGCTGGCTCGCCGCGCAGGGCGCCAACACCCGGCAGCCCGGCGCCGAACCCGGCCCGGCCCGCAACGACGCCGGCACCACGGCGCCCCCCGCCACCACCGGCCCGCAGGGCGGCAACGCGCTGCCGGCGGCCGAGACGATCAGCGAGACCGCCGATGAGCCGCACTGAGCCGTCGTCGCGCATTCCACGGCTGGCCGTGCTCGCGCTGCTGGCCGCGCTGGCCGCGCTCGCACACGCCGCGCCGCCGTCGCTCGACGCGCTCGACGCGTTCGAAGCGGTCCTGCCGCGGCTGCAGCCGCAGCGCCGCGCCGAACTGCAGGAGCAGGCCGCGTTGTGGTCGCGCTGGAGCGAATCCGAGCGCGAGGACTTCCGCCGCCGCGCGGTCGAGTGGGACGCGCTGCCGTCGGCCGAGCGTGGCGCCCTGCGCGAGCGTTACCGCGCCGCCCGCTCGCTGCCGGCGCGCGAGCGCAGCCGCGTCGACGCCGCCGCGCGCTGGTTCGACACCCTGCCGCCGGAGCGCCAGCAGGCCCTGCGCGACGAGTTCCAGGCGCTCGACCGCAGCGCCCGCCGCGGCTGGCTGCTCGGCCCGGACCTCGGCGCCGACTACACCGCGCTGCAGCCGCTGCTGGCGCAGGTGCCGGCGGCCGAACACGCCGACCTGCTGCGGGTGCTGCGCGGCATGACCGCGCGCCAGCGGCAGGACCTCGCCGTGCTGGTCCAGCGCACGCCCCCGCAGGAGCGCGCCACGCTGCGCCGCGAGCTGGTCTCCACCGCCGCCGCCAACCGCGACGACTGGCTGTGGGACCGGCTGCACCGCTGAGCGTCAGCCCTGCGCCAGCCGCGCCAGGAACATCAGCGCGGCGGCGATCGCCAGCAGGTAGACGTAGACGATGCCGATCACCACGTACTTGAGGGTGGTCAGCGCCCAGCCCTGCGCGTACACACGCTTCTGCATCCGCCACAGGTAGACCGGCATCCACAGGCCCACCGCCCACACCGCGAGGTGGGCGCCCGCGGCCAGCCATGCCACCCGCGCCTCCAGCCAGCCGCCAAGCGCCGCCAGCAGGAACATCGCCGCCAGCGCGATCAGCAGGAACGCATGGCTGTACAGCGCCACCACCAGGTGCTCCAGGTACAGCCGGCGGGTGAACAGGTAGGCCACCTTCAACAGCAGCGCGAACACCGGCACCAGCACGAACAGCGCCGACGGCACCGACGCCATGAACGCCTTGAACCACAGGTCCGGCCGGCCTTCCATGCGCTGGATGTTGCTGTTGGCGTCGCCGACCCTGGCGGTGAGCCAGTCGTTGGCGAAGCCCGGCAGCCAGGAAATCTCGACCTTGTTGCGCTCGGGGTCGAAGGTCTCCAGCGAGAACAGTTCGCCCTTGCCGGGGATGGGCGCCGGGGCTGCCGCGGGGGGCGTATCGGCGGCGGCGGGGTCTCCGCTGGCCTGGCGCAACTCGGCGATCCGGTTGGCGGCCTCGCCGCGGATCTTGACCTCGGCCGCGATCAGCGCCGGACTCACGCCGGGGATGTTGGCGGCCCCGGCGTGCGCGGCCGCGACCTCGGCGAGCAGGCGGTCGCGCTCGCGCTCGACCGCCTCGACCGTCTGCGCCTCGGTGATGGCCGCGGTCTCGACGCCGGTGTCGATCGTCGTCGTCGAATCGAAATGAATGGTCAGCGCGCCGAGGAAGAACGTCAGCACGCTGAGCACGACGAACAGCCGCAGCGGCGCGATGTAGCGCTGGCGGTGGCCGGCGAGGTAGTTGGTGGCGACCCGGCCGGGCACCATCAGGTCGCGCAGGGTGCGCCAGAGGCGGCCGTCGAGGTGCCAGAACGCCTCGAAGAATTCCTCGATCGCGTGGCCGGCGTGGCGGATCGGGTTGTGCACCGACTGCCCGCACTGGTGGCAGAACTCGCCCTGCAGCGTGGCGTGGCAGTTCTCGCAAAGGGTCGGCGGCGCGTGCGACGCGCTGCCGGTCGGGTGGTCGGTCATGCGCGTGTCCCGGGCCCATGGATGGCGGGCGTTAAGATAGCGGCCCGCCGCGACCCGGCGCCAGCGCCCGACAGCGGTTCGGCGGCGCGGCCGCAGTCGCGCGACCGGTCGTCCCGATGTCCTCCCACGCTTCCCTGCCGTCGCACGGCCCGCGCCTGTCGACCGAAGTCGGCCGCAGCGCCGTGCTCGCCGCGCCGCTGGTGCTCGGCCACCTGTCGACCGGCCTGATTGGCTTTGTCGACAGCGTCATCGCCGGCCACCACGGCACCCAGACGCTGGCCGCGGTGTCGGTCGGCACCGCGCTGTTCTGGCTGCCGATGATGGTGCCGATGGGCACGCTGATGTCGCTGCCGCCGGCGGTGTCGCAGCTCGACGGTGCCGGCCGGCGCGCGGAGGTCGGCGCGCTGTTCCGCCAGGCGCTGTGGCTGGCGGTGGTGCTCGGGGTGCTGCTGTTCGGCTTCATGACCGCCGCCGCGCACGCGCTCGGGCCGATGGGCATCGCACCGGCGATCGTCCCGGGCGCGACCGACTTCATCCACGGCATCCGCTGGGGCGTGCCGGCGCTGACGCTGTACCTGTGCATGCGCTACCTCACCGACGGCCTGCACTTCACCCTGCCGACGATGGTGCTGGGCTTCGGCGGCCTGCTGGTGCTGCTGCCGATCGGCTACGTGCTGACCTACGGTGCGCTCGGCTTCCCCGAGATGGGCGCCGGCGGCCCCGGCGTGGCCTCGGCGGTGATGATGTGGGCGCAGGCGGCCGCGTTCGCGCTGTACCTGCGGCGTTCGCGGCGCTTCGCCGGGCTGCGGCTGTTCGCCCGTTTCGACCTGCCGCACTGGCCGACCATCCGCGGCCTGCTCGCGACCGGGCTGCCGATCGGGGTGACGGTGGCGATGGAGGGCGGGCTGTTCATCACCACCGCGCTGCTGATCGGGCGGCTCGGCGAGGTGCCGGCGGCGGCGCACCAGATCGCGATCAACGTCGCCAGCCTATGCTTCATGATCCCGATGGGGCTGGCCGAGGCGACCACGGTGCGGGTCGGCCACGCGCTGGGCCGCGGCGATGTCGACGGCGTGCGTCGCGCCGCCCGCGCCGGCTACGTCATCGTGCTGGCGACGCAGACCGTGTCGGCGCTGGCGCTGCTGCTGGGCAACGACTGGATCGTCGGCTTCTACACCGACGACGCCGTGGTCGCCGCGCTGGCCGCCAGCCTGCTGCTGTATGCCGCCGCGTTCCAGTTCCCCGACGGCGTGCAGGTGCTGTCGGCGGGCGCCCTGCGCGGCCTCGGCGACACCCGCGTGCCGATGCTGCTGGCCGGGCTGGCCTACTGGGGCGTCGGCATGCCGCTGGGCGCGGTGCTCGGGCTCGGCGTCGGCGGATTCACCACCGGCTGGGGGCCGCGCGGGATGTGGCTGGGGCTGATCGCCGGGCTGCTGGTCGCAGCGGTGCTGCTGGGCCTGCGCCTGCGACGCAGCAGCGCGACCCCGCGGCTGCGCCGGATACTGAACGAGACAGGCACCGACCCCGCCCCCGATGCCGCCCGGGTGACCTCCGACCGATGAAGCACCGCCGCCCAGCAGGTACGCTGGCGCATCGACTGACGTTCCAACCCCACTGCCCGTCCGGGCAGCGCCACACGAGACATCCGACGCAATGAACCAGACTCCGCAGCGCGGTCCCATCGCCCGCTTCTTCATCGGCCTGTGGGATGCGATGAACTTCACCCGCCGGTTGATCTTCAACCTGCTGTTCTTCGTGCTGCTGTTCTTCGTGCTGGCACTGATGAGCGCGGGCGACCGGACCGCGCCGCTGCTGGAGCGCACCACCCTGGTGATCGCGCCGGAGGGCGCGCTGGTCGAGCAGTACAGCGTCGACCCGGCGACCCGCGCGCTGGCCAGGGCGCTGGGCGAGAAGGCCGGCGAGGTGCAATTGCGCGACCTGCTGCGCGCGCTCGACAAGGCCGGCGAGGACAAGTGGATCGAACGCGTGCTGCTCGACCTCGACGGGCTGGTCGGCGGCGGCATGGCCAGCCGTGGCGAGGTCGCCGCGGCGGTGGCGCGGCTGCGCGAGAGCGGCAAGCAGGTGGTGGCGTTCTCCGAGGCGATGTCGCAGGAGCAGTACCTGATCGCCGCGCAGGCCGACGAGGTATACCTCGACCCGATGGGCGGCATGCTGCTGGAAGGCCTCGGCCGCTACCGCCAGTACTACCGCGAGGGCCTGCAGGACAAGCTCGGCGTCGACATCCACCTGTTCAAGGTCGGCGAGTACAAGTCGGCGGCCGAACCGTTCGTGCTCGACCAGGCCTCGCCGGAGTCGAAGGAAGCCGACCTGTACTGGATGAACGACCTGTGGAACCGCTACCTCGCCCGCATCGGCGAGGCGCGCGGGATCGAGCCTGCGATCATCGCCGCCGGCATCGCCCGGCTGCCGGAGGGCATCGCGGCGGTCGGCGGCGACCTCGCCCGCTACGCGCTGGAGCACCGTTTCGTCGACGGCCTGAAGACCCGCGAGGAGGTCGCCGACCTGCTGATCGAGCGCGGCGTCGCCGATGCCGACGCCGACGGTGGCTTCCGCCAGATCTCGCTGGAGGGCTACCTCGCGCACCTGGACACCGCGCTGGGCCAGGTCGCCGACGTGCGGCCGCAGGTCGCGGTGGTGGTCGCGGCCGGCTCGATCACCGGTGGCGAGCAGCCGCCGGGCACGATCGGTGGCGAGTCGACCTCGGCATTGCTGCGCCAGGCGCGCGACGACGAGAGCGTCAAGTCGGTGGTGCTGCGGGTGGACTCGCCCGGCGGCGAGGTCTTCGCTTCCGAGCAGATCCGCCGCGAAGTGGTCGCGTTGCAGGAGGCCGGCAAGCCGGTGGTGGTGTCGATGGGCGACCTGGCCGCGTCCGGCGGCTACTGGATCAGCATGGACGCCAACACCATCTACGCCGATCCGTCGACGATCACCGGCTCGATCGGCATCTTCGGCATGATCCCGACCATCCCGCGCGCGCTCGACAAGATCGGCGTCAACACCGACGGCGTCGGCACCACGCCGTTCGCCGGCGCGTTCAACATCACCCGCGAGCTCGACCCGCAGGTCGGCCAGGTGATCCAGTCGGTGATCGAGAAGGGCTACCGCGACTTCATCGGCAAGGTCGCGCACGCGCGCGGCAAGCCGGTCGCGCAGATCGACGAGGTCGCCCGCGGCCGCGTCTGGAGCGGCGCGCAGGCGAAGGAGCGCGGGCTGGTCGACGAGCTCGGCGGCTTGCAGGTGGCGATCGAGGCCGCCGCGCGCCTGGCCGAGCTGGGCGACAACTACGCGGTGCACTACGTCGAGAAGGCCGCGACCCCGTTCGAACAGTGGTTCACCGGCTTTGCCGGCAGCCGCCTCGGCGCGCTCGCGCTGGCCGACTCCGACATCGCCCGCGGCGTACTGGCGAAGGCGCTGCCGCAGGTCGACGCCGACCTGAAGCTGCTGGAAGGCGCGACCCGTCCGGTCGCCGGCGTGCCGGTGAAGACGCTGGCGTACTGCTTCTGCGGCGAATAGGGGCTGGCGGCGGATGCGCGGTTGCCCAGGCTAGGGGTTCCGGCGCCGGGTGTTCGGGGGTTTCCCCGTAGGAGCGACGCAAGTCGCGACCGGTACATCGTTCCGGGCGTTCGGCGGGTCGCGACTCACGTCGCTCCTACAGCGGCATGGGCCACCGCGACTGCATCCACCGCAATGTGCGGCCCACCGGCCTCAGCCGCCGGCCGCCTCGATCGCCGCGCGCTGGGCGTCGGCGGCCTTGCGCAACTCCTCCTCGACCGCGCGGGTCTTCTCGACCGGCGCCTGCATCGCATCGCGCAGTTCGGCATTGGCGGCCTGCGGTTCCGGCGGCCGTTCGGGGTCCGGCGGCGTCGGCTTGCACGCCACCAGCGCGGCCGCCGCAACGAGGGCGAGGCCCGCCATCGCCAGCAGGCGGAACGGTGGTGCATTCGAACGCACGGCACGGGCACCGCCCACGCATCGCGGCGTGGCGCCGGACAGGTCGGTGCGGGGCAGGACGGCACGGAACGAAGCGGCGCAAGGCTGACGGGGCATCGCGGCATCCTCGGAGGGCTCGCGGCTATCCTACGCCGGTCGCGCCAGCGCGCCGTCCCGGCGTGGCGCACCGACAGGAGCAGGCATGGATCCGAAACGCTGGCGGCTCGACGGCCAACTCGCCCTCGTCACCGGCGGCAGCGCCGGCATCGGCCGCGCGATCGCGCGCGAGCTGCTCGGCTTCGGCGCCGACGTGCTGCTGGCCGCGCGCGAACCGGCCGGCCTCGACGCCGCCCGCGCCGAGCTGCTGGAGGACTTCCCCGAGCGCGAGGTGCAGTGCTTCGCCTGCGATGTCGGCGACGCGGAGCAGCGCGGCGAATTGCTCGACTGGGTGGAGGGCTTCGGCGAGGGCCTGCACATCCTCGTCAACAACGCCGGCATGAACGCCGGCAAGCCGAGCACCGACTACGCCGACGCCGAGTGGCGGCAGATCTTCGAGGTCAACCTGTTCTCGGCGTTCGAGCTGTCGCGCTACCTCTACCCGCTGCTGACCCGCCACGCCGCGTCGAGTATCGTCAACGTCGGCAGCGTGTCCGGCCTGACCCACGTGCGCACCGGCGCGCCGTACGGCATGAGCAAGGCGGCGTTGCACCAGATGACGAAGAATCTCGCCGTCGAATGGGCCGAGGACGGCATCCGGGTCAACGCGGTGGCACCGTGGTACATCCGCACCCGCCGCACCTCCGGCAAGCTGGCCGACCCCGACTACCTCGACGAGGTGCTGCTGCGCACGCCGATGGGGCGCGTCGGCGAGCCGGAGGAGGTCGCCGCGGCGGTGGCGTTCCTGTGCCTGCCGGCGGCGGGCTACGTGACCGGCGAGTGCATCGCGGTCGACGGCGGGTTCCTGCGCTACGGGTTCTGAGCCGGCGGCTCAGCCGTCGCAGCGGTTGCGCTCGACGATCGCGCGGACGCGCTCGAGTTCGGCGCGGGCGGCGGCCGGGTCGTCGCCGCGGCCGAACTGCACGGTCGCCTCGCTGGCCTGCAGCAGCTGCTGCCAGCGCGTGCACAGCTCGGCCTCGGGCACCGGCTGGCAGGCATCGACCACCACCATGCAGGCGGCCCCGGCGCCGCCGGACGCGCTGCCGTCCAGCCCGGTTGTGCGCATCGCCGCGCAGCGCTCGGCCGGCACCTCGCTGTCGGTCAGGTAGTCCTCGCGCTGCCAGGTGGTGCAGGCGAACAGCGGCGGCGGCGGGCGGAGCTCGGGTTCGATGTCGGTCGCGACCGGCTCCAGCGGCGTGTCCGAGTCGGCGGGCGCGGGTTCGGCCGGCATCGGCATCAGCGCGGGCGTCGCGGCGGGCGGTTCCGGTGCCGGGCGCGGCGGCGGGACGTAGGGCTGCGACGGTGGCGGTGCGGTTTCGAGCACGCGCCGCTGCTCGCGGCTGCCGCGCGGGCAGGGCTCGTCGTTCTGCACGGTCACCGCGCCGTCGGCGGCGGTGCAGCGGTAGATCACGACGGCCTCCTGCGTGGCGGCCGGGGCGGCCGTCACGACGGCGGCGAGGACGAGCGACGCCGGCAGCCACGCCAGCCGCATGGGGCGGCTCAGGCGGCGCATTCGGCCGCCAGCCGCGCGTTGATCCCGCGCTGTTCGTCGTCGATGGCGTGGCGCTCGCTCTGCAGCGCGCTGTTGTAGCGACGGCCAAGCTCCCAGTGGCGGTCGCGCAGGCGTTCGCACACCACGGCCTGCGGCAGCGGCTGGCAGCTGTCGCGGATCCACGCGCCGGGCGTGAGCGCGAGGCCAACCGCCGGCGGCAGCGCCGGGCGCCGGGTGGGGTCGGCCGGTGCGCGCGGAGTGGGCCGGCCGATGCCGTCGAGCACCAGGCCGTTGCCGATCGAGGCGCTGCTGGCGGCCGGGCGCACCGGCGGCAGGGTCGGCACCGGGGCCGGCGGTTGCGGGCGATACGGCGGCCACGCCGGGTAGCCGAGGGTCCACGCCGGCACCCAGCGCGGGTTCCCGGCCGGGTCGTGGCTGACGTAGGTGTCGCCGTCGGGGGTGGTGCATTCGTAGCTGGGCGGCGGTGCATGGACCACCGTGATCCGCGGCGTGGCGGGGGTGGCGGCCGGTGGCGGGGACGCCGGGGATGCGGCGACCTTCGGCTGCGGTGGCGGGTCCTGCGGGCGCAGCATCTCGCGGGCCTGCTGGCGCTCGCCGTCCGCGCACGGAGTGTCGCGCAGGGTCAGCCGGCCGTCGGCGGCGACGCAGCGGTAGATCGTGACCTCGTCGGCCGGCGCGGGCGTCGCACCGGCGGCGGAGGCGGCGGCCAGCAGCGCGAGCATCGGCATCGCGAGGCCCGCCAGCCGGATCGGCGCGTTCGATCGTGATGGAGCAGGGCTGCGCATGCGGCCGATGATGCCCCGGCGCGCGTGAATGCGCGCGTACGGCTCAGCCGCGCAGCACCGCGCCGCTGCGTGCGTCGCGGATGGTGGTGGGTGCCGCCAGGTCGCCGGTCTCGCCGTCGACCACCGCGTCGAGCAGGACACACAGCGCCGGGTCGAGTTCCTCGCGCCGCCGCGCCGGCGGCTGGCCGGCGAGGTTGGCGCTGGTCGACACCAGCGGCCCGCCGAAGGCTTCGCACAGCCGGGCCACGCCCGGGTGCGCGCTGACCCGCACCGCGACGCCGTCATGCGCGCCGGTGATCCAGCGCGGCACGCGCGCGGTGGCGGGGACGATCCAGGTGTTCGGCCCGGGCCAGCTGGCGAGCACGGCGTCGCGGCGGTCGGCGGGCAGCGCGTCCCAGTCGAGCAGGCCGTCGAACTGCCCGCGCGCGGCCGCGATCAGGATCAGGCCCTTGTCGACCGGGCGCTGCTTGAGCTGCAGCAGGCGGGTGACGGCGGACTCGTCGAACGGGTCGCAGCCCAGCCCCCAGACGGCCTCGGTCGGGTAGGAGACGACGCCGCCGTTGCGCAGGGCGGCGAGGGCGGGGGCGAGGTCGGTGGACATGGCTGAAGCCGCTCCTGCAAGAGCCCGTCAGGCGGAGGCCTTCTTGACGGCCTTCTTCGCGGTCTTCTTGGCAGCGGTCTTCTTCGTGGCCTTCTTGGCGGCCTTCTTCGCCGGCGCCTTCCTGGTCGCGGCCTTCTTCACGGCAGCCTTTTTCGCTGGCGCCTTCTTCGCCGCGGCCTTCTTGCCGAAGCGGCCGCGCGCGGGCTTGCCGGTTTCCTCCAGCAGCTTCGTCACCTCCTCCAGCGTCAGCGACGCCGGCTCGCGGTCCTTCGGGATCTTGCCGTTGAGCTGGCCGTTGCTGATGTACGGGCCGAAGCGGCCGTTGAGCACCTGGATGTCGCTGCCGTCCCACTGCTTGATGATCCGGTTGCGCGCGATCTCCTCCTTCTCCTCGATCAGGAACACCGCGCGCTCGAGGTCGATCTTGTACGGGTCGTCCTCCTTCTTCAGCGAGGCGTAGGTGCTGCCGCGCTTGGCGAACGGTCCGAACCGGCCGATGCCGACGCTGACCTCCTCGCCGTTGTGCTCGCCCAGCAGGCGCGGCATCTTGAACAGCTCCAGCGCCTGCTCCAGCGTGATCGAGTAGATGCTCTGGCCCGGTTGCAGCGAGGCGAACTTCGGCTTCTCCTCGTCCTCGACCGTGCCCATCTGCACCAGCGGGCCGTACTTGCCGATGCGCGCGCTGACCTCGCGGCCGCTGGCCGGGTCGGCGCCGAGCACGCGGATGCTGCCGGCGTCGACCTTGTCGAGCGACTCCTTCTTGTCCTCGACCAGTTCGTGGAACGGCTGCCAGAACCGCTCCATCAGCGGCACCCAGGCCTCCTCGCCGCGGCTGACCGCGTCGAGCTCGTCCTCCAGCCGCGCGGTGAAGTCGTAATCCACGTACTGGGTGAAGTGGCTCGACAGGAACTTGCTGACCGCGCGGCCGACATCGGTCGGGTGGAAGCGGCGGCTCTCCAGCTCGACGTACTTGCGGAACAGCAACGTCGCGATGATCGAGGCGTAGGTCGACGGCCGGCCGATGCCGTACTCCTCCAGCGCCTTGACCAGGCTGGCTTCGGAGTAGCGCGGCGGCGGCTCGGTGAAGTGCTGGTCGGCGTGGATGCGGTCGAGCGGGATGCGGTCGCCGGGCTTCATCGGCGGCAGCTTGCGGCCCTCGTCCTCGTCCTCCTTCGCCCTGGCGTCCTTGCCCTCCTCGTAGACGGCGAGGAAGCCCGGGTCGATCACGGTGGTGCCGGAAACGCGGAAGGCGTGCTCGCTGCCGGCGGCCAGCTCGACCGACACGGTGTTGAGCGTGGCCGGCACCATCTGGCTGGCGACCGCGCGCTTCCAGATCAGCTCGTACAGGCGGCGGGCGTCGTCCTCGAGGAAGCGCGAGACCTGCGCCGGCGTGCGCAGCGCCGAGGTCGGGCGCACCGCCTCGTGGGCCTCCTGTGCGTTCTTCGACTTCGACTTGTAGACGTTGGGCTGGTCCGGCACCGCGCCGGTGCCGTAGTCGCGCGCGATCACGTCGCGCATCTCGGCCACCGCGTCCTGCGACAGCGCGACCGAGTCGGTACGCATGTAGCTGATCAGGCCGACCGTGCCCTCGTCGCCGAGCGCCACGCCTTCGTACAGCTTCTGCGCGACCTGCATGGTGCGCTTGGTGGTGAAGCCGAGCTTGCGCGCGGCTTCCTGCTGCAGCGTCGAGGTGGTGAACGGCGGCGCCGGGCGGCGCTTGCGCTGCTTGCTGGTGACGTCGGTGACCTGCAGCGCACCGCCGGCGGCCGACACCAGCCGCTGGCGCGCGGCCTCGGCGGTCTCGCCGTCGGTGATGGTGAACTGCTCGAACTTCGCCCCGTCGAGCTTGACCAGCCGCGCGCTGAAGGCCTGCGACGGGTGCTGGCACTCGGCCTCGATCGACCAGTACTCGCGCGCCCTGAACGCCTCGATCTCCTCCTCGCGCTCGACGATCATGCGCAGCGCCGGGCTCTGCACGCGGCCGGCCGACAACCCGCGCTGGACCTTGCGCCACAGCACCGGCGACAGGTTGAAGCCGACCAGGTAGTCCAGCGCGCGGCGCGCCTGCTGGGCGTCGACCAGCGGCGCGGCGATGTCGCGCGGCGCGGCGATCGCCTCCTTGATCGCGCGCGGGGTGATCTCGGTGAACACCACCCGCTGCAGCGGCTTGCCGTCGAGCAGGCCGCGCTCGCGCAGGATCTCGGCGACGTGCCAGCTGATCGCCTCGCCCTCGCGGTCCGGGTCGGTCGCGAGGAAGATGGCGTCGGCGGCCTTGGCGGCCTTGGCGATCGCCTCGACGTGCTTCTCGTTCTTCTCGATCAGGTCGTAGCGCATCGCGAAGTCGCGCTCCGGATCGACCGCGCCCTCCTTCGGCACCAGGTCGCGCACGTGGCCATACGAGGCGAGGACGATGAAGTCCTTGCCGAGGTACTTGTTGATCGTCTTGGCCTTGGCGGGCGACTCGACGATGAGGAGGTTCTTGGCCATGCGGGGCAGGTTCCGGGCGGGCCGTGAAGGCCACGCGAGAGGGCGCGAGAGAAGACGACGCCCGCGGCGGCGGCCACGGGCGCTGAAGCATTCATTTATTAGTGGAATCACGCGGCGGGCGCCGCTGTCAAGCCGATCCACCGCCACGAAGGCTCCGCGGCGCGCGGGCATTATGGCCCGCCGCGGCGGGCGTGCACGGAATCAGTGCACGGGTTCGGGCTCGTCCTCGAACATCTGGGTTTCCATCCAGGCGTACGCCGCCTCGCTGCCGGGCTGGTTGAACAGCACCATCAGCACGACCCACTTGAGGTCGTCGAGGTCGATGCCGTCCTGGTCCAGCGCCATCGCGCGGTCCAGCACCAGCTCGCGCTGGCCGGCGTCGAGCACGCCGTGCTGCTCCAGGAACAGCAGGAAGCCGCGGCAGTCGGTGTCGAGGCGGTCGAGTTCGGGGCCGGCGTAGACCCGGACCGGGCCGTTGGCGCGCGCCGGCGAGGCCGACGGCCGCTGGCGGGCCAGCGCGTCCAGCCATTCGAAGGCCTTGTTGATCTCGGCGGGGCTGAAACCGGCCTGCCCGAGCTCCTCGAACAGCGGGCCGCTTTGCAGGTTGTCGCGGTCGCGGACGAGGTCCGCGTCGTCGGTGAGGTAGTGCTCGAACAGGTACAGCAGGACGTCCAGGATGCTTTCTTTCATTTCCCCTCGGCCTGCGCCGCAGGCGGCGCGGTGGGTCAGGAGTGGTGGCCGCCACGCCCGCCCGGGGACGGGTTCAGCGGCTGCGATGGTACCGGCCGTGCTGCGCCTCCACGCGACCCTCGAGCTCCATGAGCAGGAGGATGGAGGACAGCCGGGCAGGCGTCAATCCGGTGCGGGCGACCAGCTGGTCCATATCCGTTGGGTCGCTGCCAAGGGCCTGCCACAAGGTATTGTGGTCGGGGTCGGTGTGCGCGGGCGGCCCGCCGGTGGCTGGCGGGAGTGGGGTTGGGGGGCGGGGGGCGGATTCGTGCGTGTCCGGCCGGCGGGGCGGTCGCGGGCGACGCGTCCTGCCGGGCGGCGCGACTTCCGAAGTGGGGGCCGCGAGCCGTGCGCGCAAGTCCCCGGCGAGCGGACCGGCCAGTGGTGCCAGCAGGGCGACGACCTCGTCGGGGTGCTCGACCAGCGCCGCGCCGTCGCGGATCAGCCGGTGGCAGCCGCGCGCCAGCGGGTTGTCGATCGAGCCGGGCAGGGCCATCACCTCGCGCCCGCATTCGGCCGCCAGCCGCGCCGTGATCAGCGCGCCGGAGCGGTGCGCGGCCTCGACCACCAGGGTCCCGAGGCTGAGCCCGGCGAGGATCCGGTTGCGGCTCGGGAAGTGTTCGCGACGCGGGCCGGTTCCCGGTAGATGCTCGCTGATGATCGCGCCTTGGGCGACGATCGATGCATGCAGCGCGGTGTTGCTGCGCGGGTACGGCACGTCGGGACCGGTCCCGAGTACCGCCAGGGTGCGTCCGCCGGCGGCCAGGGTGGCGTGGTGGGCGGCGGTGTCGACCCCGGCCGCGAGTCCGCTCGCGATCGCCAGCCCGGTGGCCGACAGCGCCCGCGCGAACGCCGCGGCGTGCTCGCGGCCGGCCGGGGTCGGCGAGCGGCTGCCGACGATCGCGACCGCGGGGTGCCACGCCAGTGACGGATCGCCGGCGATGAACAGCGCCAGCGGCGGGTGCGGGCTGCGGCGCAGCAGCGGCGGGTAGTCGGGGTGGTGCCAGCCGAGCAGGTGGTGGTCGGGATGGTCGAGCCAGGCGCGGGAAGCGTCGAGGCTGCGCGGCTGCGGCTGTCGCAGCGCGGCCTGCTGGGCCGGCGTCAGGCCGCAGGCGCGCCACAGCGTCGCGCCGGCGGCGAGCGCC
>NZ_AVPT01000046.1 GCF_000768335.1 Lysobacter arseniciresistens ZS79
CCGCGGCGCGGGCGGACGCGTGCCGCTGGCGCCGTGGAGCAGTGCCGCGCTGCCGCCCAGGCCGCGCGACGACGACGGTGCGCCGGAGGTCGTCACCGTCGCCGAGCTGCGCCGCTTCCTGCGCGACCCGGCCGGCGAGTTCCTGCGCCGCCGGCTCGACCTGCGGCTGCCGGAGGAGGTCGCCGCGGTCGAGGACGTCGAACCGCTGCAACTGCCGACCCGCGGGCTCGACCGGCACCGTCTGGATGCCGCGGTGCTCGACGCCGCCCGCGCCGGCGACACCGGCGGCCTGCACGCCCGCCTGCGCGCCGCCGGGCTGCTGCCGGCCGGGCCGCTGGCGTCGGCCCAGCTCGACGCGCTGCTGGCCGACACCGGCCGCTGCGTCGGCCTGTACGAGCAGTGGCGCGACGGCCGCGAAGCCAATCCGCTGGCGGTCGACCTGGTGCTGGAACTGCCGGACGGCCCGGTGCAGGTGCTGGGCCGTGTTGACGACGACCACGGCGACGCGATCGCGCGCCTGAGGCTCGGCGCGCCGAACGGCCCGGCGGTGCTGCGCGACGGCCTCGACTGGCTGCTCGCCGCCGCGACCGGGCAACCGCGCGCGCTGGTGCGCTTCCACGACGACGGCGACGGCATGCAACGCCACGAGCAACCCGCGGCCGACCCCGACGCCGCCCGCGAGGCCCTGCGCGGTCTGCTGCAACTGCGCGCCGACGGCCTGCGCGAACCGCTGCCGTGGGCGCCGTACAGCGGCTGGGCGTGGTGGGAGCAGTTCACCGCGAAGGACGACCGCGAGGCGGCGCGCAGGAAGGCGCGCGAGCGCTGGAACGGCGGCCACGACCGCTGGGGCGAGCGCGACGGCGACGCGTTCCGGCTGACCCTGCGCGGCCGCGAGCTGTTCGACGATGCAGCCACCCTGCGGCGCTTCGAGGCGATCAACACGCGTGTCTTCCGCGCACTGGTCGACGGCGTCGCGTCCGACGGCAACAACGACGACGGCGGCGCCGACGCCGACGCCGACGCTGGGGCGAGCGCATGAACGCCCCCGCCCACCCGCTGCCCGTGGTCGACCCCTACCTCGACCTGCCGCTGGACGGCGTGCGCCTGATCGAGGCCAGCGCCGGCACCGGCAAGACCTTCACCCTCGCCACCCTGGTGACCCGGCTGGTGGTCGAGCGCGGCCTGCGGATCGGCCAGGTGCTGGCGGTGACCTTCACCGAGGCGGCGACGCAGGAGCTGCGCAGCCGCATCCGCGAACGGCTGGAGCTGGCGGCGCGGCTGGTCACGGCCGAGCCCGGCGACGCCGCCGCGACGCTCAGCCGCGACATCGTCGAACGCCACCTCGCCGCCGGCGGCGAGACCCGCGCGCAGCTCGCCCGGCGCCTGCGCCAGGCGGTGTGGGAGGTCGACCTCGCCGCGATCTTCACCATCCACGGTTTCTGCGCCCGGCTGCTGCGCGAACACGCGCTCGAAAGCGGCCACGGCTTCGACCCGCCGACCCTGCTGACCAGCGACGCCGGCCTGCGCGAGGAACTCGCCGCCGACCTGTGGCGCGTCGCCGCCGCCGACCCCGAGGTCGCGCCGCTGTTGCCGCGGCTGTGGACGGCTCCGAAACAGTTGCAGGACGACCTGCGCGCACTGCTGTCGGCCGATCCGCTGCTGCCGGCGCCGGTCGACGCCGGCGCCGATCCGTTGCCGACGCTGGAGGAAGCCGGCCACGCGCTTTGTGCCGCGTTGGCGGAACACGGCGATGACGCGCGGGCGGAGATCGGGCGTGCGTTCGACACCAAGGTGTTCGATGGCCGTCGCGCACGCCGCCCCAGTTTCGAGAAGGCCTGGGCCACGCTTTGCGCCGGCAGTGTCGATACCGGTTGGTCGCGCGACGACGCCGGCCATCTCGACAAGTTGCTGCCCGAGCGTATGCGAGGGCTGTGCAAGGACGGACTGGCCGACAACGCGCCATGCTCGCCGCTGTTCGATGCGCTCGCGGCGTGGTTTGATGCCGACGACCGCCGCACGGCCTGGCTCCACACCCGCACCACCGCCCTGCTGCACCGGATCCGCGACGACGCCCGTGCGCGGTTGGCCACGCTCAAGCGCACCCGCCGGCTGCAGACCTACGACGACCTGATCGACGGCGTCGCCGACGCGCTCGCGGGCGAGCAGGCCGACGCGCTGGTCGCCGCCGTGCGCGGCCAGTACGCGATCGCGCTGGTCGACGAGTTCCAGGACACCGACCCGCGCCAGTGGGCGATCTTCAACCGCCTGTTCGGTGCCGCGCGCGAGGGTGCCGCCGAATCGCAACCACCGGCGCTGTTCCTGATCGGCGACCCGAAGCAGGCGATCTACGGCTTCCGCGGCGGCGACGTGCAGACCTACCTCGCCGCGGCCGCGGTGGCCGAGCCGGCGCCGCCGCTGGACCGCAACTTCCGCTCGCGCCCGGCGGTGCTCGACGCCATCGCCGCCCTTTACAAAGCCGCCGGCGCCGGTAGCAGCGACGCGGCGGCCGCGCCGTTCCTCGACGAGCGTATCCGTTTCCTGCCGGTCCACGCCGGCGGCCGCCGCGACGACGCCGATTTCCAGCGCGGCGGCACGCCGGCGCCGGCGCTGACCGTGCGCGTGCTGACCGACCCGCAGGCCGACCCCGGCGCCGACGGTCCGGGCAACGGCGGCGGCAACCCGAAAGCCATCGACGCCGAACGCTCGCGCGAGCTCGCCACCGGCGCCTGCGTCGCCGCGATCCACGCCCTGCTGGTCGACGCCCGCGCCGGCACCGCCACGCTCAATGGCCGCCCGGTCGAGCCCGGCGACATCGCGGTGCTGGTGCGCAGCCACCGGGAAGCCACCCAGGTGCAGCTGGCCCTGTCCGCCGCCGGCATCCCCGCGGTCGCCGCCGGCAAGCAGAGCCTGTTCGCGACCGACGAGGCGCGCGAGCTGCTGGCGCTGTTCGAGGCCCTGCTGCACCCGGCCGACGACAGCCGCCTGCGCGCCGCGCTGGCGACGCTGCTGGTCGGCCTTGACGCCGCCGCGATCGCCGCGCTTGACGACGACGGCGCCGCCCACGCGCGCTGGCAGCAACAGGCACAGGACTGGCGCGAGCGCTGGCAGCGCAACGGCCCGCTGGCGCTGGTCGCCGACCGCTGCGCCGCCGCCGGCGAGCGCCTGCTCGGCCTGCTCGACGGCGAGCGCCGGCTCACCAACACCCTGCAGCTGGCCGAGTTGATGCAGGAGGCGCAGGCGCGCATGCCCGGCCTGCACGGCCAGCTCGACTGGCTGCGCAATGCGATCGCCGAGGCCGACCGCGACGACGAGGCGCAGCTGCTGCGGCTGGAATCCGACGCGCGCCGCGTGCAGATCGTCACCCTGCACAAGAGCAAGGGGCTGGAGTACCCGCTCGTGTTCCTGCCGTTCATCGGCATCGGACGCCGGCCACGCAACGACGCCCGCCACCACACCGTGCACGACGGCGATCGCCGCGTGCTGCACTGGAAGATCGACAAGGCCGCGCCGGCCTGGAAAACCGCCTGCGACGACCACGCGCGTGAGCAGCAGGCCGAGGACGCGCGGCTGCTCTACGTCGGCCTGACCCGCGCCCGCGACGCGCTGTGGCTGGCCACCGGACGGTTCTTCGACCACGCGCAGACCCGGCTTGCGCCGATGCTGGAAGACCTCGACGGGCTGCGTGGCCTGCCGATGGTCGCGGTCGACGGCAGTGCGCCGGCGCCATCGCCCGCGCCGTTGCCGCCGGGCGGGGAAACCGTGCCGCCGCCCGTGCGCGTCGCCCGCCGCGAACTGCCGCGCGACTGGTGGGTCTACAGCTTCACCCAGCTGGCCCGCGCCGACGCCGGCGAGGGCGCGTCGCTGGCCGCCGCCACCCGTGCCGAGCAGGGCGCCGACGACGAGGCGCTGGCCGACCCGGCCGCGCCGGTCGCGGCCATCGACGCCGGCAGCGCCGACGAGCCGCGCGCCAACCACGACCCGCGCTTCGCCGGCAGCCGCTTCGGCAACGTCCTGCACGACGTCCTCGAACACGTCGCCTTCGACGCCTGGCGCGACTGGCGCGTGGGCGAGCCGGCGCCGCCGGGGCAGGACGTCCCGCTGCGCGCCGCCCTGCGCGCCGGCGGCTACCCCGACACCGACCTCGACGACGGCATCGCGCTGCTGGCCGGGCTGGTCGGCCACACCCTCGTCGCCTCGCTGCCCGAGGGCGGCCGCCTGTGCGGGCTGGCCGCCGACGCCCGCCGCGCCGAGATGGAGTTCCACTTCGCCCTTGCCCCGACCCGGGTCGACGCGCTGATCGACCTGCTGCACCGCCACGGGGTGCTGCGCGGACGCCGGGCGTTCGGCGCGCGGCAACGGCTGGAAGGCCTGATGACCGGCAAGATCGACCTGACCTACACCGCCGGCGGCCGCTGGTACGTGCTCGACTACAAGTCCAACCGCCTGCCCGGCTACGACGCCGCCAGCCTCGACGCGGCGATGGCGCACAGCGAGTACGACCTGCAGGCGCTGCTGTACACGCTGGCGCTGCACCGCTGGCTGCGCTTCCGGCTCGGCGCGGACTACGACTACGCGCGCGACTTCGGCGGCGTGCGCTACGTGTTCAGCCGCGGCCTCGCGGGCGACGCCGGCGAGGGCATCCACGCGCACCGGCCGGCGCCGGAGCTGGTGCACGCGCTGGATGCGCTGTTCGCCGGAGATGCGGCATGGGCCTGATGAAGGCCCTCGGCGGCCACCTGCGACCGCTCGACCGCGAGCTCGCCGCGACGCTGCGCCGGCTCGAGCCGGACACGCCCGAGCTGGTGCTGGCCGGCGCCGCGCTGGCCTCGCTGGCGGTGTCGCAGGGCCACGCCGGCTTCGATCCGGCACGGCCGCGCCAGCTGGTCGCCGACGGCATCGACTGGCCCGCGCCGGACGACTGGACCGCGGCGCTGTCGGCGTCGGACTGGGTCGCCACGGGCGGCGACGGCCGCGCCGACAACCGCCCGCTGGTGTTCGAAGGCGGGTTGCTCTACCTGCGCCGCTACCGCGAGTACGAGCAGCGGCTGGCGACCCGCCTGCACGCGCTCGCCGCCCGCCGTCCGGCCGCGGTCGACGAGGCCGCGCTGGCGCCGGTGTTCGACGCGCTGTTCCCCGCCGGCGGTTCCGACCCGCTGCAGGCGCGCGCCGCCTCGATGGCGTTGCGGCGCGCGCTGTTGCTGGTCACCGGCGGCCCCGGCACCGGCAAGACCACCACCATCGCGCGGATGCTGGTGCTGCTGGTCGCGCAGGCCTCCCTGGCCGATGCGCCGGCGCCGCGGATCGCGCTGGCCGCGCCGACCGGCCGCGCCGCCGAGCGCATGGCCGGGAGCCTGCAGGCCGCGGCCGCACGGCTGGCCGCCACTGCCGGCATCGACCCGGCCTGGCTCGACGCCCTGCCACGCAGCGCCGGCACCCTGCACCGGCTGCTGGGCACCATCCCCGGCAGCCCGCGTTTCCGCCACGACGCCGACCACCCGCTGCCGTTCGACGTCGTCGTGGTCGACGAGGCCTCGATGGTCGACCTGCCGCTGATGTGCAAGCTCGCCGAGGCGGTGCCCGACGGCGCCCGGCTGGTGCTGCTCGGCGATCCGGACCAGCTGCCGTCGGTCGAGGCCGGCGACGTGCTCGCGGCGATCTGCCAGGCGGCGGGGACCGACGATGGTTGCGCGGCGGGAGAGGCTTCCGCCGCGACCCCCGCCACCGCCGTCGGCGCGACCGGCGACCTGTTCGAACACGGAGCCATCGACGGCGGATCGCGGCCGAAGCCGCCCCTGCATGGCCACCGCGTCCACCTGCTGCGCGGCTACCGGCAGTCCGCCGGGTTCGGCCTGGCGCCGCTGGCCGCGGCGGTCCGCGACGGCGACGCCCACCGCGCGCTGGCCCTGCTGCGCGGCGGCACGCTTGCCGGCGTGCACTTCCACGAGGACGCCGCCGACCCGCTGGCCGTCGCCACCGGCCTGCTGCCGCACTGGCGCGCGCTGGCCGATGCGGCCGATCCCGCCGCCGCGCTCGCCGCCGCCGCCGGCGTCCGCCTGCTGACCGCGCTGCGTGGCGGGCCGCAGGGCACCGGCCCGCTCAACGCGCGGATCGAGGAGGCGCTGGCCGGGCCGCGTCCGCCGCTGCATTTCCCCGGCCGGCTGCTGCTGGTCGACGAGAACAGCCACCGCCACCGCCTGTTCAACGGCGATGTCGGCATCTGCCTGCGCGACGACGACGGCACCCTGCTGGCGTGGTTCGCCGACGGCGCCGGCGGCGTGCGGGCGTTCCACCCCTCGGCGTTGCCGCGGCACCAGAGCGCGTTCGCGATGACGGTGCACAAGGCGCAGGGCTCGGAGTTCGACACGGTCTGGCTGCAGCTGCCACGCAACGAGGGCAGCCGGGTGCTGTCGCGCGAGCTGGTCTACACCGCGCTGACCCGGGCCCGCCGCGAGCTGCACCTGTGCGCCGGCGCGGAGGTCCTGCGCGGCGCGCTCGGCCGCCACGTCGAGCGCGTGTCGGGGTTGCACCGACGGCTTGTCCCCGACATGGGCGGCGCCTGACGCCGGGCTAGAATCGACCGGTTCCCGGGGGGGATCCCACTTTGATCGGACGTCGCTGGCGGGTTGCCATGGGGATGGCACTCGCATTCTGGCTGGGCATGGCCGCCACTGCAGGTGCACAGGCACTGCGGGTGGAACTGCTGCTGGCCGATGGCGACGCCGCCGGCCCGCCCGCGTCGGCGCCGGTGCTCGCGCACGCCTCCGCGGTCGACGGCATCGCCCGCCTGCCGCTGCCGCCGCGCGACGGCCACTACTGGCTGCGCATCAGCGGCGACCAGGCCCGCTCGCGCGCGCAACGCCCGTGGCTGGTGCTGGACGGCATCGGCGGCAATGCCCCCGTGCGTTTCCATCCGCCCGGCGCCGAACCGGTGGAGGTCGATGCCGCCGGCGCCGGCGGCGATCCGCTGCTGCGTCACGGCTGGGCGCTGCCGCTGCCGCAGGGCTGGCCGACGGACGCCGCCGCCTACCTGCGCGTGCCCGGCACCACCACCGGCCCGGTGCTGCTGCGGCTGGCGAGCGGCCCCGAACTGGTGCTGGAGCAGCGCCGCGGTGCGCGCCGGGTAACCGCCGCGTCCATCGTGCTGATGCTCGGCGCCGGCGTCGCCTTCGTGCTGTGGCTGCTGCTGCGCGACCTGCTGTACCTCTGCCACGCCGGCTACGCCACCGGCGTCGCGCTCTACGCGCTGGCCCGCAGCGGCGACGCCGCCGAGATCCCCGGCCTGGGCTGGATCGCCGCCGGGGGCGCCACCGCGCTGTGGACGCTGGTCGCGCTGGCGGTGGTGTCGCACCTGGTGTTCAGCCTGCGCTTCCTCGAACTCGACCGGCTGGCGCCGCGCGCCGCGCTGGCGGTGCGCGCGCTGTCGTGGCTGCAGCTGGCGATGCTGGCGGTGCTGTGGCTCGGCCGTGACCACGTCCAGCAGGCCTACCACCTCGCCGCGCACGTGCTGCTGCTGGTGCACGCCACCGCGATGCTGGCGCTGGCCGTGCTGGCGCGCCGGCGCGGCGCCAGCCACGCCGGCATCTACCTGCTGGCGTGGGCGCCGCTGATGCTGGTCGTGGCCGCCGCCGCACTGCACCAGCTCGGCCTGCTGCCGCTGCCGTGGGCGCGGCACTGGCTGGCACCGGTGGCGGTGGTCGAATCGCTGCTGCTCGCCGGCGCCCTCGTGCACCGCGCACTGGCCCGCCACCGGCTCGCGCTGGGCGACAACCACAGCCTCGCGCGCGATCCACTGACCGGCGCGCTCGACGGCGACGCGCTCCGGCGGATGCTCGACGGCTGGCAGCTGCGCGCCAGTTTCGGCCGCAACCGCTACGGCCTGCTGCTGTTCGAACTCGACCGCCACGCCGACTTCGCCGCCATGCAGGGAGCGGCCGGCGGCAACGCGCTGCTGCAGCAGGCGCTGGCGCGGACCCGCGCGGTGCTGCGCGGCGACGACTGCATCGCCCGCTTCGAGGGCGCGCGGTTCGCGGTGGTCAGCGAGTGCCGCGCGCCCGACTGCGAGCACCTGCTCGAACGCATCCGCAGCGCGCTGGCCGCGCCGTTCCGGGTCGACGGCCGCGATGTCGCGGTCGAGGCCAGCATCGGCCTGGCGATGTCGCGCCGCGGCGAGAATGCAGACGTCCTGTTCGCGCGCGCGGCCGGGGCGATGCGCCAGGACCGCGAGCGGCGCACGTTGACAGCGCTGTTCACCACCGCCGAAGCACGCGCCACCGCCGACGCCTGACGCTGACGCCGCGTCCACCTCGCTGAAGCGAAGGCGCACGTGTCACCCGTCCGACGCGGTGCTTTCACTCCGGATCAACCCCGTCGCGCCTAGCGTGGACCCACCGGGAACATGGACGTCCCGGCTCCCCCACGAAACAGTCAGACGGAGCATCCCCCATGAGCAGCGACGTAAAGAAGGACCACAGCATTGGCGCAGGCACCGGCGCGGTGGCCGGCGCGGTTACCGGCGCGGCGATCGGTTCGGTCGGCGGCCCGGTCGGCAGCGCGGTCGGCGCGGTGGCCGGCGGCGTGATCGGCGCCAAGGCCGGTGATTCGGTGGCCGAGGCGGTCAACCCGACCGAGTACAACGCGCACTTCGAGCGCGAGTACCGCAACGCCCCGTACTACTCCGCCGACCGCGAGTGGAACGACTACGAGCCGGCCTACCGCTACGGCTACGACACCTACGGCGAGTATCGCGGCCAGCGTTTCGAGGACGCCGAACCGTCGCTGGAGCGCAACTGGCGCGACACCCGCGGCAACTCGCGGCTGGAGTGGAACGACGCGCGCCACGCGGTGCGCGACGGCTGGCACCACATCGAGCGCGCGCTGCCGGGCGACGCCGACCGCGACGGTCGCTGACCCCCGGCACAGCCGCTACGACAGAAACAACAACAACAAACAACAACAATGCAGTTGGTTGCTGGACGGAGCCCTCGCGGCTCCGTCTTTTTGTACGCGTCGCGGCCGGCGGTCGCCGCCGCGGAGGCCGCGAGGTAGCATGGGCGCCCCCACGACCACCCGTGCGCTGACCATGGCCGACCCCACCCGACCGACCCGCGAGGACGCCGAGTCCGCCGTCCGCACCCTGCTGCGCTGGGCCGGCGAGGACCCCGCGCGCGAAGGCCTGCTGGACACGCCCAAGCGCGTCGCCAAAGCCTACCAGGACTGGTTCAGCGGCTACGCGCTCGACCCGGACGACTACCTCGCCCGCACTTTCGAGGAGGTCTGCGGCTACGACGAGCTGATCGTGCTGCGCGACATCGAGTTCGAAAGCCACTGCGAGCACCACATGGCGCCGATCATCGGCAAGGCGCACGTGGGCTACCTGCCCGACGGCAAGGTGGTCGGCATCAGCAAGCTGGCGCGCGTGGTCGACGCCTACTCGCGGCGCTTCCAGGTGCAGGAGAAGATGACCTCGCAGATCGCCGACTGCATCCAGCGCGTGCTGCAGCCGCGCGGCGTCGGCGTGGTGATCGAGGGCGCGCACGAATGCATGACCACCCGCGGCGTGCACAAGCGCGGCGTCAGCATGATCACCTCGAAGATGCTCGGCAGCTTCCGCGAGGACGCCCGCACCCGCGCCGAGTTCCTGCAGTTCATCGACGTCGGCCCGGGCCGCTGAGCGACCCGCGCTGAGCGGGCGGTGCGTTGGCGCCGGCGCGCCTCAGCGCTCCAGGATCGCCACCACGCCCATCCCGCCGGCGGTGCAGATCGACACCAGGCAGCGGCCGCCGCCGCGCGCGGCCAGTTCCTTCGCCGCGGTGGCGACGATCCGCGCGCCGGTGGCGGCGAACGGATGCCCGGTGGCCAGCGACGAGCCGTTCGGGTTGATCCTCGCCGGGTCGATCCGCCCCAGCGGCGCGTCGAGGCCGAGCCGGGTGCGGCAGTACTCCTCGCTCTCCCACGCCCGCAGCGTGCACAGCACCTGCGCGGCGAAGGCCTCGTGGATCTCGTAGAAGTCGAAGTCCTGCAGGGTCAGGCCGTTGCGCGCCAGCATCTGCGGCACCGCCACCGTCGGCGCCATCAGCAGGCCCTCGCCGTGGACGAAGTCGACCGCGGCCACGTGGGCGTCGCGCAGATGGCACAGCACCTCGTGGCCGTGCGCCGCCGCCCACTCGTCGGAGGCCAGCAGGCAGGCCGCGGCGCCGTCGGTCAGCGGGGTCGAGTTGGCCGCGGTCAGGGTGCCGCGGCCGGAGCTGCGGTCGAACGCCGGCTTCAGCGTCGCCAGCTTCTCCAGCGTGCTGTCGGGGCGCAGGATGTTGTCGCGCGCGACCCCGCGGAAGCTCACCACCAGGTCGTCGAGGAAGCCGCGCTCGTAGGCCGCGGCCAGCTTCTGGTGCGACGACAGCGCCCACTCGTCCTGCGAGTCGCGGCTGATGTTCCACTGCTTGGCCATGTCCTCGCAGTGCTCGCCCATCGACTTGCCGGTGCGCGGCTCGGCCACGCCGGGGAAGTCCGGCTTCAGCTCGCCCAGCCCGAAACCCCTGAACTCGGCCAGCTTGCCCTTGAAATCCTTCGCCGCGTTGGCCGCCAGCAGGCGCCGGCGCAGCGCCTTGCCGTACACGATCGGCACGTCGGAGGTGGTGTCGCTGCCGCCGCCGATGCCCGCCTCGATCTGGCCGGTGGCGATCTTGTTGCCGACGGTGATGATCGAATCCAGCGAGGTGCCGCAGGCGCGCTGCAGGGTGATGCCCGGCGTCAGCGGCGACAGCCCGGACGACAGCGCGGCCTCGCGGCCGAGGTTCCAGTCGCTGGAGTGCTTGATCACCGCACCCATCGCCACCTCGCCGAGCACCTGGCCGTGCAGGCCGAACTTCTCGACCAGCGCGCCGAGGGTGCGCACCGACATCCCGAGGTTGCCGACGTCGGCGTAGGCGGTGTTCTGCCGGCAGAACGGGATTCGCACTCCGCCAAGCACGGCAACGGGACGGACAGGACGCATCGGATCACCTTCTCGAAGGCGCGGCGCGGGCGCGGCGCGGGGCTTTCAGGACCGGCCCGCAGGTCGCTGCAGGCATAATGGAGCGAGTGTAGCGCCGGCCTCCGGCGCGACCAAACGCCAGCGTATTTTCCGTCGCACTCCGTTTAGGGACCCGATGAGCCAGACTCCGCAACTGCACGTGCTCGGCGCGCTCGCGCTGGAACTGACCGGCTCGGCGCCGGTGGCCCGCGACGCGCTGGCGCAGGCCGGTGCCGGCGACCTGGCCGCGCTGGTCGCGCGCGACCTGGCGAAGTTCGCCCCCGCGGCGGCACGGCTGGAGCTGGTCACCGTCGGCGCCCATTACGACCCGGTCGAGCTGCTGCGTCCGGGCTGGCCGCTGCACCGCGAACTCGACCAGCTGGCCGCGCGCGCGCCGCGCAACGGCATCGCCCGCGACGAGGGCCGGGTGATCGCGTTCGGTTCGCACGCCGAGAAGCTGCCCGGCGCGCTGTCGCCGTCGCCGGACTTCGCCGGCGGGCCGCTGCGGCTGGTGCCGTTCCTGCTGGGCGGGCCGGACGAGGTGGTGGCGACGGTCGGCGACGCGTTCGAGCGCGACCTGATCGAGACCGGCATGGCCGGTGCCGACACCGCACTGGCCGCGCAGGAGGCGTTCGGCCTGCAGGTCGAGCACGCCCGCTACCTGACCGTGCACGACCTCGCCGCGATGACCGCGATGCAGTACGAACACGCCGGCCTCGCGGCGCTGTGGCCGGTGCTGGAGACCGCGCTGCTGCAGCCCGACGGCGAGGCCTGGCTCGACCAGCCGCCGGAGCCGCTGGTGCACTACACCGGCGGCGAGGCGCGCATCGCGCTGTTCTCGCCGGCCGCGTGGCGCCAGCGCTACGCCGCCGATGCCGACGGCGACAGCGAGCAGGCGCGCGAACAGCTGCAGCGCCAGCACCAGCATTTCGAGATCCGCCAGCGGCAGATCGCCGCGGTGCTCGGCGCCCACGGGGTGACGGTCAACTTCGTGCACTGCGAGCGCGACGAGGAGGATGGCCGCGACGCGTTGAGCTGAGTTGCAGGAGCCGCTTCAGCCGCGATCCCGGAGCCGGCGCGCGCGAACGACCTGCGACAGCGACGGAAGCCGCCGTTACCAGGGCGTAAATCCCCGTTCGAGGATGAGGTAGCCGGCGTCGTCCATGCCGAGCCGGCGGTAGGTCGCCTGCGCCACCGCGTTGTTGCGCTCCACGTACAGCCGCAGGCCGACCACCCCATCGGCGGCGCGGGCGAGCTGCTCGACATGCCGGTACAGCGCCGCGAATACCCCGCGCCGGCGGTGCGCCTCGTCGACGTGGGCGCTCTGGATCCACCACCACTCGCCGTTGCGCCAGTCGCTCCATTCGCGGGTCAGCATCAGCGTGCCGACCGGGATGCCGAGGGTCTCGCGGCCGGCGGCGAGCGCCTCGTCCATCGCGACAAAGTAGCGCGCGCGGGCCTCGTCGGCCAGGCCGGCCTCGACCCCGGCGCGGACGGTCGCCGGGTCGAGCCGCCTGTGTTCGGTCTCCCACGCCATCGCCGCCGCCCAGCCTGCGAGCAGGTCGAGGTCGGCGGCGCGGGCGGGGCGGACGCGCAGGGTCATGGCGTGCCCTGCGCCGGTGCCGTCGGCAGCGGGTCCACGGCGTCCAGCCGGTCAGCCGGCGGTGATCACGCCGCAGGCGACGCGCGCGCCGGCGTTGCCGGACGGCTGGCTGGCGTAGTCGTCGGCCGCCGCGTGCACCACCACCGCGCGGCCGACGCCGTCGTTGGCCGCGCCGCCGCCGAGCACCACGCCCTGCGCGTGCACGTTGACCGACGCCACGCCGTCGGCATTGGCGACGATGTTGTTCATGTCGCCGGCGTGGTGGGTCGGGGTGCCGATCTTGCCGTGCGGTTCGCCGGTCGGGTTGAAGTGGCCGCCGGCGCTGCTGGCGTCGGCCGCGCTGCAGTCGCCCTTCTCGTGGATGTGGATGGCGTGGGTGCTGCCCGGCGCGAGGCCGCCGACCTCGCCGGTCAGGTGCACGCCGTCGCCCATCGGCATCAGCTTGAGCGAGCCGCTGACCAGGCTGCCCGAGGCCGAGGCGAGGTTGACCGAGGCGGCGGACAGGGTCGATGCGGTGGCCAGCTTCATCGAGCTGCTGGCGACGACCTCCGGTTGCGGCGCGGTGGCGCAGGCGGCGAGGGTCAGCGCGGCGGCGCCGGCGAGCAGGACGGTCTTCATGGCGATCTCCTTGGGGTGAAAAAACGGGTGCGGCCGCCGGGCGCGGCACCGCGCCACCGTAGCGGCGCGCGGGTTCAGCGGGGGTGAACCGCTCACCCGGGCGGCTTGAGCTTGCGGCTCAGGGTGTTGCGGCCGACGCCGAGCCGGGCCGCGGCCTCGGCGCGGCGGCCGCCGGTGTGGTCGAGCGCGGCCTGCAGCAGCACCGCGTCGAAGCGGGCCAGCGCGCGGGCGTGGATGGCGGCGGCGCCG
>NZ_AVPT01000047.1 GCF_000768335.1 Lysobacter arseniciresistens ZS79
CACGCCCGGGCCGCGCACCGGCAGCACCTTCGAACCCGGTTCCACCCTCGGCGGCGCGCCCGCGCAGCCGCCCGGCCAGGACGAATTGCCGATCCCGCCGCCGGCCGACGCGCCGCGCACGCCGCTGGCGCGGCGCACCGTCGCCACCCGCCGGCCGTGGTGGGCGCGCCTGCTCGGCAAGGTGATGGAGCCGTGGGTGTCGCTGACGATCGAACCCGGCGACCCGGTCAGCCACGCGCCCGACCTCGCCGGCCGCCCGGTCTGCTACGTGCTCGAGGACTACGGCCTGTCGAACGCGCTGATCCTCGACCGCGCCTGCCGCGAGACCGGCCTGCCGTCGCCGCTGCAGCCGCTGCCGGGCGACCCGGTCGGCCGCCGCCGCGCCTACGTCGCACTGTCGCGGCGCAACGTCAGCGCGCTGGGGCCGTTGCAGCAGTCGCTCGGCACCGCGCCGCCGTCGGCCAAGACCCATTCGGGCTCGCTTGCACGGCTGCTCGACGCGCACCGCGCCGACCCGTCGTTGGACGTGCAGCTGGTGCCGGTGTCGATCTTCGTCGGCCGCGCGCCGGACAAGCAGAGCGGCTGGTTCAGCGTGCTGTTCTCGGAGAACTGGGCGCTGGTCGGCCGCTTCCGCCGGCTGCTGGCAATCGCCCTCAACGGCCGCGACACCACCGTGCGCTTCGCCCCGCCGGTCAGCCTGCGCTCGACCGTCGACGAGGACCTGCCGCCGGAGCGCACGGTGCGCAAGCTCTCGCGCGTGCTGCGCACCCACTTCCGGCTGATCCGCGCCGCGGTGATCGGCCCCGACCTGTCGACCCGGCGCCTGCTGGTCGACCGCGTGCTCAACGCGCCGCCGGTCAAGGAGGCGATCGCCGACCAGGCCCGGCGCGACAACTCCAGCCCGGCCGACGCCTGGAAGAAGGCGCACGGCTACGCCTACGAGATCGCCGCCGACTATTCGCACCCGGTGGTGCGCTCGGCCAGCTTCCTGCTGACCTTCGTCTGGAACCGCATCTACCGCGGCGTGCTGGTCCACCACCTCGACAAGCTCAAGCAGGCCGCGCCCGGCCACGAAGTGGTCTACGTGCCGTGCCACCGCAGCCACATGGACTACCTGCTGCTGAGCTACCTGCTCTACACCAAGGGCATCGTGCCGCCGCACATCTTCGCCGGCATCAACCTCAACCTGCCGGTCATCGGCACCGTGCTGCGCAAGGGCGGCGCGTTCTTCGCCCGCCGCAGCTTCCGCGGCAACGCGCTGTATTCGGCGGTGTTCCGCGAGTACATGGCGCAGCTGGTCGCGGGTGGCTACTCGATCGAGTACTTCATCGAGGGCGGGCGCTCGCGCACCGGCCGGCTGCTGCCGCCCAAGGGCGGCACCCTGGCGATGACCGTGCGCGCCTACCTGCGCCAGCCGACCCGCCCGGTGCTGTTCCAGCCGATCTACATCGGCTACGAGAAGCTGATGGAAGGCAACAGCTACCTCGACGAGCTGACCGGCAAGCCGAAGGAGAAGGAGTCGATCTGGCAGCTGCTCACCGGCATCCCCAAGGTGCTGCGCAGCAACTACGGCCAGGTCGTGGTCAACTTCGGCGAGCCGATCCGGCTGGGCGAGGTGCTGGCCGAGCATGCGACCGGCTGGGACGGCAGCGCGGTGTCGGACGACGACAAGCCGATCTGGCTGTCCAACACGGTCGATGCGCTGGCCGACCGGATCCAGGTCAACGTCAACCGCGCCGCCGACGTGAACCCGATCAACCTGCTGGCGCTGGCACTGCTGTCCACGCCCAAGCACGCGATGGGCGAGACCGACCTGCTGGCGCAGATCGCGCTGAGCAAGGCGCTGCTGGCCGAACTTCCGTACTCTGACCGCGTCACCGTGACCCCGCACGCGCCGGCCGAGATCGTCGCCCATGGCGAGGAGATCAACGTGCTGACCCGCACCGCCCACCCGCTCGGCGACGTGCTGCACGTCGGCGGCGACAAGGCGGTGCTGCTGAGCTACTTCCGCAACAACGTGCTGCACCTGTTCACCGCCGCGGCGTGGGTCGCCTGCTGCTTCCAGAACAACCGGCGGATGGCGCAGGACAGCGTGCTGCGGCTCGGGCGCAGCGTGTACCCGTTCCTGCAGGCCGAGCTGTTCCTGCCGTGGAGCGAGGACGGGTTCGTGCAGCGGCTGACCGGCACGATCGAGCTGTTCATCCGCGAGGGCCTGCTGGAACGCGTCAACGACGAGGACGGCGGCATCCTCGCGCGCAACACCGGGCAGAGCGACGAGGTGTTCCGCCTGCGCGCGATCGGCCACTCGCTGCAGCAGGCGTTCGAGCGCTACTACATCGCGATCTCGGTGCTGGCCAAGAACGGCGCCGGCACGCTGTCGAGCGGCGAGCTGGAGAGCCTGTGCCAGCTCGCCGCCCAGCGCCTGAGCCTGCTGTACGCGCCGGCCGCGCCGGAGTTCTTCGACAAGACCCTGTTCCGCGGCTTCATCCAGAAACTGCGCGAACTGAAACTCGTGTGGGTCGACGAGAACGGCAAGCTGGTGTTCGACCAGCGGCTGGAAAGCTGGGCGCGCGACGCCAAGTTCATCCTCGGCCGCGAGCTGCGCCACAGCATCGAGAAGGTCAGCCCCGAGGCCGCGCGGCCGGACAGCGAGGCGATGCCGGCGGACTGAGCGGTCGCGGCAGGTATCGGCACTGACACCTGCGGCGGGCGCCGGACGGCGCTAGGATGGCCGCAGGCGCGACCGGGGTCGTCGCGGGCCGGCCGCCATGACTGCTGCCGCGGGCACACCGCGGACCGGTGCCGCGACCCAGCACGAGGAATCGCGCATGGTGCCGCCAACCGATACCGTAGCGCCCGCCGTCGCCGAACCGGCGCCCGGCACGCCGACCGCCGTCACCGGCGCGTCCACCGCCGGTTCCGCCGGCCCCGCATCCGCGACGCCCACGCTCGACAGCGCCCCGCAGCAGCTGGTCGCCGGCCTGCTCGGCCGCGCCGACATCCGCCTCGACGGCGCGCGGCCGTGGGACATGCAGCTGCACGACCCCGCCGCGCTCGAGCGCGCGCTGGCCGAAGGCAACCTCGGCCTCGGCGAGGCCTACATGGCCGGGGCCTGGGACTGCGAGCGGCTCGACATGTTCTTCGACCACCTGCTGCGCGCCCACCTCGACCGCGAGGTGCAGCCGGCGCGGCTGGCCTGGCACGCGCTGCAGGTGCGGCTGTTCAACCGCCAGAACCGCACCCGCGCGTGGCAGGTCGGCAAGGCCCACTACGACCTCGGCAACGACTTCTACGAGGCCATGCTCGACCCGTACATGGCGTACTCCTGCGGCTACTGGCGCGACGCCGGCAGCCTCGCCGCGGCGCAGGAGGCCAAGCTCGAACTGATCTGCCGCAAGCTCGGTCTGCAACCCGGCATGCGCGTGCTCGACATCGGTTGCGGCTGGGGCAGCTTCATGGCCTGGGCGGCGCGCCACCACGGGGTCGAATGCGTCGGCGTGACCGTGTCGAAGGAGCAGGCGGCGTGGGCGCGCGAACGCTACGCCGGGCTGCCGCTGGAGTTCCGCCTGCAGGACTACCGCGAGCTCGACGAGCGTTTCGATGCGATCGCCAGCGTCGGCATGTTCGAGCACGTCGGCCACAAGAACCACCGACAGTACATGGAGGTCGCCGCGCGCTGCCTCGCCGACGACGGCCTGTTCGTGCTGCACACGATCGGCAAGAACCGGCGCGAGTCGGTGCCCGACCGCTGGATCGACAAGCACATCTTCCCCAACGGCGAGACGCCCTCGGTCGGCCAGGTCGGCGACGCAATCGACGGCCTGTTCGTGTGCGAGGACCTGCACAACTTCGGCGCCGACTACGACCGCACGCTGATGGCCTGGCACGACAACTTCGAGGCGGCGTGGCCGCGCTTCGCCGACCGGCTCGGCGAAACCTTCCGCCGCAAGTGGCGCTACTACCTGCTGTCGTGCGCCGGCGCGTTCCGCGCGCGCGAGCTGCAGCTGTGGCAGTGGGTGCTGTCGAAGGACGGCGTGCGCGGCGGCTACCGGCGGCCGGAATAGCGCCGCCGCCAGTACCCGTACCTCCGTTCGCGCCACCGCCCGCGCCGCCCCCGTAGGAGCGACGTCAGTCGCGACCTGTACATCGGTCGAAAGCGGGTGTTGAAACCGGCTGCTGCATTGCCGGAAGAAGGCCCTTCGGGGGTCCGACCTGTTGTCCGCCAACGAGGCTTCGGCCGGGTTCGGCGGGTCGCGACTTACGTCGCTCCTACAACCCCCCGACCTCCGCGGGGGTTTCCCGCCTATGCCGGCTCGTCGGGAATCAGCGCGCTTTCCAGTCGGGCGATCGCGTCCTTGAGCTGCAGTTTGCGGCGCTTCAGGCGCTTGAGGGCGAGGTCGTCGTGGCCGGCGAGGATCGACAGGCCGCTGATCGCGACGTCGAGGTCGCGGTGTTCCAGCCGCAGCGCGGCCAGGCGGCGGGCAATCTCGGCGGGGTCGTCGCTGTCGATCATGGCGACCAGCTTAGCGCGCCACCATGACCGTGCGCCGCGACCGCCGCCCCGGTCCGTGCGACGGCCGGCCGGTAGAATCGGCGGCCTGATGAACACCGTCCTGCCCCTGCTGAACGAGGCGCCCGCCGCCGACACCCTGCCGCTCGCCGAACCGCCGTCGCGCGCCGGCGAGCTCGAACGCCTCGGCAAGCGCCTGCGCCACCAGGTCGGCCAGGCGATCGCCGACTTCGGCATGATCGAGGACGGCGACAAGGTCATGGTCTGCCTGTCCGGCGGCAAGGACAGCTACACCCTGCTGGACGTGCTGTTGCAGCTGCAGCGCAAGGCACCGGTGTCGTTCTCGATCACCGCGGTCAACCTCGACCAGAAGCAGCCCGGCTTCCCCGGGCACGTGCTGCCGGCGTACCTGCGTTCGGCCGGCGTCGACTTCCACATCATCGAGCAGGACACCTATTCGGTGGTCACCCGCGTGGTGCCCGAAGGCAAGACGATGTGCTCGCTGTGCTCGCGCCTGCGCCGCGGCTCGCTGTACACCTACGCCGCCGAGCAGGGCTTCACCAAGATCGCGCTCGGCCACCACCGCGACGACCTGGTGGCGACCTTCTTCCTCAACCTGTTCTTCCATGCCAAGGTCTCGGGCATGCCGCCCAAGCTGCTGTCCGACGACGGCCGCCACGTGGTGATCCGCCCGCTGGCCTACGCCGCCGAGGCCGACATCGCCCGCTATGCGCAGCTGAAGGCGTTCCCGATCATCCCGTGCAACCTGTGTGGCAGCCAGGAGAACCTGCAGCGCAAGCAGGTGCAGCGGATGATGGCCGAGTGGGAGCGCGAGACGCCGGGGCGGATCGAGACGATCGCGCGCGCGCTCGGCGACATCCGGCCCAGCCAGCTGAGCGACCCGAAGCTGTTCGATTTCCTCGGCCTCCGGGCCGGCGCGGCAGCAGATTCCGCAGCGTCGGCCGCCGGCTGATTCCCCATTCCCGCACCGCCACCGCGCAGCCCGCCTGCGCGATGGCGGTGATGACGCACCTCCAACCGGATACCGCATGTTCTTCCGCAACCTGACCTTCTTCCGCTTCCCGTCCACCACCAGGCTCGACGAGCTCGACGCCGGCCTCGACCAGTGCCAGCTCAAGCCGGTCGGCCCGCTGGAGCTGTCCAGCCGCGGCTTCGTCTCGCCCTATGGCCGCGACGCCGAGGTGCTGACCGGCCGCCAGGGCGACGCGATCTGGCTCACCGTCGGTGGCGAGGACAGGCTGCTGCCGGGCGCGGTGGTCAACGCGATGCTCGCGCGCAAGCTCGACGAGATCGAGCAGAAGGAAGGCCGCCGGCCCGGCGGGCGCACCCGCAAGCGGCTCAAGGACGAACTGATCACCGACCTGCTGCCGCGTGCCTTCGTCAAGCCGTCGCGCACCGACGCGCTGCTCGATACTTCCCACGGCGTGATCGCGGTCGACAGTTCCAGCCGCAAGTCGGCCGAGAACGTCTGCAGCGAGATCCGCCGCGCGCTCGGCAGCTTCCCGGCGCTGCCGCTCAACGCCGAGGTCGCGCCGCGCTCGGTGCTGACCGGCTGGGTCGCCGGCGAGCCGCTGCCGGACGGGCTGTCGCTGGGCGAGGAATGCGAGCTGCGCGACCCGGTCGACCAGGGCGCGGTGGTCAAGGTGCAGCGGATGGACCTGCACAGCGACGAGATCGCCCGCCACCTGGAGACCGGCAAGCAGGTCACCCGGCTGGCGCTGAGCCTGGACGACCACGTCAGCTTCGTGCTCGGCGACGACCTGATCGTACGCAAGTTCAAGCTGCTCGACGGCGCTGTCGACGAGCTGGAATCGACCGACCGCGACGACATCCGCGCCGAGCTCGACGCCCGCTTCGCGCTGATGAGCGCCGAGGTGAAGCGCCTGTTCGCGGTGCTGGAGGCGGCACTGAAGCTGAGCAAGGCGGACGGCTGAGGTCGGCCGCCGGCCTGGCGCGACCGCGCCGCCCGTCCGTAGGAGCGACGTAAGTCGCGACCTGTACATCGTCCGGGATCCGACGGGAACGGAGCCACCGGGCCTGCGGAACGAAGCAACCTCCCGATACGGCACCGCATCCCAACCATTCCGGCTTCCCGGGGTTCGGCGGGTCGCGACTCACGTCGCTCCTACGCGGTCGTGGCGGCCCGAGCCGCGTCGGATTCGCAGGAACGATGCACGCAGCCGCCCGATCCGCCACCATCTTCCGATGTCGCCTCCGTTCCGCCTGCTCGCCCCGAAGCCCCGCGCGATCCAGCGCGATGCCTTCGAGCTGTCGCTGGCCGACGGCCGGGTGATCGAGGTGCAGCGCGTGCGCGATCCGCGGGCGCGGCGGATCCGGCTCAGCGTCGATGATCGCGGCGCCCGGCTGACCCTGCCGGCGCGCGCCAGCGCAGCCGCCGCCGAACGCTTCGCGATCGAGCACCGCGACTGGATCGCGGCGCAGCTCGCCCGCCACGTCCCGGCGGACCTGCCGTCGCTGCGGCCGTTCGAGTCGACCACGCTGCCGTTGCGCGACGCCGACGTGCCGCTGCGCTGGCAGCCGGGGCGGCTGTGCCGGTTGGAGTTTGTGCCGCCGGACGACGACGTTGGCGATGCACGCCACGACGGTCGCGTTGACGTTGATGTTGGCGCTCCGACCGCGAGCCCGACCAGGGACGGGAGCGCAAGGGCGACCGCCGCTCCCGCTTGCGCCCCGCTCGTGTTCACCCTGCCGCCGCGGGCCGGTGCCGCGGCGATCGCGCGGGCGCTGCGCGACTTCTACGAGGCGCAGGCGCGCGCCGACATCGGTCGCTGGCTGCCGCGTTACCTCGACGGCCTGCGGGTCGACGGCCGGCCGCGCGCGCCGCGGCGGTTCCGCCTGCGGCCGATGCGTTCGCAGTGGGGCTCGCTGGCGCCGGACGGCACGGTCGCGCTCGACCTCGCGCTGGTGCTCGCGCGGCCGTCGGCGTTCGAGTACGTGCTGGTACACGAGCTGTGCCACCTGCTGCACCACGACCACTCGCCGTCGTTCTGGGCGCAGGTGGAGGCGCGGTGCCCGGCGTGGCGCGCGGAGAGGGACTACTTCAGAACCGAGGGCACGCGGTTGAAGGCGGGCCTGCGCGCATTGCTGGAACCGCCACCGCCGCGCGACTGAGCCGACGTCACCGGTGCTCGCCGGTGCATCCGCTCAGTGCCGCGGCCCGGCGAAGTGGCCGCCGATCGCGCGGGCGACCGCTTCGGGCTGCTCCATGTGCAGGTGGTGGCCGCCGTCGAGCACGACCAGTTCGCCGTGGCGCAGGCAGGCGAAGCGCGCGCGCCGCAGCGACTCGGGGAAGTACGGTTGCGCCGGGTTGGCGTAGACCACGCGGGTCGGGCACTCGATCGCGCCGAGCAGGTCGCGCACCTGGTCCTCGCTCATGCGGATCGCGGTCGGCCGGGTCAGCCGCGGGTCGCTGCGCCAGGTGCAGCCGGCCGGCAGCGAGCCGCCGCGGTCGTCGTCGAAGCGCGCCGGGGCGACCCCGCGCTCGACCAGCAGCCGCGCCGCCGCCGGCTCGATGCCGCCGGTGGCAAGGCGCGCCTCGACCGCCGCGGCGATGTCGGGGAACACCCGCAGCGCCCGCCGCGCCGACCGCGGCTCGCTGAAGGCGCGGTGCAGGCGCAGCGCGCTGCGGTCGATGTCCTCGGCCAGCGCGCCAAGCGCCTCGATCGCCACCAGCCCCTCGATCCGCTCCGGTGCGGCGGCCGCCATCACGCTGGCGACGGCGGCGCCGAGCGAGTGCCCGAGCAGGCCGAAGCGGTCCCAGCCGAGCGCGTCGGCCACCGCGAACATCGCCCGCGCCGCGTTGACCACGGTGTACTCGGCCGCCGGCGGCAGGTGCGCGCTGGCGCCGTGGCCGGGCAGGTCGGGCGCGACCAGCTCGATCCCCGGCAGGTGCGGCTGCAGCGGCACGAAGCTGGCGGCGTTGTCGAGCCAGCCGTGCAGCGCCAGCACGCGCGGCGCACCGGCGGCGCCACCGCGCAGGCCGGCGATGCGGCCGAAGTCGGTGTCGACCGCGAACTCGCGCAGTCCGGCCCGGCCGGGCGTCGTGCTCACGCCCACGCATCCAGCGCGCGCCGCGCGACCGCGGCCATGGCGTCGGCGTGCGCCGGGCTGTCGTTGAGACACGGGATGTAGCGCAGCGTGCCGCCACGCTCGGCGAACCGCTCGGCGAGCATCATCGACACCTCCTCCAGCGTTTCCAGGCAGTCGACCGAGAAGCCCGGCGCGATCACGTCGACGGTGCGGATGCCGCGCGCGGCAAGGGCATCGAGGGTGGCGTCGGTGGCGGGTTCGAGCCAGCGCTCGCGGCCGAAGCGCGACTGGTAGCTCAGCGACCACGCGTGGTCCGGCAGGCCGAGCGCGGCGGCGATCGCGCGGGCGCTGGCCTCACACTGTTGCGGGTAGGGGTCGCCGGCGTCGGCGACGCGCTGCGGCAGGCCGTGGAACGAGAACAGCAGGTGGCCGCCGTCGTCCCGTTCGGCGCGATGCGCGCGGACCGAACCGGCGACCGCGGCGACCCACTCCGGCGCGAGGTGGTAATCGTCGACCATCCGCAGCGCCGGCCCATCGGCGCGGGCGAGCACGTCGCCGACCGAGGCGGTGGTGGTGGTCGAGTACTGCGGGTACAACGGCAGCACCAGCACGCGGCGCAGGCCGTCGTCGCGCAGGCGCTGCAGCAGCCGCGCCAGCGACGGCTCGCCGTAGCGCATCGCGTCGAGCACGCGCACGCCGGGCATCCGGTCGCGCATCGCCCGGGCCAGGCCGGCGGTGTACACGGCCAGCGGCGAGCCGCCGTCGAGCCAGACGCTGGCGTACTTGGGCGCGACCCTGGGCGCGCGCAGCGGCAGGATCACCCCGCGCAGCAGCGGTTGCCACAGCAGCGGCGGCAACGACACCACCCGGCGGTCGGACAGGAACTCGCCGAGGTAGCGGCGTACCGCCGCGGCGGTCGGCGCCGACGGGGTGCCGAGGTTGACGACCACCACGGCGGTATCGGGGGTTTGGCTGGTTCCGGTCATCCGCATAGGATGACAGCGGCGCGCCGCCGCCACACGCGCGACGCGCTGGCCACGACGGTTCCCGCGCGATTCATCGCCGCGTCACTAGCCTGAACTCCGCTTGCGGCCGGCGGTCCAACCCGGCCGCGCCCGGGCGCCCCGCCCGCCTTCCCATCAGCCATGCCCGGAGTGCCCATGTCGATCCTGCCGCGCCTCGCCGTATTCCTGCTAGCCGTGGGGCTGGCGCTGCCGGCCACCGCCGGCGTCGCCGAGGACGAGCGCGCCCGCAACGCGGTGCGCGTGCTCAACGAGATCCAGGCGATCCCCGAGTCGGGCATCCCCGACGTGCTGTTCGACGAGGCCAAAGCCATCGTCGTGGTGCCCGACACGCTGAAGATCGGGCTGGTGATCGGGGGCCGCCGCGGCCACGGGCTGGTGTCGGTCAAGAACCCCGACGGCACCTGGTCCAACCCGGCCTTCGTCAAGCTGACCGGCGGCAGCATCGGTTTCCAGGCCGGCGTGCAGTCGTCCGACGTGGTGCTGGTGTTCACCAGCCAGCGCGGGCTGGACTCGATCGTCAACGGCAAGATCACCCTCGGCGCCGACGCCAGCATCGCCGCCGGGCCGGTCGGCCGTACCACCGGGCTGGCCACCGATGGCCGGCTGAAGGCCGAGATCTGGTCGTGGTCGCGCGCGCGCGGGCTGTTTGCCGGGGTCGCGCTGGACGGCGCGGTGCTGAGCATCGACGACGACGCCAACCAGGCCGTGTACGGCGCCGGCACCACCCCGCGGATGATCTTCGAGAACCGTGCCCCGCAGCGTCCGTCCGACGCGGTGGTGACCTTCCGCGACCAGCTGGAGGAGGCGACCGCCGCCGCCCACGCCGCCCGTGGCCCGTCCACGCCGGCGCCGCGCCCGGCCCCGCCGGAGCAGTCGCCCGCGGTCGCGCCGCGGCAGCCGGCCGTCACCCAGCCGCAGCCGCAGCCGTTCGAACCGGTCGACAGCCCGTACTCGTCGTCGCAGCCGGCCGTCCGCACCGAGCCGCTGCCGCCGGATCCCTGAGCACCCGCGACCGCGGCTGTAACGGGGCTTGCGGTATCCTCCGCATCCCCTCTTCCCGGCGAGCATCCCGATGGGCAGTTTCAGCATCTGGCACTGGTTGGTCGTGCTGGTGATCGTGGTGCTGGTGTTCGGCACCAAGCGCCTGAAGAACGTCGGCAAGGACCTCGGCGAGGCGGTCAAGGGCTTCAAGCAGGGCGTCGCCGACGACGACAAGCCGGCTGCGCGCCTGTCCGACGAGCGCCGCGACGAGCCGGCCGCCGACCGCGATGCCGAGCGCGACGACGAGCACATCCGCCGGCCGTAGCGCCGCGGCGCGCCTCCGGCCATGTTCGACATCGGCTTCTCCGAGCTGTTCCTGGTCGCGGTCGTGGCACTGATCGTGCTCGGCCCCGAGCGGCTGCCGCGCGCGGCCCGCTTCGCCGGGCTGTGGGTGCGGCGGGCCAAGGCGCAGTGGTACTCGGTGAAATCCGAGCTCGAGCGCGAACTGGCCGACGAGGAACTGAAGCGCAGCCTGCAGGCGACCCGCGCCGAGCTGCACGCCGCGCAGGCGCAGCTGCACGAAAGCGGCCAGGCGCTGCAGCGCGGCTTCGAGCCGGTCCGGCAGGCGGCCGATGACGCCGCCCGCGCGGCCTCGCCCGGTCCGCAGCGCACGCCGCCCGGCCCGGAAGACCCCGGCCCCG
>NZ_AVPT01000048.1 GCF_000768335.1 Lysobacter arseniciresistens ZS79
GATTTGAACCTGCGACTTCTACGTCCCGAACGTAGCGCTCTACCAGGCTGAGCTACACCCCGACTGCAGAGCCGCGCATTTTAGACACAGCTGCGTGGCTAGGCAAGGGGAATCTTGGGGGCGTCCGCTTGCCGGAGCGGACCGGGCAGCGCGGCCGCTAAACTGTCGCGATCCCCGCAACCGCCGTCACCGGAGCCCCGCCTTGTCCCACGCGCCGATCAAGCCGCGCACCCCGCCCGGGGTCATGGAACTGCTGCCTCGCGACCAGATCGCCTTCCAGCGCATGCTCGACACCATCCGCCGCAACTACGAGCGTTTCGGCTTCCTGCCGGTGGAGACGCCGGTGATGGAGCTGTCGGAGGTGCTGCTGACCAAATCCGGCGGCGAGACCGAGCGGCAGGTGTATTTCGTGCAGTCGACCGGCGCGCTGGACAAGGCCGCGCAGGGGCAGGGTGGCGAGTTGCCCGAGCGCGCCCTTCCGGAGCTGGCGCTGCGCTTCGACCTGACCGTGCCGCTGGCGCGCTACGTCGCCGAGCACGAGCACGACCTCGCGTTCCCGTTCCGCCGCTACCAGATGCAGCGCGTCTACCGCGGCGAGCGCGCCCAGCGCGGCCGTTTCCGCGAGTTCTACCAGTGCGACATCGACGTGGTCGGCAAGGACGCGCTGAGCACGCGCTTCGACGCCGAAATCCCCGCCGTCATCCACGCGGTGTTCTCCGAGCTGGCGATCGGCAAATTCACCATCCAGCTCAACAACCGCAAGCTGATGCGCGGCTTCTTCGAGGCACAGGGCGTGGCCGAGCCGGACCTGCAGGCGCGGGTGTTGCGCGAGGTCGACAAGCTCGACAAGCGCGGCGCCGACTACGTGCGCGAGACGCTGACCGGCGAAGGCTTCGGGCTGGCCGCGGACGCTGTCGCGCGGATCCTCGAATTCGTCGAAGTGCGCTCGATCTCGCACGCCGACGCGCTGGCCCGCCTCGAAGCACTCGGCGCCGGCAACGACGCGCTGCGCCAAGGCGTGGCCGAGCTGCGCGAGGTGCTTGAGCTGGTCCGCGCACTGGGCGTTCCGGAGGCCGACTACGCGCTCAATTTCTCGATCGCGCGCGGGCTCGACTACTACACCGGCACCGTCTACGAGACCACGCTGGACGACTACCCGCAGATCGGCTCGATCTGCTCGGGCGGGCGCTACGAGAACCTCGCCAGCCACTACACGAAGTCGAAGCTGCCCGGTGTCGGCATCTCGATCGGCCTGACCCGGCTGTTCTGGCAGCTGCGCGAGGCCGGCCTGCTCGACACCGCCGAAAGCTCGGTGCAGGTGCTGGTGACCCAGATGGACGCCGGTTCGCTGCCGCATTGCCTCGCGCTTGCCCGCGAGCTGCGCGAGGCCGGCCTGAACACCGAGGTGGTGATGGAGCCGTCCAAGCTCGCAAAGCAGTTCAAGTACGCCGACAAGGCCGGCATCCGTTTCGTCGCGGTGCTTGGCGCCGACGAGGTCGCGAGGGGCTCGGTGACGGTGAAGGACCTGCGCCGGGCCGACCAGTTCGAGGTCGCCCGCACCGAGCTGGCGCAGGCGTTGAAGGTCGAGCTGGCCCAGCCGCTGATGGAGGGTGGGGCATGAAGCCGGTACGTCTGGATGGCCGTTCGCTGACGCGGGCGGGGCTGGTTGCGGTCGCCCACGGCGCACAGGTCGAACTGGCGGCGGAGCAGTTGCCGGCAGTCGCCCGCGCGGCCGAATTCCTGGCCGAACAGGTCCGCCGCGAGGAGCCGATCTACGGCGTCTCGACCGGTTTCGGCAGCAACGCCGACCGCCTGCTCGGCAGCCACCGCGTGCGTGACACGCTTGGCGACGGTTCGCCCGCATCGGGCGAGTCGCTGCACGAGGAACTGCAGCGCAACCTGATCGTCACCCATGCGGTCTGCGTCGGCGAACCGTTCGCGCCGGAAGTGGTGCGGGCGATGCTCTGCATCCGCATCAACACACTGATGCGCGGGCACTCGGGTATCCGGGTCGAGACCCTGCAGGCGTTGGCGGCGATGCTCAATGCCGGGATCGTGCCGGTGGTGCCGCAGCTCGGGTCGGTCGGTGCCTCGGGCGACCTCGCGCCACTGTCGCACCTGGCGATCGTCCTGCTGGGCGGCGGCGAGGCGTTCCTCGGCGGCGAGCGTCTGCCCGGCGCCGAAGCGCTGTCGCGCGCGGGCCTGCAACCGGTGGCGCTGTCGTACAAGGAAGGCTTGGCGCTCAACAACGGCACCGCGCAGATGCTGGCCTGCGGCGTGCTGGCGCTGTCGAAGCTGGAGGACTTGCTCGACACCGCCGACCTTGCCGCCGCGATGACCATCGACGCGTTCGCCGGCCGGCTCGGCGCGTTCGCCGAGGAAGTGCATGCGCTGCGGCCGCACCCCGGGCAGGTCGAGGTTGCCGCGCACCTGCGGCGGCTGCTGGACGGTTCGACCCTGGCCGACATTCCGTACCACCTGGTGCCGCGGTTCCGCCCGTGGACGCCGGATGCGTGGGACGACTCCGAGGCGCAGTCGCTGCGTTTCGACATCGGCTGGGACTGGGTGTCGTTCACCCAGCGCCACGGCCGCGAGAAGTTCTACACCCGCTTCCGTCCGTTCCGCGGCGGCAAGAAGCACCAGCCGCAGGACAGCTATTCGCTGCGCTGCATCCCGCAGGTGCACGGCGCGGTCCGCGACGCGGTGGCGCAGGCTGCGCGGGTGCTGGAGGTCGAGCTCAACGCGCTGACCGACAACCCGATCGTGTTCCCCGACGCCGACAGGGAGCATGTCGAGGAGCAGGTGATTTCCGCCGGCCACTTCCACGGCATGCCGCTGGCGCTGGCGATGAGCTACGTCAAGGCGGCCATCCCGGTGCTGGCCAGCATCTCCGAGCGCCGGCTCAACAAGCTGGTCGACCCGGCCACCAACGACGGCTTGCCGGGCTTCCTGATCGGCAACGAGGACGCCACGGAGTCGGGCTTCATGATCGTGCAGTACACCGCCGCGGCGATCGTCAACGACCTCGCCAGCCGCGCCATGCCCGCTTCGGTCTACTCGATCCCGACCAGCGCCAACGCGGAGGACCACGTTTCGATGGGCGCCAACGAGGCGCGCCACGTGCTGTCGATGGCCGACGACCTCGGCAAGGTGCTCGGGCTGGAGCTGTATACCGCCGCGCAGGCGCTTGACCTGCGGCGCGACATGATCAACGCCGCCCGCGCGCTGGCCGACCGCGCCGACGCGGCCGCGCTGGCCGGGAAGGTATCCGGTGCGCCGCGGCAGGATCATCGCGACCACGCCGGCTTCATCGCCGATGTCGAGGCGTTGCGCGCGGAGCTGGCCGACGCCGGCGAGTTCCACCCGGGCCGGGCGGTGGCCGCAGCGCATGCCGCCATCCGCGAGCGCATCCCGTTCCTGCAGCGCGACCGGGCCCTCGACGGCGAGGTGGCCGCCGCGGTGCAGCTGGTGGTCGACGGCGCGGTGCTGGCCGCGGCGCGCGACGCCTGACGCGGCCTCCTTGCGGCCTGCACGCCGCCGGCTGATCGCCGGCGGTTGATCAGCGCGCATTGTTCGCTTAATGTATTAACGCGTTAATACATTGGAGTAGCGGATGAAGCGTCGTGCGGACGGGGCGGTGGACCCGCAGGAAGACGTGCTGGACACACTGTCGTCGGTGATCGACGGCTTGCGCGGCGCCGGCGAAGTGCGTGCGTTTCTGGAGGACCTGTGCACGCCGGCCGAGCTGGAGGCGATGACCGATCGCTGGCGGGTCGTGCCGCTGGTCGCGCAGGGCATCCCGTACCGGGAGATCCATGAGCGCACCCAGGTCAGCGTGACCACCATCGGTCGCGTCGCACGCACGCTCGAGCGCGGCGCCGGCGGCTACGGCCAGGCACTCAAGCGCAACCGCCTGCGCACGGAAGCGCCGCGTTCCGAAGCATCCGTGTCCAGGAGCCCGAAATGAGTCCGGTGCCCCCGTCGCGCGACCGGCTGCGCATCGCGATCCAGAAATCCGGCCGCCTGGCCGAACCCGCCCGTACCCTGCTGGCGTCGTGCGGCCTGCATTGGCGCGAGAGCCGCGATCGCCTGTTCTGCTACGGCGAGACGCTCCCCGTCGACCTGCTGCTGGTGCGCGACGACGACATCCCGGGCCTGATCGCGGACGGTGTCTGCGATCTCGGCGTGGTCGGCCGCAACGTGCTGGCCGAGCAGCAGGCCGCGCAGGTCGCGGACGGTCGCGAGCCGGTGTTCCGCGAGTGGCTTCCGCTCGGCTTCGGGGGTTGCCGCCTTGCCTTGGCGGTGCCAGAGGACTGGGGCTGGCAGGGGCCGGCGCAGCTTTCGGGCAAGCGGATCGCGACCAGCTATCCGTCGCTGCTGGCGCGCTGGCTGGCCGACGAGGGCGTTTCCGCCGACGTGGTGATGCTGTCGGGCTCGGTGGAGATCGCGCCGCGGCTCGGGCAGGCCGACGCGATCTGCGACCTCGTATCCAGCGGCGCCACGCTCGCGGCGAACCAGCTCAAGCCGGTCGCGACGCTGTGCGAGAGCGAGGCGGTGCTCGCCGGGCCGGTGGCCGGGTTCGACGCGGTCCGGGGCGAACTCGCGGCCCTGCTGATGCGGCGGCTCGATGGTGCGCTGCGGATCCGCCACAGCAAGCTGTTGCTGTTCCAGGCGCCGCGCGACGTCCTGCCGACCCTGTTGCCGCTGCTGCCGGACGCCGAGACGCCGACGGTCATGCGCGTCGACGGGGCGGACGATCTGGCGCTGCAGGCGTTGTGCCACGGCGCCGTGACCTGGCAGCGGCTGGAGGAACTCAAGCGGGCCGGCGCGCACGGCCTGATGGTGCTGCCGGTCGAAGGCATGCTCGCATGAGCCGGGTCGTGCAGTGGGAAGCGATCGATGAGCCGGCCCGCGCGGAGATGCTGCGGCGTCCGGCCCAGCAGGTCGGTGCGGAAACGGCGGCCACCGTTGCAGAACTGCTGGTCGAGGTCAGGGACGGTGGTGACGATGCATTGCGCCGCCTGGGTGCACGGTTCGACGGCGTCGCGCTCGATGCCTTCGAGGTGACCCCGGCCGAGATGGCGGCCGCGGCCGACTCAATCACGCCGGAACTGCGCGCGGCGATCATCGAGGCCGCCGGGCGCATCGAGTGCTTCCACCGCGCCGGTATGGTCGCCGCGCCCGCGGTCGAAACCGCCCCCGGCGTCGTCTGCGAGCGGATGTCCCGGCCCATCAGGCGAGTCGGGCTGTACGTGCCGGCGGGCTCCGCACCGTTGCCGTCGACCGCGCTGATGCTGGCCGTGCCGGCTCGGCTGGCCGGCTGCGAGGACGTGGTGCTGTGCACGCCGCCGCGGCGCGACGGTACCGCCGACCCGGCGGTGCTCTTCGCCGCCGCGCACTGCGGCGTGCGGCAGGTCTTCAAGCTCGGCGGTGCACAGGCGATCGCGGCCATGGCGTTCGGCACCGCGAGCGTGCCGGCCTGCGACAAGCTGTTCGGTCCCGGCAACGCCTGGGTCACCGAGGCCAAGCGCCAGGTCGCGATGCTGGAGGGTGGCGCGGCCATCGACATGCCGGCCGGGCCGTCGGAAGTGCTGGTGATCGCCGACGCCGGGGCCAACCCGGTGTTCGTCGCGGCCGACCTGCTGTCGCAGGCCGAGCACGGCCCGGACTCGCAGGTGATCCTGCTCAGCGACGACGACGGCCTGCTCGCGGCGGTCGAGATCGAGATCGAGCGGCAGCTGGCCGACCTGCCGCGGGCCTCGATCGCGCGGCAGGCGTTGGCTTCGTCGCGGATGGTGCGGGTGGCCTCCATCGGCGAGGCGTTCGGCGTCAGCAACCGCTACGCGCCCGAGCACTTGATCCTGGCGCTGCGCGATCCGCGCGGCTGGCTCCCGCAAGTGCACGCCGCGGGCTCGGTGTTCCTCGGCGACTGGGCGCCCGAGGCACTCGGGGACTACTGCAGCGGCACAAACCACGTGCTGCCGACCGGCGGTGCCGCGCGCTGGTGCAGCGGTTTGTCGGCGGCGAGCTTCCAGACCGCGATCACGGTGCAGGAAGTGGTGCCCGAAGGGCTGCGGGCCATTGGCCGGTGCGCGATGGAACTGGCGGCGGCCGAGGGCCTGGACGCGCATCGCCGGGCGGTGTCGCGGCGGCTGGAGGCGATCGCGTGAGCGCGTCCCCGATGGATCTTTTACGCGATGACCTCAGGGACTTCGCCGGCTATCGCTCCGCCCGCAGCAGCCGGCTGGTGGGCGATGCCTGGCTCAACGCGAACGAGTCGCCATGGCCGAACCCGGTCGTGGGCGCCGACGGCCTTCGCCGCTATCCGGAGCCGCAACCCACGGCCTTGCGCGCGGCGATGGCCGCGCGATACGGATGCCTGCCGGAACAGGTGCTGGCGGGGCGTGGCAGCGACGAGGGCATCGACCTGTTGATCCGCGCGCTGTGCCGCCCCGGTGCCGATGCCGTCGTGGTGACGCCGCCGACGTTCGGCATGTACGAAGTCTGCGCGCGCCTTCACTGGGCGCGGGTACTCGGGGTGCCTCTGGAGGACGGCGATGCCGGCTTCCGCTGCGATTCCGACGCGGTCGCGGAAACGGTGCTCGCCGGCGGCGCGAAGCTGGTGTTCCTGTGTTCCCCCGGCAACCCCGGCGGCAATCTGCTGCCGCTGGCCGACATCGATGCACTGGCGCGCCGCCTGCAAGGCCGCGCGCTGGTGGTGGTGGACGAGGCCTACATCGAGTTCGCGCAGGCGATCTCGGCGGTGACGCTGGTCGGCCGTCATCGCAATGTCGCGGTCCTGCGCACGCTGTCGAAAGCCCACGCGCTGGCCGCGGCACGCGTCGGCTGCGTGGTGGCCGATGCCGAACTCGTCGCCATGCTGCAGCGCTGCCAGTCGCCGTATCCGCTCGCCGCGCCGTGCAGCGAGCTGGCCTGCAACGCGCTCGGCGACGCGGCGTGGCAGGCCACGCGGACACGTATCGACGCCGTCATCGAGGAGCGCGGACGGCTGGCGCACCAGATGGCGCAGCTGCCATCCGTCGCCCGGGTGTATCCGTCGTCGGCGAACTTCCTGCTGGTGCGTTTCACCGACGCGCGGGTCGCGATGCAGCACCTGTTGCGGGCCGGCATCGTCGTACGCGACATGCGGGCGCATGACGGAATGGCGGATGCGTTGCGGATCACCGTGGGCACGCCGTCGCAGAACCGTCGCGTCATCGAGGCGATCGCCGCGATGGAGGTCGCCGCATGAGCGTGCCGGCCCCCATCCTGTTCGTCGACCGCGACGGCACGCTGATCGAGGAGCCCGCGGATTTCCAGGTCGACCGGTTCGACAAGCTGCGCTTCGTCGCCGGCGTGATCCCGGCGCTGCTGCGCCTGCGCGACGCCGGCTACGCGTTCGTGATGGTGACCAACCAGGACGGCCTCGGCACCGACGCCTTCCCGCAGGCCGATTTCGATGGGCCGCACGGGCTGATGATGCAGGTGTTCGAAAGCCAGGGCATCCGCTTTCGCGAGGTGCTGGTCGACCGCAGCCTGCCGGGCGACAACGCGTCCACCCGCAAGCCGGGCATCGGCATGGTGCTGGGCTACCTGCGGGACCGCGGGATCGACTGGGCGCGATCGGCCATGGTCGGGGACCGCGAGAGCGACAACGCCTTCGCCCGCAACCTCGGGGTTCGTTCGTTCCAGCTGCGTACGCCGCAGTTCGGCGGCGAGTGGGACTGGTCCGGCATCGCTCACGAGCTGGTGGACGCGCCACGGCGCGCGAGCGTGGAGCGGGTCACCCGCGAAACGGCGGTGCGGGTGTCGCTCGACCTCGACCGCGCGGCGGAGCCGAAGGTCGGTACCGGCCTCGGCTTCTTCGACCACATGCTCGACCAGCTCGGCAAGCACGGTGGTTTCTCGCTGCAATTGCGCTGCGAGGGCGACCTGCACGTGGACGAGCACCACACCGTCGAAGACAGCGCGCTGGCGCTTGGCCAGGCGCTGCGCGAGGCGCTGGGCGACAAGCGTGGCATCGGCCGCTACGGCTTCACCCTGCCGATGGACGAGTCGCTGGCGAGCGCCGCGCTAGATTTTTCCGGCCGTCCGCACTTGGAGTTCGAAGGTGTATTCCGTCGCGAGCGCGTCGGCGACCTGCCGACCGAACTGGTGCCGCACTTTTTCCGCTCGCTGTGCGACGGGGCCGGACTGAACCTGCACCTGCGGGTGCGCGGCGACAACGACCACCATCAGGTGGAGGCCTGCTTCAAGGCCGTAGCGCGTGCGCTGCGGCAGGCGCTCCGTCGCGAGGGCACCGACCTGCCGAGCACCAAGGGGGCGTTGTGAACGACGTCGTGCTGATCGACGCCGGCGGCGCGAACCTGGGCTCCGTGCGGTATGCGCTGGAGCGGCTGGGTGCCGACGTGCGGGTGAGCGCCGACGCGTCGGTGATCCGCGCCGCGCGACGGGTCATCCTGCCTGGAGTCGGTACGGCCGCCGCCGGCATGGCGAGGCTGCGCCAGGCGGGGCTGGTCGACGTGGTGCGTGGCCTTCGCCAGCCGCTGCTCGGGATCTGCCTGGGCATGCAGCTGCTGTACGAATCTTCGGAGGAGGGCGAGGTCGAGTGCCTCGGGTTGCTGCCGGGGCGTGTCGCGCGGCTCCTTCCCGCTGTCGGCGACGCCGGCACCCCAGCCGTGCGTGTTCCGCACATGGGGTGGAACCGCCTGCACCGGGTCGCTGGCAGTCCCCTACTGGACGGCATCGATGACGGCGCGCAGGCCTATTTCGTCCACAGCTACGCCGCGCCGGTGGATGGCACCACGATCGCCGTTGCCACCCATGGTCGCGAGTTCGCGGCGGTGGTTGGCGAGGGCGTCCGGTTCGGTGCGCAGTTCCACCCCGAGCGCTCGGCCTCGGTGGGTTCGCGGCTGCTGCGCAACTTCCTGTCGGAGGCGATCGCGTGAACGTTGCAAGGGTGAGTGCGTCTGCGCCTGCGTTCGAGGTGCTGCCCGCCATCGATGTGCGCGAAGGCAGGGTGGTGCGGCTGCGACAGGGCGACTACGCGCAGGAGACGCGCTACGACGATACGCCGCTCGCGCTGGCCCGCCGCTACGCCGCCGCCGGGGCGCGATGGCTGCACCTTGTGGATCTGGACGCCGCGCGCGCCGGGGGATACACGCTCGCTCCGCTGCTGGAGCTGCTGACGGCCGAAACCGGCTTGCAGGTCCAGACCGGCGGCGGAGTGCGCCACGAGCGAGATGTCGAGCGGCTGCTGGAGGCCGGTGCGTCGCGGGTCGTGGTCGGCTCGCTCGCCGTGCGTGAACCCGCGCGCGTGGCCGGTTGGCTGCGGCGCTTCGGCCCCGGGCGGATCACCGTCGCGCTCGATGCACGGCAGGACCGGGCAGGGCGCTGGCAGCTGCCGACCTCCGGCTGGACCGAGGACAGCGGCACCGGCCTGGAGCCGCTGCTGCGCCACTACGCCGACGCCGGACTGCGCCACCTGCTGTGCACCGACATCGCCCGCGACGGCATGCTGTCCGGTCCCAACCTCGACCTGTACGCGTGGATCCGGACGCTGGCCCCGGGGGTGCGCTTGCAGGCGTCCGGTGGCATACGCGACCGGGCCGACGTCGCTGCCGCGCGTGCCGCGGGCTGCGCCGGTGCGGTGCTTGGCAAGGCGCTGCTGGAGGGGCGGCTCGGGCTGGGCGAGGTGCTGGCCGCCGACGCGGCGACGGGAGGCCCACCGTGTTGAGCCGCCGCATCATCCCGTGCCTGGACGTGCGCGACGGCCGCGTGGTCAAGGGCGTGCGGTTCCGCGACCACGTCGACATGGGCGACATCGTCGAGCTGGCGCTGCGGTATCGCGACGAAGGCGCGGACGAGCTGGTGTTCTACGACATCACCGCCAGCCCGCAGGCGCGCTGCGTCGACCGCGACTGGGTCGAGCGGGTGGCCCGCGTCATCGATATCCCGTTCTGCGTCGCCGGCGGCATCCGCAGCGTCGACGATGCGCGCACGGTGCTGCATGCGGGCGCGGACAAGGTGTCGATCAACACTCCGGCGCTGCAGCGCCCGGCGCTGGTGACCGAACTGGCCGATGCGTTCGGCGTGCAGTGCGTGGTGGTGGGTATCGACAGCCTGCGCGATGCCGACGGGGAGTGGCGCGTCCGCCGGTTCACCGGCGACCCGTCGCGGACCGAGGCGCTGTCGCGGCGCACGCTCGACTGGATCGGCGAAGTGCAGCGGCTCGGCGCCGGCGAGGTGGTACTCAACTGCATGGGCAGCGACGGCGTGCGCGAGGGTTTCGATATCGGGCAGCTCCGGGCCGCGCGGCGCGCCTGCGACGTGCCACTGGTGGCCTCGGGCGGCGCGGGCACGGCCTCGCACTTCTCGGATGTGTTCGATCAGGCGGACGTGGACGGCGCGCTCGCCGCGAGTGTCTTCCACTCGGGCGCGGTTGGGATTCCCGCGCTCAAACGCGAACTTCGCCGCCGCGGCGTGGAGGTGCGCGATGCCTGATGCGATCCGTTTCGACCCCGACGCGCTGGCCTGGGACAAACAGCAGGGCCTGGTGCCGGTCGTCGTGCAGCACGCCGACACGCGGGCGGTGCTGATGCTCGGCTACATGGACCGGCCGGCGCTGCGGGCGACTCTGGAAACCGGCCTCGTCACCTTTTTCAGCCGCAGCCGCCAGCGGCTCTGGGTCAAGGGCGAAACCTCGGGCAACCACCTGGCGCTGGTCGCGCTTGAAGCCGACTGCGACGCTGACACGCTGCTGGTGCAGGCGCGCCCGGCCGGACCCACCTGCCACCTCGGCCGCTCCAGTTGCTTTGCCGGCGCACCGTCGGATTTCCTCGCCGAACTCGACGCGCTCGTCGCCCGCCGCCACCGGGAGCGACCGGTTGGCAGCTACACCAGCCAGCTGTTCGACGGCGGCATCCGGCGGATCGCGCAGAAGGTGGGCGAGGAGGGCGTCGAAACCGCCCTCGCTGCGGTCGTGCAGGACGATGCCGCGCTGCTGGGCGAGGCGGCCGACCTGCTGTTCCACCTGCTGGTGCTGCTGCGCGCGCGGGGGTTGGCGCTGGCCGATGCGGTGTCGGTGTTGCGGGAGAGGCACGGGTATCCGATGGCGGCTGAAGCCGCTTGTGTCTTCGATTTGA
>NZ_AVPT01000050.1 GCF_000768335.1 Lysobacter arseniciresistens ZS79
CCCCTTCATCACCGTGACGTTGGCGCCGCCAGCACCTCCCGCACCCGTTCCCGCAACGTCGGGAGCACTTCCCCCTCGAACCACGGGTTGGCCTTGAACCACGCGACGTTGCGGGGGGCTCGGGTGCGGCAGCGGCAGGTGTCCGGGCAGGTACTCGCGCCAGGCGCGCATGGTCGCGGTCAGGCTGTCCTTGCGGCGCGGGCCGAGGAAGTACGCCTGTGCGTACTGGCCGATCAGCAGGGTCAAGCCGACGTTGGGCAGCAGCGGCAGCAGTCGCGGGTGCCAGGTCGCGCGGCACTCCGGCCGCGGCGGGGCGTCGCCGGAGCCGGCCTTGCCGGGGTAGCAGAAGCCCATCGGCACGATCGCCACCTGCCGGGCGTCGTAGAAGGTGTCGGCGTCGATACCGATCCAGTCGCGCAGGCGGCGGCCGCTGGCGTCGTCCCACGGCACGCCGCTCTCGTGGACCTTGCGGCCCGGGGCCTGGCCGACCACCAGCAGTCGTGCGTCGGCGTGCGCGCGCAACACCGGCCGTGGTGGGTGCGGCAACGCCGCGGCGCAGAGGCGGCACGCGTCGATCCCGGCCAGCAACGTGTCCAGGCGACCGGTCATGGGGCGGTGCGTGGGGCGGTCCCGCCGGGAGACGGGGCGACGCCACCTTCCGCGTCCTGCAGCGGCGGCAGCAGCTTGCCCGGGTTGAGGATGCCGTCGGGGTCGAACACCCGCTTCAGTTCCCGCATCAGCGCCAGCGTCGGCGCGGTGATCGCCTGTGGCATGAAGTCGCGCTTGGCCAGGCCGATCCCGTGCTCGCCCGACAGCGTCCCGCCAAGCGACAGCGCCAGCGCGAACACCCGCGCCATCGCCGCGTGCGCGCGTTCGTTCTGGCCGGCGTCGGCCGGGTCGTACATCAGGTTGACGTGCAGGTTGCCGTTGCCGGCGTGGCCGAAGCAGATGATCGGCAACGCGAACTCGCGCGACAGCGCCTGCACGCCGCCGACCAGCTGCGGGATGCGCGAGACCGGCACCACCACGTCCTCGTTGATCTTGCCCGGCGCCAGGGTGCGCAGCGACGGCGACAGCGCCTTGCGGGCCGCCCACAGGCGCGCACGCGAAGCCTCGTCGTCGGCGTCGTCCAGCGACACCAGGCCGTCGCCGCCGGCCGCGGCCATCAGCGCCTCGATGTCTCGCGGCAGCTGCCCGGCGTCGCCGTCGGCCTCGATCATCAGCAGCGCGCCGGCCTCGGCGGGCAGGTCGGCGCCGGCGACATCGCGCGCCAGCCGCACCGCGTCGGCATCCATGAACTCCAGCATCGACGGCGTCACCGGTTGCGCCATCAGCCGCGCCACCGCGGCCGCGGCCGAGGCGACGTCGCGGTAGATCGCGCGCACCGCGCGGCGCGTGGCCGGGGCGGGCGTCAGCCGCAGCGTCGCCTCGACGATCAGCGCCAGCGTGCCCTCGCTGCCGACCAGCAGCCGCTGCAGGTCGTAGCCGGTCGAACCCTTGGTGGTCGCGGTGCCGCACTCGACCAGCTCGCCGGCGCCGGTGACCGCGACCAGCGCCAGCACGTTGTCGCGGCTGGCGCCGTACTTCACCGCGTGCGGGCCGCCGGCGTTGCAGGCGAGGTTGCCGCCGACCGTGCTGAACATCGCGCTGGTCGGGTCCGGCGGCCAGAACAGCCCGTGCGGCGCCAGCGCGGCCTGCAGGTCGCCGTTGAGCACGCCGGGTTCGACCACTGCGCAACGGTCGCCGGGGCGGATGTCGATGATCCGGTCCATCCGCTCGAACGACACCACCACGCCGCCGCCCACCGGCACCGCCGCGCCGGTGGTGTTGGTGCCGCGGCCGCGGGCGACCAGCGGCACGCGGTGGGCGCGGCAGGCACGCACCAGCGCGACCACCTGCGTGCGGTCGACCGGCAGCGCGACCGCGTCCGGCAGCGAGTGCCGGCGCGAGTTGTCGTAGGCGTAGCCGAGCCGCTCGCCGGGGTCGGTCAGCCAGCCGTCGCCGAGCAGCGCGGCCAGTTCGCGGTCGAGTTCGGGGGGAAGGGGCATGGTGGCAACCGGAGGGACTGCGGACATTCTGCGCCTGCGCGCGGCATCGCTCAGTCGCCGGGGCGGAAGGCGTCGCGGATCCAGTTGATTTCCGGTGCGTCCGGGTCGCCGCAGGCATCGACCACGTCGAACCGGCACGGCGCATCGGCGTAACGCCGGTGGCGCATCAGGAACAGCTGCGCGGCGCGGACCAGCTTGGCCTGCTTGCGCCAGTCGACCGACACCGCGCCGCCGCCGAAGCGGTCGTCGCGGCGGAAGCGGACCTCGACGAACACCAGCACCTCGCCGTCGAGCATGACCAGGTCGAGCTCGCCGAGGCGGTAGTTGGCGTTCGCCGCGATCGGCCGCAGGCCGGCTTCGACCAGGTGCGCGCGGGCCGCGGCCTCTACCGCGGCGCCGCGCTGGCGCCGGTCAGTAACGGCCGGCATTGGCCAGCGGCACCGCCACGCCGGCGCTGAAGGTCGACCACGCCGGGGTGCGCTGGACGTTGCCGGAGCCGTCGATGCGCAGCACGCCGGTGGCACCGGTGATGCTGGCATCGGCCGACTGCGCGAGCTTGTCGAGGTAGGCGGTCAGCAGCCACGCGTCGTAGCCGAACGCGAACAGCCGCGCCGCGCCGCCACGTGCGGTCGGCAGGCGTTCGGCGACCGTCGCCTCCGGCGGCAGCCCGGCGACGTAGCCGCCGCTGGTCCAGGTCTCGCCCGGGAAGGCGATGCCGTCGAGCACGCGGTCCTCCTCCGGCTTGCCGGTACCCGACAGCAGGTGCGAGGTGGCCACGCGCGGCAGTCCGGCCAGCCCGGCCAGCGCCAGCCGCGGCATCAGCTCGCGGGCGACGTTGCCGCGCACCGCCAGGAACACCGCGTCGATGCCGCCCTCGGCCTGCGCGTACGGGCTGAAGTCGGCGACGCCGGCGCTGGCGATGCCGGTCACGGTGGCGCCGTGCTCGGCCAGGTGGTTGCGCAGCGCGTCGACCGCGCGGCGCTGACTGTCGTCAGGGCCGGCGATCACCAGCACGTTGCGCGCGCCGCGTTCGAGCAGCAGGCCGGCGGCGGCGACGCCCTCGTCCTCCGGCGACAGCGAGAAGCTGGCGTTGCCGGCCGGTGGCAGGTCGCTGGCGCGGTTGAGCGCCAGCACGGGTACGGTCAGGTTGCCGCGGCTGAACAGCGCGCCGACCTCGTCGCGGCCGAGCGGGCCGACCACGAAATCGTTGCCCTCGGCGGCGGCGCGGTCGTAGGCGGCGATGGCGCCGCCGGGGGTGCCGTGGGTGTCGTAGAACTGCACGTCCGGGCGCTGGCGCGACTCGCCGTAGTAGCCCGCGAGCAGGCCGTCGCGGACCGGCGCGGCGGCGGCCGACAGGTCACCCGACAGCGGCAACAGCACCGCCAGGCGCACCGGCGGGCGGTACCCGTCGGCCGCGGCGGGCGGGCGGGCACTGGCGTCGAACTGCCACGCGACCCGGTCGAACGGCCGCGGCAGCGGCAGGCCGCGACGCAGCAGCGCACGACCGGCGTACGGATACAGCGGGTGGCCCTCGGGCAGCATCGCGGCCTGCTCGGCGAGGGTGGCGTCGTCGAGCTGGGCCAGCAGCGCGTCGATCTGGCCGGCGTTGGCCGGGTTGCCTGCCAGCGCGCTGGCCTGTTCGATCAGCGGGTTCTGCGGCGTGCGGGTGGTGGTCGAGCTCGACCGCGTCGGCCCGATCACGCAGCCACCCAGCAGGGCGGTGGCGACCAGGACCGCGGCCAGCCAGCCGAAGCGGGTGACGGAAGGCTTGTGGTTCATCGCGTACGCACCGCGCGCGGCGCTCCGTTGGGGGACGGGTGGATTCTAACCATCGCCCCGCGTGGCGTCCGCGACGGCGTCGGCGCGGGACCGGCCCGCCGCCGCGCTACCATCGTCGCGATGCAGACCCCCGGCACCCTCCACGTCGTCGCGACCCCGATCGGCAACCTCGGCGACCTCAGCCCGCGTGCGCTGGAGACCCTGCGCACGGTCGACGCGATCTGCGCCGAGGACACCCGTCACACGCGCCAGCTGCTGAGCCATTTCGGCGTCGAGCGGCCGCTGCTGGCGCTGCACCAGCACAACGAGGACGCGCAGGCGTCGCAGCTGGTGGCGCGCCTGCAGGCCGGCGAGTCGCTGGCGCTGGTGTCCGACGCGGGCACGCCGCTGGTCAGCGACCCGGGCTTCCGGCTGGTCGGCGCGGCGCGCGCGGCGGGGTTGCGGGTGTCGCCGGTGCCCGGCGCGTGCGCGGCGATCGCGGCGTTGAGTGTCGCCGGGGTGGCGTCGGACCGGTTCGTGTTCGAGGGCTTCCTGCCGGCCAGGGGCGGCGCGCGGCGCGAGCGGCTGGTGCTGCTGGCGGCGGAACCGCGGACTCTCATCTTCTACGAGTCGGCGCACCGGATATCCGAGTCGCTGGCCGACCTGGCCGCGGCCTTCGGTGGCAGCCGCCGGGCGGTGCTGGCGCGGGAGCTGACCAAGCTGTTCGAGACGGTGCTGGACGACACCCTGGACGGGCTGCGGGCGACGGTCGAGGCCGACCCGAACCAGCGCAAGGGCGAGTTCGTGCTGGTGGTCGAAGGGGCCGGTGACGATGCCGATGCGAAGCTGCAGGAGGGGCTGCGGCTGTACGCGAAGCTCGCCGAACACCTGCCGCCGTCGACCGCCGCCAAGCTCGCGGCCGAACTGAGCGGCGCGCCGCGCAAGGCGCTGTACGGGGCGGGTTGAGCGTCTACGCCGCAGATTCAAAAAGCGCGGGGCGACAACAGCAACAACGACGGGTGGATTCCCGGCTCCGGCGAGAGCGGCGCCCTGGCGGGGTGTTGTCTCCGCCCCTCGGTCGAACCCTCCCTGGTTCGACTCGGGGCCGTGCGCCCGCTTCGCGGTCCGGCCCGGCACAGCGTGCCGGGCGTTCGCCCGAACCGCGCGGCATGCCGCGCAAACGGTCCGGACTCACCCATGGCGCACTCTCCGCAACACCCGCCCAGGACGCCGCACCGGCGTGTGCGTGACGTCGCTTCTTATCCAAGGGCCCCGCGACACGATCCGTGGGCGGCTGGCGTTGGGGGGGTGCGGACAGCGCGCATGGATGCGCGCGGCGGCGAGTAGGGCCATGGATGGTCCTACCGAGCCGGGGAGCAACACCCCCAAGGGCAGTCGACCGTGACGCGCCATTCAACGAAGCCCGCTTCTGAGCCCCGACAAAACCCTGAACCGCCACGACCCGCGCCCGGCGTCGCCACCTCGCAAAAACCACCAACCCCGGTAGACTGCGCCCCGCGGAGTCGGCCAGGCAGTCGCGTCACCCTTCGGGGTGCCGAGGAAAGTCCGGGCTCCACAGGGCACGGTGCCAGGTAACGCCTGGGCGGCGCGAGCCGACGGAAAGTGCAACAGAGAGCAGACCGCCGAACGGCCCTCACGGGTGCGTGGCAAGGGTGAAACGGTGCGGTAAGAGCGCACCGCGAGTCCGGCAACGGACCGGCACGGCAAACCCCACCGGGAGCAAGACCAAATAGGGAGGCAATGCCGCGGCCCGCGGTGCCTCCGGGTAGGTTGCTCGAGCGTATCGGTGACGATGCGCCTAGAGGAATGACTGTCCACGACAGAACCCGGCTTATCGGCCGGCTCCGCCCCTCTCCATCGAAGGCGCGCCCTCGCGGCGCGTCTTCGCATGCCCGGCTTTTGTTGCATCGCAGCATGGGTGGCGCCCGATGCGACGGCGGTCCTTTCACATGGCCTCCACACCCCTGAAATCTCAAAACATGAGACGAAACAAGGGTTAGTGGATAAGTCTTGAATAAGACTCTGAAGTTTGCTGCAAGCCTTTGATGTGCCTAGTGAATTTCCGCCCCGGAAGTTGTTGACAAGCATTTTGGCGGTGCCTAAGGTGGACATCCGAGGGAAAACCGGGTTTTTCGTGGTTTTCGGTGGCCGCATCCGGTTCCAGCGACCGTATGCCCCTAAGGCAAACCGCCCACCAGAGGCGGGCCAACAACCAGGTGCGCAATGTTCCAGGGCGAGACCGCCATCACGATCGACGACAAGGGCCGGATGGCGGTGCCCACCGCCCACCGCGACCTCGTCGCGAGCGAATGCGGCAACCGCCTGGTCATCACGTACAACCCGTTCGAGTCCGGCTCCCTGTACCTCTACCCGCTGGCGGCGTGGGAGCGCGTGCGCGACCAGGTCAACAAGCTGCCCAAGGCCAAGAAGGTCAACCGCAACCTCCAGCTCAAGCTGGTCGGCGCGGCCACTTTCGTCGAGCTCGACGGCAACGGCCGCATCACCGTCCCGGCCAGCCACCGCGCCGCGGTCGGCATCGAGAAGAAGGCCGTGCTGCTGGGCATGGGCGACAAGTTCGAACTGTGGAGCGAGCAGGCGCACCACGCACAGATCCGCCAGACCGTGTCTGACGATGATCTGAGCGAGGAACTGCTCGACCTGCAGCTATGACGGACGGTGGCATGGAGCGCTCGGCGACTTCCGGCCACCTTCCCGTGATGTACCGGCAGGTCCTGGAAGGGCTGCGGGTGCGTGGGGATGGAGCCTACCTCGATGGCACGTTCGGCCGCGGCGGCCACGCGCGCGGCGTGCTCGACCAACTCGGCGCCGGAGGACGGCTGCTGGTGATGGACAAGGACCCCGAAGCGATCGCCGTCGCCGAGCGCGAGTTCGGGGCCGACCCGCGCGTGTCGATCTTCCGCGGCAGCTTCGCCGGACTCGGCCGCTGGGACGCCACCGCCGGCGGGCTCGACGGCATCCTGTTCGACCTCGGCGTGTCGTCGCCGCAGCTCGACGTCGCCGAGCGCGGCTTCAGCTTCGGCAAGGACGGTCCGCTCGACATGCGGATGGACCCGGACGCCGGCCAGAGCGCGGCCGAGTGGCTGGCGCAGGCCGACGAGCGCGAGATCGCCGACGCGCTGTGGACGTACGGCGAGGAGCGCCAGTCGCGCCGCATCGCCCGCGCCATCGTCGCCCGCCGCGCGGACGAGCCGCTGGTCCGCACCGCGCAGCTGGCCGAGCTGATCGCGTCGGTGATCCCGCGCGGGGCACAGAAGATCCACCCGGCGACGCGCAGCTTCCAGGCCATCCGCATCTTCATCAACCGCGAGCTGGCCGACCTGGAGGTCGGGCTCGACGCCGCGCTCGGGCGCCTGAAGCCCGGCGGCCGGCTGGCGGTGATCAGCTTCCACTCGCTGGAAGACCGCATCGTCAAGCAGTTCATCGCGCGCCACGCCAAGGCGCCGCCGGCCAACCGGCGGATGCCGGTCGAGGTTGCGTTCACGCCCGACCTGCTGGCGATCGGCGGCGCGCAGAAGGCCGACGATGCCGAGACCGGCGACAACCCGCGTGCCCGCAGCGCCGTGCTGCGCGTGGCCGAGAAGCTCCCGCGGGAGGCCGCATGACCTCGCGCCTGCTGCTGACCGTGCTGGTCCTGGCCAACGTCGTCACCGCGCTGGCGGTGGTGCACGCGCGCCATCGCCACCGGGTGCTGTTCGTCGAGGCCAGCCGGCTGGAGAAGGCGCGCGACGAGCTCAACATCGATTTCGGCCGGCTGCAGCTGGAGCAGGCCACCTGGGCCGAGAGCAACCGCATCGACCAGGTCGCTCGTGACCGCCTCGGGATGAAGTTCCCCGAAGGCGCCGAAATCGTGGTGATCCGTCCATGAGCCCGCGCGACCGCCGCCGCGAGCCGCACCGCGACCCGCGGCCGGGCCAGCCCGGCGCGTGGAGCCGGCTGCGCGCGCTGTTCCGCGATGACGACACCCGTGGCGCGCGCCGCGGCGTGCGCTACAACCCGCGCAACCGGCTGGCGATGGTCGGCGGCACGCTGGCGCTGTGCTCGGTCGCGCTGGTCGGCCGCGCGTTCGACGTGCAGGTGCTCAACAACGACTTCTACGTCCGCCAGGGCGACGCGCGCGCGCTGCGCGAGATCCCGATCCCGACCTCGCGCGGCATGATCACCGACCGCAACGGCGAGCCGCTGGCGGTGTCGACCCCGGTCGAGTCGGTCTGGGCCAACCCGCAGGAACTGCTCAAGCACCCCGACCGCATCCCCGAGCTGGCCGCCGCGCTCGACGTGCCGGCCGACTATCTGACCCGCAAGCTCACCCAGCGCGCGGACAAGGAGTTCATGTACCTGCAGCGGCGGATCAACCCGAGCCAGGCGAAGAAGATCCTCGCCCACGGCATCCCGGGCGTGTTCAGCCAGCGCGAGTTCCGTCGCTTCTACCCGCAGGGCGAGGCGCTCGCCCACGTGCTGGGTTTCACCAACATCGACGACGCCGGCCAGGAAGGGCTGGAGCTGGCGTTCGACGAGTGGTTGCGCGGCACCCCGGGCGCCAAGCGGGTGATCCGCGACGGCCAGGGCCGGATCATCGAGAACGTCGACCTGATCCGTCCGGCCGAGCCGGGCCACGACCTGACCCTGACCATCGACCGCCGCATCCAGTACCTCGCCTTCCGCGAGCTGCGCAACGCGCTGCTGGAAGCCGACGCGAGCAGCGGCTCGGTGGTCGTGCTCGACGTCGCGACCAGCGAAGTGCTGGCGATGGCGAACCTGCCCAGCTACAACCCCAACGACCTCGACGGCGACCGCAGCGACGCGCGCCGCAACCGTGCGGTGACCGACGTGGTCGAGCCCGGCTCGACGATGAAGCCGATCACGATCGCCGCCGCGCTGAGCCGTGGAATCGTCACCCCGACCACGATCGTCGACACCTCGCCGGGCTACATGGCCAACGGTCGCTACACCATCAACGACTACCGCAACTACGGTGCGCTGACGGTCACCGGCGTCATCACCAAGAGTTCCAACGTCGGCACCGCGCGGCTGGTGGAGCGCCTGCCGGACGAGTACTTCCACGACGTCGTCGCCGGCTTCGGCTACGGCAGCAAGCCCGGCAGCGGCTTCCCCGGCGAGTCGTCCGGCGTGCTCGCCGCGCCCGACCAGTGGAGCGGCACCACCAAGCGCACGATGTCCTACGGCTACGGCCTGTCGGCGACGCCGCTGCAGATCGCGATGGCCTACGCCGCGCTGGCCAACGGCGGCACGCTGATCCCGCCGACCTTCGTCAAGGGCCAGCGCAACGAGGGCGAGCGCGTGCTCGACGAGAAGGTCGCCGACCAGGTCATGCGGATGCTGCAGACGGTCACCGAGGAGGGCGGCACCGCCACCGGCGCGGCGATCCTCGGCTACCACGTCGGCGGCAAGACCGGCACCGCGCGCAAGTTCAGCCCGGCCGGCGGCTACTCCGACAAGTACATCGCGCTGTTCGCCGGCGTCGTGCCGGTCGAGAACCCGCGCTTCGCGATGGTGGTCGTCATCAACGAGCCGGACTCGAGCAAGGGTTACGGCTACGGCGGTGGTGCGGTCGCGGCGCCGGTGTTCAGCAACGTCATGTCGGGCGCGCTGCGGCTGATGGATGTGCCACCGGACGACATCGAGACCTGGCTGGCGGCGCAGGCCGCGGAGCAGGCCAAGCGGGCGAAGGCCGGCGGCGGCCGCGCGGCCGATGGCGCGCCGGTGCTGCCGGCCGCGGCCACC
>NZ_AVPT01000052.1 GCF_000768335.1 Lysobacter arseniciresistens ZS79
GCGGCAGCCGCGCGAGGTGCAGCCGCGCAAGGCCGTGCACGCGTCGTCGGGCGGCGGCAAGGCCGGCGAGGCCCGGCCGGGCCTGCTGGCGCGCATCCGCCGCCGGCTCGAGGACATCGTCAAGCGCGACCCGCGCTCGCAGTCGTAACCGGCGCGGGGCGGCGCCGGCAACCCGCGTCGCCCCGTCGCGTTGCGTGGCCGTCGGCTGGTCATCGCCGCGCCCGCCATCGATACTTGCCCGATCGTCCTCGACAGGTGGCGCGATGACCGTCCTGCGCTTCGACAACGTCAGCAAGCAGTACAGCGGCGGCCGGCAGGCCCTGCGCGAGGTCAGCTTCGAAGTCGGGGCCGGCGAGATGCTGTTCGTCACCGGCCACTCCGGCGCCGGCAAGACCACCCTGCTGAAGCTGATCCACCTGGCCGAGCGGCCGAGCCGCGGCGCGGTGCTGTTCGGCGAGAAGAACCTGCTACGCGTGCGCGGCCGCAGGGTCGCGATGCACCGGCGCAATGTCGGCGTGGTGTTCCAGGACCACCGCCTGCTGGCCGACCGCAGCGTCGCCGACAACGTCGCCCTGCCGCTGCTGCTGCAGGGCATCCGCCGCGCCGAGATCAACAAGCGGGTGCGTGCGGTGCTCGACCGGGTTAGCCTCGGCGCCCGCGCGCAGGCGCTGCCGGCGCAGCTGTCGGCCGGCGAGCAGCAGCGCGTCGGCATCGCCCGCGCGATCGTCGCCGAGCCGGCCCTGCTGGTCGCCGACGAGCCGACCGGCAACCTCGACCCGACCCTGTCGGCCGAGATCATGGCGCTGTTCGAGTCGCTGCCCGAGCGCGGCACCAGCGTGCTCGTCGCCAGCCACGACCTCGCGCTGGTCAAGCGCATGAAGAAGCGCGTGCTGGTGCTCAACCAGGGCGAGCTGGCCGACGACATCGCGCCGGAGGACCTGGCCGAATGAGCAGGACGCCGAACACCACGCCGGCGAAGTCGCGTTCGCGCATCGGCACCTGGTTCGACCACCACCTCTACAGCCTCGTCGCCAGCTTCGGCCGGATGCTGCGCAAGCCGTGGTCGACCGCGCTGACGATCGGCGTGATGGCGGTCGCGCTGGCGCTGCCGCTGGGCCTGTGGGCGGCGCTGGCCAACGTCGAGCGCTTTGCCGGCGACGTGCAGGAAGCGCGCCAGGTCAGCCTGTTCCTGAAGACCGACGTCGCTGCCGACCGCGCCGATGAACTGGCCGGACAACTGCGCGCACGCGCCGACGTCGCCGCGGTCGAACACCGCACGCCGGAGCAGGGCCTGGCCGAACTGCGCGGGAGCGGCGGCCTCGGCGACACCCTGTCCCACCTCGACGGCAACCCGCTGCCGAGCCTGCTGATCGTGACGCCAAAGGGCGACGAGGCGGCGCTGACGAGCGCGCTGGCGGCGCTGCCGGAGGCCGACATCGTCCAGCACGACGCGGCCTGGCGCGAACGCCTCGACGGCTGGCTGCGCTTCGGCGGCCGGCTGGCCTGGGTGCTGGCGGCGATGCTCGGCTTCGGCGCCCTGCTGGTGGTCGGCAACACGGTGCGGCTGGACATCCAGCAGCGCACCGAGGAGATCGGCGTGCTGCAGCTGCTCGGCGCGACCGACGGCTTCATCCGCCGGCCCTTCCTGTACCTTGGCCTGAGCTACGGGCTGGTCGCCGGGGCGCTGGCGCTGGCCCTGCTGACCGCGGCCGACCTGTCGCTGCGGGCGCCGCTGGAGGAGCTGGCGCGCAGCTACGGCAGCGACTTCGCCCTGCGCGGCTTCGGCCCGCTGGCGGCGCTGGCGATCGTCGCCGCCGCCGGCGTGCTGGGCTGGATCGGTGCCGGCCTCGTCACCGGCCACTACCTCCGCCAGACCCGACCGACCGACACATGAGCAGTCCCGAAGACAAGTTGCGCCATGTCGCCGCCGACGCCCCGCGGGTGATGGTGGTCGACGGCTCGAAACTGGTGCGCAAGCTGATCGGCGACGTGCTGGTGCGCGAGCTCGAGGGGGCCACCGTGCTGCCCTGCGCCGGCATCGACGAGGCCCGCGCGGCGCTCGCGGCCGGCCCGGTCGACCTGGTCACCACCTCGCTGGCGCTGCCCGACGGCGATGGCATCGAGCTCGCCCGCGCGGTGCGCGAGGCCGCCGGCCAGGCCTACGTGCCGGTGATCGTGGTGTCCGGCGATGCGCAGTCGCACCTGGAGTCGCGCCGCTTCACCGAGGACGTCACCGACTACTTCGACAAGTCGCTCGGCCACGGCGCGCTGGCCGCGTTCATCCGCGGCTACGTGCAGCCCGAGCCGATCCCCGGCGCCCGCGTGCTGTACGTCGAGGACAGCCGGGTGGTGGCGCTGGCGACCAAGCGCATGCTCGAACGCCAGCAACTGCAGGTGCTGCACTTCGTCGGCGTCGAGGAGGCGCTGGAATACCTCGAGGGCCATCGCGGCAACGACGACCCGGGCGCCGACCTCGTGCTGACCGACGTCTATCTCAAGGGCGAGCTCGACGGCCACGACCTGCTCGAGCGCGTCCGCGGCGATTTCGGCTACGGCAAGCGCCGGCTGCCGGTGCTGGTGATGACCGGCGACGCCAACCCCGAGAACCAGAGCGCGCTGCTGCGTGCCGGCGCCAACGACCTCGTGCTCAAGCCGATCGAGGAGCGCCTGCTGGTGACCAAGACGCTGTTCCAGCTGCGGGCGGCCAAGCTGGCGTGAGCGACGACCGGGTCCGGCTCGAACCGTCCTGGAAGGCCCGCGTCGGCGACTACCTGCAGCGCGACGACATGCAGGCGCTGTCGGCGTTCCTGCGCGAGCGCAAGGCCGCAGGGGCGCGGGTGTTCCCGCCGGGGCCGGACATCTTCGCCGCGTTCGAGGCGACCCCGTTCGACGCCACCCGCGTCGTCATCCTCGGCCAGGACCCGTACCACGGCCCCGGCCAGGCCCACGGACTGTGTTTCTCGGTCCGCCCCGGGGTCGACGTGCCGCCGTCGCTGCTCAACGTCTACAAGGAGATCGAGCGCGACCTCGGCCACCCGCGGCCGTCGCACGGCTGGCTGCTGCCGTGGGCGCGGCAGGGCGTGCTGCTGCTCAACGCGGTGCTGACGGTCGAGGCCGGCCGCGCCGGCGCGCATGCCGGCAAGGGCTGGGAAGGCTTCACCGACCACGTGGTCGACACCCTCAACCGCGAACGCGACGGGCTCGTGTTCATGCTCTGGGGCAGCTACGCGCAGAAGAAGGGCGCGATGATCGACCGCGCCCGCCACAAGGTGCTGAAGGCGCCGCACCCGTCGCCGTTGTCGGCCCACCGCGGCTTCATCGGCTGCGGGCACTTCTCGGCGGCCAACCAGTACCTCGTACGCCGCGGCGGGCGCCCGGTCGACTGGTCGCTGCCGGCTTCGGTCTGACGGCGGCGGCGCCGCGGCGGCATCCCGGCAGGTCGGTTCCGGCCTTGATCCGGAACTTACGCCCGTACCGGCAGTCTTAATCGGGCACGCCGGATCGATTGTTCCGTGAATGGGACGATAAAGCCCCGGTTCCCGCCTTAGCACTCACCCCTGCCGACTGCTAACATCCTGCCCATGACCGATATCACTGCCAACGCCCTGGTTTCCAACAGCCTGCCGGTCCTCGCGCTCAACGCGTTGACCCCGCTGGGTTCGCTCGACGCCTACATCGGCGCGGTCCACAAGATCCCGGTGCTCAGCGCCGAGGACGAGCAGGATCTGGCCCGCCGCTTCCGCGACGACGAGGATCTCGACGCCGCCCGCGAGCTGGTCCATTCCCACCTGCGCTTCGTGGTCCACGTGGCCCGCGGCTACAACGGCTATGGCCTGCCGCTGGGCGACCTGATCCAGGAAGGCAACATCGGCCTGATGAAGGCGGTCAAGCGCTTCGACCCCGACCAGGGCGTGCGCCTGGTCAGCTTCGCGGTGCACTGGATCCGCGCCGAGATGCACGAGTTCATCCTCAAGAACTGGCGCATCGTCAAGGTGGCGACGACCAAGGCGCAGCGCAAGCTGTTCTTCAACCTGCGCAAGAGCAAGAAGCGCCTGGGCTGGATGAACGATGCCGAGGTCACCGCGGTCGCCGCCGACCTCAACGTCTCCAAGCGCGAGGTGCTGGAGATGGAATCGCGCCTGTCCGGCCGTGACATCGGTTTCGACGCCCCGGCCGGCGAGGACGACGACCACGCGCCGCCGTCGCCGGTGAGCTACCTGCGCGCCGACGCCGAGGACCCCTCGCAGATGTACGAGCGCGAGGACGAGGAGGACAGCCAGCTGTCGCTGCTGCGCGAGGGACTGGCCAAGCTCGACGAGCGCTCTCGCGACATCGTCGCCCGCCGCTGGCTCGGCAACGAGAACAAGGTGACGCTGCAGGAGCTGGCCGACGAGTACGGTGTCAGCGCCGAGCGCATCCGCCAGATCGAGGCCAACGCGCTGAAGAAGATGCGCGCGCTGTTCGCGGCCTGACGCGGTCGACAACGAGTCTCACGGTGGCGGCCCGGGAAACCGGGCCGTTTCCTTTTGCGCGTCCGAGCCGCCGAAGATGACCCGCGCATGGCGCTGGTAGGTCCAGTAGGCCCAGGCCCAGTTGGTCAGCACCGCGAGCCGGTTGCGGAAGCCGATCAGGAAGAACACGTGGGCGACCAGCCAGAACCACCAGGCCAGCAGTCCCGACAGCTTCAGCCCGCGCAGGTCGACCACCGCGGCCATCCGGCCGATGGTCGCGAGGTTGCCGAAGTCGCGGTAGCGGAACGCCGGCGCCGTCCGCCCGGCGAGGCGCGCGCGGATCGCCGCGGCGACGTGCCGGCCCATCTGCTTGGCTGCCGGCGCGACGCCGGGCACCGGCCTGCCGTCGGGCTGGCGCACGCTGGCGAGGTCGCCGGCCACGAACACCTCCGGCCGCCCCGGCAGCGACAGGTCGTCGGCCACCGGCACCCGTCCGGCGCGGTCGCGCTCGACCCCCAGCAACGCGCCCAGCGGCGAGGCGGCGACACCGGCGGCCCACAGCACCGTGCGCGCCTGCACGCGCTCGGTGCGGCCGTCGCCGGCGTCGAGGGTGTAGCCGTGCGGGTCGATGCCGGCGACCGCCTTGCCGGTCACCACATCGACACCGAGCCGCTGCAACTGCGCGGCCGCCTTCGCCGACAGTGAATCGGGGAACGACGCCAGCACCCGCGGGCCGGCCTCGACCAGCCGCACCCGCGCCTGCGCCGGGTCGATCCGGCGGAACTCGCGGCGCAGCGTGTGGCGGGCGATCTCGGCCAGCGTGCCGGCCAGCTCGACCCCGGTCGGGCCGCCGCCGACGACCGCGAACTCCAGCCACGCCGCGCGCTCGGCCGGCGTCGCCGCGGCCTCGGCGCGCTCGAACGCCAGCAGCACCCGGCGCCGGATCGCCAGCGCATCCTCCAGCGTCTTCAGCCCCGGCGCGTCAGCGGCCCAGTCGTCATGGCCGAAATAGGAGTGGGTGGCGCCGCTGGCCAGCAGCAGGATGTCGTAATCCAGCGCGACGCCGTCGGCCAGTCGCACCCTGCGCGCGTCGGTGTCGATGCCGGTCACCTCGCCGAGGCGTACCTCGACGTTGGCCTGCCGTCGCAGGATGTGCCGCAGCGGTGCGGCGATGTCGGGCGCCGACATCCCCGCGGTCGCGACCTGGTACAGCAGCGGCTGGAACAGGTGGTGGTTGCGGCGGTCGACCAGGGTGATCCGGACCGGTGCCCGCGCCAGCCCGCGGGTGGCCCACAACCCGGCGAATCCGCCGCCGACGATCACCACGTGGGGCTGCGCCTGCATCGCTGTCCTCCGTTGCACCGGTGCCATTGTCCGGGTGTGCCGCGCCGGTGCGCTAGGCTCGGCACGATCCCCGACGGAGCATGCCGATGGCGCAAGACGAGAAACGCATCGCCCTGCTGATCGACGCCGACAACGCACCGGCATCGCGGCTCGACCTGATCCTCGCCGAGGTCGCCCGCCACGGCGTGGCCAACGTGCGCCGCGCCTACGGCGACTGGAAGAACCCGCACCTCAAGAGCTGGGAGGCCTGCCTGCACCAGTACGCGATCCGGCCGGTGCAGCAGTTCGCCTACAGCCGTGGCAAGAACGCGTCCGACATGGCGATGGTGATCGACGCGATGGACCTGCTGTACGCACGCAACCTCGACGCCTTCGCGATCGTCTCCAGCGACGCCGACTTCACCCCGCTGGTGATGCGGCTGCTGACCGACGGCGTGAAGGTGTATGGCTTCGGCGAGAAGAAGACGCCCGAGCCGTTCGTCAACGCCTGTTCCAAGTTCACCTACGTCGAGGGGCTCGGCCAGAGCGCGGTTGGCGACGGCGACGGCGGCCCGCTGACCGAGCCGCGCACGCCGGCCGAACTGCGCGGCGACGCGCGGCTGCTGAAGATGCTGCGCGGCGCGGTCGACTTCGCCAGCGGCGACGACGGCTGGGCGCATCTCGGCGCGGTCGGCCAGCAGATCGGCAACCAGGCCTCGTTCGACTCGCGTAATTACGGCTACCGCAAGCTCAGCGACCTGATCGAGGCGTCGGGGCTGTTCGAGGTGCGCCGCGACGAGCAGAGCCTGTGGGTGCGGGAGAAGCCGAAGCCGCGCAAGGTCGCCAAGCGTGCGCGCAAGGCGCCGCCGCGGCCGGCTCAGTAGAGGTCGACCGGGTCGACGTCGAGCGACCAGCGCACGCGCCGCGTCTCGGGCAGCGCGCGGATCGCCGGCAGCGCGGCGTCGAGCGCGGCGTGCAGCGCGCGGCGGCCGGGCGATGACAGCAGCAGCTGGCTGCGCTGGTAGCCGGCGCGGCGCGGCATCGGCGCCGGCAGCGGGCCATTGAGTTCGAGCGTGCCCGTACCGGCCTGTTCGATGCAGCGGCGCGCGGCCTGCAGGAAACCGTCGGCATGCTCGACCTGCTTCGCCTCGGCCCGCATCAGCGCCAGGTGGGCGAACGGCGGGAAGCCGGCCGCCTCGCGCTGCTGCAGTTCGATTTCGGCGAACGCGCCGTAGCCGCCCGCGAGCAGGGTCGCCAGCAGCGGGTGCTCGGGGTGGTGGGTCTGCAGCACGACGGTGCCCGGGCGGTCGGCGCGGCCGGCGCGGCCGGCGACCTGGATCAGCAGCTGGGCGAGCTTTTCCGGCGCGCGGAAGTCGGCCGAGAACAGCCCCTCGTCGATCCCGACCACCGCGACCAGGGTCAGGTTCGGCAGGTCGTGGCCCTTGGCCAGCATCTGGGTGCCGACGAGGATGCCGCGGGCGCTGCCGAACTCGGCCAGGTGCTGCTCCAGCGCGTCGCGGCGGCGGGTGGTGCCGCGGTCGATGCGCATCACCGGCACGTCCGGGAAGCGTTCGCGCAGGGCCTCCTCGATCCGCTCGGTGCCGGCGCCCTGCGACTGCAGCGCCAGCCCGCCGCAGTCGGGGCAGGCATTCGGCGCCGGCCGGCGCGCACCGCAGTGGTGGCACTGCAGGCGGCGGCCGCCGGCGTGGACCGTCATCGGCGCGTCGCAGCGCTGGCACTGCGCGCTCCAGCCGCAGTCGTGGCACAGCAGCACCGGCGCGTAGCCGCGGCGGTTGCGGAACACCAGCACCTGGCCGTCGGCGTCGAGCGCGCGGCTGATCGCCTCGAGCAGTTCCGGCGACATCCCGGCCTGCAGCGGCCGCTTGCGCACGTCGAGCACGCGCACCGCCGGCGGCCGCGCGTTGCCGGCGCGCTGGCGCAGCCGCAGCCACGTGTAGCGCCCGGCGTCGGCGTTGCGCAGCGACTCAAGCGACGGCGTGGCGCTGCCCAGCAGCACCGGCACCCCGAGCGCCTGCGCGCGGACCAGGGCGAAGTCGCGCGCGTGGTAGCGGATGCCGTCGAGCTGCTTGTAGCTGCCGTCGTGCTCCTCGTCGACCACCAGCAGGCCGGCCTCCGGCAGCGGCAGGAACACCGCCGAGCGGGTGCCGACCACCACCCGCGCCTCGCCGCGCCGGCAGGCCGCCCAGGTGCGCGCGCGCTCGCCGTCGGACAGGCCGGAGTGCAGCACGTGCACCGGCACCCCCAGCCGCTCGCGGAAGCGCGCCAGCAGCTGCGGGGTCAGGCCGATCTCGGGCACCAGCACCAGCGCCTGGCGGCCGCGCGCGAGGCAGTCGGCGATCGCGTGCAGGTAGACCTCGGTCTTGCCGCTGCCGGTGACGCCGTCGAGCAGCACCGGGTGGAAGCGGTCGACGCCGGCCAGGATCGCGTCCACCGCCTGGCGCTGGTCGTCGTTGAGGGTGGGGCCGGGGCGCGCGGGCGCGGGCGCCGTGGCCGGGTCGAGGGTGACGCGCTCGGCCAGTCCGCGGCCGGCGAGGCTGCGGGCGGCGCCACGCCAG
>NZ_AVPT01000006.1 GCF_000768335.1 Lysobacter arseniciresistens ZS79
GCTGCCCGAGGCGCCGGCCGCGACGAAGCCGGAACCGGCGCCGAAGCCGGTCGCCAGGACTCCCGAGCCCAAGCCCGAACCCAAGCCTGCGGCGCCGTCCGCGCCGGCGCCCGCGGCGGCCGGCGTCGGCTTCGCGGTCCAGCTCGGCGCGTTCAGCAGCGCCGCCGATGCCACCGCGCTGCGCGACCGCGCCCGCGCCGCCGGCCTCAGCGCGTTCGTGCAGACCGTGCAGACCGACAAGGGACCGTTGACCCGCGTGCAGGTCGGCCCGGTCGCCGACCGCGCCGCGGCCGAGCAGCTGAAGGCGCAGGTCGCGGCGAAGCTCGGCATCAGCGGCTTCGTCCACGCCCACCCGTGAGGCGCGGCGCGCCAGCACGATGAGCGCGATCGACTGGGTCCTGCTGGCGGTCGTCGTGGTGTCGGCGGTGTTCGGGCTGATGCGCGGATTCGTCGGCGTGCTGGCCTCGCTGGCCGCCTGGGTGCTGGCGGGCTGGGCGGCGTTCCGCTTCGGCGCCGACGTCGCGCTGGCGATGGCGGCCGATGGCGAGCCGAGCGCGACCCAGTTGCTGGGCGGTTACGCGCTGGCCTTCGTCGTGGTGCTGCTGGCGGTCGGCGTGGTCGGCTGGCTGGTGCGCAAGCTGGTGCAGTCGGTCGGTTTGACGGGCGTGGACCGGATGCTGGGGCTGGTGCTCGGCGTGGCGCGCGGTGCGTTCGTCGCCTGCGCGCTGGTGCTGCTGCTCGGCCTCACCGCGGTGCCGCGCACGCCGGAGTGGCACGCCTCGCCGGTGGTGCCGGTGCTGGTGCCGGGCGCGCAGTGGCTGCGCGCGTGGCTGCCGGACTGGGTCGCACAGCGGGTGGATTTCCGTGGCGAGTCCGACGCGCCGGCGCTGGTGTCGCCCGCCGGTGCCGCCGCGCTGCCGCTTCCGCTGCCGGTCGAGCTGCCGGCCGGTCTCGACACCGCGGCCGCCGACACACTGGTCGAACGGATGCAGTCGATCCAGGGCCACGGCCCGCGCGACGCCACGTCGCCGGACGGCGCGCCGCACGACACGCTCCAACCTGTTTCGCAACACCCCTCCAAACCAGGATCCTGAACCATGTGCGGCATCATCGGAATCGTCGGCCACAACGACGTCGCGGCCCAGCTCTACGACGGCCTGACGGTGCTCCAGCACCGCGGTCAGGACGCGGCCGGCATCGCCACCGCCAACGGCAGCCGGCTGCTGGTGCACAAGGGCAACGGGCTGGTCAGCGACGTCTTCGACGAGGACTCGATGCGGCTGCTGCGCGGCGGCATCGGCATCGGCCATTGCCGTTACCCGACCGCCGGCAGCGAGGGTGACGACGAGGCCCAGCCGTTCTACGTCAACTCGCCGTTCGGCATCGCGCTGGCGCACAACGGCAACCTGATCAACACCGATGCGCTGCGCCGCGAGGTGTTCGAGCAGGACCGCCGCAACGTCAACACCGAGTCCGACTCCGAAGTGCTGCTCAACGTGTTCGCGCACGAGCTGGATGCGCAGAAGGCGCTGACGCCGGAGGCCGCGTTCAAGGCGGTCGAGCGCGTTCACCAGCGCTGCGTCGGCGGCTACGCGGTGGTGGCGACGGTGCTTGGCCTCGGACTGGTGGCGTTCCGCGATCCCAACGGCATCCGCCCGCTGGTGCTGGGCAAGCGCAGCACAGCAGCCGGTGACGAGTACGCGGTGGCGTCGGAGTCGGTCGCGTTCGACCTGCTCGGTTTCGAGCGCGTGCGCGACGTCGCCCCGGGGGAGGGCATCGTCATCACCGCCAACGGCGAGCTGCACGCGCGCCCGTGCGCGCAGCCGGGCAAGCACACCCCGTGCATGTTCGAGTACGTCTATTTCGCGCGGCCGGATTCGATGATCGACGACATCTCGGTGCACAAGGCGCGGATGCGGATGGGCCAGACGCTGGGCGAGAAGATCCTGCGGCTGCGTCCGGACCACGACATCGACACGGTGATCCCGATCCCCGACTCCTCGCGCGACGCCGCGCTGGAGGTCGCCAACGTGCTGGGCGTGAAGTACCGCGAGGGCTTCATCAAGAACCGCTACGTCGGCCGCACCTTCATCATGCCGGGGCAGGGCGAGCGCGCGAAATCGGTCCGCCGCAAGCTCAACCCGATCCCGCTGGAGTTCCGCAACCGCGTCGTGCTGCTGGTCGATGATTCGATCGTGCGCGGCACCACCTCCAGGCAGATCGTGCAGATGGCGCGCGATGCCGGCGCGCGCAAGGTGTACCTCGCCTCGGCCGCGCCGCCGGTGCGCCACCCGAACATCTACGGCATCGACATGCCGACCCGCGAGGAGCTGATCGCCTGGAACCGCACCGACGAGGAAGTGCAGGCGCTGCTCGGCTGCGACTGGCTGGTCTACCAGGATCTGGATGCGCTGGAGCAGGCGGTTTCGGGGCCGAAGCACCGGCTTGAGCATTTCGACTCGTCCTGCTTCAACGGCGAGTACGTCACCGGCACCGAGGCCGATTACTTCGAGCATCTCAAGCGGCTGCGCTCCGACGACGCCAAGACCACCCGCCGCGGCGGCTGACCGGCCCCCGTTCCCCTGAAATGCCCACCTCGCTCTTCAGCGCCGCCCGCCACTGCCTCGATGCCTCCACACCGGAGGCGAAAGTGTCGGCGACCTTCGAGGCCGCGCAGGCATTCGCACGCGGGGAGCTGACGGTGCCCGCGGACGCACCGCCGCCCGAGCCGATCCGCATGCCCGGCCGTCCCGAACGGCCGCGGCTGGTGCCTCCGCGCGAGCTGCCCCGTCGCGGCCTGGGCAGCGACGAAGGCCGCGCCGCCTTCATCCACGCCATCGCCCACATCGAGTTCAACGCGATCGACCTGGCCTGGGACGCGGTCTACCGCTTCCGCGGCCTGCCGGCGCAGTTCCACGCCGACTGGGTGTCGTGCGCCAACGACGAGGCGCGCCATTTCGAGATGCTGTGCGCGCGCCTGCGCGAACTCGGCCATGACTATGGCGACTTCGATGCCCACAACGGCCTGTGGGAGATGGCGGAGAAGACCGCGCATGACGGGCTCGCACGCATGGCTCTGGTCCCGCGCGTGCTGGAGGCGCGCGGGCTCGACGTCACGCCCGGCATGATCGAGCGCCTGCGCGGCATGGGCGACGCCAACACCGTGGCGATCCTCGAGGTGATCCTGCAGGAGGAGGTCGCGCACGTTGCGGCGGGGTCGCGCTGGTTCCGCTGGTACTGCGAGCGCGCGGGGGTCGAGCCCGGCCCGGCCTTCCGCGAGCTGCTGGCCGAGTACGCCCGCCCGGTGCTGCATGGCCCGTTCAACCTGGACGCGCGCCGCGCCGCCGGTTTCGACGAGGACGAACTGGCCGGGCTGCTGGACAACGCGGCCGCCGGCCGGGCGTGACGCCCTCCAGACGCCGCGGACGCTACCTTGGGTCGGCGTTTGTTCCTTCCCGTGGAGAGTCCCATGCGTCGAACGATCCTGCTTGGCGGCATCCTCGCCGCATTCGCGCTGATGGCCTGCGACCGGCCCGCAGACACCGTCCCAGCCGACACCGCACCGGCCGAGCCCGAGGCACCGGCAAGCGAGCCGGTCGGCACCGGCGTCGCCGCGACGGCGCCACTGCGGGCCTTCGGCAACGAGCCGTTCTGGAGCATGCGCGATGTCGGCGGCGGCATGCTCGAGTTCTCCACCCCGGAACTGCCGGACGGCACGCGCTACGCCGCGACCCGCAGCGCGGACGCGTCCGGCATCCACTACGCCGGCGCGAACGTGCAACTGGATATCGTGCCCGGGGACTGCAGCGACGGCATGTCCGACAACATCCACCCCTACAGCGCGACGATGACCCTCGATGGCACCTCGTATTCCGGCTGTGCCGCGCCCGTATCGGCGAACGGAGAGGCCGCGGAAGAGGTGTCGCCGACGCGCTGAGGTGGCACCGGCCGGGGGGGCCTCCCGCTCAGTCGTCCAGGGCGAAGGCCTGCAGCTGTAGACCAGTGTCGTCCGCGCGCAGGAAGCGTCCCGCGCCGCCGTACCAGTCGCCCAGCACGATGCGCTGGCGACCGTCGCCGTGGTCGTGCACGGCGGGCCGGTGGGTGTGGCCGTGGATGATGCGGCGGATGCCTGACTGCTGGAACACCGCCTCCACCGCCGCCGGCGTGACATCGGTGATCGTCTCGGCGGTGCCGGCCTGCTGCAACTCGCCGTAGCGCGCCTTGCTGGCCTGCCGCGCCTGCTGCGCGAACGCCAGCCGCGCCGCCAGCGGCTGCGCCAGGAACTGCGCGCGCCACTGTGGCGAACGCGTCATCGCGCGGAACTGCTGGTAGCCGACGTCGTCCACGCAATACAGGTCGCCGTGGCCGATCAGTGCCGGCTCGCCGTCGAGCATGATCACGGACGGGTCGGGCAGCAGCCGCATCCCGCAGCGGGCGGCGTAGTCGTGGCCCAGCAGGAAGTCTCGGTTGCCGTGGATGAAGGCGATCGCGGTGCCGGCCGCGGCCAGCGATGCCAGTGCCGGCGCGACCTGCATCCCCGTCTCCGAGGGGTCGTCATCGCCCACCCAGGCTTCGAACAGGTCGCCGAGGATGTACAGCGCTTCCGCGCCCGCTGCCTCGTCCTGGAGGAAACGGAGGAACGCATCGGTGGCGCCGGGGCGCGCATCCTCCAGATGCAGGTCGGCGATGAACAGCGTGGTCATGCGTGGTGGAGTCTGGCTCGGGTGGCCATCGGCGCGGATGCGCGTGGCGGGTCCGGTGAAGAGTAGCAGGCTAAAATGACCGGCCCTGCCCGATGCCCCGCCGCACATGACAGCCCGCACCCGTTTCGCCCCCAGTCCCACCGGTTACCTGCACATCGGCGGCGCGCGCACCGCGCTGTACTGCTGGCTGGAGGCGCGCCGGCGCGGCGGCCAGTTCATCCTGCGCATCGAGGACACCGACCGCGAGCGCAGCACCCAGGCCGCGATCGACGCGATCCTGCAGGCGATGGACTGGCTCGGCCTCGACTACGACGAAGGCCCCATCTACCAGGCCCACCGGCTCGACCGTTACCGGGAGGTCGCCGAGCAGCTGGTCGCCTCCGGCCACGCCTACTACGCCTACGAGACCAAGGAAGAGCTGGAGGCCATGCGCGAGGCCGCGATGGCCGCCGGCGACAAGCCGCGCTACAGCGGCGCCGCGCGCGACGAGAACCTGCCGTACCGCGACGACCCGAACCGCGTCATCCGTTTCCGCAACCCGCTCGACGGCACGGTCGCGTGGGACGACAAGGTCAAGGGCCGCATCGAGATCGCCAACAGCGAGCTCGACGACCTGGTGATCTTCCGCTCCGACGGCTACGCCACCTACAACTTCGCGGTGGTGGTCGACGACATCGACATGGGCATCACCGACGTCGTCCGCGGCGACGACCACGTCAACAACACCCCGCGCCAGATCAACATCTACCAGGCGCTCGGCGCGCCGGTGCCGCACTTCGCCCACCTGCCGATGATCCTCGATCCGGAAGGTGCGAAATTGTCCAAGCGCACCGGCGCGGCCGACGTCATGCAGTACCGCGACGCCGGCTACCTGCCGCACGCGCTGCTGAACTACCTGGTGCGGCTGGGCTGGTCGCATGGCGACCAGGAGATCTTCTCGATCGAGGAGATGAAGTCGCTGTTCGACCTGAAGGACGTCAACGCCAAGGCCTCGCGGCTGGACCCGGCCAAGCTCGGCTGGCTCAACCAGCAGTACCTCAAGACCGACGATGCGGCGGCGGTCGGCCGGCACCTTGAATGGCACCTGCGCGACGCCGGCTACGACCTCGCCGCTGGCCCCGCGCCGGCCGACATCGTGCTGGCCCTGCGCGACCGCGTGCAGACGCTGAAGGAGATGGCCGAGCGCGCCGCGGTCTGGTTCGGCCCGCTGGTCGAATACGACGAGGCCGCGGTCGCCAAGCACCTCAAGCCGGCCGCGCGTGCGCCGCTGGCCGATGCCCGCGAGCGCCTGGCCGCGCTGCCGGACTGGACCGCCGAGGCGATCAATACCGCGCTGCACGACACCGCCGCGGCACTGGAGCTGGGCATGGGCAAGGTCGCCCAGCCGATGCGGGTGGCGATCACCGGCACCCAGGTCAGCCCCGACATCTCGCACACCGTCTACCTGGCCGGCCGCGACGAGGCGCTGAAGCGGATCGACGCCGCGCTTGCAAAAGTGTCCGCGGAGTCATAGATCAGACCCATGGCGAGCACGCACACCTGCACCGACCCGCAGCACCACGTCGACGACGGCGATGCCTTCGTCCGCGAGGTCGAGCGGGTGTGCAAGTCGCGCGGGCTGCGGCTGACCCCGATCCGCGCCCACGCGCTGCGGCTGATCGCCGCGGCGGAGCGCCCGGTCAAGGCCTACGAACTGCTCGACCTGATGAAGGCGACCCACGACGCGGCGGCGCCGCCGACGGTGTACCGCGCGCTGGAGTTCCTGCTCGAGCACGGCTTCATCCACAAGCTCTCGTCGATCAACGCCTTCGTCGGCTGCCACCATCCCGGTGGCGAGCAGCACGCGGTGCCGTTCCTGATCTGCGACCGCTGCAACTCGGCGACCGAGCTGGAGGACGAGCAGATCGTCGACGCGCTCGACCGCCGCGCCCGCGCGCTGGGCTTCCTGCCGCAGGCGCAGACGCTGGAGGTCCACGGCCTCTGCGCGGAGTGCGCAAAGGCCGGTTAGGCGTCAGAAGAACGCGCGCACGCCGAACTCGATGCCGCGGCCCGGCAGCGGCGCCAGGTCCTTCAGGAACGAGGTGTGCGGCCGTGCTTCCTCGTCGAGCAGGTTGCTGCCGTCGACGAACACCTCCCACGCGTTGCCGCTGCGGGTGTCGGCATGCCACGCCAGGTGGGCGTCGACCAGCGTGTAGCCCGGTGTCGCGGTTTCGTGCTCGGCGACGTCGTCCTGCTCCATGTAGCGGACCGCGCCGAGCGACGCGCGCCACGAGCCGGTTTCCCAGCGCAGTTCGGCGCCGGCGCGGGCCGGTGCGATCCGCGGCAGGTGGCCGTCGTTGGCGAGGCTGGCGGTGTGGTGGTGGTCGTGGTCGCCATGCGGCACCGCGATCGCCACGTCGCGGCGGCCGCTGCCGTCAAGCTCCGCATGGACCACGTCGCCGAACACCCGCATCGTCCACGCGCCACTGGCATTGTCGACGAAGGTCCAGTCCAGTTCCGCCTCGGCGCCGTTGAAGCGGGCGTCGTGCTGGGTCCACGCGCGTACCGGCAACCCGTCCTCCACGATGCCGGTATCGGCGAGATAGACGAAATCGTCGAACCGCACCTGGAACACCGACGCGCCGATGCGCAACGGCCCGTTGTGCCAGTGGACGCCAACCTCGGCGCGGTTGGCGGTCTCCACGTCCATGTCGGGATCGCCCAGCTCGATGCTGCCGGTGGCGACGTGCATGCCGCTGGAGTACAGCTCCTCGGCGGTCGGCGCGCGCTGGGCGCGGTCGAGGCCGAACGACAGGTGCACGTCCTCGCCGATGTCCCAGCGCAGCGCGGCCGACAGGCTGGTGGTGTCGAAGTCGCGGTCGGGGCCGATCGCCGTGGCGTCGTCGATGTCGATCCGGCTGCGGTCGTGGCGGGCGCCCAGTTCCAGCCGGGTCGGGCCGATCGCGCGTTCGCCGATCCAGAACAGGCCGGCGTCGCGCGAGTCCGAGCCGGGCACGAAGGCTTCGTCGCCGATCGCGAGGAACTCGCGCTGCGACCACTGCACGCCGAGCGCTCCGTCCCAGCCGGCCAGCGGCTGGTGGACCAGCTCGACGCGCGCCTCGGTGGCGGTGTTGTCGAACACGGTGCCGACCGCATCGCCCTCGAACTCGGTGTGGGTGTACTCGGTGCGCGCCAGCTTCACCCGCAGCGATTCGAACGCGCCGAGGTCGTCGAGGCCACCGCGCATCTCGCTGCGGCGCTGGTCCATCACGATCCGCGCGCCACCCTCGGCGTGGGGCTCTTCGGCGTGCTCGTCCTCGTGCCCGTCCTCCTCGTGGGCGTCGTGCGCCTCGTGGGCGTGGCCCGGCACGCCGTAGCGGCTGTTGAACAGGCTGTAGCCGGCGCCGAGGAAGCCGCGGTCGCCGATCCACGACACGCCCAGCGCGGCCGAATCGGTGCGGATCGCGCTGCCGGGCAGGATGCCGGCGATTCCGGGCTCCTCGTGGTCGGCCTCGTCCTCGTGCTCCGCGTGCGCGGCCTCGCTCTCGGCGAATCCGGGAATCTCGTAGTCGCCGGTCTCGCGGTGCAGCGCGTCGAAGTGGAACACCACGTTGCCCGACGCCGAGGTGCCGTCCAGCCGGACCATGCCGGTGCGCTGGTCGTTGACGGTGCCGGCGCGCAGCTCGGCGCGGCCTTCCAGCGGCGCCAACGTCGTGGTTTCCGGGATCCGCCCGTCGATCACGTTGACCGCGCCGCCGATCGCGCCACTGCCGTACAGCAGCGTCGCCGGGCCCTTCAGCACCTCCACCTGGTCGGCCAGGAACGGCTCGATGCTGACCGCGTGGTCGGCGCTGATGGTCGACACGTCGCCCGAACCCAGTCCGTCGCTGAGCACCTGCACGCGCGCGCCGTCGAAGCCGCGGATGATCGGCCGGCCGACGCCGGGGCCGAAGTAGGACGACTGCACGCCCGGCAGCTTGTCGACGGTCTCGCCGAGCGAGTTGGACTTGGCCGCGTCCAGCGCCTCGCCGGTCAGCACCTCGACCGGGCGCACGAGGTTGTCGGCGGTGCCCGCCAGCGGCGTGGCGCGGACCTCCACCCGGGCCAGGTCGGTCGGGTCGTGGTCGTGGCCGGCACCGGTGGGGTCCTGGGCTTCGTGCGCGGAGGCGGTTGCGACCGGCAGCGACAGCGCGATGGCAAGCGAGATGGCGAGGGGGAGGCGGCGCAGGGGAATGGAAGGCATGTCGTGGACTGTTGCGGGGATATCGAAATGTTATATTATTCCGAAACGGAATCCACCCCTCCCGGAAGTCACGGATCATGCCCCCCCAGCACCGCCATCGCCTGATCGACCGCCTCGGCGCCTACGGCTCGCTCGCCTGCGCGCTGCACTGCGCGCTGTTGCCGGTGCTGATCGCCCTGCTGCCGTCGCTCGGGGTGGCGGTGTTCGCGGGCGAGGGGCTGGAGCTGGCGTTCGTGGTGTTCGCCAGCGTGCTGGGGCTGGGCAGCCTGGCCTGGAGCTACCGCCGCCACCGGGTGCTGCGCGCGCTCGGCCTGCTCGTACCGGGCCTGCTGGTGTTGTGGTTTGCGGTGCTGTACCCGCCGCTGCACCATTCCGTGGTGCCGCACGCGGTCGCGATGACCTTTGGCGGCACCCTGGTCGGCCTGGGGCACCTGGCCAACCTGCGCCTGAACCACGGCCACGTGCACGACGCCCGCTGCGCCCACTGAGCTGGGCGGGCGCGTCGCTGTGGTAGGCTAGGCAGCTTCCCGCGCCACGACCGCGGCTCCGATGCGACATCACGGGCCCGCGCCTTCCAGTGCGGGTTTTTCAACTGTTCAGTACCGATCCGGGAGCAAGACCATGGGCAAGGGCGACCGCAAGACCGCCAAGGGCAAGCGCTACAACTCCAGCTACGGCAACGCCCGCAAGGCCGTGGCCGGGGCCGCCGGCAGCGCTGCCGCGCCGGTTGCGAAGAAGTCCGCCACCACCAAGACCGTCAGCAAGGCGCCGGCCAAGAAGGTCGCCAAGAAGGTGGTGAAGGAGTAAGCATCGGCGCCATGCCGGTGTGACAGAAAAGCCCCGCGACCGCGGGGCTTTTTCATTGCGGGGACGGGGCGACGGGTTCAGGCCAGCCGGCGGCCGCCGATGTGAACCGCGGTGGCCAGCCGACCGCCGAGCCAGTAGCCCAGCTCGCTCGGGTGGCCGATGTCCCAGCACGCGAAATCGGCCCGCATGCCGGCCCGCAGCACGCCGCGGTCGGCCAGGCCGAGGGCGCGCGCCGCGTGCACGGTGGCGCCGCGCAGCGCTTCTTCCGGGGTCAGGCGGAAGTGGGTGCAGGCCAGCTGCATCGCCTGGCGCATCGACAGCAGCGGTGAGGTGCCGGGGTTGCAGTCGGTCGCCACCGCCATCGGCACGCCGTGCTCGCGGAACGCATCCAGCGGCGGCAGCTTCGTCTCGCGCAGCACGTGGAACGCGCCGGGCAGCAGCACCGCGACGGCACCGGATGCGGCCATCGCGCGGACGCTGTCGGTGCTGGTGTGTTCGACATGGTCGGCCGACAAGCCGCCGAACTCCGCCACCAGCCCCGCGCCACCGAGGTCGCTGAGCTGGTCGGCATGCAGCTTGACCGGCAGGCCCAGGCCGCGCGCGGCCTCGAATACCCGCCGCGTCTGCTCCGGGCTGAAGCCGATGCCCTCGCAGAACGCGTCGACCGCATCGACCAGCCCCTCGCCGTGCAGCCGCGGCAGCCAGTCGATGACCGCGTCGATGTAGGCGTCGGGCCGGTCCTTGAACTCCGGGGGCAGTGCGTGGGCGGCGAGGTAGGTGGTGCGCACGTCTATGCCGAGTTCGGCGCCGACCTGCCGTGCGACCCGCAGCATCTTGCGCTCGTTGTCGAAATCGAGCCCGTAGCCGGACTTGATCTCCAGCGTGGTTGCGCCGTCGGCCAGCAGGGCGCGGGCGCGGGGCAGCGACTGGCGCAGCAGCCCGGCCTCGTCGGCCGCGCGCACCGCGCGCACGGTCGAGACGATGCCGCCGCCGGCGCGGGCGATGTCCTCGTAGCTGGCGCCCTGCAGGCGCATCTCGAACTCGCGCGCGCGGTCGCCGGCGAACACCAGGTGGGTGTGGCAGTCGACCAGCCCGGGGGTGACCCAGCCGCGGGCCTCGATCACCTCGTCGGCGAGGGTGGCCGGGTCGCCGGGCAGCTCCGCGCGCGGGCCGACGTAGGCCAGCAGGCCGTCGCGCCAGGCGAGCGCGCCGTCGCCGATTTCACCGTAGCCGTCGCCGTCGAGCGTGGCCAGCGAGGCGCCGAGGAGCAGGCCGTCCCAGCGGCCGGTGGTGGATGCGTCGTTCGTGTCCATGCCGGCATTGTAGGCGGCGCCCCGGCCCCGCCGGCGTGGCGGGCGCCCTGCCGGGGTCGCCTCCCGCGCCGCGCCACGCGACAATCGCAGCATGACCGAGCCCCGAGACACCCTTCGCACCTGGCAGCCCGACGGCTGGCACGGCGCCGCCGCCGAAGACGCGCACGCCCCGCTGCCGTGCCGCGTGCCGGGCATCGCCAACCTCCACTCGCACGCGTTCCAGCGCGCGATGGCCGGCATGGCCGAATGCCGCTCGCCGGCGATACCGGGCACGCGCGCCGAGCACGACTCGTTCTGGACCTGGCGCGAGACGATGTACCGCTTCGCCGGCCGCTTCACCCCCGACACGCTGTACGCGGTCGCGGCGCAGCTGTACGCGGAGATGCTCGAAGCCGGCTACACCAGCGTCTGCGAGTTCCATTACCTGCACCACGCGCCCGGCGGCCGCCGTTACGACGACCCCGCGGCGATGTCCCGCGCGCTGCTGCGGGCCGCGCGTGATACCGGCCTCCGCATCACCCTGCTGCCGGTGCTGTACATGACCGGTGGCTTCGACGGCCGCGCGCTGGGTGAGCGCCAGCAGCGCTTCGGCCACGACGTCGACGGCTACCTGCGCCTGCTCGACAGCCTGCGTGGCGAGCAGGATGACACCGTCCGCGTGGGTTGCGCGCTGCACAGCCTGCGCGCGGTGCCGCCGGATGCGATGCGCACGGTGCTGGCCGCGTTGCCGGCCGACGGCCGCGTGCATATCCATATTGCCGAGCAGATGGCCGAGGTCGAGGAATGCATCGCCCTGCGCGGTGCGCGGCCGGTGCAATGGCTGCTGGAGAACGCCGCGGTCGACCGCCGCTGGACGCTGGTGCACGCCACCCACCTGGCCGGATCGGAAGTGCTCGGGATCGCCCACTCCGGCGCGACCGTCGCGATCTGCCCGACCACCGAGGCCAACCTCGGCGACGGCCTGTTCCCGCTGCGCGAGTACCTGGACGCCGGCGGCCGGTGGGGCATCGGCTCGGACTCGCACATCTCGGTGTCACCGGTGGAGGAGCTGCGCTGGCTCGAGTACGGCCAGCGCCTGGCCACCCAGCGCCGCAACATCGCCGCCGACGCGCGCGTCCCCAGCGTCGGCGAGACCCTGCTGCGCGGCGTGGTCGCCAGCGCCGCCGACTCGACCGGGCAGGCGGTCGACATCGCGGCGGACAGCCTGCTGCTCGACACCGACGCGCCCCTGCTTGCCGGTGCGACCGATCTTGACGCGATCGACCGCTGGATCTTCGCCGGCAACCGCAACCTGGTGCGGGAAACGGTGGTCGCGGGCAAGCGCGTGGTCGAGGGCGGGCGGCATGTCGCGGCCGACGCGATCGCCGCGGGTTACCGCAACGCGATCCGCGAGCTGCTGCGCGACTAGCGATCGCAGGCCCCCGCGGACGCACGTGCATACGGATGTAGGAGCGACGTGAGTCGCGACCCACTGACAACCGGAAGTATCGAGGTCCACGCGATGTTGCAGTCGCGCGACCGGAACACCGCGTCAATCGAAAGCACTGTTGCGAGGTCAGTGGGTCGCGACTCACGTCGCTCCTACCTCCCGGATACCCGTCACGCGACGGCGAACAGGTCCGACCGCGGCAGCGCACCTTCCAGTTCCAGCAGGAACTGCTTGGTCGGCAGGCCGCCGCCGAAGCCGGTCAGGCTGCCGTCGGCGCCGATCACGCGGTGGCAGGGCAGCACGATCGGCAGCGGGTTGCGGCCGTTGGCAGCGCCGACCGCGCGCATCGCGGTCGGCCGGCCGACCCGCGCGGCCAATTGCGCATAGCTGACCGTCTCGCCATACGGGATCGAGGCCAGCGCGTGCCATACCGTGCACTGGAACGCCGTTCCGCGCGGCGCCAGCGGCAGGTCGAACCCGCGTCGCTTGCCGTCGAAGTACTCGCGCAGTTGCTGGCGCGCGCGGTCGAGCAGCGGATGCGTGCCTTCGCGCCAGTCATCGCCGCGGCGCACCGGATGGCGCGAGACGTGGAATTCGACCGCGTGCAGGCCGTCGTCGCCGGCCGCCAGCAGCAGCGGTCCGATCGGGCTTTCGATGGTGGTGTAGATCGTACTCATCGGGTTTCTCCGTGGGTCCGTGCGCGGGCCGTGCGCGTGGGCCGTGATCGCGTGCGGCTGGTGGCCGGAGCGGGGCGGGTCGGGTCGCCGCGCGGCTCGCCTGCGCTGCGGCCTCGGCATCGTCGGTGGCCTTGCGCCAGAGCTGCATCACCGCATAGGCCCGCCACGGGCGCCAGGCCTCGGCGCGTGCCGACAGCGCCCGGCTGGTCAGCGCCGCGTCACCCGCCGCGGCGACGCGCCGGAGCACCAGGTCCTCGGCCGGGAAGGCATCCGGGTGGCCGAGCGCGCGCATCGCGATGTACTGCGCGGTCCACGGGCCGATGCCCGGCAGCGCGACCCAGCGGGCGGCGAAGTCGTCGAGCGTACGCTCGGGGTTGAAGTCGACGCGGCCGTCGAGCACGGCGCGCGCGACCCCGCGGATGGTCCCGGCGCGCGCCCGCATCAGCCCGATCGTCGACAGGTCGGCGTCGGCCAGTGCCGCGGGCGTGGGGAACAGGTGGTCGAGCCCGGGCGCGCACGGTGTATCGAGCGGGCGGCCGAACCGTTGCGACAGCCGCGTCGCCAGCGTGCGTGCCGCGGCCACGCTGACCTGCTGCCCGAGGACCGCGCGGACCGCGATCTCGAAACCGTCCCAGCCGCTTGGCAGGCGCAGCCCGGGCCGGTGCCGCAGCAGCGGCCGCAGGACCGGGTCGGCCGAGAGCGTCGCGGCGATGACCTGCGGGTCGGCGTCGAGGTCGAACATCCGCCGCAGCCGCGCGACGATTGGCAACAGCCGCGCCGGCGCGATGCCGTGCATCTGCAGTTGCAGCGCGTGGCCGTCATCGGCCACGGCCGATACGCGCAGCCAGCCCGGTTGCGCGTGGGGGGTGTCGTCGGGCGGCGGGACCACCCGCGCATAGCTGTCGGCGTCGACCACCTCCACGCCCGGCAGTGCCCGCGTGCGCAGGAAGTCGAGCATCGCTCCGAACTCGTACGGTGGCCGGTAGCCCAGCCGCAGCGTCAGGGTTTGGTCGGACGCTGCGCGCGGTCGCCGCCGCAGCTCGCGCGGCGCCATCCGGTAGGCCTCGCGGAAACTGGTGTTGAACCGCCGCAGGCTGCCGAAACCGGCTGCCAGCGCGACCTCGGTGATCGGCAGCGAGGTCTCGGTCAGCAGCTGCTTGGCGAACAGCAGCCGGCGGGTGCCATGCACGCCCAGCGGCGCGGCGCCGAGGCGGTCGACGAACAGCCGCCGCAACTGGCGCTCGCCCAGCCCGACCCGCTGCGCCAACGCCGCCAGCGGCTCGTCGGCCAGCACACCCTGGTCGATCAGCTGGAGCGCGCGGGCGACGGTGGCGTCGCCGCGGCGCCAGGCGTCGTCGCCCGGCGACAGCTCCGGCCGGCAGCGCAGGCAGGGTCGGAAGCCCGCGGCTTCGGCCGCCGCGGCGTTGGGGTAGTAGGTGACGTTCTCGCGCCGCGGCGGAGGCGCCGGGCAGACCGGCCGGCAGTAGATGCCGGTGCTGGTGACCGCGGTGAAGAACAGCCCGTCGAAACGCGCGTCGCGGCTCAGCCGGGCCTGCTCGCAGACCTGTGGGTCGGGGGTGGCGGCGAGGGCGGCGGTGGACGACATGGGTGCAGGCTAGCACCGGGTCCGGGCCGGAACTCGCCGGTTTCGGACATGGATGTTCCGGGGTTCAGGCGATGGCGTCGCGTCGCCTACAGGTGCCCGGGTTCCAGCACCTGCAGCGCATCGCCGTCGCCGTCGTTCGCCGCCGGCGGCAGTCCCAGCAGCCGCATCAGCAGCGGATACACGTCGACGTTGTCGAACGCCGGCACCACCACGCCGTCGCGGATCGAGGGGCCGCGCGCGATGAAGATCGCCCGCATCGACGGCAGCGCCGGGTCGAAGCCGTGGGCGCCGCGGATGCCGGTCTTCGGCCACTGCGCGATGCGCTCGCGCGGCGCCGTGCTCCAGCCTTTGTCGGTCTGGCAGACGATCGCCGGTACGCGCGGGTGGCTGCCGTAGTGCCAGTGCGCCGGCAGCTCGCCCTTGCGCCAGCAGCGGTAGTGGTCGTGCCTGCCGAGCAGTTGCGCCTCGGCCGCGGCGGTGCGCCCCGGCAACGGCTCGAAACCCGCCGACGGCCCGCCACTGACCGCCTGTGCGTCGGCCGGGTCGACCATGTCCTCCAGCGCGATCACCTGCGCCGCCGGCACCGGCGCCATGCCGTGGTCCGACACCAGCACGATGTCGACCGCGTCGGCGAGGCCGCGCGCGTCCAGTCCGTCCAGCAGCCGGCCGATCGCGTCGTCCACCTCGGCCAGCGTCGCCGCCACCCCGGGCGAGTCAGGCCCGGCGTCGTGGCCGGCGTGGTCGAGCGCATCGAAGTACAGCGTCGCGAACCGCGGGCGCGTGGCCGCAGGTTCCGACAGCCAGCCCAGCACGGTGTCGACCCGCGCCGGCATCGTCATGTCGCCGTCGTAGGGCAGCCAGCGGGTGGGCCGCACGCCGCCGATCGCCGCCTCGCTGCCGGGCCAGAACAGCGTCGCGGTCGGCAGGCCGGCGTTTTCGGCGGCGACCCAGACCGGTTCGCCGCCCCACCAGCGGCCGTCGCCGACCGCTTCCTGCCGGCCCAGGCTGAACCTTCCCAGCGCCGCGTCGCGCATCGTGTTGTTGACGATGCCGTGCTGGTCGGGCCGTAGGCCGGTGACCACGGTGTAGTGGTTCGGGAACGTCAGGCTCGGGTACGACGGCGAAAGCCACCGGGCCCGCGCGCCGTCGGCGGCGAGGCGCGCGATGTTCGGGGTGACGCCGCGATCGAGGTAGTCGGCGCGGAAGCCGTCGATCGAGACCAGCAGGAGCGCCGGGCGCGCCGTATCCGGCCCGGTGTCGGCCCCCGGCGCGGACGCCGGCCCCCGCACCAGCAGGGACTGGCAGCCGGCCGCCGCCAGCGCGATGAAGGCGGCGACGGCCGCGACCCGGATCCTGTGCATCCCCCGATCATAGCCAGCCGATGTTGCAGGCCATCGCCCGCCGGTTTGCACGTTCCGGCGGAACGCCGCGCGCGCCCGCGCATTCACGCTGTCGGCGTGCTGAACCGTGGCCCCGCTGCACCCGGACGATGATCGGGCGGGGCGTATGCTGGCCCGGACGGGCATGCGCCCGGCCATCCCGAGGTGACCCATGAAACGCCTGCTGCTCACCTGCCTGATCGCTCCGCTCGCATTCGCTGCGGCGGCGCAGGTCGAGACCACCGACGCGCGTGTCGACGCCGGGGCTGCCGAAGCCGAAGCTATCGTCGACACCCGCACCAGCACCGAGACCACCACCGAGCGCGATGCCCGCCGCGACTGCATGCGCTACACCGGCAGCCTGATCCTCGCCGAGCGCAACCGCCGGGCCGCGGATGCGGAAGGCAACGATGTCGACGAGATGGACCGCGACGACTGCGTGGCCGCCAACGGCCGCGTCTACAGCCGCGAGGATCTGCGTCGCACCGGTGCCACCGACATCGCCGACGCGCTGCGCCGGCTCGACCCGGCGATCCGCTGAGTCGCGCCGCTCAGTCCAGGTAGGCCGGGAACGCCGGCAGCGCCTCGAAATCCTCCGGCGCGTGCTGGATGACCAACCGGCCGTCGTGGACCTGCAGCAACTGCCGCACCCGGTCGAATGACGCCAGCGTGTCGGCGCGGTCGACATTGAACGCCGGCACCCGCCCGCGCTCGTAGTTGCTGCGGCTATGGTAGAGGTCGCCGGACAGCACCACCGTGCCGGCGTTGTCGAGTTCGAGCAGCAGCACGCGGTGCCCCGGCGTATGCCCCGGCGTGCGCAGGATCCGCACCCGGCCGTCGCCGAACACGTCGTGGTCGCCCTCGATGACCTCGCGCTTGCCCGCGAAGCCGTCGAAATGTGCCCGCGTGACCGGTCCCGGCGTCGGCGACTGCGAGGCCCACGCCAGTTCGGTCGCATCGACCAGCCAGGTCGACGCCGGGAACCGCGCGAGGTTGCCGGTGTGGTCGTAGTGCATGTGCGACAGCGCCACGTAGTCGATCGCTGTCGGCGCCAGCTCCAGCGCCTGCAACTGGGATTGCAGCGTGACCGGCACCCGGAACCGCACGCCTTCCTCCTCGAGCACCTGTCCCGGCCGCGCGGCGATCGCGTCGCCCAGGCCGGTGTCCCACAGCAGCGTGCCGTCGGGGTGCCTGACGAGGTAGCACGGCTCGACGAGCGCGCCGGGCTGGCCGGCATAGCTGTCGTCGTCGGCGAACATGCCCATGTCGTCGAACTCGATCCGGCCGCAGTCCAGCGCGTACAGCCGCACGTCGCCGCTGGTGTCGGCTGCGCGGGCGGGGCCGGAGGCGGGCAGCGCCGTGGCCAGCAGCACCGCGGCGAGCAGGAGGGAACGTGTCGGAAGGTGCATGGGAACAGGCCGGTGGGGGAGGAATGGCAAGCCTACGGCGATCGCGCGTGCCATGCCGCCGACACTGCATGCCCCAGGTGGGATAATCGCGGCTTCGCTCCAGACCACAAGGATCCGCGTCGATGTCCACCCGCCACGACCCCTCACGCACCATCCGCGCGCCGCGCGGCACCGAACTCAGCTGCAAGTCGTGGCTGACCGAGGCGCCGTACCGGATGCTCCAGAACAACCTGGACGCCGAGGTTGCGGAGCGTCCGGAGGATCTGGTGGTCTACGGCGGCATCGGCCGCGCCGCGCGCGACTGGGAGAGCTACGACGCGATCCTCGAATCGCTGCGCAACCTGTCCGACAACGAGACCCTGCTGGTCCAGTCCGGCAAGCCGGTCGGCATCTTCCCGACCCATCCCAACGCCCCACGCGTGCTGATCGCCAACTCCAACCTCGTCCCCGCGTGGGCGACCTGGGAGCACTTCCACGAGCTCGACCGCAAGGGCCTGATGATGTACGGCCAGATGACCGCCGGCTCGTGGATCTACATCGGCAGCCAGGGCATCGTGCAGGGCACCTACGAGACCTTCGTCGAGATGGGCCGCCAGCATTACGGCGGCGACCTCACCGGCAAGTGGATCCTCACCGCCGGCCTGGGCGGCATGGGCGGCGCGCAACCGCTGGCGGCGTCGCTGGCCGGCGCCTGCAGCCTCACCGTCGAATGCCAGCAGAGCCGCATCGACTTCCGCCTCAAGACCCGTTACGTCGACGAGCAGGCCACCGACCTCGACGATGCGCTCGCCCGTATCGAGAAGTACACGAAGGCCGGCACCGCAAAGTCGATTGCGCTGCTCGGCAACGCCGGCGAAGTGCTGCCAGAGCTGGTCAAGCGCGGCGTGCGCCCGGACGCGGTCACCGACCAGACCAGCGCGCACGACCCGGTGCACGGCTACCTGCCGATCGGCTGGAGCGTCGAGCAGTGGATCGAGGCGCAGAAGGCCGACCCCGACACCGTGCGCGACGAGGCCAAGAAGTCGATGCGGGTGCATGTCGAGGCGATGCTGGAGTTCGAGAAGCGCGGCGTGCCGACCTTCGACTACGGCAACAACATCCGGCAGATGGCCAAGGACGAAGGCTGCGACAACGCCTTCGACTTCCCCGGCTTCGTCCCCGCCTACGTGCGGCCGCTGTTCTGCCGCGGCGTCGGCCCGTTCCGCTGGGTCGCGCTCAGCGGCGACCCGGAGGACATCTACAAGACGGATGCGAAGGTCAAGGAGCTGATCCCCGACGACAGTCACCTGCACAACTGGCTCGACATGGCGCGCGATCGCATCGCCTTCCAGGGCCTGCCGGCGCGCATCTGCTGGGTCGGCCTGGGCCAGCGCCACAAGCTTGGCCTGGCGTTCAACGAGATGGTCCGCAACGGCGAGCTGAAAGCGCCGGTCGTGATCGGCCGCGACCACCTCGACAGCGGGTCGGTCGCCAGCCCCAACCGCGAGACCGAGGCGATGCAGGACGGCAGCGACGCGGTCAGCGACTGGCCGCTGCTCAACGCCATGCTCAACGTCGCCGGTGGCGCCACCTGGGTCAGCCTGCACCACGGCGGCGGCGTCGGCATGGGCTACAGCCAGCACAGCGGCGTGGTCATCGTCTGCGACGGCAGCGAAGAAGCCGACCGCCGCATCGAGCGCGTGTTGTGGAACGACCCCGGCACCGGCGTCATGCGCCACGCCGACGCCGGCTACGACATCGCGAAGCGCTGCGCGAAGGAGCAGGGGCTGAAGCTGCCGATGGTCGATTGACGCGGCGGTACGGTTAGTCTGTTGCAACCGGCCGTTCACGAACGGCCGGACCATGGATCAAAGTCAACTCAGGGAGGAGAGTCAATGGACGCCAGAAGCGGCGCGCATTGGGTCGCGTGGGCGAACACCCACGCCAGGAACAGCCGCCGGATCGAGGATCTCGAAGGGTCCTTCCGGCGCGATGTCGAGACGTTCATCACCGTATTGGAAAGGGCGGGAGCGCGCGTCGAGGTCTCGGCGACGCGCCGCAGCCGGAAGCGTGCCTACCTCTTCCACTGGTCATGGAAGATCGCGAACGGCAAGTGCCGACCCGCCGACGCCGACCCGATGGCCGGGGTCGGTATCCGCTGGGACCATGGCGACGATGTCGCGAGCAGGGCGGCGGCGCTGGAAATGACCCGCGGCTTCGGCCTGGCGATGCCGCCACGCAGCGTCTACGCGCCGGCGCTTTCCAGCAACCATATCGCCGGGCGCGCGATCGACATGACCATTCGCTGGAACGGGACGGTGGAACTGCCCCGCAAGGACGGCTCGACGGTGGCCATTGCCTGGACGCCGAACGTCAACAGCAACCTCCCGCTGCATGATGTCGGTGCTTCGTACGGTGTGCGCAAGCTGCGTTCCGACGCGCCGCACTGGTCGTTCAACGGGAGGTAGCGAATCATGCGTAACCGCTTCATCAGGAACATCGCCGCCACGAGCTGCTGTGCGCTGTTGGCGGGATGCGTTTCGGGCGTCGCCGCCGACGGCTTTGGAAGCCAGCCGGCGGACGAGCCAACGATTGGCTGGTTGCATGGTCCGTGCATCGCCCTGGCGGATGACAACGTCGCACCGGGATCCGCCGTCACGGTCGTGACGCTGGACGATCCGCAACGCGTGGCCATGGCACGGATCGAAGGGCGCGCCGAAGCCGCGGAGGACTGTCCGGCGCTGATCGAGGACCGCCGCGAAGCGAACCTCGCCAGCGGTGTGTCGTTCTACCGGGTAGCGCCGCTCGACGAGGCGGCGTTGGCAATCGGTGTGTTGCAGTCGCCAGGCGCCGCTGCGGGATCCGAAGCGGCGCTGGATATCAACCGCGACGGTCGCCGCGATACCTACGGTCACTGCGCCACGGCCGAAGGGATCCGGTTCTTCGTCCGCGGCGATCCAGACGGGAACGGCCGCCCGCTGTGGACCGGGTACTACTATCTCGGCTACGACCTGCAGCCCGACTGTAGCGACGACTTGGCAGGAACCTGAGCGCGGGGACGCAAGCGACGACGGGCGAATCGACACCCCGCCCGCCGCCGACCGTCCGGGCTACTGCCCGAACGCCACCGTGCCGGTGTAGCTGACCATCCACTGCACGCCGTAGCGGTCGCGGCAGATGCCGAACTTCTCGGCCCATTCGACCTTCTGCATCGGCATCTCGACGTTGCCGCCGTCGGCCAGCCCGGCGAACACGCGATCGGCTTCGTCGCCGCTGTCGGCTTCCACCGCGACGTAGCTGTTGGTGCCGACCTTGAAGTCCTGCGGCCGGGTCACGTCCGAGGCCATCAGAACCGACGAGCCCAGCGGCAGGGCGATGTGGGCGATGCGGTCGAGCATCCCTTCGGCAATGCCCATCTTCTCGCCACCGAACTCGCGGAACGTCATCGCCATCGCGAGTTCGCCACCCAAGACGCGGCGGTACTGGTCGAAGGCCTCGCGGGCGTTGCCGTCGAAGTTGAGGTAGGGGTTGGCGTGCTTCATCGTCGGGCTCCATGGTGGGGAGGCGGGGTGCCTCCCTTTCCCGATGCGACGAACGACGATGCCGGGGATCGACAACAACCCGGCGCGAACCTCAGAACTTGTGGGTCACCCGCACGTACAGGTCGCGGTCGACGCGGGCCCGGGTGCCGGCGGGGTGCTCGATCTCGCGCCGCTCGCGGAACCGCGCCTCCATCGAGGTCTTCGGCCGGAACTGCCACTGGTAGGCGATTTCGGCGAGCCGGTCGTTGGGGCGGTGGTCGGGCGAGAGCAGCCAGCCGGCGTCCACCCGACCGGCGACCAGACCGATGTGGTGGCGCGGGGCGAAGTCGAGCACGCTGGCCTGCACCTGCCAGGCGAGGCCGCCGGCGTCGCCGCTGCCACCGGTGCCGGTCGCGGCCGCGAGCGGGGTCTCCAGTGCGTAGCCGACCTCGGCACCAACCACCAGTTTCGGCTCGTCGGTGCGCAGCGGCCATTCGGCGGCGACGCGCGCGTCGACGGTGGTGTAGTCCTCGCGCGAGGGGTCGGCCAGGCCGCGGTCGGCGAGGCTGTCGGGCATCCACGTCACCGATACCATCCGCTGCGTGACCGGGCCGAGCCGCTACCGGTTCTCCAGCCCGAGGAACACGCTGGCGCGGCTGTCGCGGTCGCTGAAATCCAGCGGCGCGTGGGCGACGCTGCCGCTGCCCTTGCGGTGCCGGTACTGGCCGATCACGTGGCCACGCCAGCCGCCCGCGACCGGGACGTCGACGTGCACGCCGTCGGTCCAGTTGATGTCGGTGTTGGGGCTGTCGTTGCGGTCCAGCCCCTTGGAGGCGACGCCCGGCACGGTGAAGCCGGTCTGGAAGCGGCCGACCTTGAACCGCGGGCCGTCGTCCGGCGCCTGGTAGCCGAGGTAGGCCTCGTCGAGGGTGACGTCTCCGAACGCGGCGCCGGTGCGGCTCGGTGCCCAGGCGCGCAGGTAGGCGTCGCTGCCGTCCTGCTCGCTGCTGAAACGGCCCGCCAGCCGGGTGCGGACGCGCCAGTGGTCGTTGAAGCCGCGCTCCACCGCCAGCCGCAGCCGCGCGTTGAACGCGTCCTCGTCGGACTCGACGCCGGTGCGGGCGGTGCGCTCGCTGGCGAAGTAGCCGGCGCGCAGGTCGCCGCTGAATGCCCAGCCGCCATCGCCGGCCGGAGCCGCGGTCGCGCCGGAACTGGCCGCCAGGCCGGTCGCGAGCAGCACCATCGTCATCGTGGGGGAGGGGAGGAAGGGGCGCATCGGGGGAGCCTCGGCATGCCGGAAACGGCGACGGCGCGAGCATCCTCCCGCCCCGCCCGGGGCGCGTTGATCCGGGTCAATCCGGCGTGTTGTGACGGGGTTCCCGCCGGGCGTGGCGCGTGGGTGCCGGGCGCCGGCGCCGGGAGGTGAATAATGCGGTGACGCCCCCCCGCCGCCGGAGCCGCCCGATGCGCCTGATCCGCAGCCTCACCCGCACCAAGTCCATCGAGCAGTCGATCGCCGACGCCGCCGAGCCGGGGCGCCAGCTCCGGCGCTCGCTCAGTGCCTGGGACCTGATGATCCTCGGCGTCGCGGTGGCGGTCGGAGCGGGCATCTTTTCGGTGGGCGCGCGTGCGGCGGGCGACTTCGCCGGGCCGGCGGTGACGCTGTCGTTCGTGCTGGCGGCGCTGACCTGCGCGCTGGCGATCATGTGCTACGCCGAGTTCGCCTCCACCATCCCGGTCGCCGGCAGCGCCTACACCTACACCTACGCGACGCTGGGCGAGTTCCTGGCCTGGATCATCGGCTGGGACCTGATCCTGGAGCTGCTGACCGCCGCGGCGGTGATCGCCAAGTACTGGGGCATCTACCTGTCCACGGTGTTCGACCTGTTCGACATCACCGTGCCGACCACCCTGCAGCTGGGCGCGGTCGCGCTGGACTGGGGGCCGCTGTTCATCGTCGGCGTGTTCACCGCGCTGCTGATCGCCGGCACGCAGATCTCGGCGCGGGTCAACAACGTGTTCACCGTGATCAAGGTCGGCATCGTGGTGTTCGTGATCGTGGTCGGCCTGACCTACTTCAACGCCGACAACCTGAGTCCGTTCGTGCCGCCATCGGCGCCGACGGCGGGCGCCGCGGCCGACGTCTGGTCGCAGTCGCTGGTGTCGTGGCTGACCGGTGCCGAGCCGGCCAGGTACGGCGTGGCCGGGGTGCTGTCGGGCGCGGCGCTGGTGTTCTTCGCCTTCATCGGCTTCGACGTCGTCGCGACCTCGGCCGAGGAGGTCCGCGACCCGCAGCGCACCCTGCCGCGCGGCATCTTCGGCGGCCTGCTGCTGGTCACGCTGCTGTACATCGGCGTGGCGCTGGCGTTGACCGGCATGGTCCCGTACGGGCTGCTGGCCGAGGCGGAAAACCCGTCGCTGGCGACCGCCTTCGTCGCGGTCGGCGCCGACTGGGCGGCGCAGCTGATCTCGGTCGGCATCCTGGTCGGCCTGACCACGGTGATCATGGTGCTGCTGATGGGGCTGGCGCGGGTGCTGCTGGCGATGAGCCGCGACGGCCTGCTGCCGCGCTGGCTCAGCGTCACCTCGTCCACCCGTCGCACGCCGGTGCGCCTGCAACTGCTGTGCGGCGCGGTGGTGGCGCTGCTGGCCGGCTTCACCAACGTCGAGATCCTCGAGGAGATGATCAATATCGGCACGCTGTCGGCGTTCGTGCTGGTCAGCATCGGCGTGCTGGTGCTGCGCCGCACCCGGCCCGACCTCGACCGTGGCTACCGCGTGCCGTTCGCGCCGGTGCTGCCGGTGGCCTCGGCGCTGCTGTGCTTCTACCTGATGCTCAACCTGACCACGCTGACGTGGGTCCGCTTCGCGGTGTGGCTGGCGGTGGGCGTGCTGATCTACTTCGCCTATGGCCGGCGCCATTCACGGGTGGGAATGGCGCCGGAGCGGGGCGTGCCGCCGGCGGCGTAGCGCCGTCGCGCTCAGAGCCTGCCCGGCGCTTCCACGTGCCGGGCGAAGCTGTCGAGGATCGCCTGCCAGCCGTCGCGCTGCATGTCGGCCGGGTTCTGGTCCTCGGCGTCGAAGGTGACGTGCACGCGCACGCCTTCGGCTTCCTCCTCGAACCGCACCGTCGCCTCGCGGCCGTCGTCCATGCGGTAGGCCAGCCGCGACTGCGGCACCACCTCGGTGTAGGTGCCGCCGAAATCGAAGCCGGCGCTGCCGTCGCGCGCTTCCATGCGGGTGTTGAAGCGGCCGCCCTCGCGCAGGTCGACGGTGCTGCTCGGGGAGTGCCAGTCCGGCGAGGCGGTGTTCCAGCGGACGATGTCGTCGGGGTTGCTGTAGGCGTCCCAGGCGGTCTGCAGGTCGGTGCGGGCGAGGGTGTCGACGGTGATCTTCATGCGGGGCTTCCGGGTGGGTGGCGCGCGGGAGTGGCGCCTTCAACTGGACGACGGGCGGCGATGCGTGGATTCGACACGCAGGCGCGTAACCGGGATGTGTCGATTCCGCCGCCGCCCGTCCGTCGCCAAGGATCCGGTGCCGTCACGCCGGCCCCGTACCATGCCCCGTTCCCGAGCCAGGACCGCCGATGAGCCACGACGCCCCGCCCACCACCGCCGACGAATCCGCCGCCGCCGCGCTGCCCGGCCACGTGCCGAGCGGCCCGCTGTGGGCCGAACTGCGCGACGCGATCCGTGGCACCGGCGCCGACTACACGAAGATCCCGCTGCGCCGCGCGGTGTTCCTGCTGGCGGTGCCGATGGTGCTGGAACTGGTGCTCGAGTCCACCTTCGCGGTGGTCGACATCTTCTTCGTCGCCAAGCTCGGCGCCTCGGCGGTGGCGACGGTCGGGCTGACCGAGAGTTACCTGTTCCTGCTGTACGCGATCGCGATGGGGCTGGCGATGGCGACCACCGCGGTCGTCGCGCGCCGCGTCGGCGAGCACAAGCGCGAGGCGGCCGCGGTCAGCGCGGTGCAGGCCATCTGGATCGCCGCGCTGGCGTCGCTGCCGTTCGCGCTGGCCGGCATCGTCTGGGCGCGCGAGCTGCTGCAGCTGATGGGCGCCGACCCGTGGACGCTCGAGCACGGCTACCGCTACATGCAGTGGGCGCTGGGCAGCAACGCGGTGATCATGCTGCTGTTCGTGATCAACGCGGTGTTCCGCGGCGCCGGCGACGCCTCCAGCGCGATGCGCGTGCTGTGGGTCGCCAACGGCCTCAACATCGTGCTCGACCCGCTGCTGATCTTCGGTTTCGGCCCGGTGCCGGCGATGGGCATCGAGGGCGCGGCGATCGCGACCACCATCGGTCGTGGCGTGGGCGTGCTGATGCAGCTGTGGATCCTGTTCCGCGGCGGCCAGCACATCCGTGTCGCCGCCTCGCAGCTGGGCTGGGACGGCGCCACGCTGCTCAACATCGTGCGCACTTCGCTGGGTGGCATTGGCCAGATGATCGTGGCGATGACCTCGTGGGTCTTCCTGATGCGCATCCTCGCCAGCATCGGCAGCGAGGCGGTGGCCGGCGCGACGATCGCGATCCGGCTGATGATGTTCACCACGATGCCGGCCTGGGGCATGTCGAACGCGGCGGCGACGCTGGTCGGGCAGAACCTCGGCGCGGAGCAGCCGGATCGCGCGGAGGCGTCGGTGTGGCGGATCGGCTGGTACAACATGGCCTATCTGGTCGCGGTGTCGGTGCTGTTCTTCCTGTTCCCGCGCGAGCTGGTCGGGTTTTTCACCGGCGACGCCGGCGTGATCGACGTCGGCGCCGAGTGGCTGCGGATCTTGTCGTACTCGTTCTTCGTCTACGGCTGGTGGATGGTCGCGGTGCAGGCGTTCAACGGCGCCGGCGACACGGTCACGCCGACCAAGATCAACCTGGTGTTTTTCTGGCTGATCCAGATCCCGTTGTGCTGGTGGTTGGCGCTGCAGCTGGACTGGCGGCAGACCGGCGTGTTCTGGGGCGTGTTCGTGTCGGAGACCGCGGTCGGCCTGTTCACCCTGTGGCTGTTCACGCGGGGCAAATGGAAGACCGCGCAGGTGTAGCGGCCCTGCACGGTTGTTGCAGGAAGCGTCGGCCGGTGTCGGGGCCGCCACCCCGCATCGACCCGACCCGGGTAGGCTGGCCGGACCCGCCCGCCTCCGGAGCCCCGCCATGTCCGATCCCACCAACGCCCCCGTCCGCCTGCGCATCGATTTCGTGTCCGACGTGGTCTGCCCGTGGTGCGCGATCGGGCTGGCGGCGTTGGAGCAGGCACTGGAGCGCACCCGCGGCGAGGTCGAGGCCGACATCCACTTCCAGCCGTTCGAGCTGAACCCGGGCATGGCGGCCGGGGGCGAGGACGCGGTGGAGCACCTGCAGCGCAAGTACGGCATGCCGCCGGCGCAGCTGGAGGCCAACCAGCAGGCGATCGTCGAGCGCGGCGCGGCGCTGGGCTTCACCTTCGACATGGACCGGCGCCGGCGCATCCACAACACCTTCGACGCGCACCGGCTGCTGCACTGGGCCGAGGCCGAGGGCCGTGCGCGGGAGCTGAAGCACGCCCTGTTGCGCGGCTACTTCACCGAGGGCCGCGACGTGTCCGACCACGACACCCTGGCCGATATCGCCGCCGCCGCGGGGCTGCCGGCGGACGGCGCGCGGCGCATCCTCGCCGGCGACATGTACGCCGACGAGGTGCGCATCGCCGAGCAGTTCTTCCAGGCCAACGGTATCCGCTCGGTGCCGGCGGTCATCCTGGAGCGCAAGCACCTGGTGTCCGGCGGGCAGCCGGTGGACGTGTTCGAGCAGGCGCTGCGGCAGGTCGCCGCGGCGAAGCTGGCGGGCGCGGCGTCAGCCTGACGAGGCGCCGTCCAGGTCCACCACCGGCTTGAACCCGCCGTAGATCATCCGCGCGCCGTCGAACGGCATCGGGTTGGTCTTCGGGTCCATCCGCGGGTCGTCCATCATCTTCTTGAAGCCCGCGTCGCGGGTCGCCTTGTCGGGCCATTCGACCCACGAGAACACGATCGTCTCGTCCTCCTTGCCCTGCACGGCGCGTCGGAAGTCGGTCTGCGTGCCGTCGGGCACGTCGTCGCCCCAGCACTCCACCACGCGGGTGGCGCCGTACTCGATGAACACCGCGTCGCCGGTGCTCGCGTGGTCGATGAACTTCTGCCGGTTGGCGGTGGGTACGGCGATGACGAATCCATCGATGTAGGCCATGGCGGTTCTCCTGTGCGGTGAGGGTGCTCTGTACGACGGGCGATGGCGACGGGATTCGACACCCCGCGCGGGTCATTGCGGCGACGGCGGCGGGTAGGGCGCGTCCCGTAGCAGCCGGGCGAGGTGGGCGGCGTTGCTGGCAAGCGTCTTCGTGGTCGAGGCGGTCTTTTCCGGCGTGTCGTCAAGGTCCTTGTAGTCGGTCTTGTGCATCGCCTCGCCGACCCAGTAGGTCGCGCCGGCGGCGGGGATGGTGAAGCCGAGGTCGGCCAGGCCCTGGTACAGCTCGGCGGTGACGTGGTGGGCGCCGTCCTCGTTGCCGACCACCGCCACCGTGGCGACGCGGCCGAAGGTGGGATAGCAGCCGTTGTCGTCGATCTCGCCGAGGAAGGCGTTGAGCCGCTCCAGGACCTGTTTGGCGAGGCTGCTGGGCTGGCCCATCCAGATAGGCGTGGCGACCACCAGCACCCGCGCGTCGAGGATGCGCCTGCGGATCCCCGGCCACTCGTCGCCCTCGCCTTCGTCGGCGCGCACGCCGTGCTTGATGTGGTTGTCGACGATGCGCGTGCTGTCGGTGTCGAAGCCGTGCGACGCGAGCGCGGCGAGGACCTGGTCGAGCAGCAACTGGGTGGAGGATTCGGCGGGCGAGGCGGTCAGCGTGCAGTTGAGGCCGAAGGCGGACAGCGGCATGGAGCACTCCCGGGACGATGAACGGACAGCCTCGCACCGGCCGGGTTAATGCCGCGGGCAGGCGCCGTGAGCGCGTGCGCCGACCGGTGCTCGGCCGGGGCCACGCTGCGGGCACGAGCGCGCACCGGCCGCACGCGGACGCAGCGTTCCGCGGGCCGCGTGCCGTGCCGCACCCGCCGGCGTACGCTCGTGGGCCATCCCCGTCCCGGAGCCTGCCGTGCCCGACCTGTCCATCTTCCCGATCACCCGCCGCTGGCCGGCGCGCCACCCCGAACGCATCCAGCTGTACTCGCTGGCGACGCCCAACGGGGTCAAGGCCTCGATCATGCTGGAGGAAACCGGGCTGGCCTATGAGCCGCACCGGGTCGACATCACACAGGGCGAGAGCCACACGCCGGAGTTCCTCTCGCTCAACCCCAACGGCAAGATCCCCGCGATCATCGACCCCGACGGCCCGGGCGGCCGGCCGCTGGCACTGTTCGAGTCCGGCGCCATCCTGCTGTACCTGGCCGACAAGACCGGCCGCTTCATCCCCGCCGACCCGGCCGGCCGCTGGGAGGCGATCCAGTGGCTGTTCTTCCAGATGGCCTCGATCGGGCCGATGTTCGGCCAGGTCGGCTTCTTCCACCGCTACGCCGGCAAGGAGATCGAGGACCCGCGCCCGCGGCAGCGCTACGTCGACGAGAGCCGGCGCCTGCTCGGCGTGCTCGACGCGCGCCTCGACGGCCGCGACTGGCTGCTCGGCGACGACTACACCATCGCCGACATCGCCACGCTGGGCTGGGTCGACAACCTGATCAACTTCTACGAGGCGCGCGAGCTGGTCGGCTACGACGACTTCGCCCACGTCGACGCCTGGCTGCAGCGCGGGCTGGCGCGGCCGGCGGTGCAGCGGGGGCTGAAGGTGCCGGCGGGGGAGTAGGGCGGGAGTCGCTGACCGGCCCGGTTGGTTCGACGTCGGGTGCGTGCTACGGTTGCATCGCAAATGCAACGCAAAAGGTCCCGCCGATGAAATCCGCCACCCTGCCATCGCTGCGCGTCGCCCCCGAGCTGCGCCAGGCCGCCGAATCGGTGCTCCGCGAAGGCGAGAGCCTGTCCAGCTTCATGGAGCAGACCCTGCGCGATGAAGTGAACCGCCGCCGCATGCAGGCCGAATTCATCGCCCGTGGCCTCGCTGCGCGGGACGAGGCCAGGCGCACCGGCACGTACTACTCCGCCGATGAGGTCCACGCCGGGCTGCGCGACATGCTCACCGCCGCCGAGGCCAAAGCCGGGCGCGGCGCGTGACATGGCAGGTGCGTTACACGCCGTCCGCGCGCGACGACCTCGAGCGCCTGTACGGCTTTCTGCTTGAACACGACATCGCGGCGGCGCGCGGCGCGCTGACGGCCATCGGGAAGGGCGCGGAGCTGCTGCGGGAGTTTCCCTTCACCTGCCGCAAGATCGATCCCGACAACCCGCTGCTGCGCGAACTGCTGATGCCCTTCGGCAATGCCGGTTACGTGCTGCTGTATGAAATCGAGGACGAACGCACCGTCACCATCCTCGCCGTACGCCACCAGCGCGAAGACGATTACCACTGAGGGTGTTGCAGGCCCTCGCCGACGGGGTTCCGGGGGTGGTGATCGGGGTCGCCGACCTCGTCGACCGGGTCGCTGAGGTGGCGCGAGAGGTTCGCGACGTCCCGAACGGGGTCGCGGACCTCACGAGCGAGGTCCCGGACCTCGCGGATGATGTCCGCAACCCCGCGCGCGAGGTCCGGAACCTCGTGATTGATGTCCGGAACCTCATCGATGAGGTTCGGGACCTCGTGTTCGCGGGAGATGGCTGCATGATCGCCACAGATGCCGGTTTCCTCTGCGGTATCGGGCCGCAGGGGTGGTTGAAGCCGTGCACGGCCAGGGGCGACACTGGCTCGCCAATTCACCCAGGAAGGGACGCATGACAAGGATGTGGGCCGTGGTGGGCGACGCCACCAGCAGCGGCGGGCAGGTGGTGACCGGCTCGCCCTTCACCGATATCGACGGCAAGCCCGTCGCCCGGGTCAACGACAAGGCGACCTGCCCGACGCACAAGGGCACGTTCCCGATCGTCGACGGCGACCCGACCACCATCATCGACGGCGAGGCCGTGGCCCTGCATGGCAGCTCGCTCGCCTGCGGCTGCAAGGTGCTGGCTGTGCAGCAGGTGCGGGTGTTTCTGGATGCGGGCGGTGGAGGTGGCGGGGGCCGTGGCGGCAGCGGCTGTTCCGGCGCATCGGGCGGCGCGAGTGGCGCAGCGGCCGGTGCATCTCCCACCGCTGCAGTTGACGCGAAGGCGGCTGCGACTACGGCTGTGACGACGGTGCCGGCGTTCGACGAGCAAATCCGCTTCGTCGGCCCGACCGGGGCACCGCTGTCCAACCTTGGCTACCGCCTGCACCTCGCCGACGGCTCGACCGCGGAAGGCGTCACCGATGCGGATGGGCGGACCGGGCGCGTCGCCACCGCGCAGGCGGTCGGCTTCGATTCCGCCGAACTGCTGCCGCCGACGGGCGCGCAGGATTGCTGCGCGGCCGCCGCGCTGCCGGCGCAGCGCGTCCCGGTTGCGTTGAACGGCGCCGCGACCAACGCCACGGCCGTCGGGTCTTCCACCCACGAGGTGGCCACCAAGGCCGAGGACCGCGGCCTGACCTCCGGCGAGGTCGCGATGCTGCGGCAGGTATTCGGGTCGTCGGTGGACTACAGCGCGGTGAAGCTGCACAACCACGGCTACTGGATGCTCTTCGGCTTCCAGCCGGACGACACGGCGACCGCGCCCAATGGCGAGATCTACTTGCCGGCGGAGCTGTTCAAGGCGGATTTCTCACTGGAGATGGACGTCCACAAGCGCCTGCTGGTCCACGAGATGACGCATGTCTGGCAGTACCAGCTGGGCTATCCGGTCAAGCGTGTACGGGCGCCACGCCCGCGGATGTCCTACGCGTACACACTGGCTGTGGGACGGAAACTCCGCGACTACAACATGGAGGCACAAGGGAACATCCTGGCGGACTACTTTCTGGTGAAGTTCCGTAACGCCCAGAACGAGGTCTATGAAGCTCGCTACGCTCGATACCCGAACGTCCTCCCCCTTTACGAAAGTGTCCTCGCGCCGTTTATCGCCAACCCTGCGGAGACCACCAACCTGCCCCAGGTGACCGAATGAGAACCTGCAGTCTCCTTCTCTGTCTCGTCGTCCTGCCGACTACCGGCGGCTGCACCCAGCCTGCCGGGATGTATCAGCAAGCGCAGGTTCGCGTTGTCGATTCGCAGCTGTGTTTTGCAGTCGCCGACACTGACGAGGCCCGGCGTACGCCGCCGATGCTGACAGCGATATCGGTCGACCGGTTCACCGGCTCGGACTGGGAGTACGTCTGGCGCTGGATCACGCCGCTGGAGCCCGTGGTGACGTTGACCCCCGACGAGTGCATTCCGTTTGGCACCGCCCTGGTTGCGGGCGGATCCAACGAGCTCGTCGCCACGCTGCAGCCGGGAGAGCGCTACGGCGTGTCGATCAACTCGCAGATCGTGAATCCGGCATCGGGTGGGGATCCCACCGTCGGACGCATTTACAGCCGGCACTTCTGCTTGCAGTCGTCGGCGGGCGCAGGCCTGACCGTGGTCGAAGTGCCACGGGTCCGGGGTGAGTTGAAGTGGGAGGTGTGTGGGCCGCACGTTATGGGCGATTCGGGCGCTGCGAATGAAACGTAAGCCCTCTTTCGACGATTGCAGATGATGCGTCCGGTCGTCCTGCTGTTTGTGCTCGGACTGGCGGCCTGCAGCACCCATGCCGCCGACCGCGATCCGCGCCTGACCTTGAAGCAGTGGGGGCTTGCGTACTGCATTGCAGAGCACGTCGAAGGCGGGGCGGGGCACGGCGGCGCGGCCATGGGCGGCTACTTCCAGCTGGGCAGTCACGAAAGCGAAGACGCTTACGCGAACGTTCGCCGGTTCTTCGACGACTGGGTGGAAAAGCGCCCAGCCGTGCCGAAGACGCCCGGTACCGACCTGTCGCTGATGACCTGCATCAACGCCTACGAGTCGGCAGAGTACGCGAGCGTGGTTCGTGAGCAGGACCGGTTTCTGCCGCCGTCGGTCGAGTGACTCCCAGCCGAGAGCTCTGCAGCGCGACACTCGCCCATGAAAAAGCCCGTCATCCGGCGGGCTTTTTCCGTTACTTCCGTTGCCGCAACCCTCAGCCCAGTAACAACCGGTTCATCCGCTGCACAAACGCGGCGGGGTCGGGCAGGGTGGCGCCGGCGGCGATCTCGGCCTGCTCCAGCAGCAGGTTGGCGATGTCCTTCGCAGTCGCCTCGTCGGCCTCGGTCTGCACGCGCTGCACCAGCGGGTGCTGCGGGTTCACCTCCAGCGTCGGCTTGCTGTCGGGCAGGTCCTGGCCGGCCTCGCGCAGTAGGCGGGCGAAGTGCGGGGCCATGTCGTAGTCCGACAGCGCGAGGCAGGACGGCGAGTCGGTCAGGCGGGCGGACACGCGCACCTCGCCGACGCGCTCGCCGAGCAGTTCCTTGAGCCGGGCGACCAGCGGTTCGGCGGCCTTCGCCGCTTCCTCGTGCTGCTGTTTCGCCGCCTCGTCCAGCGGCAGCTCGCCCTTGGCGACGCTCTGCAGCTTCTTGCCGTCGTACTCGTGCAGGTAGCCGAGCATCCATTCGTCGATGCGGTCGGACATCAGCAGCACTTCGATGTCGCGCGCCCTGAACGCCTCCAGCTGCGGGCTGCCGGCGGCGGCCGCGTGGGTTTCGGCGGTGACGTACCAGATGGTGTCCTGGCCCTCGGCCATGCGGGCGATGTAGTCATCGAGCGAGACCGTCTTCGCGGCGCCCTCGGCCTTCGTGGAGGCGAAGCGCAGCAACCTGGCGATGCGCTCGCGGTTGCCGGTGTCCTCGCCAATGCCTTCCTTCAGCGTGTTGCCGAAGGCCTTGATGAAGGTGTCGAACTTTTCCGGCTCGTTCTTCGCCAGCGACTCGATCATGTCGAGCACGCGCTTGGTGCAGCTGGCCTTGATCTTCTCCAGCTGGCGGTTCTGCTGCAGCAGCTCGCGGCTGACGTTGAGCGGGAGGTCGTCGGCGTCGACCACGCCGCGCACGAAGCGCAGGTAGTTGGGCAGCAGTTCCTCGGCGGCGTCCATCACGAACACCCGCTTGATGTAGAGCTTCAGCCCCTTGCGCTCGTCGCGGCCACCCATCATCAGCTCGAACGGCGGTTGCGCCGGCAGGTACAGCAGGGTGGTGAAGCTCTGGTTGCCTTCGACGCGGTTGTGGCTCCACGCCAGCGGGTCGGCGAAGTCGTGGCCGAGCGACTTGTAGAAGCCCTGGTAGTCCTCGTCGGAGATCTCGGACTTGGCCTGGGTCCACAGCGCGGAGGCGGCGTTGATGGTGTCCCACTCGTCCTGGCCGGCGGGCTGGGTGTCCGTGGACTCGTCGGCGGCATCGGCGGCGTCGCTGTCCTTCGGCATCCGGATCGGGAAGGCGACGTGCTCGGAGTAGCGGTGGACCAGCGAGCGCAGCTTCCAGCCCGACAGGAACTCGTCCTCCTCCGGTTTGAGGTGCAGCACGACGGTGGTGCCGCGGCCCGGCAGCTCGACCTGCTCCAGCGTGTACTCGCCCTTGCCGTCGCTCTCCCACTTCACGCCCTCGCTGGCCGGCGCGTCGGCGCGGCGGGTCAGCACGGTCACCCGGTCGGCGACCACGAAGGCGGAGTAGAAGCCGACGCCGAACTGGCCGATCAGGCGGGTGTCGGCCTTTTTGTCCTGCGCCATCGCCTCCAGGTAGCGGCGGGTGCCGGAGCTGGCGATGGTGCCGATGTTGGCGACCACCTCGTGGCGGTTCATGCCGATGCCGTTGTCGGCGATGGTGATCGTGCGGGCCTTCTCGTCCCAGCTGACGTCGATGTGCAGCTCGCCGTCGCCGGCCAGCAGGGACGGGTTGGCCAGCGACTCGAAGCGCAGCTTGTCGCAGGCGTCGGAGGCGTTGGAGATCAGCTCGCGCAGGAAGATCTCCTTGTGCGAGTACAGCGAATGGGTCACCAGGTGCAGGACCTGGGCGACCTCGGCTTCGAACTGGCGGGTTTCGGGGGCGGTGTCGGGCTGGGTGCTCATGCTGTGATTTCCGTGTCGCGTGGAGCGGGTGAAGCCTGCAACATCGGGGCCGGATGGGCGGAAAACAACGGTCCGGCGGCGCGAACCGGCCGTTGCGGCAACGGGGCGCCGACGCGCGCCCGGTAGCATGGCGCGCATGGCGTCCCCCACTCCCTGGCGCGGCCGGCTGCTGGTGCTGGCCGGCATCGCGCTGGCCGCGTTCAACCTGCGCACCGCGATCACCTCGCTGACCCCGCTGCTGGAGATCGTCGGCGACGCGCTGCGCTTCGGTTCCACCGCCGCCGGCGTGCTGGGCATGCTGCCGACCGCGGCGTTCGCGGTGTTCGGGGTGGCGACCCCGCCGATCGCGCACCGGCTCGGGCTGGAGCGCACGGTGGTGCTGGCGATGGCGCTGGCCGCGGCCGGCATGCTGGTGCGCGGCTTCGCCGGCGGCACGGCGGGGCTGATGGCCAGTTCGCTGCTGGCACTGGCCGGCATGGGCATGGGCAACGTGGTGCTGCCGCCGCTGGTCAAGCGCTACTTCTTCGACCGGGTCGGCGCGGTCAGCTCGGTCTACATCACCACCATGCAGCTGGGGACGATGGCGCCGGCGTTCGTCGCGGTGCCGCTGGCACTGGCGATGGGCTGGCGGGTGTCGCTGGCGGCGTGGGTGCTGCCGGCGGTGCTCGCCCTGCTGCCGTGGCTGTGGGTGCTGCGCGGCGGCCGCGAGCGGCTGGCGGCGATCGCGCCGGGTGGCGCCGCGGTGCTGCCGCGGGCGGTGCTGCCGGCCGGCGCGCACGTGTGGCGCTCGCCGCTGGCGTGGGCGATGGCGGCGCTGCTGGGCATGACCTCGCTGGTGACCTACGCGATGTTCACCTGGATCCCGCGCTGGATGACCGACGCCGGCCTCGACCCGGCCGCGGCCGGCGCGATGCTCGGCGTCTACACCGCCACCGGGCTGGCGACCTCGCTGGCGGTGCCGGTGCTGGCCGCGCCGGTGCGCTCGCCGTTCCTGCTGGTGCTGCCGATGCTGGCGCTGTACGTGGTCGGCTACACCGGCCTGCTGCTGGCGCCGGCGTCGCTGCCGGCGCTGTGGACCGGCCTGCTCGGCCTGGCCGGCGGCACCTTCCCGCTGGCGCTGACGCTGATCAACCTGCGCACGCGCACCGCGGCCGGTTCGGCGGCGCTGTCGGGCTTCATGCACTGGACCGGCTACGCGGTGGCCTGCGCCGGGCCGGTGGTGGTCGGCCAGCTGCGCGACGTCACCGGCGGCTGGCACTGGCCGGTCGCCTTCCTCGCGCTGTGCATCGGGGTGCTGGCGTGGGGCGCGTGGGCGTCGTCGCGGCCGCGGGTGCTGGAGGACAGCTGGTGACGCGACGGCCGGGCCGGGTTCAGTCGACGTGGTGCATCCACGCGCAGTCCAGCCCGTCCAGGCCGACGTGGACCAGCAGGCCGATCGCCAGCAGCCGGGTGCGCCGGGGCAACAGCAGCAGCGCGTAGGCCGCGATCGCCGGTGCCCGGTGCAGCGGGTGGAAGCCGATGCTGCAGCGGTCCGGCACGTAGACCGGGTCGGCCCACAGGTGGTCGATGTCGATCAGCCAGCCGGCCAGCATCCACAACCACGCGCGGCGCCAGCGGTCGCGGAAGAACACCCGTGCGATCGCCAGCGGCACCAGCGCGTGCAGCACGAGGTGGAAGACGGAGCGGAAATCCAGGTCCAAGGCGGGCGGCGGGCGGCGGGCAGGCCCCCGAGTCTAAAGGCGCCGGCCGCGCCCGGCCGCGGCTTGACGTGGATCAGCCGGTATTGATGCCGGCGGGGGTATCACTGGGGCGTCGCCGCCACAGGAGCCCCCGATGAACCGCCGCTTCACGTCCGTGTCCGCCTCCATCCTCGACGCCATCGGCGATACCCCGCTGGTCGAGATCGACGACGTGTTCGCCAAGTGCGAGTTCATGAACCCGTCCGGCTCGATCAAGGCGCGCATCGCGCTGTACATGGTCGAGAAGGCCGAGGCCGAAGGCCTGCTGAAGCCCGGCGACACCATTGTCGAGGCGACCAGCGGCAACACCGGCAACGCGCTGTCGATGGTCGCCGCGGTCAAGGGCTACCGAATGCGCGTGGTGATGCCCGAGGGGCTGTCGAACGAGCGCGTGGCGATCTCGCGGGCGTACGGCGCGGAGGTCGAGTTCAGCGGCAACTTCCACGTCAACTCGGCGCTGGAGCGGGCGCGCGCGCTGGGGCGGCAGGAGGGTTTCTTCTGCCCGGGCCAGTTCGACTCGGAATGGAACGTCGAGGAGAACCGGGTGATCCTCGGGCCGGAGATCCTGTCGCAGCTGCCCGATGGCCGGGTGCCGGATGCGCTGGTGGCGGGCGTGGGCACCGGCGGCACGCTGATCGGCGTCGGCCAGGCGTTCCGCGCGGTCAACCCGGACGTGCGGCTGTTCGCGATGGAGCCGTCGGAGTCGCGCACGATCCTCTGCGGCGAGGTCGACACCCACGCGATCGAGGGCATCTCCGACGGTTTCGTGCCGGGCATCTTCACCCGCCACGGCGAGCTGGTGAACGAGCTGCTGTCGGTCACCGACGAGGAAGCGATCACCGCGATGCGCGGGCTCGCGCGCGGACACGGGCTGCTGTGCGGGCCCAGCTCGGGCGCGCATCTGGTCGCCGCCCGCCGCGTGCGCGAGCGCCACCCGGAGCTGCGCACGGTGGTGACGCTGTTCTGCGACGAGGGCGAGAAGTACCTGCAGGACCATTTCAGTGCGCCGGCGCCGGGGCTGATCGACGCCGCGTTCGGCTGAGGTGCGGGCCGCTCCGGCGCGCTCCGGCTCGACTCAGGCCAGCGCCAGCCGCCGGGCCAGCTGCCGCACCTCGTCGCGCAGCGCCGACGGGGCGCGGATCTCGAACTCGAACGGCAGCCGCGCCAGCTCGCGGGCGAACCAGCCCAGGTGGTCGGTGCGCGCGCGCAGCAGCACGCCTTCCGGGTCGGGTTCCAGCGTGCCCAGCGGGTAGAACAGGGCGCGGCTGGCGCCGTCGAGGTCGGTGCGCAACAGCACCTCGACCGGGTGCGCGCGCGGCATGTTGGCCAGCGACGCCGACAGGTGCTCCAGCGCGTCGAACCCGGCCGGGCGGCCGAAGCTCGCCGGCAGCGGCTGCACCGACAGCACCCGGTCGAGCCGGAACGAGCGCAGCTCGCCGCGCAGGTGGCAGAAGCCGGCCACGTACCAGTGGCCGCCGCGGAAGCCGAGGCCGTACGGATCGAACGGCCGCACGCTCGCGTCGCCGGCGGCGTTGCGGTAGGCCAGCTGCACCCGCTGGCGGGCCTGGGCGGCGGCGCTGAGGGTGGCCAGCGCACCGTTGTCGCCGGTCGGCGGGGCGTGCGACAGGTCGAGGGTGACGGTCTCGTCGACCGCGCGCACGCGCTGCTTCAGCCGCGCCGGCATCACCCGTTCGAGCTTGGCGCCGGCGCTGGCGACCGCCGGTTGCGCCTCGGTCAGCCCGAGGCTGCGCGCGGCCAGCAGCCCGACCGACAGCGCCAGCGCCTCTTCGTCGGTGAACATCATCGGCGGCAGCCGGAAGCCCGGCACCAGCGCGTAGCCGCCGTAGCGGCCGCGCTCGGCGGTGATCGGGATGCCGAACTCCTCGAGGATCGCGACGTAGCGCCGCAGCGTGCGGCCGTCCACGCCGAGCCGCCGCGCCATGTCCGGGCCGCTGATGCGGCCGTGGGCCTGCAGCAGTTCCAGCACGGCCAGCACGCGGGTGGTGGGGTGGGGCATGGCCGCAAGGCTAGCAGTCAATCAGGGCCGCAATAGCCCTGATTCGGCGTCATGGTGGACGCCCACTCCCACCGACCGCCGGACGGACCCGATGAACCAGCCCTACCTCCTGTTCGATGCGTATTCGACCGTGGTCGAGCTGCGCCGCTACACCCTCCACCCGGGCCGCCGCGACGAGCTGGTCGAGCTGTTCGAGCGCGAGTTGGTCGAGAGCCAGGAGGCCGAGGGCATGCGCCTGGTCGGCCAGTTCCGCGACCTCGACCACCCGGACCGGTTCGTCTGGCTGCGCGGCTTCGCCGACATGGCGGCGCGTGGCCGCGCGCTGCCGGCGTTCTACGGCGGGCCGGTGTGGAAGGCGCACCGCGACGCCGCCAACGCGACCATGCTCGACTCCGACGACGTGCTGCTGCTGCGGCCGGCGTACAGCGCGTCGGGGTTCCAGATCCCGCGGCTGCAGCGGCCGCCGCGCGGATCCACCGGCGACGGCAGCGGGCTGGTGGTCGGCACCGTGTACCGGCCGCATGGCGGCGTCGACCGCGACTTCCTCGACTTCTTCCAGTACGACATGGTGCCGCTGCTGGACGCGACCGGCGCGCCGGTCACCGCGGCGCTGGTGACGGAGACGGCGGCCAACAACTTCCCGGCGCTGCCGGTGCGCGGGGACGAGCGCGTGTTCGCCTGGTTCGCCCGCTTCGACGGCCCGGGCGCCTACGCGCACCACCTGCGGCGGCTGGCCGCGCACCCGAACTGGGAAGGCGTGCTGGCGCCGGCGCTGCGCAGCCGGCTGTCGGCGCCGCCGGAGGTGCTGCGGCTGGTGCCGACGGTGCGCTCGCGGCTGCAGGGGCTGGAGCATGCGCCGGCGCAGGGCCTCGTCTCCGCCGCCTCGCAGGTCCAGCAGGAACCGCGGCACGCCGCTGTCGTGGCACAGCCGCTCGATGCTGTCGGGGCGTGACGGCCGCACCCGCATCGCCTCCATCGCGCCGACGTGCGAGTTGTGCGCCCACACCACCGCCCTGGCGCCTGGCCCGCGGGCGTCGAGCAGGTGGCACAGGGTCTCGAACATGTGGGTGTCGCGCAGGTTCCAGCTCTCCGCGCCGCCGTAGTACATCACCCGGTAGTAGCGTTCGGCGGCGGCTACCAGCCGTGCGTTCTGGGCGGCGTCGAGGAAGTCGTCGCCGTCGTGGCCGGCGTAGTCGCGGCCGGCGAGGTGCACGTCGACCATGCGGTCGCGCGCGCTGGACAGGTCGGTCATGGGCTGGCCCCGGTTCCGGCGGTCGTCGCCACCGTGGTCGCCCCGACCTTGCGTGGGCGTGAAGCCGTTACCCGGGCGCGGATCCGCCGCCTTCGCACAGCGCGCGCTTGCGGGCCGGCGTCAGCTGCTTGATCGCGTACTCGGCGCGCAGCGCGCTGCCGCGGTCGGCGTGCTCGAAGCGGGCCAGCAGCCGCACCGGTGGCCGTGCGCGGGTGTAGCGGGCGCCCTTGCCGGCGACGTGCTCGGCGTAGCGGCGCTCCACGTCGGTGGCGATGCCGGTGTAGATGCTGCCGCCGCGGCATTCGAGCAGGTAGACGAACCAGGCCATCGCGGCAGTGTACGGACGCGGCAGGTCGTCGGTCATCGACCGGTGGACACGGGCCGTGCACGGTCGCGCTCCCACAGTGGTGGCCCGTTTTCCGGTGGTGCGCGCATGGGTGCCTGGCTGACCGACACGATCCACTCGATGGGCTACTTCGGCGTGGTCCTGCTGACCTTCCTCGAGAACGTGTTCCCGCCGATCCCGTCGGAACTGATCATGCCGCTGGCCGGCTACCTCGCCGCCGAGGGGCGCATGACGGTGTGGGGCGCGATCGCCGCCGGGACGCTCGGGTCGCTGCTGGGCGCGCTGCTGCTGTACGGCGTCGGCGACCGCATCGGCGAGGACCGGCTGAAGGATTTCGCCGACCGCCACGGCCGCTGGCTGACGTTCTCGCGCGGGGATATCGACCGCGCCTCGCGCTGGTTCCAGCGGCGCGGCGGCTGGGCGGTGTTCGTCTGCCGGCTGATCCCCGGCATCCGCTCGCTGATCTCGATCCCCGCCGGCATCCACCACATGCCGCTGGCGGCGTTCCTCGCGTGGAGCGCGCTGGGCACGGCGCTGTGGACCGGCCTGCTGGTCGGTGTCGGCTACGTGCTGGGCAGCAACTTCGAGCGCGTCGGCGAATTCATCGACCCGGTCACCAAGATCGTGCTGGCCGCGGTGCTGGTGTACTACCTGTGGCGCGTGGCGACCCACAAGGGTGCGCGGCGGGACTGAGTGGCACGCACCGCGCGCGCTTCATCCACAACACCCGCACGAGCGAGGACGACTGGCACGGGTTCAAGGGCGGCGACCAGCGCGAGACCGGCCCGGACGATGCCGCCGCCCAGGGCGGTGAGCGGCCGCCCGGCCGCCACAGCTAGCTGCGCGGCTCAGTCCCCGACCGGCACGGGGTTGTCGGCGCTTTCGGGCGGGGCCGCCTCGTCGTGGGTGGCGCGGCAGTCGGTCTCGGCCTGGCCGGTGAGGCCGAAGCACGGGTCGATGGTCGGGTCGACGTCGCCGCCCGGCGCGGGCGTGGGGGTCTCGTCGATGACGGTGGTGGCGGAGTCGGCCGGCTCGACCGGTTCGAGCTCGCGGCGGTCGCAGGCGGTGATCGACAGCGACAGCAGGGCCGCGGCGCAGGCGATGGCGATGCGGTGGTCCATGGGGGGCTCCGGCGTGTGGGGACGCCGGCAATGTCCCACGTGCGTCGCGCGCCGCGGTTGACGCCGCCATCACGGAAAAAACTGCGCGCGATGCAGATCCGTCCCCGCAAACCGCCGCGCAAACCCCCGTCCCGTCGACCGCGTGCGCTGGCATGCGTCTTGCGCCCGTTTTCCGTGAGTCACCGGGAACGGGTCCGCGGCCCCCGCCGCGGCGCCCTCCCTGAAGGAGGTAGCGATGCGAAGCGACAACAAGATGGGCGAGGACCTCAAGGCCGTCGCCGAAGACGTGATGCAACTGGGTGCGCGATGCGTGCAGGCGGGTCGCGCGTGGTTGAACGAGAGGAGAAACGAGATGACCGACCGTAACGACGACTATCGCCCCGAAAACAACAGCAACCGGAGCTCCTACCAGTCCCGCCCGGGCGCGCCGCAGCCGCGCGCGCAGGGGTCACGCGGCCGCCAGCAGCAGGGTTACCAGCAGGGCTACCAGCAACCGCAGGGGAGCTACCAGCAGGGTGGTTACCAGCCGGGTGCGTACCAGCAGGGCTGGCAGCAGGGCCGCTCGCAGTACCAGCCGCACTACCAGCAGCAGGGCAGCCAGGCGCAGGCGGGCCGCTACGGTTCCCAGGAGTACGCGTCGCAGGACTACGGCCGTGCCCAGGCGTGGGGCCAGGAAGGCATGGAGCGCGAGTACGGCCAGTCGTTCGAGCAGGGGCTGGGCCAGACATCGTTGGGCCAGGGGCCGTACGAGCGCGATGACTTCGGTTATGGCGCGCGTGCGCAGTCGGGCTGGCAGCAGTCGCGCGGCTCGCAGTCGCAGCAGTACGGCATGCCCCGCCAGGATTCGCACCAGGAATACCAGGGCAGCAGCCGCGGTGCCTACGCACAGCAGGGCTACAGCGGCTACCAGTCGCGTGGGCCGGGCGAGGGCTACGGCAGCAGCTCGGGATACGGCAACCCCGACCAGGACCGCTACGGCAGCCACAACTACAGCGGCGAGTCGTTCATCTCGCCGGCCGACACCCAGCAGGTGCATTCGGGCCGCGGCCGCCAGAGCTACGCGCGCCCGGACTATGGCAGCGGCTATGGCACCGCCGGCTACGGCATGGGCTACAGCGGCGTCGGTCCGCGCAACTACACGCGCTCGGACGAGCGCATCACCGAGGACCTGTGCGAGCGCCTGACCCACGACCACGACATCGACGCCAGCGACATCGAGGTCAAGGTCGCCAACGGCACCGCCACGCTGGAGGGCACCGTTTCCCAGCGCTGGATGAAGCACCGCGCCGAGGACCTGGCCGACAACTGCAGCGGCGTGCGCAGCGTCGACAACCGCATCCGGGTGCAGTCGCAGTCGGAAACCTCGGGTTACGCCAGCGCCTCGCGTGAAAGCGGTTCGTCCGCCCGCGCGAGTGGCGGCAGCCAGACCGGTTCGCCGACCACGCCGACCAGCGGCTCGACCGGCACCGCGCACTAGGCGACGGAACGGCATGGATGCGGCAAACGGAAGGCCCGCCGGATGGCGGGCCTTTCTGCATGGTGCGGGTGATTGCGAATGCGGAGCCGGGTCGCGCGCCTAGACCGACAGCATCCGCATGCCGTCGTCGTTGCGCGGCGAACGCGTCGCCTGCGCGGCCTCGCCATCGTCGTCGCGACCTTGCCCGTACCCGTCCTGGCCGGGCGCGGCACGCCGCGCACCGCGCCGTTCGCGCGCAAGCTGGTTGTGGATCGTGCGCACGCTGACGCCGAGCATCCGCGCGGCGCGGGCCTTGTCGTTGTCGTAGTACTCGAGGGTCTTGCGCAGCATCTCCTGCTGCACCTCGGCGTAGCTCATGCCGACGGTGAACACCACGGTTTCCGCATCGTCGTCGCCGGCGCGGCGGCGCAGCGCGGGGTGGGCCGGATTGCCGATGTCGACAACGTCGCCGGTGCCGAGGATGAAGGCGCGCTGCACCACGCTGCGCAGCTCGCGCACATTGCCGGGCCAGTCGTAGGCCATGATCGCGCCGGCGGCATCGTCGGCCAGCCGCTTGTTTGTTCCGTGCTCCTCGTTCAGCGCGGCGAGGAAGTGCCCGGCCAGCAGCAGCGCGTCGTCGCCGCGGACGCGCAGCGGCGGCAGCTCGACAATGAAATCCGCCAGCCGGTAGAACAGGTCCTCGCGCAGCAAGCCCTCGTCGATGGCCCGGGCCGGGTCGCGGTTGGTGGCGGCGACGATGCGGGTGTCGAACTCGACCGCGGTGGTGCCGCCGACCCGGGTGATGGTGCCGGTCTCCAGCGCCCGCAGCAGGTAGACCTGCAGCGCGGCCGGCATTTCGGTGATCTCGTCGAGGAACAGCGTGCCGCGGTTGGCCTGCTCGAAGTAGCCGACGTGGCGCGCGGCGGCGCCGGTGAAGCTGCCGCGTTCGTGGCCGAACAGGTGGCTGGCCAGCAGGTCGGGTGCGATCGCGCCGCAGTTGACCGCGACGAACCGCCCCGGCCGCCCGCTCATGACGTGTACCGCGTGGGCGACCAGCTCCTTGCCGGTGCCGCTTTCGCCGGTGACGAGCACCGACGCCGGGGTGGTCGCGACGCGGGCGAGGTCCTGCTGCAGGCCGCGGATCGCGGGGCAGTCGCCGACCATGCCGGTCGCGACGCGCGGGCCGGTGTCCGGGCTGTCGTCATACAGGCCGGGGGTGGTGTCGTCGTCCTGGGCGTCGGCGTCGCGCGGATCGGGGGCGTCGTTGTCCATGCCGCCCACGCTAGCGGCGACGCGGTTAACGAGCCGTCACCGGCGTGTTGCGACGGGGCGCGTCGCGCCTCGCGTTCAGCCGGCGACGACCACGCGGATCGCCACGTCGCCGATCTCGACCCGCTGTCCCGCGCGGACCTTGCAGGTCTTGCGCAGCTCCACCGCGCCGTCCACCCGCACCTCGCCGGCGGCCACCAGCGCCTTGCCGGCACCGCCGCTGTCGCACACGCCGACCAGCTTGAGCAGCTGGTTCAGCTCGACGTGGTCGCGGTCGAGTTCGAAATCGATGGTCTGCATGCGGGTGGCGGCGTTGTACGGGGCGGGCGCGCAGGTTGGCAGGCGGCCCGGCCCGGCGCAACGCGTGGGCGGCGATCCGCGCAACGGCGGCCAAGCGAAGCTGCGATCATGCGCGCATGACCGATACCGCGCCCGACCTGTCCTTCGCCTCCCTTCCACTGCCGCCGGCCCTGCTGCCGGGGGTCGAGGCGCTGGGCTACACGCAGCTGACGCCGGTGCAGGCGCAGGCGCTGCCGGCGATCCTCGACGGCCGCGACGTGATCGCTCAGGCGCCGACCGGCAGCGGCAAGACCGCTGCGTTCGGTCTCGGCCTGCTGCGCGACATCGACCTGGCGACGGTGCAGACCCAGGCGCTGGTGCTGTGCCCGACCCGCGAGCTGGCCGACCAGGTCGCGCAGCAGCTGCGCAAACTCGCGCTCGGCCTGCCGAACCTGAAGGTGTCGGTGCTGTGTGGCGGGGTCGCGCTCGGCCCGCAGCTGGCCTCGCTTGGCCACGACCCGCACGTGGTGGTCGGCACGCCGGGCCGCATCCAGGAGCTGCTGCGCAGGAAGGCGCTGCACCTGCGCGGCGTGCGCACGCTGGTGCTCGACGAGGCCGACCGCATGCTCGACATGGGCTTCGAGGAGCCGATCCGCGAGATCGTCGGCAAGCTGCCCAAGACCCGGCAGGGCCTGATGTTCTCGGCGACCTTCCCCGAGCCGATCCGCGCGCTGGCGGCGTCGATGCTGCGCGAGCCGGTGGAGGTGACCGTCGACGGCGACCACCGCGCGACGATCGAGCAGCGCTTCTACGAGGTCGAGCCATCGCAGCGGACCGCGTTGCTGGCGGCGCTGCTGCTGGAGTTCCGGCCCGCCTCGTGCGTGGTGTTCTGCAACATGCGGCGCGACGCCGACGAGGTTGCCGGCTCGCTGCAGCACCACGGCTTCGACGCACTGGCGCTGCACGGCGACATGGAGCAGCGCGACCGCGACGAGGTGCTGGTGCGGTTCGCCAACCGCAGTTGCAGCGTACTGGTGGCCAGCGACGTCGCCGCGCGCGGGCTGGATGTGGAGGACCTCGCCGCGGTGGTGAACTACGGCCCGCCGAGCGACCCCGACGTGTACGTGCACCGCATCGGCCGCACCGGCCGCGCCGGCCGCGAAGGCCTGGCGCTGAGCCTGTGCGCGCCGCGCGAGGTAGCGCGCGCCGAGGCGGTCGCCGGGCGCAGCGGCCAGCCGATCCGCTGGCACCGCGCGACGCCGCTGGTCGGCAAGGCCCGCAACGTCGCGCCGGCGCCGATGGCGACGCTGCGCATCGATGGCGGCAAGACCGACAAGCTGCGACCCGGCGACATCGTCGGCGCGCTGACCGGCGAGGCCGGGCTGCCGGTATCCGCGGTCGGCAGGATCAACGTGTTCGCGACCCGCAGCTACGTCGCCATCGCGCGCGACCGCGCCGCCGCCGCGCTGGCGCGGCTGCGCGACGGCAGAATCAAGGGCCGCCGATTCCGCATCAACCGGCTCTGACGCCTCCGTTTACCGCTGGTTGACGCTGAAGCGCCCCGGGCCGATCAGCGCGATCACGATGGCGGTGCCGAGGAACATGCCCTGCAGCTCCAGCGCCCAGCCGCCCTGGCCGTTGAGGCTGGTCAGCTCGCCCATGTGCACCAGGACGATCGCCACCAGCATGTTGATCGCGACCAGCAGCCCGCCGATGCGCGCGTGGAAGCCGGCGATCAGCATCAGCGGCGCCACCACCTCGCCGATCAGCACCGCGTAGCCGAGGAAGCCCGGCAGGCCCTGCGCCTCGACCATGCCGGCGATGCCCGACATGCCGCCGTTGAGCTTGGCGATGCCGTGCAGCAGTACCAGCACGCCGAGGGTGACGCGCAACAGCAGCTTGCCGAGGTCGTTCTGGGTGTTCGGGTTCATCGGTGTCCCCTTGGTGGTTTGGGTGTGACGGCGGAAGGTATCGCCCGGCGCCGCCGACGGCCGATCCTACCCCGTCGCGCCGCGGGCGCTAGTCCCCGACGTGCTTGGATTCGGCGGTCGCCAGCACCTCGACGTGATCGACCCGGCGCGGCCGCGACAGCAGCGGGTGGACCAGCACCGCGGCCAGGATCACCACCACGCCGAGGTAGAACGGCGGTTGCAGCTCGTGCTGCTCGCCCAGCAGCACGATCGCCAGGATGATCGCGTAGACCGGCTCCAGGTTGACCGCCAGCTGCGCGGCGAACGCGCTCATGTGCCGCAGCGCCACCAGCGACAGCGCGAACGGCAGCAGCGTGCAGGCCAGCGACAGCACCAGCAGCAGCACGATGTCACGCGTGCCCGGCATCACAAGCAGGTCGCCGGAGAAGGCCTCGGCGATCGCGTCGACCGGGAAGAACGGCATCAGCGGCGCCAGCAGGGTCAGGGCCACCGTGCCGGCGCCGAGCTCGATCGCGGTGACGGTGAGCGGCTCGCCGCGGTCGACCAGCCGCTTGTTGAGCGAACCGAACATCGCCACCAGCAACGCCGACAGCGCGCCCACCACCACGCCGATGCGCATGTCGCCGGGGATGCCGCCGACCACCAGCGCGACACCGGGCAGCACCGCCACGCCGAGTGCGAGGTCACGCTTGCTGAAGCGGGTGCGCGCCAGCCACGGTTCGACCAGCGCGGTGAACGCGGTGGCCAGCGCGATGCAGGTGGCCGCGACCGAGGCGTTGGCGAGCTTGATCGCGCCGTAGAAGGTCAGCCAGTGCAGCGCGACCAGCACGCCGACCCCGGCGTAGGCCCACAGCAGCCGCGCCGGCATCGCCCGCAGCCCGCGCCAGACCTTCGGCAGCAGCGCCAGCGCGACCACCACCAGCAGCATGCGCGCCCAGACCAGCGGCAGCGCGGGCAGGGTGATCAGCTTGCCGAGGATGGCGGTGAAGCCCCACAGCACGACGCAGAAGTGGATCTGCAGGAAAGCCTTGTTCGTGGGTGTCATCGCCATCGCGCGAGTGTGCCCAAAGGCGCGGCGCGGGAGTAGGTGCCGGATCGGGCCATTCGTCGCGTTTCGGGCCGGCGGCACTATTGCGCGCGGCAGTCGGGGCGGACAATGACCGCTTTGCCCCCGCCCCCACGCTCATGCCCACATCCGATGGCGGTTCCGCCGCCGCGTCACCGACCTTGCACGATGCCTCGCCGGCCAGGCCGCTGCGCGAGTGGCTGACCCCGCTCGAGCTGGTGGTTCTGGCGGCCATCTGGGGCGTCTCCTTCATGTTCCAGCGGGTCGCCGCGCCGGAGTTCGGTACCGCGGTGCTGTCGGAGCTGCGCCTCGCATTCGGGGCGCTGGTGCTGCTGCCGTTCCTGTGGGCGCAGCGGGCCGCCTTCCCGGCGCGGGTGTGGCCGAAGGTGGTGCTGGTCGGCGCGATCAATTCGGCGGTGCCGTTCGCGCTGTTCGCCTGGGCCGCGCAGCACGCGCCGGCCGGCATCAGCGCCATTACCAACGCGATGGCGGTGCTGTTCACCGCGCTGGTCGGGTTCCTGTTCTTCGGCGAGAAGATCGGCCTGCGCCGGGCCGGCGCGTTGCTGGTCGGCTTTGCCGGCGTGGTGGTGCTGGCCAGCGGCAAGACCGCCGGCGCGAGCCTGGGGCTGGCGGTGGCGGCCGGCTGCGCCGCGGCCTTCATGTACGGCGTCGGCGTGCACCTGTTGCGCCGGTATTTCACCGGCATGCCGCAGGCCGCGCTGGCCTCGGCGACGCTGGGCACCTCGGCGCTGCTGACGCTGCCGTTTGCCATCGCCGACTGGCCCGATGCGCCGGTGTCGGCGCAGGCGTGGTGGTCGGCACTGCTGCTGGGCGTGCTCTGCACCGGGCTGGCCTACGCGGTGTACTACCGGCTGGTGCAGCGCATCGGCGCCAGCCGCGCGGTGACCGTGACCTACCTGGTGCCGCTGTTCGCGGTCGGCTGGGCGTGGTGGCTGCTGGACGAGCCGCTGACGGTGTCGATGGGCATCGCCGGGCTGCTGATCCTCGGCAGCGTGGCGATCAGCCAGAAGGCGAAGCGCTAGTTCAGCGCCGCAGCCGGTCGATCAGCGCCATCGCGGCGGCGGGGTTGCGCTCCTTGGCGGCGCTGATGAAGAAGATGAAGGCCTCGCGCGGCTTTCCGGTCGCGCGTGCGGCGGGTTCGATCCGCGGCAGGTCGACGGGTTCGTCGCCGGCCGCCCACGCGTGGGCACGTTCGGCCCAGCGGTCCAGCGACGCGGCGGGGTAGCCGGTGGCGATGTCCGCCTGCGAGCGCATCAGCCGCGCGTAGACGAAGTCGCCGGTGATGTCGGCGAACGACGGGTAGTCGTCGCTGTCGGCGAACACGGTCGCCATGCCGTGTCGGCGGACCAGCACCAGGTAGTCCCCATCGACGAAGGTCGGGTCGCGCACGTCGAGGACGTGGCGCAGGCGGTGGCCGTCGACGGTGGCCGGCAACCGCTGCAGGAAGGCTGCGAAGTCGTCGCGGTCCAGCCGCCTGTTGCTGTCGAACTGCCAGACGATGGGGCCCAGCCGGTCGCCGAGGGCGACGATGCCGCCGAGGAAGTCGTCGATCTGTCCGCCGGTGCCGGCCAGCACGCGCGACTGCATGATCCGCTTGGGCGCCTTGGCCGAAAACACGAAGCCCGGCGGCGTTTCGGCGGCCCAGCGGGCGTAGGTTTCGGGCTTCTGGCTGCCGTAGTAGGTGCCGTTGATCTCGATCGCGCTGAGGCGGCGGCTGGCGTATTCCAGCTCGCGCCGCTGCACCAGTCCGTCGGGGTAGAAGTTGCGGCGCCAGGGCGCGAAGGTCCAGCCGCCGACGCCGACCCGGATGCCGTCAACCGCGGGTACGCCGGCGTCGGTGTCGGGCGGCTCGCTGGCGGATGGGGCGAACAGGTCGGGGGCGTCGTTGCGTGGGCTCAATCCGGGGTCACTCGTATTCGTCGCTCTCGAATTCCACCATCACGTCGAGGTTGTCGGCCAGTGCCCTGACCGCGTCACGCACCTTGGCGTGGGTGGATGCGTTGGGGGTGTCGATCTCGATCACCTGCATGCCGGGGCCCTGGTCGTCGGGCAGGCCGGCCGAGCTGGAGTCGGGGTCGTCCATGTGCGGCATGAGGTCGGAGATTTCCTCGACGTGCTCGACGCCGTCGATGCTGGTCAGCAGGTTGCCGATGGCACGGGCGTCGTCGTCGCTGCCGGTGATCCGGATGCGGAGCTGGGGCATGGGGGTGGCCTCGCTGGGGGATGCAGCGAGGCTAGGCAGCGCGCGGGAAACGCGACGTGACGGCGCCGCCGCGGCACCCGGCCGGCACGCGGCGGCCTTCACCACGGCCCCGCTAGGCTGCGCGCATGGAGCCGACCCCGATCCCGACGCCGCCGCAAACCGATGGCCACCGGCACGTTACGTTGCGCCCGCTGGAACGCAGCGACCTGCACTTCGTCCACGTGCTCAACAACAACCGCAGCGTGATGGGCTACTGGTTCGAGGAGCCGTACGAGTCCTTCGTCGAGCTGGAGGAGCTGTACCGCAAGCACATCCACGACCAGTCCGAGCGGCGCTTCATCGTCGAGCACGAGTCTCCCGAGACGCAGGCGCACGAGCGGGTGGGGCTGGTGGAGCTGGTCGAGATCGACCACCTGCACCGGCGCGCCGAGTTCCTGATCATGATCTCGCCCGAGCACCAGGGCCGCGGCTTCGCCAAGGCGGCGACGCGGCGCGCGGTCAATTACGCCTTCCGGGTCCTCAACCTCTACAAGCTCTACCTGCTGGTCGACGTCGACAACGCGCCGGCGATCCGCGTCTACGAGGGTGCCGGGTTCCAGCGCGAGGGCGTGCTGGTCGACGAGTTCTTCAGCGACGGCCGCTACCGCAGCGTGATCCGCATGTGCATCTTCCAGCACGAGGCGCTGGGCAGCGACGAGGCACGGCGCGACGCCTGAACGCCGCGTCGCCCGGGCCGCTGTTCAGCCGGCGTCGCCGGTGTCCGCCTCGCGTACCGGCAGCGGCACGTTGCACAGGTCGATGTGGCCGGCCGGGAGCTTGTACCAGTCGTCGCGGCGGTTGCGGCGCGCCTCGGTGGCGGCGGCGAAGGTGGCGCTGTCGGTGCGCAGCACTTCCAGGTGGCTGCGCTCGGCCTCGGGCACCTCGCTGGCGAGGCGGATCGCCTTGATCGGGGTGCGCTGCGCCGGGTCCTCGTAGAAGCCCAGCGGGCCGGTGCCGCGCGACAGCACGGACAGCCGCTCGATGCCGTCGACCACGCGGCCGACCACGGTGATGTTGCGGTCGAGCTGGCGCGGCGACTGGCCGGTGACGACATACAGTTCGGCGCCGGTGCTGGAATCGGCGGCCATGTCGCGCCCGGCGCCGAGCGTGCCGTAGCAGTGCGCCATCCAGGCGATGCCGGCGTCCGGGTCGCGCCCGGCCGGGAAGCCGTCGACGAAGCCGACCTGCGGTGCCCAGCCGTCGGCGTCGGGCAGCACGGTGAAGTCGAGCCCGGCGGCGGGCCGCTCGAACTCGGCCGGCAGGTGCGCCTTCGCGCTGCCGAGCGACCTGCGCTCGTCCTCGTCCTCGGTCGGGTCGCCGAACTGTACGACGAAGTTGTCCTGCGAGCGGTAGATACTCAACCCGTCCCAGAATCCTTCCTTCGCAAGCGTGCGGATGTTGCCGACGTGCGCCGGGGCGAACTGCGGCGCCAGCTCGATCACCACGCGGCCGCTGTCGAGCTCCATGTACAGCGTGTTGGCGGGGTCGAGCGGTCGCCAGTGGGCGTCGGGCGAGGCGTCGAGGATCTCCTGCGCCGACAGCGGCTTGGCCGGTGCGTCGGCCGCAGCCGGCTCCTGCGCGAAGGCGGTGGCGGCGAACAGGACGGTCAGCAGGGCGGGCGGCAGCAGGCGCGGGTTCGGCACGGTCGGGCTCCAGGGAGGGACCGGCCGATTCTGGCCGAAGCGCATGCCGCCGGACAAACCGCTGCCCGCGCAGCCGGACTCAGAAGTCGAACAGCTCGCCGAGCAGGTGCTTCTTCTTCCGGCGCCGGTGGTAGTCGTCGTGCGACGAATAGTGCTGAGGCGGATAGCCCGGCTGGCGCGGCGGCGGGGGCGACGGGGGCGGCTGGCGGGCCGGTGGCGCGAGCTCGGCGGCGGAGCGCTCGATCAGCTTGTCGAGCTCGCCACGGTCCAGCCAGACGCCGCGGCACTGCGGGCAGTAGTCGATCTCGATGCCCTGGCGGTCGGCCATGGCCAGGTTGACGCCCTTGCAGACGGGACACTCCATCGGATGCTCCTTTCGGGGGATACGGTGGATGTCGGGCCGCGGTGGCCGCGAATCAAGCCGTGGCGTCGCTGGCAGCCGCGTGGCGGGCGATGAAGTCGCGCACCTGCGGGTACACCTGCCGGCGCCAGCGGCGGCCGCTGAAGATGCCGTAGTGGCCGGCGCCGTCGACGGTGATGTGCTCGCGCTGGCCGTCGGCGACGCCGGTGCACAGCGCATGCGCGGCGCGGGTCTGGCCCTGGCCGGAGATGTCGTCGAGCTCGCCCTCGATGGTCAGCAGCGCGGTGCCGGTGATCGCCGCGGGGTCGACCCGCTCGCCGTCGATCGTCCACAGCCCGCGCGGCAGAAGGTGTTCCTTGAACACGATGCGCACGGTGTCGAGGTAGTACTCGGCCGGCATGTCGAGCACGGCGTTGTACTCGTCGTAGAAGCGCCGGTGCGAGGCGGCATCCTCGAGGTCGCCCTCGACCAGGTGCTGGTAGAAGTCCCAGTGCGACTGCGCGTGGCGCTCGGGGTTCATCGCCACGAAGCCGCCGTGCTGCAGGAAGCCGGGGTACACGCGGCGGCCGTGGCCGGGGTAGTTGGCCGGCACCGGGTGGACGAGGTTGGCCTCGAACCACCACAGCGGCCGGTGCACGGCGAGGTCGTTGACCTGGGTGGGGCTTTCGCGGGTGTCGATCGGGCCGCCCATCATCACCAGCGAGCGCGGGGTCTGCTCGCCGCGCGCGGCCATCAGCGACACCGCCGCGAGCACCGGCACGGTCGGCTGGCAGACGCTGATGACGTGCAGCGTGTCGGCGCCGATCTCGCGGATGAAGTCCTCGATGTAGTGGACGTAGTCGTCGAGGTTGAAGCGTCCCTCGCTGGCCGGGACCATGCGAGCGTCGACCCAGTCGGTGATGTAGACCTTGTGGTCGCGCAGCAGGGTGCGGACGGTGTCGCGCAGCAGGGTGGCGTGGTGGCCCGACAGCGGCGCCACCACCAGCACCGGCGGCTGGCCCTTCATGCCGGTGATGTTGCCGGCGTCGTCGGCGTAGCGCTTGAAGCGCAGCAACCGGCAGAACGGCTTGCGCATCACCTCGCGCTCGATCACCGGGTACTCGCGGCCATCGACCTCGACGTGGTGGATGCCGAACTCGGGCTTCTCGTAGTCCTTGCCGATCCGGTACAGCAGCTCGTAACCGGCCGCCAGGCGGTTGGCGCCGGGCAGGGTGGACAGCCAGCTGCCGTTGGCGGCGAACATCTTGGAGCCGGCCTCGGCCCAGTAGGTCATCGGCGCCATCCACGCGCGGCCGAGTTCGTGCATCTGGTAGAGCAGCATGCGCTCCGTTCCCCGGTACGGATATGTTGCGGTGCAGCGTAGCGGATCGCCGCGGCGGAAACGTGAATCGGGCCGGGTGGCCAGGCCCTATGCCGGCAGTTCCAGCGCCGCCACGCCATCCCGCAGTGCCGGCGACAGCCACAGGTGCGAGCCGAGCGGGGCGAGGCCGATGCGCGCGAACCGCTCGCGGTAGAACTTCGCCGGCCGGGCGTGGAAGCCTTCGGTGTCGCCGTCGATGCCGTCGGCGCGGGTGAAGGTCTCCAGGAACGCAACGCCGCCGCACAGCCCGGCCAGCGCCGGCAGGCCGCGGTCGAGCTCGCGCGTGGGCAGGTAGTGCAGCACGTCGCTGCAGACCAGCAGGTCGACCGGCGCGCAGGGGCGCAGGTGCTCGAAGTCGCCGAAGCGGGCGAAGTGCAGGTTGCGCCGCGCACCGAAGCGCTCGACCGCGTAGGCGCTGCTGTCGAAGCCGAGGTACTGCAGCTTCGGCCGCAGCTTCAGCAGCGGCGCCCGCCACGCGCCTTCGCCGGCACCGATGTCGAGCACGCTGCGGAGCGGGCGTTCGAGGTGGTACTCGGCGGTCGCGACCGCAAGCGCGACCTTGCGCGCAAGCCGGGCGCCGCCGCCGATCGCCCTGTCCTTCAGCGCCGGGTCGCGGTACCAGCGGTCGAAATAGGCCTGGTCGTATTGCTTGGTCATCGGCTTGGCACTTCTGTCTGTCGGTGGCGGTGTTGGTGCGAGCCGCGGCCGGTGCATGGCGGGCACTGCGGCAGGCTCGGCGCCCGTGCGATGCTATCGCGCCCGTCGACCGGACCGTGCCCGTGGCCTATCTCTGGACCAAGACCTTCCACCTCGTGTTCGTGATTGCGTGGATGGCGGCGGTGTTCTACCTGCCGCGGATCCTGGTCAACATCGCCGAGGCCGGCGAGTCGCCGCAGGTGCGCGCGCGGCTGGTACTGATGGGCCGGCGGCTGCTGCGCTTCGGCCACGTGATGTTCGGGCTGGCGGCGGTGCTGGGCCTGGTGTTGTGGCTGCATTTCGGCATCGCCGGCGGCTGGCTGCACGCCAAGCTGCTGCTGGTGGCGGCGCTGCTGGCGTACTTCATCTTCAGCGGGCGCTGGCTGAAGGGCGTCGAGGCCGGCCGGCCGCTGCCGTCGTCGCGCACGCTGCGCCTGGTCAACGAGGTGCCGGTGCTGGCGCTGGTGCTGATCGTGTTCCTGGTGCTGGCGAAACCGTTCTGAGGGTGAATGGTTCCGGCGGTGCCTCCCGGGACCGCGTTCTCCACGCGCTCTTGCCGCGCTTCGCCGATCGCTTGTAGGAGCGACGTGAGTCGCGACCCGCCGAACCCGTGAGGCGATGTACAGGTCGCGGCTGAAGCCGCTCCTACGGAAGCCCGGAGCCAGTGCGTCGAAACACGCAACCGCCGGAACGGGCGCGGCTGCCCGGGCGAACACGCCCCCGATCTCCGCGCCGTCGCTGGGTCAGCCCCCGAAGTCTTCCCGCCGCGGCAGCTCCACCGGGACACCGGCACCGTTGCAGCCACCTGCCGCGCACGCCGCCTCGCGCAGCGTCGGGGTCGCCTGCAGCATGAAATGGAAGATCGCGTTCTGCTCGACGCTGCCGCGCACCGCGGCGCTGCCGGGGCCGCGCGCCCAGATGCCGACGTCGTCGCCGCCGTGCGACTCGCTGCCGCCGGGGACGGTCGCTTCCTGCAGGTAGTCCGGGGCGCCGGTGTCGACCTGGGCCAGGTCGGGGCGGCCGATGGCCGGCTCGTAACCGTCGGCCCGGTGCGGGAAGGACTTCGGTCCGGCCGGCTGGCTCGCGCTGGCGCCGGTGTAGCCGGGGCCGTTGGCGTAGCCGAGCGTGGTGAACGGCAGGCCGAGCGCGTCGGTGGACGCCTCGGCGACACCCTCCGCATTGGCCTCGCGCACCTTGCCGAGGATCGGGTTGCCGCGCACCGGGTAGCCGGCGAAGGTCATGGTGTGCGCGTGGTCGGCGGTGACGATGACCAGGGTGTCATCGACTGAAGTCATCCGGCGCGCGACCTCGACCGCCTCGCTCAGGGCGATGGTGTCGCCGAGCGCGCGGAAGGCGTTGCCGTCGTGGTGGGCGTGGTCGATCCGGCCGGCCTCGACCAGCAGCACGTAGCCGTCCGGGTCGCCCGACAGCCGCTCGATCGCGGCGCGGGTCATCTCGGCCAGGCTGGGCTCGCCGGCGCGGTCGCCCGGGCGGTCGTGCTCGTACTGCATGTGGCCGGGCTCGAACAGGCCCAGCAGCGGCACGCCGGCCGGCGCGGCGGCGAACTGCTCCGCGTTCCAGACATACACGCCATCGGGGTGGCGGCGCTTCCACTCGGCGACGAGGTCGCGGCCATCCTTGCGGCGGCTCTTGATGTCGGGGTATTCCGGGTCGGCCTGGCCGGTCGGGATGAAGTTGGTGCGGCCGCCGCCCATCAGCACGTCGGGGCCGGTGCCGAACGGCGACTCGACCATCTGCCGGGCGATGTCGACGCAGCCCGCGGCGAGCGCGGCGGCCGGCATCGCGCCGTCGCTCTCCCAGTTGCGGTTGGGGACGTGGCTGAAGGTCGCGGCCGGGGTGGCGTGGGTGGCGCGCGCGGTGCTGACCACGCCGGTCGCCATGCCGCTGGCGGCGGCGAGCTCCCACAGCGTCGTCATCGGCGCCGTCAGCGAGGCCCTGCAGTCGCCGAACGCGGCCGACTGGCCGATGCTGATCACGCCGGCGCGGGTCTTCACGCCGGTGGCCATCGCGCTCATGGTGCCGGCCGAGTCGGGCGTCTGCTGGTCGGTGTTGTACGTCTTGCTGAGCGCGGTAGCGGGGAAATGCTCCCAGCTCAGGCGGTTCTCCTCGCCCGGCTGGCCCTTGAGCTGGCCGTCGCGGATGCGGGCGGCGGCGACGGTGGCCAGGCTCATGCCGTCACCGACGAACAGGATCACGTTGCGCGCGTTGCCGGCCATCGCGCCGCGGGCGGCGGCCTGGGCGGCGCCGTCGCGGAACCACCAGGCCGCGGTCTCCCCGTCCGGGCGGGCGATGTCCGGCACGTCGACCTGCAGCGACGCAGGCGCCGGTGCAGCGGCCTCGGGTGCACTGGCGCAACCGCCCAGCATCGCGAGCGACAGGGTGGAGGCGAGGAGCAGGCGGAGGTTGTCGCGTGCGGGCATGGCGCGGCCTTGGATCGGAAAGCCCGGATTATGCCGCGCGGATGTTGCGGCCACCGGAACACCGCCCTGCCGCCTCTGGCGGTGCGTTGGCGGCCGGGACGTGGCGCTCAGGCGCGCGAATGGCTCCACGACACCATCCGTCCCTCGCGGTACGGCATCACCCCGTGGAACTGCCGCGGGTCGTCGTCGAACACCAGCGGCAGGAAGTTGCGGTCGCCTTCCCACATCGGCAGGTCGTGCAGGCGCTCCAGCGGCACCCATTCCAGCGTGCCCTCGGGGTTGCGGGTGAGCGGCGTGCCGGCATAGCGGGTGATCAGGAACACGAAGCCGAGCCAGTCCTCGCCGCGCTTGCCGAACCCCGGCCAGCTGATGGTGCCGCGCAGGCGCAGTTCCTCGCAGGTGATGCCGGCCTCCTCGAGGATCTCGCGGCGCATGCCGGCGACGACGTCCTCGTCCGGTTCGATCTTGCCGCCCAGGCCGTTGTACTTGCCCAGGTGCTGGTCGTCGGGGCGGGCGTTGCGGTGCACCAGCAACACCTCTCGGCCGTCGGGCGAGAGCACGTAGCCGAGGGTGGCGACGATCGGGGTGTACGGCATCAGCGCGCGGCCTCGTCCCGTGCGGCGACCTGCTCAGCGATCTGCCCGTCGAGCTTCGCCGCGGCGGTGTCGGCCAGTTCCCGGCAGCTCATCGGCTCGGGGTGCTTGTCGCCGGTGGCGGCCGGCGCCCAACCGACGCCGCCGGGGTGTGGGGCGATCAGCAGGTCGCAGGGCAGCGCGCGGATCGCGGCGAAGCCGGCGCGGTAGTCCTCGACGATGCGCGGGTGGCGCGGGTTGTCCAGCAACCGGTAGTCCGGCGCGCTGACGCTGTCGACGTAGGCGATCCGCAGCGGGGCGCCGTCGCGGCTGTCGGTCCAGGTCCAGCTGAGCGAACCGGGCGTGTGCGCCGGGGTGAAGTGCGCGGTGAACTCGACACCGCCGAGGGTGACGACCTCGCCGTCCTGCAACAGCCGGTCGGCCTGGACCGGCGGGAACAGGATGCCGTCGCCGTAGTGGATGTCGTCGCTGCCGCCGCGGGCGAGCAGGACGGCCGATTCCGCATTGCTGACCAGGGTGGCGCCGGTGGCGCGGCGGACCGCGGCCAGCGGCCCGGCGTGGTCGCCGTGGGCGTGGCTGTGGAGGATGTACTTCAGCTCGCCCGGTTCCACCCCGAGCGCGGCCATGTGGTCCAGCAGCATCCCGGCCGCCGATGCGACCCCGCCGTCGACCAGCACCGCGCCCTCGTCGGTCTTCACCAGCAGCGCGGCCAGGCCCTCGGTGCCGATGTACCAGGTGTTCTCGGCGATCGCGAACGGTTCGACCGGCTGGCGCCAGCTGTCCGGCGTCGCATAGCCGTGGGCCTGCGGCAGCGGGTCGGCGGCCATCGCCGGCAGGGCGCAGGCGAGCGTGGAGGCGAGGAGGAGCAGTGGGGCGCGGCGCATGGAGGCATCCGGGACGAGGAGGCCCGCCAGTGTGGGCGATCGCCCCGGGTGTCGCCAGCGCGCGGCGTGGCCGTCGATTCGCGTCTGCTGGCGGCTTGCGCATAATCGGCCGCACACACCGGAGTTGCCGATGACCATTGCCGTTTGCCGCCGCACCCGCCCCGCCTGCCTGTCGCCCGCGCTCACGGGGGCCACGCCGTGACCGGCCGCCAGCGCGAGCTGACCATGCGCTTCCTCGCCGAGCCGACCGACGTCAATTACGGCGGCAAGGTCCACGGCGGCGTGGTGATGAAGTGGATCGACCAGGCCGGCTATGCCGCGGCGGTCGGCTGGAGCGGCACCTACAGCGTGACGGTCGCGGTCGGCGGCATCCGCTTCGTCGCCCCGATCCGCATCAGCGACCTGGTCACGGTGCGGACCAAGCTCGTCCACACCGGCACCAGCAGCATGCACTTCGCGGTCGAGGTCGCCGCGCGCGACCCGATGGGCGGCGAGCCGCGCCTGTGCACCCATTGCGTGATCGTGTTCGTGGCGCTGGACGGGGTGGAAGGCAAGCCGACCGCGGTGCCCGCGTGGACCCCTGCCGGCGACGACGACCGCAAGCTGGCCGAGTATGCGCTGCAGGTGATGGAGCTCAGCAAGGGCATCGAGCAGACGGTGGAGCGCTACCGCGAGGCCGGCGAGCTGTAGCCGCAAACGACGAAGCCGCCGGGGGGCGGCTTCGCGGACAACGCGGGAGGGCGGTGTTCAGATCCCGGCGACGCGCCGGGCCTGCATGTACTTGCCGCTCCAGTAGCCGGTCTCGAGGCTGGATACCATCACGTCCTTGCCGCTGCTGGGCGCGTGCACGAAGCGGCCCTCACCGACGTAGATGCCGACGTGGTCGACCCGGCCGCGCTTGCCGAAGAACACCAGGTCGCCCTCGGCCAGCTCGGACTTGTCGGCGATCAGCTCGCCGGTCCGGGCCTGGTCGCGCGAAACGCGCGGCAGCTCGACCCCCAGCGCGTTGCGGAACACGTAGCTGACCAGCCCGCTGCAGTCGAAGCCCTTGTCGGGCGAGGTGCCGCCCCAGCGGTACGGCGTGCCCAGCAGGGCCAGCGCGCGCTGCAGCACGGACTTCACCTTGCCGTCGGTGGGCTGGTAGTCGGCGGCGACGGCGGAGGTCTTGCCGGACACCAGCAGGCTGTTGATGTCGTTGGCGAACATCAGCGCGCGGTCGGGCAGGGTCATCGCGTCGGGCACCAGCGCCGGGGCGTTGGCCGCGGCGGCCGGGGTGGCCTGTTGCGCGAAGGCCGGCAATGCCGCGGAGGCGGCCAGCAGGAGCGAAAGAAGGAGGCGGGAAGTGGCCCGCGACGGGCGGGCAAAGGTGGCGGCTGGGCGGCCCTGGCCTGAGGTCTTGGTCGTCACTGGATGATCACGAAGTCGTCACGCGGGCATCATGCCCGCGGATTTCCGCCGGTAGGTTCAAATAACGTTAAATTTCCGTTACGACTTTGCGGCGTTCATCCCAGTTCCACACGCATTTACAGAACGCGTTTGGCGCCGCTGTAGTGGTCGCGCCAGTAGTACCCGTTCAGGTGGTCCAGCCTGACGGTGCCGCCGCTGCTGGGGGCATGGACGAAGCGGCCGTCGCCGACGTAGATGCCGACGTGGGTCACCCGGCCACCGCTGCCGAAGAACACCAGGTCGGCCGGGGACAGCTCGTCGGGGGCGATCCGCGGCCCCTGGTAGCCGGCCAGCGCGCTGGAAGTGCGCGGCAGCTGCAGGTCGAGCATGTCGCGGTAGACGTAGTTGACCAGGCCGCTGCAGTCGAAGCCGGTCTGCGGGGTGTTGCCGCCATACAGATAAGGCGTGCCGACCAGGCTGATCGCGCGCATCAGCACCGAATTGGCGGCCACCGGGTCGGCTGGCGCCAGCGTGGCCCAGTCGCGGCCGCCGGGCGGCGGGGGCGTGGGGCCGCGCACGACCTGGTCGGACGCGCCGCCACCGCAGCCGGCCAGTCCCGCGCCTAGCATGGCGGCGCCGGCGAGGGCGGCGATGCGGTTGCGGAGGGACGATGACGCCGCGGCCTGCAGCGGGCGTGCTGGCGCGGGGGCGGTGATGCCGGGATAATGCGCGGCCTTCGTCACGGCCGACAGCTTGGCTGTTCAGCGCCGCGACGGCAACCCCTTCGCCGCCGCCGGACCGGTGGTGCCGCCCGCGCCACGCGACGCCCGTCGCCGGCCCCCACCGAGTAGCCCCATGAAAATCGAGAAAGACCGCGTCGTCCTGTTCCACTATTCCGTCGCCGAGCAGGGCGGCGAGTCGCTGGAAACCTCGCAGGGCCGCGGCCCGCTGGCGATCCTGATCGGCCACGGCAACATCATCCCGGGCCTGGAGAAGGCGATGGAAGGCCACGAGGCGGGTGACAAGTTCACCGCCGACGTGGCCGCCGCCGAGGCCTACGGCGAGGTCCAGCCGAACCTGACCCAGCGCGTGCCGAAGAAGTACTTCAAGGACGTCAAGCTGGTGCCCGGCATGCAGGCGGTGCTGCCGACCAATTTCGGTCCGCGCGCGGTGACCGTGCAGAAGGTCGGTATGAGCGTGGTCGACGTCGACCTCAACCACCCGATGGCCGGCAAGGACCTGAGCTTCGAGATCGAGATCGTCGAGGTCCGCGAGGCCAGCGAGGAGGAGGTCCAGCACGGCCACGTGCACGGCGAGGGCGGCCACCAGCACTGACCGCGCCGCGCTTCGCGTCCGCACCCGACGGCCCGCCCTGCGCGGGCCGTCGTCGTTTCCGGCCCGGCGCAGTTCGGGGCGACGCGTGACTTGTGGCCGCTGGTGGCGCGGCGCGGCGCTGGCATGATCGGCCGCTCACGCCCCGGGGAGGCCACGCATGACGACCATGACCCTGGCGCCGGTGTCGGCGTCGGAACGGATCGACAACCTCGACGTGCTGCGCGGCCTGGCGCTGCTGGGCATCGCGCTGATGAACGTCGAGTACTTCACCGCGCCGATGGCCGACATGGGCAGCGGCATCGCCCCGGGCGCAACCGGGCTGGACTGGCTGGCCGACGCGTTCGTCCACGTGTTCGTGCGCGGCAAGTTCTGGACGCTGTTCTCGCTGCTGTTCGGGATGGGCTTCGCGGTGATGCTGGGCCGCGCCCGCGCCGCCGGCCGCGACTTCGTGCCGGTGTACCTGCGGCGCACCGCCGGGCTGCTGGCGATCGGGCTGGTCCATGCGCTGCTGGTCTGGGCCGGCGACATCCTGGTGTCGTACGCGGTGACCGCGCTGCTGCTGGTGCTGCTGTTCCGCGACACGGATACCGCACGCCTGTGGAAGTGGGGCGCGGGGATCTGGGGCGTGATGGTCGGGCTGATGCTGCTGGGGTCGCTGGCGATGATGGCGCCGGGTGCACCGGTCGAGGATGCCGGGGTCGAGGCGATGGCCGCGTTGCGCGAGGCCGAGACCGTGGCCTACGCGACTGGCAGCTACGCCGAGGCGACGGCGGTGCGGCTGCAGTGGTTCGTGCATTCGCTGGGGAGCAATTTCTTCCTCGTGCCGCTGGTGCTGGGGATGTTCCTGGCCGGCGCCTGGCTGGTGCGCAGCGGCGCGATGGCCGACCCGGCCGCGCACCGGCGGCTGTTCATGCGGCTGGCATGGATGGGTGGCCTGGCCGGCCTGGCGCTGACCGCGAACAGCGTCGCGGTCAACCCGGACCCGGACATGGTGGCCGGCAGCGCGCCCGACGCGATGCTGGCGATGACCCTGCACATGGCCGGCGCGCCACTGCTGGCGCTGGGTTACACCGGCATGGTGGTGCTGGCACTGCAGCGCGGCGCCGGCTGGCTGCGCGTGCTGGCGCCGGCCGGGCGGATGGCGCTGACCAACTACCTGGCCCAGTCGGCCATCGGCACGCTGGTGTTCTACGGCTACGGGCTGGGGCTGTGGGGCGGTGTGCCGCGCAGCTGGCAGGTGCTGGGCGTGGTGGTCGTGTTCGGGCTGCAACTGCTGGCGAGCCGTTGGTGGCTGGCGCGGTTCCGCTACGGCCCGCTGGAATGGGCGTGGCGCGCCTTCACCTACTGGCAGTGGCCGCCGATGCGGCGCCCGCCCGTGCCAGCCGCGGCGCGCGCAGGCTGACCGGGGCAAGCGGGCGGGCCCGGCAAAGCGCCGGCCTGCCATCGGCGCCAGTGCGCGATTTAGACTTGTCGCCATGGATCGACGCGAAGACGTGGTGGTGGTGGTGGGCGCCGGCGTGATCGGGCTGGCCTCGGCGCTGGCGCTGATCGAGGCCGGCCGGAGCGTCCGGGTGTACGACGCGGGCCGGGTCGGTGGCGGCAGTTCGCACGGCAACTGCGGCACCATCACGCCGAGCCACGCCCCGCCGCTGGCGGCGCCGGGCATGGTCGCCACCGCGCTGCGGATGATGCTGACGCCGGACGCGCCGCTGTATGTGCGACCGCGGCTGGACCCGGTGCTGTGGCGCTGGATGTGGCGCTTCGCCGGCCGCTGCAACCTGCGCGACTGGGAAAGCAGCGCGCGGGCCAAGTCGCAGCTGCTCAACGATTCGCGCGCCCGGCTGCAGGAGTGGATCGGGCGTTACCGGCTCGACTGCGGCTTCCGCGAGTCGGGCGAGGACTACGTGTTCCGCACCGCCGCCAAGTTCGAGCACGACCAGCGCGAGATTCCGCTGCTGGGCCAGCTTGGCATCGACGTCGAGGTCATCGACGGGGCCGCCTACGAGGCGATGGAGCCTGCGGTGAAACCCGGCGTCGCCGGCGCGATCCGCTTCACCGGTGATGCGGTGCTGCGGCCGGACCGCTACGTCGCCGAACTGGCGCGGACGGTCCGCGAGCGCGGCGGGGTGGTCGTCGAGCAGGCACCGCTGGAGTCGCTTTCGGCGACGCGCGACGGGGTCGAGCTGCGGATCGGTGGCGAGGTCGTGCACGCCCGCGAGGTGGTGCTGGCGCTGGGCGCATGGTCGCCGCGGCTGGCGGCGGCGGTCGGCCTGCCGTGGCTGCGCGCGGCGATGCAGCCGGGCAAGGGCTACTCGATCACCTATTCGCTGCCGCCGCTGGTGCCGCGCCGGCCACTGATCCTGCGCGAACGCTCGGTCTGCGTCACCGCCTGGGACCACGAGGGCGACCACGGCGGCTTCCGGCTCGGCAGCACGATGGAGTTCTCGGGTTTCGACGACAGCCTCAACGAGCGGCGCCTCGGCGCACTGGAGCGCGGCGCCGCCGAGTACCTGCACCAGCCGGCCGGCCCGGAACTGCGCGAGCGCTGGTGCGGCTGGCGGCCGATGAGCTGCGACGACATCCCGATCATCGGCCGCGCGCCGGGCCACGGGCACCTGTGGCTGGCAACCGGCCACGGGATGATGGGCGTCGGCATGAGCGCCGGTACCGGCCAGCTGGTCGCCGACCTGCTCACCGGCCGCGCGCCCGAGGTCGATCCGCTGCCGTACCGCCCCGACCGGTTCGGCTGACGCCCGCGCGTTTACGCCGCTTCATGCAGGATGGGTCACCACCTGCAGGAGGCGAGCGATGCACAGCGATTTCGATCTGGTCGTGATCGGCGGCGGTTCGGGCGGCCTGGCCGGCGCATTCCGCGCGGCCGAGCACGGCGCCCGCGTGGCCCTGCTCGAACCCGGCCCGCTGGGCGGCACCTGCGTCAACGCCGGCTGCGTGCCGAAGAAGGCGATGTGGCTGGCCGCCGAGGTCGCCGGCAAGCTCGGGTTCGCGGCCCGGCTCGGTTTCCCGGCGCAGGACTGCGCGCTCGACTGGCCGACCTTCATCGCCCACCGCCAGCGTTACATCGCCAACATCCACGCCAGCTACCAGCAGCGGCTGGAGAAGGCCGGCATCGCGCTGCTGCCCTTGCGCGGGCGGCTGACCGGGCCGGACACGGTCGAGTGCGAGGACGGCGTGCGGCTGCAGGCGCGGCGGTTGCTGCTCGCCACCGGCGGCCAGCCGGTGCGGCCGGACATGCCGGGCGCGGAACTGGCCGCGACCTCGGACGATTTCTTCCACTGGACCGCCGCGCCGGCGCGGGTGGCGCTGGTCGGTGGCGGCTACATCGCGGTGGAGCTGGCCGGCGTGCTGCAGGCACTGGGCAGCGCGGTGGAGGTGTTCGTGCGCGGGCAGCGGCTGGTCGACAGCTTCGACGCGCAGCTGACCGCGCAGCTGGCCGAGGACTACCGGCAGGCCGGCATCCGCATCCACTTCGGCTGCAGCGTCGAGGCGCTGGAGCAGGCCGGCAGCGGCCTTCGGGTCATCGCGCCGGGTGCGGACGAGGCCCCGTTCGACGAAGTGCTGCTGGCCACCGGCCGGCGGCCCGACACCGGCACGCTCGGGCTGGAGGCGGCGGGGGTGAAGACCGACAAGCGCGGCCACATCGTGGTGGACGAGCGCCACGACACCAATGTCGACGGCATCCACGCGGTCGGCGACGTCACCGCCGACCTGCCGCTGACGCCGGTCGCGATCGCGGCGGCGCGTCGGTTGATGGATCGTTTGTACGGCAACCGCGACCGGCCGCTGGACGCCGACAACATCGCCACCGTGGTGTTCAGCCACCCGCCGATGGGCAAGGTCGGGCTGACCGAGGCGGCGGCCCGGGACAAACACGGCGATGCGGTGCACGTGCTCACCGCCGGATTCCGGCCGATGTTGCACGCGCTGGTCGATTCGCCGCAGCGGAGCCTGTTCAAGCTGGTCTGCGTCGGCGCCGAGCGGCGGGTGGTGGGCATCCATCTGCTCGGCGAGGCGGCGGACGAGATCCTGCAGGGGTTCGCGGTGGCGCTTAAGCGTGGCATCACGCTGGATGACCTGCACGACACCGTCGCCATCCACCCGACCAGCGCCGAGGAAGTGGTACTGATGCGGTAGGTGGGGCGTCCCCTGCAGGAGCGGCCCCAGTCGCGATCTCCGGGTCGACAACGCGCCCGGGCCCGCATTCGATCGCGGCTGAAGCGGCTCCTACAATGGCGGGATGGATACCTGCGTTCTCCACCGCGGCACCGCGCCGCTGCTGGTCAGCCTGCCGCATGACGGCAGCGCGATCCCCGACGACATCGCCGCACGCATGACCGAGGCCGCGCGCGGCGCGCCCGACACCGACTGGCACGTCTCACGCCTGTACGACTTCGCCCGCGGACTGGGCGCCTCCGTGCTCGTCCCGCGGTACTCGCGCTACGTGCTCGACCTCAACCGTCCGCCGGACGACACCTCGCTCTACCCGGGACAGAACACCACCGGCCTGTGCCCGACCGTGCGGTTCAGCGGCGGGCCGGTCTACCAGGCCGGCGCGGAACCCGACGAGGCCGAAGTGCACGGCCGCGTCGAGCGCTACTGGCGGCCGTACCACGACGCCCTGGCCGGCGAGCTCGCCCGGCTGCGGCAGGAACACGGGCGGGCGGTGTTGTGGGAGGGCCACTCGATCCGCGGCAGCGGGCTGCCGTTCCTGTTCGAGGGCCGGCTGCCGGACCTCAACCTCGGCACCGCGTCCGGTGCCAGCTGCTCGCCGGCGCTGCAGCAACGGCTGGAACAGGTGCTGGGCGCGCAGCAGCGATACGACTGGGTCGCCAACGGGCGGTTCAAGGGGGGCCACATCACCCGTCACTACGGCGCCCCCGGCGACGGTGTCGACGCAGTGCAACTGGAGATCAGCCAGCGCTGCTACATGGACGAGGATTCGTTCGAGTACGACGAGGCGAAGGCCGGCGCGTTGCAGGTGGTGCTGCGCGCGCTGCTGCAGGCGGCGGGTTCCCGGCTTGCGTAGGAGCGATGTTAGTCGCGAACGCGCAGCAATCGCATACGGGCCGTCGGCTCGTTTCTCCGCGTTCGCGGCGCACGTCGCTCCTGCAGACGACCCGGGTCATCCGGATCGCGCGGGCCCGGGCGGCCGCGCGCCTCAGACCTCCAGCGTCGCCAGGTCGCCCTTCTGCTCCAGCCATGCCTTGCGGTCGCCGGCGCGCTTCTTGGCCAGCAGCATGTCCATCAGTGAGCGGGTCGCGTCGGCGTCGTCGACGGTCAGCTGGACCAGCCGGCGGGTGTCGGGGTGGATGGTCGACTCGCGCAGCTGCGAGGGGTTCATCTCGCCCAGGCCCTTGAACCGGGTGACATGGACGGTGCCGGACGCGCCCTTCTTCTTCTCCGCCTTCTCGCGCTCGATCTTCTCCAGCAGGATCCGCTTCTCCTCCTCGTCGAGTGCGTAGAACACCTGCTTGCCGAGGTCGATGCGGAACAGCGGCGGCATCGCGACGAACACGTGGCCGGCCGCGACCAGCGCCGGGAAATGCTGCAGGAACAATGCGCTCAGCAGGGTCGCGATGTGCAGGCCGTCGGAGTCGGCGTCGGCAAGGATGATGACCTTGCCGTAGCGCAGTCCGCTGATGTCGTCCTTGCCGGGATCACAGCCGATCGCGACGGCGAGGTCGTGCACTTCCTGCGAACCGAGCACGCTGCCGGAGGCCACTTCCCAGGTGTTGAGGATCTTGCCGCGCAGCGGGAGGATCGCCTGGAAGTCCTTGTCGCGGGCCTGCCGCGCGCTTCCGCCGGCCGAGTCGCCTTCGACCAGGAACAGCTCGGTGCGCGAGAGGTCTTGGCTGGTGCAGTCGGCCAGCTTGCCGGGCAGGGCGGGGCCCTGGGTGACCTTCTTGCGGGTGATCTGCTTCTCGGTCTTGAGCCGCGCGCTGGCGCGTTCGATCGCCAACTGGGCAATGCGCTCGCCGAGTTCCACGTGCTGGTTCAACCACAGGCTGAAGGCGTCGTGTGCGGCACCCTCGACCATGCCGGCGGCCTGGCGCGAACTCAGCCGCTCCTTGGTCTGGCCGGAGAACTGCGGATCGGTCATCTTCAGCGACAGCACGAACGACACCCGGTCCCAGACGTCCTCGGGCGCCAGCTTGACCCCGCGCGGCAGCAGGTTACGGAAGTCGCAGAACTCCCGCAGCGCGTCGGTGAAGCCGGTGCGCAGGCCGTTGACGTGGGTGCCGTGCTGGGCGGTCGGGATCAGGTTGACGTAGCTTTCCTGCACCAACTCTCCGTCCGGCACCCAGGCCACCGCCCAGTCGACCACCTCGGTGTCCTTCTGCAGGTGGCCGACGAACAGCTCGGGCGGCAGCAGCTCGCTGTCAGCGAGTTCCCCGCGAAGGTAGTCGCGCAGGCCGTCCTCGTAATGCCACTCCAGCTTCTCGTCGCCGGCCACGTCGTGCAGGCGCACGGTCAGGCCGGGGCAGAGCACGGCCTTGGCGCGCAGCAGGTGCTTGAGCGAGCGCAGGTTGAATTTCGGGGTGTCGAAGTACTTCGGGTCCGGCCAGAAGCGCAGCCGGGTGCCGGTGTTCTTCTTGCCTACGCTGCCGACGATCTCCAGTTCCGAGCTGCGGTCGCCGTTGCGGAATTCCATCCGGTACTCGTTGCCGTCGCGCTTGATGAACAGCTCGACCCGGCTCGACAGCGCGTTGACCACGCTGACGCCGACGCCGTGCAGGCCGCCGGAGAAGGTGTAGTTCTTGCCGCTGAACTTACCGCCGGCGTGCAGCCGGGTGAGGATCAGCTCGACGCCGGGGATGCCTTCCTCCGGGTGGATGTCGACCGGCATGCCGCGGCCGTCGTCGGCCACTTCGCAACTGCCGTCGGCGTGCAGGGTGACCTCGATCAGCTTCGCGTGGCCGCCCAGCGCCTCGTCCACCGAGTTGTCGATGACCTCCTGCGCCAGGTGGTTCGGCCGGGTGGTGTCGGTGTACATCCCCGGGCGGCGCTTGACCGGGTCCAGCCCGGAAAGGACTTCGATATCTGCGGCGTTGTAGCGGGTGTTCATCAAGGCATGCGGGCTGGCGCGGCGGAGCGGCGAGGATGAAGACGGGGCGGGGGGCGGTCAAGCGAGCGGCTCCGGATCGCGCCCGGGACCACGCCCGTAGTGGATAGTCGCGGCCACCGTTAATTTCCCGTTCGTTCAGGCTGGAGCGAGGCGGGGGCCGATAGGGTCGGGACCGTCGTCGTGGTTCCCCCTGTTCCCCGACGGCCGGCCACGGCCCATCCCCCACGATTCTCCCCCGGATCAGGGGCCGCGGTACGAAGGGCACCCGCCCACCGTTTGTTTCCACCATTCCCCCAAGGATTTGAGGAGAGACATCGCATGAATATCCGCAAGCTGATGCTGCCGGCCGTCATCGCCGCCATGGTCGCCGCCCCGGCCGCGTTCGCCCAGAGCGCCAACGCCAATGCCCAGGCCGACGCCGCCCCGGCCGCGCAGGTCGAGCTGGGCGCCCAGGCGTCCGACACCGCCGCCGCCGCGACCGGTGCCGCCGGCGCCGGGGTCGACACCGCCGCCGCGGTGACCGATACCAACGTCAACGCCGCGGCCAACGCCAACCTGGGCGTTGGCGCCGATGTCGAGGCCGACGTCGACGCCGAAGCCCCGGTCGAGCCGGAAGAGGACGACGGCCTCTGAGTCCGAGGGACTTTCCAGGTCCAAACGACGCCCCGGTCCGCCGGGGCGTCTTTTTTTGCGCGGCGGCCGGGCAGGCGCGGGACCGCTTGGCGCCGCGCCGCGGAAGTCAAGCGGTCGCGGCCGGCCCCCCCAGCCGGTAAACTGCGGCTTTCCAGCGGCACAAAAATCCATGACTCCCCTGATCTTCGTCACCGGCGGCGTGGTGTCCTCGCTCGGCAAGGGCATTGCGGCGGCCTCGCTGGCGGCCATCCTCGAAGCGCGCGGCCTGCGCGTGACGATGATGAAGCTCGACCCGTACATCAACGTCGACCCGGGCACGATGAGCCCGTTCCAGCACGGCGAGGTGTACGTCACCGACGACGGCGCCGAGACCGACCTCGACCTCGGCCACTACGAGCGCTACGTCCGCACCCGGCTGAGCCGGAAGAATTCGGTCACCACGGGCCGCATCTACGAGAACGTGATCCGCAAGGAGCGCCGCGGCGACTACCTTGGCGGCACCGTGCAGGTGATCCCGCACATCACCGACGAGATCAAGCGCTGCATCGTCGAGGCCACCCAGGGCTTCGACGTCGGCCTGGTCGAGATCGGCGGCACCGTCGGCGACATCGAGTCGCTGCCGTTCCTGGAGGCGATCCGCCAGCTGCGCACCGAGCGCGGCCCGGACAAGGCGCTGTTCATGCACCTCACGCTGGTGCCGTGGATCGCCGCCGCCGGCGAACTCAAGACCAAGCCGACCCAGCATTCGGTCAAGGAACTGCGCTCGATCGGTATCCAGCCCGATATCCTGCTGTGCCGCTCCGAACAGCCGCTGCCGGACAGCGAGCGTCGCAAGATCGCGCTGTTCACCAACGTCTCCGAGCGCGCGGTGATCTCCGCGGTCGATCTCGACAACATCTACCGGATGCCGCAGCGCTTCCACGAGCAGGGCCTGGACGACCTGATCATCGACCGCCTGCGGCTCGCCGCGGGCGCGCCCGACCTGGCCGAGTGGGACGCGGTGCTGGACGCCAGCGAGCACCCGGTCGACGAGGTCACGATCGGCGTCGTCGGCAAGTACGTCGACCACCAGGACGCCTACAAGTCGGTGGCCGAGGCCCTCAAGCACGGCGGCCTGCGCCAGCGCACCCGGGTCAACCTGAAGTGGCTGGAGTCCAGCGACGTCGAGAAGCTCGGCGCCGGCGAGGCGCTGGCGGGCGTCGACGGCATCCTCGTGCCCGGCGGCTTCGGCGACCGCGGCTTCGAGGGCAAGGTCGACAGCGCCCGCCACGCGCGCGAGCACGGCATCCCGTATTTCGGCATCTGCTACGGCATGCAGGCGGCGGTGGTCGACTACGCCCGCCACGTCGCCGGGCTGGAGGGCGCCAACAGCACCGAGAACGACAAGGCCAGCCCGCACCCGGTGATCGGCCTGATCACCGAGTGGCGCACGTCGACCGGCGACGTCGAGCGCCGCAGCGAGGACAGCGACCTCGGCGGCACCATGCGGCTGGGCCTGCAGGACCAGCGGATCAAGCCCGGCACCCTGGCCCACGCGATGTACGGCAAGGACGTGGTCGGCGAGCGCCACCGCCACCGCTACGAGTTCAACAACCGCTACCGCACCCAGCTGGAAGACGCGGGACTGGTGATCAGCGCCAAGTCGATGGACGACCTGCTGGTGGAGATGGTCGAGCTGCCGCGCGACGTCCACCCGTGGTTCCTGGCCTGCCAGGCGCACCCCGAGTTCCTCTCCACCCCACGCGACGGCCACCCGCTGTTCGTCGGCTTCATCCGCGCCGCGCGCGAGCACAAGGCGCAGGCCGGCGGACGGCTGCTCAAGGAGGCACACGCATGAACCTCTGCGGATTCGAGATCGGCCTCGACCGGCCCTTCTTCCTGATCGCCGGCCCCTGCGTGATCGAGTCGATGCAGCTGCAGCTCGATACCGCCGGCCAGCTCAAGGAAATCACCGGCGAGCTCGGCATCCCCTTCATCTTCAAGTCCAGCTTCGACAAGGCCAACCGCACCTCGGTGTCGGGCTTCCGCGGCCCGGGCCTGGAGCAGGGGCTGAAGGTGCTGGACGAGGTCAAGCGGCAGCTCGGCGTGCCGGTGCTGACCGACGTCCACGAGTACACCCCGATGGACGAGGTCGCCGCCGTCGTCGACGTGCTGCAGACCCCCGCGTTCCTGTGCCGGCAGACCGACTTCATCCAGAAGGTCGCCAGCGCCGGCAAGCCGGTCAACATCAAGAAGGGCCAGTTCCTGTCGCCGTGGGAGATGAAGCACGTCGCCGACAAGGCGCTGGCCACCGGCAACCGCGACATCATGGTCTGCGAGCGCGGCGCCAGCTTCGGCTACAACAACCTGGTCTCGGACATGCGCAGCCTCGCGGTGATGCGCGACACCGGCTGCCCGGTGGTGTTCGACGCCACCCACTCGGTGCAGCTGCCCGGCGGTGCCGGCGGCAAGAGCGGCGGCCAGCGCGAGTTCGTGCCGGTGCTGTCGCGCGCGGCGATGGCGGTCGGCATCGCCGGCATCTTCATGGAAACCCACCCGGACCCGGACAAGGCCCTGAGCGACGGCCCCAACGCCTGGCCGCTCGGCCGGATGCGCGCCCTGCTGGAGACGCTGATGGCGATCGACCAGGTCACCAAGCGCAACGGCTTCCTCGAATCCCAATCCTGAGACATCCAAAGAACCCGACATGACCCAGATCGCCAAAGTCCACGCCCGCGAGATCCTCGACAGCCGCGGCAACCCGACCCTGGAAGCGGAGGTCACGCTCGCCGACGGCAGCTTCGGCCGCGCGATGGTGCCCTCGGGCGCATCCACCGGTTCCAAGGAGGCGGTCGAGCTGCGTGACGGCGACAAGACCCGCTACCTCGGCAAGGGCGTGCGCACCGCGGTCGAGAACGTCAACACGACCATCGCGCAGGCGATCACCGGGATGGACGCGGCCGACCAGGCCGGCATCGACAAGCGGCTGGTCGACCTCGATGGCACCGACAACAAGGGCCGGCTCGGCGCCAATGCGCTGCTGGGTGTCTCGATGGCCAACGCCCACGCGGTCGCCGCCTCGCTGAAGCTGCCGCTGTGGAAGCACCTGGCCGGCGACCGTGCGCCGGTGTTGCCGGTGCCGATGATGAACATCATCAACGGCGGTGCGCATGCCGACAACAACGTCGACCTGCAGGAGTTCATGATCCTGCCGACCGGCTTCGACAGCTTCTCCGAGAGCCTGCGCGCCGGCACCGAGGTGTTCCACGCGCTCAAGTCGGTGCTCAAGGGCCGCGGCCTCAGCACCGCGGTCGGCGACGAGGGCGGCTTCGCGCCCGACCTGCGCAGCAACGAGGAGGCGCTGGAAACCATCCTCGAGGCGATCGGCAAAGCCGGCTACCACGCCGGCGAGGACATCCTGCTCGGCCTCGACGTCGCCAGCAGCGAGTTCTACGAGAATGGCAAGTACAACCTCACCGGCGAGGGCAAGCGCCTGACCAGCGAGCAGTTCGCCGACTTCCTCGGCAACTGGTGCGCGCAGTACCCGATCGTCACGATCGAGGACGGCATGGACGAGGGCGACTGGGACGGCTGGAAGCTGCTGACCCAACGCCTCGGCAACAAGGTGCAGCTGGTCGGCGACGACCTGTTCGTGACCAACCCGCGGATCTTCCAGCAGGGCATCGACCAGCAGGTCGCCAACGCGATCCTGATCAAGGTCAACCAGATCGGCACCCTGACCGAGACCCTCGAGGCGATCGCGATGGCCGACCGCGCGGGCTACGCCGCCGTTGTTTCGCACCGCTCCGGCGAGACCGAGGACACCACCATCGCCGACATCGCGGTGGCGACCACGGCGACCCAGATCAAGACCGGCTCGCTGTGCCGCAGCGACCGCGTGGCCAAGTACAACCAGCTGCTGCGGATCGAGGAGCAGCTCGGTGCCGCCGCCAAGTACGCCGGCCGCGACGCGTTCGTCTCGCTGAAGCGCTGACATCGCCATGCCGCGTCGCTGGCTCGGCGTGTTGCTGGTACTGCTGGCGGCCATGCTGGTGCTGCTGCAGTACCGGCTGTGGCTGGGCGAGGGCGGGCGGCGCTCGGTCGCGTCGCTTGAGCAGCGGGTCGACGAGCAGTCGCGCGAGAACGACGGGCTGAAAGAGCGCAACGACGCGCTCGCGGCCGAGGTCGAGGACCTCAAGTCCGGCGAGGCGGCGGTCGAGGAACGCGCGCGCAGCGAGCTGGGGATGATCAAGCCCGGCGAGACGTTCTACCGCGTGGTCGAGCCCGAGGACGCCACGCCGCCGCCCGCGCAGGACCCGGGCGCCGACGCCGGCGGGACACCGTGACCGCGCCGGCCATCTGGGCGGTGATCCCGGCCGCCGGCCGCGGCACGCGGTTCGGGGGCGACGTCCCCAAGCAGTACCTCGAAGCCGCCGGCCAGCCGCTGATCGCGCACGCGCTCGATGCGCTGCTGGGGCATCCCGCGGTGGCCGGTGCGGTGGTCGCGCTGGCCGCCGGTGACGAGCGTTGGCCCGGCTGGACGCAGCGCCACGGCAAGCCGGTGCTGCGCTGCGTCGGCGGCGGCGAACGTGCCGACTCGGTGCTGGCGGCGCTGCAGGCACTGCCGGCCGATATCGCCGCCGACGCGCTGGTGCTGGTCCATGACGCCGCGCGGCCGAACCTGCGGCGCGACGATCTCGACCGTCTGATCGATGCCGCCTGCACCTCGGCCGACGGGGCGATCCTCGCCGCGCCGGTGCGCGACACCCTCAAGCGTGCCGACGGCGACGGCCGCATCACCGCGACCGAACCGCGCGAAGCCCTGTGGCGCGCGCTGACCCCGCAGGCGTTCCGCCGCGACGCGCTGGTCGAGGCACTGCGGCAGGCGAGGGCCGACGGCGCCGTGGTCACCGACGAGGCGATGGCGATGGAACGCACCGGCGCCCGCCCGCGACTGGTCGAAGGCCGCGAGGACAACCTCAAGGTCACCACCCCGGCCGATCTCGCGCTCGCCGAGTTCCTGCTCGCCCGCCGCGAATCGTCGCTCCTACCATGAGCGGGCTCCTGCACATCCGAGGTACCCAATGAACATCCGCATCGGCCAGGGCTATGACGTCCACGCCTTCGGCGACGGCGACCACGTCGTGCTCGGCGGCGTGCGCGTCCCGCACGAGCGCGGCGTGCTCGCCCACTCCGACGGCGACGTGGTGATCCACGCGCTGTGCGACGCGATCCTCGGCGCGCTGGCGCTGGGCGACATCGGCCGCCATTTCCCGCCGTCGGACCCTAGGTGGAAGGGCGCCGACAGCCGCGCGTTCCTGCGCCACTGCATCGGGCTTGCGGCAGGGCAGGGCTGGAAGCTCGGCAACGCCGACGTCACCGTCATCTGCGAGCGGCCGAAGGTCGGCCCGCACGCCGCGGCCATGCGCGACACGCTGGCTGCGGACACCGGCGTGGCGGTCGATGCGATCAGCGTCAAGGCGACCACCAGCGAGAAACTCGGCTTCACCGGACGCGGCGAGGGCATCGCCGCGATGGCGGTGTGCCTGCTGGTCCGGGAATGAGCGGCGCCGCTTCGCCGGGCGACGACCGCGGCAACCACCTGCCGCGCGCGCACGGCCCGGCGGTGCTGGCGGCGCGCATCCGCGCCACGCCGGAGGATTTCCGCGTCGACGAACTGCCCGGCTTCGAGCCGTCCGGCAGCGGCGAGCATCTGCTGCTGGAGATCGAGAAGCGCGGCATGAACACCGCCTTCGCCGCGCGCCACATCGCCGCGTGGGCCGGCGTGCCCGAAAGCGCGATCGGCTACGCCGGGCTGAAGGACCGCCACGCGGTGACCCGCCAGCGCTTCAGCGTGCACCTGCCGCGCCGCGTTGCGCCGGATTCTGCCGGGTTCGATATCGAAGGCGAGCCCGAATACCTGCGCCTGCTGCGGCACGACTGGCACTCTCGCAAGCTGCCGCGCGGCGCGCTGGCCGGCAACCGTTTCGTGCTGGTGCTGCGTGACGCGCAGGGCGATCGCGCGGCGGTCGAGGCCCGCCTGCAGGCGATGGCGGCGCGGGGCGTGCCCAACTACTTCGGCGAGCAACGCTTCGGCCGCGGCGGCGACAATCTGACCCACGCGCTGGCGATGTTCGCCGGGCGCCGGGTCGGTCGCGAGCAACGCGGCCTCCTGCTGTCCGCCGCCCGTTCGGCCGCGTTCAACCGGGTGCTGGCGGCGCGCGTGGAAGCCGGCGACTGGGACACCGGCATGGTCGAGGGCGAAGTCTGGATGCTGGACGGCAGCCGCAGCGTGTTCGGCCCCGAACCGCTCGACGCCGCGCTGGCCGCCCGGGTGGCCGCGTTCGACATCCATCCGACCGGGCCGCTGTGGGGCCGTGGCGAACTGCGCAGCGCGGGCCGGGTCGCGGCGCTGGAACACGCGATGCTCGCCGACGGCGCTTGGCCGCGCGTGCGCGACGGGCTGGAGAAGGCCGGCCTGAAGCAGGAGCGGCGCGCGCTGCGGCTGCGCCCCGACGCACTGGCATGGGCCTGGCCCTCCCCGGACACCCTCCGCCTGGAGTTCGCCTTGCCACCCGGCACCTACGCCACCGTGGTGCTCGCCGAGCTGGGCGATTTCAACGGCACCTGAGCCGGGCTCTCCGGCGATTGCCGCTGGTCGGAAACCCGGCGACCGGCACTGGCGGCCGCCCTCCGGCGGCGCAACCCTGACCGTGCCCGGTCCGACCGGGCCCCGGGCGCCGCCCCGGCTCCGGGCAGTCACGGGAGACGATCATGAAAGCGATATCGAGAGTCGCGCTGATCTCCTTGGCGGTGGCGGGCCTGTCGGCCTGCGCCAGCATGGATGACGGGCGTGCAAGCCTGTCTCCGGACACCAGGACCATCGGCCCGGACGAGGCCTACAGGTCGCGTGTCGAGACCATCGCGCGGCGTCGTGGCATCGACGTCACCTGGGTCAACCCGCCGGTGCGCGAGGAAACGCTGGTCGCCAGCGGCGACTGACGCGGTGTTCAGCGCCGTTTCGACGGCGCCAGCAGCACCACCACCGCGCCTGTCCCGCCCTGCGCGGGCGGCGCGGAATGGAACGCCAGCACACTCGCGCGCTGACGCAGCATCCGGTCGACCAGGTTCTTGAGTACCGGTGCGCCGCTGCTGCTGAAATCGGCATGGCCGCGGCCGCCCTTGCCGTGGATGATCCGCACGCAGCCGAGCCCGTGCCGCAACGCATCGGCGAGGAAGGCGCGCAGCAGCGCTTCGGCGGTGCGTGCATCGGCGCCGTGCAGGTCGAGCTCCTCCTGCGCGGAGATCTCGCCGCGGCGCAGCCGCCGGTAGACCGGATCCGGCACGGTGTCCTGGCGCCACGCCAGCACGTCGCCGGCCTCCGCCAGCTGCTCGTCCAGCGCCAAGCGGAACTCGTCACGGGCGGCGGCCTCGTCGCGTTCGGCCATGCGCGCGCGCGGACGCGGGCGTGCCGGCATCGGCGGCGCCACGCGCTCGGGGAGCCGGCGCACCGGCCCGACCGCGTCGCGGAACAGGGCGGCGTCGTCGTCCTCGTCGTCGGGCGCGGTCATGGATCGGTCCGGTCGGTCACCGGACAAGCGTGGCCCGCGCGGTGCGGCCGTGCAACCGTCCATCGCGGGTCGGCGTCGCCCGGGCTTGGGCTATCATGCCGGGCATCGCGGGACGCCCCGCGACCCTCGCCGCAGCACCGGGTCGTGGCCTTCCGGTCCAGGTCCGCCGCGCGTCCATCCGCCTCACCTCGCCGCGCCGGGCGGCTCGCCAAGGGAGTCCATGCAAGTACTGGTCAGCAACGACGACGGCGTCGACGCGCCCGGCATCCGGGCACTCGCCGAGGGCCTGCGCGCCGCGGGACACGATGTGCTGACGGTCGCCCCCGACCGCGACCGTTCCGGTGCCAGCAACTCGCTGACGCTCGACATGCCGGTCCGCGTGGCGCGGCAGGACGAGCGCACCTGGCGCGTCTACGGCACGCCGACCGACTGCGTGCACGTCGCCATCTCCGGGATGCTCGAGGACGAGCCGGACATCGTCGTGTCGGGCATCAACAACGCCGCCAACCTCGGCGACGACGTGATCTATTCGGGCACCGTGGCCGCCGCGATGGAAGGGCGCTTCCTCGGCCTGCCGTCGGTCGCGGTGTCGCTGGTCACGGTCGACCACGTCGGCCGCCATTACGGGACCGCCGCGCGCGCGGCCGCCGAGATCATCGCGCGGCTGCGGGTGGACCCGCTGCCGGCCGACACCATGCTCAACGTCAACGTGCCGGACCTGCCGTGGGACGAAATCGCCGGGTTCGAGGTCACCCGCCTGGGCAACCGCCACCGCGCCGAGTCCTGCGTGTCGCAGCAGGATCCGCGCGGCCGCCAGTGGTGGTGGATCGGTGCCGCGGGCGCCGAGCACGACGCCGGCCCCGGCACCGATTTCCATGCCGTGCGCACCGGCCACATCTCGATCACCCCGATCCAGGTCGACCTGACCCGCTACCCGGCGCTCGAGCAGGTTGCCGGCTGGGTCGACGGGCTGGTCGCCTCGCTCGACCGCAACACGCCGACCCCGGCCGGCGCACCGGTCTCCACGTCGGCCGGGGAGGGCGCGCGATGAGCCTGCGCATGCGCCTGCAACCAGAGGCGATCGGTTCCGGCATGACGTCCCAGCGCGTACGCGACCGCCTGGTCGACCGCCTGCGCGGCGGCAGCGCCGGTGGCGAGGCGATCGCGGACGAGCGCGTGCTCAACGCCATCCGCACCGTGCCGCGGCACCTGTTCGTCGACGAGGCGCTGGCGACCCGCGCCTACGAGGACACCGCGCTGCCGATCGGCCACGGCCAGACCATCTCGCAACCGTGGGTGGTCGCGCGGATGACCGAGGTGCTGATGCAGGCGGCGCCGCGCAAGGTGCTGGAGATCGGCACCGGCTCGGGCTACCAGGCCGCGATCCTGGCGGCGCTCGGGCTGGAGGTGCACACCGTCGAGCGCATCGGCGAACTGCTGCGCACCGCACGCAAGCGCTTCCGCCAGCTCGGCATGAACATCCGCAGCAAGCATGACGACGGCCGCATCGGCTGGCCCGAGAACGGTCCGTTCGACGCGATCATCGTCACCGCCGCGGCGCCGGCGCTGGTCGATGCGCTGGGCGAACAGCTCGCGGCCGGCGGGGTGCTCGTGGCGCCGGTCGGCGGCGCCGGCGCGCAGTCACTGCTGGTGCTGCGCAAGGCGGCCGACGGCAGCCTGAGCCAGCAGACGCTCGGCCCGGTGGTGTTCGTGCCGCTGCTGTCGGGCATGGTCGACTGAGCCATGCCCGACCACGCAACCGACCACGCGCGCGCCGGCGGCGTCGCGCCACTGGGCGAACAGCTCGCATCGATCATCGACTCGCTGCCGGAAGACCGGTTGAGCCTCGGCGAGCTGCTGGACGTGTTCGGCGAGGAAGGCCTGCTGCTGCTGACGATGCTGCTGACGCTGGTGTTCCTGATCCCGGTGTCGATCCCGGGCGTGAGCACCGTGTTCGGCGCGGCGATCCTGCTGGTCGGCATCAGCCGCGTGCTGGGCCGTCCGCTGTGGCTGCCGGCGAAGCTGCGTGACCGCTCGCTACCGGCCGACAAGCTGCGCCCCGGCCTGACCGGGGGGCTCAAGTGGGTGACCCGGATGGAGCGCATCAGCCGTCCGCACCGGCTGCGGCTGTTCGTCGAGGGGCGCGCGATCAACCTGTTCAACAACCTCGCCTTCATCTTCGCCGCACTGCTGCTGATGGCGCCGTTCGGATTCGTTCCGTTCAGCAACACGCTGCCGGCGCTGGCGCTGCTGTTCTACGCTGTGGGCATGATCCAGCGCGATGGCGGCGCGGTCCTGCTCGGCCACCTGATGAACATCGGGACCGTCATCTACTTCGGTATCCTGATCGGCGGCGGCGGTGTGGCCGCGCACGAGCTGTTCCAGCGGCTTTCCGGCTGAGCCGTTCAGCGCCGGTATCCGGTGCCATGACACCCTTTGGCCTGGCCCGCGGCCCGGCCGACCTGGAGGACACGACAAGGCGCATGACCAAGACGACCCGTCCCGACACCCACGGAATGAACCTCGGAAGGGCATCGCGCCTGCTGGTCGTGGCCGCCGCCGCGCTGGTGCTCGCGGCCTGCTCCAGCACCGTCACCCGCACCGCGGGGCCGGGGTCGACGCCCAAATACGGCGCCACCACCATCGTCCAGAAGGGCGACACGCTCTACCGCATCGCCACCGACAACGGCATTGCCGTGCGCGACCTGGCCGCTTGGAACGGGCTGGCGCCGCCGTACACGATCTACCCGGGCCAGCGGCTGTCGCTGTACCCGGCCGGCGGCCGCGCGACCCCGTCGCGCTCCACCGCGTCCACCACACCCCCGCGTACGACCACGCCCGGCCGCGATGCCGGTCCGGCGCGCACGTCGCCACCGCCGGCCAGCGCCGCACCGGTCAACAGCGGGGTCGACTGGAAGTGGCCGGTCGACGGCCAGCTGCTCAGCCGGTTCGAGGCCGGCGAGCCGACGAAGCAGGGCATCGACATCGCCGGCACCGGAGGCGCCCCGGTGCGCTCGGCCGCCGACGGCACGGTGGTGTATTCGGGTTCGGGCTTGGTCGGCTATGGCGAGCTGATCATCATCAAGCACAACGAGCAGTGGCTGTCGGCGTACGGCCACAACCGCACCCGGCTGGTGGCCGAGGGCGCGGTGGTCAAGGCCGGCCAGCAGATCGCCGAACTCGGCCGCACCGGCGCCTCGCGCGACCAGCTGCACTTCGAGATCCGCCACAACGGCAAGCCGGTCGACCCGCTGCTGCACCTGCCGCGCAAGTAGCGCGGCGGGCCACCCGGTCAGGCCGGGAGGATGAATCCGGCGACGACCTTGCGGCCTTCGCCGGCCAGCACGTTGAAGGTGCGGGCGGCGGCGGCGTTGGTCATCACCTCGATCCCCACGCCGCGGCGCAGACCCTCGGCCAGTACCGCGGGCGAGGGGAACACCTGGCGCTCGCCGGTGCCCAGCAGGATCACCGCCGGCGCCATCTCCAGCAGCGGTTCCAGCATCTCCGGCGTCATCGCGGCGGCGCCGGTCGCCGCCCAGTCACGCAGCAGGCGGTCGGGGGCGATCACGAAACTGCGGGTCAGCTGCAGGTCGTTCACCCGCGCCACGGCGCCGTCGGCACCGCGCAGGAAGAACTCGTGATCGGGACGTTCGAGGGTCAGTTGCATGGCGTTCGGGTGGGGCGGATGGCCATCCGGTCCCGCGGCGGCTCGTCAGGACCGCGGCAGGACGATCTGGCGCTTGTCGGTGCCCGGGCGGTACAGCACCACGGTGTGGCCGATGCGCTGCACCAGCGCGGCGCCGGTGCGCCCGGCCAGCTCGGCCATCATCGCGTCGCGGGCCTCGCGGTCGCCGGCGGCCACCTTGACCTTGATCAGCTCGTGGTGCTCCAGGGCCAGGTCGACCTCGGCCACGACGGCGTCGGTGAGGCCCTTTCCGCCGATCTGCAGCATCGCCTTGAGGTCGTGCGCCTGCCCGCGCAGGAATCGGGTCTGGGCGGCGGTCAGGGCGGTCGGCATGGGGGCACGCAGGACAGGAGATACAGGGCCCGCAGGGTATCATGGAGACCCTGTCCCGACGCCGGCGCCCGATGGCCACACGCAGCAAAAGCAGCCAGCGCTGGCTGAAGGAACACCACTCCGACCCCTTCGTGAAGAAGGCGCGGGCGGAGGGCATGCGCTCGCGGGCGGTCTACAAGCTCGAGGAGTTGGTCGAGCGCGACCGCCTGCTCCGGCCGGGCATGGTGGTGGTGGACCTCGGCGCGGCCCCCGGCGGCTGGTCGCAGTGGGTCCGGCAGGAGCTGGGCGACAGCGGCCGGGTGATCGCGCTGGACATCCTCGAAATGCCGCCGCTGGCGGGGGTGGAGTTCCTTCATGGGGATTTCAGGGAGGATGCTGTCCTATCCCGGCTGGAGCAGAGCCTGGGCGGCAAGCCGGTGGACCTTGTACTGTCCGACATGGCCCCCAATAAAAGCGGTGTGGATGCGGTCGACATGCCGCGGGCGATGTACCTGTCCGAGCTGGCGATGGATTTCGCCGACCGCCACCTCAAGGTCGATGGCGCGTTCCTGATCAAGCTGTTCCAGGGCGTGGGTTTCGATGAGTACGTAAAGGAGCTGCGCCGCCGCTATGCGAAGGTGTCGATCCGCAAGCCGGCCGCGTCGCGCAAGCGCTCGCCGGAGGTCTACGCCCTCGCCCAGGGCAAGCGCGCCCAGATCAAATAACCCGTGACCCCGCCCAACAACGACGTGACCGACTGAATGAACGACCTGGCCAAGAATCTGATGCTGTGGGTGATCGTCGCCGTCGTATTGATGGTGGTGTTCCAGGCGTTCGGCCCGCGCACCGCCGGTGGCGGCGTGGAGACGCTGGCCTACGACCAGTTCATCCAGCAGGTGCAGGCCGACCGGGTCGAGAGCGTCAAGATCGCCGAGGACCGCACCACCATCACCGGCGAGCGCAAGGACGGCAGCAGCTTCACCACCTACAGCCCGGGCGACAAGGACCTGGTCAACGACCTGCTCGAGCACGACGTCGCGATCACCCAGACGCCGCCGGGCGGGCCGTCGTTCTGGTCGATCGTGCTGAACTTCCTGCCGATCATCCTGATCATCGCGTTCTGGATCTTCGTCATGCGGCAGATGCAGCAGGGCGGCAGCAAGGGCGCGATGAGCTTCGGCAAGTCGCGCGCCAAGATGCAGGGCGAGGACCAGGTCAAGGTGACCCTGGCCGACGTCGCCGGTTGCGACGAGGCCAAGGAGGAGGTCGGCGAGCTGGTCGAGTTCCTGCGCGACCCGTCGCGGTTCCAGAAGCTCGGCGGCAAGATCCCGCGCGGCGTGCTGATGGTGGGCCCGCCGGGCACCGGCAAGACCCTGCTGGCGCGGGCGATCGCCGGCGAGGCCAAGGTGCCGTTCTTCAGCATTTCCGGCTCGGACTTCGTCGAGATGTTCGTCGGCGTCGGCGCCAGCCGCGTGCGCGACATGTTCGAGCAGGCCAAGAAGCACGCGCCGTGCATCATCTTCATCGACGAGATCGACGCGGTCGGCCGCCACCGCGGCGCCGGCCTCGGCGGTGGCCATGACGAACGCGAGCAGACCCTGAACCAGCTGCTGGTCGAGATGGACGGCTTCGAGGGCGGAGAGGGCGTGATCGTGATCGCCGCGACCAACCGCCCGGACGTGCTCGACCCGGCGCTGCTGCGCCCCGGCCGCTTCGACCGCCAGGTCGTGGTCGGCCTGCCCGACGTCAAGGGCCGCGAGCAGATCCTGCGCGTGCACATGCGCAAGGTGCCGCTGTCGGACGACGTCGAGCCGATGGTGGTGGCGCGCGGCACGCCGGGCTTCAGCGGCGCCGACCTGGCCAACCTGGTCAACGAGGCGGCGCTGTTCGCCGCCCGCGAGAACGCCAAGGACGTGCGCATGGAGCACTTCGACAAGGCGCGCGACAAGATCCTGATGGGTGCCGAGCGCCGTTCGATGGCGATGAGCGAGGACGAGAAGAAGCTCACCGCCTACCACGAGGCCGGCCACGCGATCGTCGGCCGGATCGTCCCCGAGCACGACCCGGTCTACAAGGTCACCATCATTCCGCGTGGCCGCGCGCTGGGCGTCACCATGTACCTGCCCGAGGGCGACAAGTACAGCTACAACCGCACCGCGATCGAGTCGCAGCTGTGCTCGCTGTACGGCGGCCGCGTCGCCGAGGAGCTGATCTTCGGCAACGACAAGGTCACCACCGGCGCCTCCAACGACATCGAGCGCGCAACCAAGATGGCGCGCAACATGGTCACCAAGTGGGGCCTGTCCGACGAGATGGGGCCGATCGCCTACAGCGAGGAGGACGACGAGGTGTTCCTCGGTCGCTCGGTCACGCAGCACAAGAGCGTGTCGGACGACACCGCGCGGCGCATCGACGAGGTCGTGCGCGGCATCCTCGACAAGGCCTACGACCGCACCACGACGATCCTGCGCGACAACCTCGACAAGCTGCACGTCATGGCCGACGCCCTGCTGCAGTACGAGACCATCGACGCCCACCAGATCGACGACATCATGGCCGGGCGCACGCCGGGCCCGCCGGCCGACTGGGGCAAGTCCGGCAAGTCGCCCAAGGACGACGCCGGCCACCCGCCGGGCGCGGTGATCGGGCCGGCGGCGCAGACCTGACCGCCCGCCTTGCCGGACACTATCGAAAAGGCCAGAGTTCGCTCTGGCCTTTTTCTTTGGCGTCGCCGCATGTTCCAGACCGCCCCCGTGCTCGACTGCAACGGCCGCGAGCTCGTGCTCGACCGGCCCCGCGTGATGGGCATCGTCAACGTCACGCCCGACTCGTTCTCCGACGGCGGCGCGCACGACACCACCGATGCCGCCTTCGACCACGCGCTGCGGCTGCTGGAGGAGGGGGCCGACATCCTCGACATCGGCGGCGAGTCGACCCGGCCGGGTGCCGACGACGTGCCGGAGGAGGAGGAGCTGCGACGGGTCGTCCCGCTGATCCAGCGGCTCGCACGCGAGACCTCCGCGCCGATCAGCATCGACACCTTCAAGCCCGGGGTGATGCGCGCCGCGGTCGAGGCCGGCGCCGGCATGCTCAACGACGTCTACGGCCTGCGCCGCGAGGGCGCGCTCGACGCCGCCGCCGCGCTCGGGGTGCCGGTGGTGCTGATGCACATGCTCGGCGAACCGCGCTCGATGCAGGACGCGCCGCACTACGACGATGTGGTCGGGGAGGTGCACCGCTTCCTCGCCGAGCGCATCTTCGCCGCCGAGATGGCCGGCATCGACAAGAAGCGCATCGTCATCGACCCGGGCTTCGGCTTCGGCAAGGACACCGCGCACAACCTTGTGCTGCTTGCGCAACTGGAGCGTTTCGGCGACCTCGGCGTGCCGGTGCTGGCCGGGCTGTCACGCAAGCGCACGATTGGCCAGATCACCGGTCGCGACGTACCGCGCGAGCGCGTGCATGGTTCGGTCGCGGCGCACCTCGTCGCCGCCCAGCGCGGCGCGCGGTTGCTGCGCGTGCACGATGTCGCGGCCACTGTCGACGCGCTGAAGGTATGGGAGGCGGTGGCCGCCCAACCGCAGCCACGGGGGCCGCAGGCGCCGGCGGACATCCGCTGGCCGGATGACGACTGAGCGTGGTATCGCGACCCCGGCGGGCACCTGGCCAGAAATTCGCCATGTCGACCACGGCCCTTGCCCCGCCTGCCTTGCAGCCGGTTGTCCACAGCTTGGCCCGCGCGCTTGTCCACAGCCGCTGTGCATAAGCGGGGCTGAACGCGTGGGCTGAAACCTCAGCCGCATCTGCGTTAGGCTGGCCCATTCGCGCGCCGCCGGCACAGGCGACGCCCATTCGCGTGCGCCGCGTCGCGGTGCCCAAAGCATGACCGGGGGAGCCTGTTGCAATGACAGCCAGCACACCGTTACTCGTCACCTTCTCGATCTACCTCGCCGTGGTGATCCTGATCGGTTTCATCGCGTGGAAATCGACCAAGGACTTCGACGACTACATCCTTGGCGGCCGCTCGCTCGGGCCGTGGGTGGTGGCGCTGGCGGCGGGCGCGTCGGACATGAGCGGCTGGCTGCTGATGGGCCTGCCCGGGGCGATGTACGTCGGCGGCGTGTCGGAGAGCTGGATCGCGATCGGCCTGATCCTCGGCGCGTACGCCAACTGGCGCTGGGTCGCAGGTCCGCTGCGCATCTACACCGAGCGTGCCGGCGACGCGCTGACCATCCCCGACTACTTCACCAACCGCTTCGCCGACCACGACCGCCTGCTGCGGGTGCTGTCGGCAATCGTGATCCTGGTGTTCTTCGCGGTGTACTGCGCCTCCGGCGTGGTGGCTGGCGCGCGCCTGTTCGAGAGCGTGTTCGGCCTGCCCTACGAGCAGGCGCTGTGGTGGGGCGCGGCGGCGACGATCCTGTACACGCTGGTCGGTGGCTTCCTCGCGGTCAGCTGGACCGACACCCTGCAGGCTGCCCTGATGTTCTTCGCGCTGCTGCTGGCGCCGAGCATCATCCTGATGAACAACGGCGGCTTCGAGGCCACCGTCGACGTGGTGCGGCAATTCGACGCCGGCCGGCTCGACTGGTTCGGCGGCGGCGCGCTGGGCGTGGTCGGCGTGGTGTCCGCGCTCGCCTGGGGCCTGGGCTACTTCGGCCAGCCGCACATCCTTGCCCGCTTCATGGCCGCCGACAGCGTCGCCACGATCCCGCCGGCACGCCGGATCGGCATGGCCTGGATGATCCTGTGCCTGGCCGGTTCGCTCGGCGTCGGCTTCTTCGGCATCGCCTACTTCGCCAATCATCCGCAGGCAGCCGGCCCGGTCGACGCCAACGCCGAACGCGTGTTCATCGAGCTTGCGAGCCTGCTGTTCAACCCGTGGGTGGCCGGCGTGCTGCTGTCGGCCATCCTCGCGGCGGTGATGAGCACGCTGTCGTGCCAGCTGCTGGTGTGCTCCAGCGTGATGACCGAGGATTTCTACCACGGCTTCCTGCGCAAGCACGCCAGCCAGAAGGAACTGGTCTGGGTCGGGCGCGCGTCGGTGGCGCTGATCGCGCTGGTGGCGCTGTGGCTGGCGCGCGATCCCGACAGCAAGGTGCTCGGCCTGGTCAGCTATGCGTGGGCGGGCTTCGGCGCCGCGTTCGGGCCGGTGGTGATCCTGTCGCTGTTCTGGCAGCGCATGACCCGCAACGGCGCGCTGGCCGGCATCGTGGTCGGCGCCGCGACGGTGATCGCGTGGAAGCTGTTCGCGGTCGACCGCATGGGTTCGGAGCTGTACGAAATGGTGCCGGGCTTCATCGCCGCGACCATCGCGATCGTGCTGGTCAGCCGGCTCGACCGCGAACCGCCGCAGGAGATCCGGGCGATGCACCAGCAGGTGCGCGCATCGCTGCGCGAAACCGGGTACTGATGCGGGGCTGATGCTCCGGGCGGCCATGGCGAGCGCAGGCGGACAGGCGGTGGATGGTTCCCGTCCGCCGGCACGGCCACGGGCCATCGCCCTGATGGGCCCGACCGCGTCGGGCAAGACCGCGCTCGCGATCGACTGGGCCGAGCGCCTGGGCGGCGAGATCGTCAGCGTCGACTCGGCGCTGGTGTACCGCGGCCTCGACATCGGCGCGGCCAAGCCGACGCCGGCCGAACTGGCGCGCGTGCCGCACCACCTGGTCGACATCCGCGAACCCTGGCAGCCGTACTCGGCCGCCGAGTTCGCCGCCGACGCCCGCCGCGCGCTTGACGACATCGTCGCGCGCGGCCGCATTCCGATCCTCGCCGGCGGCACCGGCCTGTACTTCCACGCGCTGCTGCAGGGGCTGTCGGCGATGCCCTCGGCCGACCCGGACACCCGTGCGGCCATCGCCGCAGACGCCGCGGCGCGTGGCTGGGCGGCGCTGCATGCCGACCTCGTCGCAATCGACCCGGCCGCGGCCGCCCGCATCCACGCCACCGACGCCCAGCGCATCCAGCGTGCGCTGGAGGTGTACCAGTTGTCCGGCCGCACCATCAGCGAGTGGCGCGACGAACCGCCCGCGCCGCGACTGCCGTTCCACGTCCTCAAGCTGGTGCTGGCGCCGGCCGACCGCGCCGTCCTGCACGAGCGCATCGCCCGGCGATTCAACCTGATGCTGGATGCCGGCTTCCTCGACGAGGTGCACCGCCTGCGCGCGCTGCCGGAACTGCAATCGCACCCGGCGCCACTGGAATTGCCGGCACTGCGCGCGGTCGGCTACCGGCAGGCGTGGGAGCACCTCGACGGCGCCACCGACGCCGCCGGCTTCCGCGACCGCGCGATCTTCGCCACCCGGCAACTGGCCAAGCGCCAGTTCACCTGGCTGCGCGGTGAACTCGACGCCCGCTGGTTCGATCCGCTGGGCAGGCGCGACGGGCTGGAGCAGGCGCTGGCCATGTTCCTGCCGAGCGAGGGTGCCGCCAACGCCGAGCCGGCCGCCAGCCGCTGAATCTGCGCGGCCACCCACGTCCGGACAACCCGCACTCCCGGCCGCGGTCACGAAACCCGCGATCCACCTGCGCCGGGCCTATTCCGCCGCCGCGGTTGCGCTACCATCGGTCCATTGCCGTCGTGGGGACAACGGTCGGCGATGCGGCCGCCAGCGGGCGCCGTCCATAACTAGAACCTAAAAAGTCGGGGGAATTTCGAATGTCCAAGGGACAGTCCTTGCAGGATCCTTTCCTGAACGCACTGCGCCGTGAACGCGTGCCGGTGTCGGTGTACCTGGTCAATGGCATCAAGTTGCAGGGCACCATCGAGTCGTTCGACCAGTTCGTCGTGCTGCTGCGCAACACCGTCAGCCAGATGGTCTACAAGCACGCAATCTCCACGGTGGTGCCCGCGCGCAACGTCCGGGTCGGTCCGGGTGGCGGTTACGTGCACTCCGGCGAAGGCAACGGCCACGCCGACGAGCAGCCCGGGGACGAATGAGCGGAGCGGCGGGGCGGGCTTGTTTTTCCGGGCCGGACGCACCATGTACGGGCTGACGGCCCCGCGCCCCCGAGATCCCCTCCTTGTTCGAACGTTCCCGCAAGGGTGAACACGCACTGCTGATCCAGCCCCACGCCGGTGGCCCGCCGGACGAGGGACTGCTGGAGGAGTTCGCCGACCTCGCCCGGTCGGCCGGTGCCACCGTGGCCGGCGTGGTCACCGCCCGCATCGACCGCCCCAACGCCGCCATGCTGATCGGCAGCGGCAAGCTGGAGGAGGTCCGGGCCGCCGCCGAAGCCAGCGACGCCGATCTGATCCTGGTCAACCATCCGCTCGGCCCGGGCCAGGAGCGCAACCTCGAGCGCGCGCTGCAGCGCCGGGTGGTCGACCGCACCGGCCTGATCCTCGACATTTTCGCCCTGCGCGCCCACAGCCACGAGGGCAAGCTGCAGGTCGAACTCGCCCAGCTGCGCCATATGTCGACGCGGCTGGTGCGCGGCTGGACCCACCTGGAGCGCCAGCGCGGTGGTTCGATCGGCCTGCGCGGCCCGGGTGAAACCCAGCTGGAGACCGACCGCCGGCTGCTGCAGAAGCGTCTGGAGCAACTGCAGAAGCGGCTCGACAAGGTCGAAGTGCAGCGCAACCAGCAGCGCCGCGCGCGGATGCGCAGCGAGCTGCCGCGGGTCGCGCTTGTCGGCTACACCAACGCCGGCAAGTCGACCCTGTTCAATGCCCTGACCGGCGCCGGCGCGTACGCCGCCGACCAACTGTTCGCCACTCTCGATCCGACCGTGCGACGCATCGAATTGCCGGGTGGCGGGGTGGTGCTGGCCGACACCGTCGGCTTCGTCCGCGACCTGCCGCACGAACTGGTCGCCGCTTTCCGCTCCACGCTGTCCGAGGCGCGCGATGCCGACCTGCTGCTGCACGTGGTCGACGCCGCCGACCCGCTGCGCGACGAGCGCATCCGCCAGGTCGACGAGGTGCTGCGCGAGATCGGCGCCGGCGACCTGCCGCAGGTGCTGGTGTTCAACAAGATCGACCGCCTTGGCGAAGGCGCCGACGACCAGGACGCCGACGCAGGCACCGGCTCGGCGGCCACCCGGCCGCATCCGCGCATCGACCGCCCGGCCGAGGGTCACCTGCGGGCGTGGGTCTCGGCGCGCGAGGGGCAGGGCATGGACCTGCTTCGCACCGCCATCGGCGAGGCACTGGAGCTGCGCCACGTCGCCGGCGTCATCGAGTTGCCGCCCGGCGCCGGCCGCCTGCGTGCCCGCCTGCACGAACTCGGCGCCGTGCGTGCCGAACAGGCCGGCGAGGCTGGCTGGCAGCTGCAGGTGGACCTGGCCGAGTCCGATGCGCTGCGGCTGTACGCCCAGCCGCACGGCGACGTGCTGCTGCCGCTGCTCGACGCCGACATGCTCGCGCGCGTCAATCCGGATGCGGACTTCCGCGCCGGGCTTGCTTGAGGCCGTCCGCCCCCCCACCTAGAATCGACGATCGCCTGCGCGACCCGCGCCGGCAGCCGATGCATCCGCCACGATCGCACGCACCGTCCGGTTGCCGCGCCCGTCGCACCCAACTTTCGAGGAGCAGGCATGGCCTGGAACACCCCTGGCAGTGACAATTCCGGCGGCGGCCGGCCGCCGCGGCGACGGCCCGGTGGCAACAACCCGCTGGATGGCGTGCTCGAGTCGCTGCGCGGCCTGTTCGGCGGCAACGGCGGCGGGGTCGGCCGCTGGGTGCTGCTGGTGGTCGGTTTGTGGCTGGTGTTCAACTGCTTCGTGCTGATCACCGAGCAGCAGCGCGGCGTGGTGCTGCGTTTCGGCGAGGTCGCCCGGGTGCTGCAGCCCGGCCCGCACTTCAAGCTGCCGTGGCCGATCGAGACCGTCGCCAAGGTCAACGCCACCGCCATCAAGACCTTCAGCACCAACGTGCCGGTGCTGACGCGCGACGAGAACATCGTGCAGGTCGACATCAACGTGCAGTACCGCGTCAGCGACCCGCAGCAGTACCTGTTCGGCACCCGCGACGCCGACGCGATGCTGCAGCAGGCCGCGCTGAGCACCGTGCGCGAGCAGGTCGGTCGCTCCACACTGGACACCGTGCTGGGCGCCCGCAACGCGCTGGCGGTGTCCTCGCGCGAGCAGCTGCAGGCCTCGCTCGACGCCTACCGCACCGGCCTGGTCGTGACCGAGATGAACCTGCCCAACGCGCGCCCGCCGGAGGAGGTCAAGCCGGCCTTCGACGACGTCAACAGCGCCCAGCAGGACAAGGACCGCCTGATCAGCGAGGCGCAGGCCTACGCCGCCCAGGTGGTGCCGGAGGCGCGCGGCCAGGCCGCCCGCGTGCGCACCGTCGCCGAGGGCTACAAGGCCGCCGCGGTGGCCAACGCACAGGGTGACGCCGACCGCTTCTCGCTGCTGGTCGAGCAGTACCAGGACGCGCCGGAGGTCACCCGCAAGCGCCTGTGGCTGGAGACTGTCGAAGAGGTCCTGGCCGGCACCCGCAAGGTGGTGGGCGGCGACTCGCGCCAGCTGATCTACGTGCCGATGGACAACGCCGGCGGGCAGGGCGGTTCCGCCGCGCGCGCGCCGATGCTGACCCCCGAAACACTTTCGCCGGAGGTCACCAGCACCGCGCCGGCCGACACCGGCGGCAGCCGCACCGGGCGCACCCCGCGCACCGGCCGTGAGGAGGTGATCCGATGAAGTACTCCGCATGGGTGGCGGTCGCCGTGGCCGTGCTGCTGGCGCTGATGGGTTCGACCTACGTGGTCCGCGAGGGCCAGGTCGCGATGGTGCTCAACCTCGGCCGCGTCGCGCGCACCGGTATCGACCCGGGGCTGCACTTCAAGTGGCCGCTGGTGGAAACCGCGATGGTGTTCGACCAGCGCCTGCAGGTGCTGGACGCCGAGCCCGAGCGCTACCTGACCTCCGAGCGCAAGGACGTCAGCGTCGACTTCTTCGCGGTCGGCATGATCGAGGACGAGCGTGCGTTCTACCGCGCCACCGGTGGCGACGAGAGCATCGCGATCGCCCGCCTGGCGCCGATCATCAAGGACTCGCTGCGCAACGAGATCAACGCCCGCACGCTGAAGGAGATCGTCTCGGGCAACCGCTCCGACATCATCGACAGCCAGCTGGCCGCGATCAACAAGGGCGCCGAGACCGTCGGCGTGGCGATCGTCGACCTGCGGATCAAGCAGATCGACCTGCCGACCGACAGCCAGGTGATCACCGACGTCTACCGCCGCATGCGCGCCCAGCGCCACGAGGTCGCCAGCCGCCTGCGCGCGGAAGGTGCCGAGCAGGCCCAGACCGTGCGTGCGCAGGCCGACAAGCAGCGCGCGGTGATCCTGGCCGAGGCCGAGCGCGACGCCCAGCGCCTGCGCGGCGAGGGCGACGCCGAGGCCACCGCGATCTACGCCGAGGCGGCGCAGAAGGACCCGGGCTTCTACACCTTCCAGCGCAGCCTGGAGGCGTACCGCAAGTCCTTCGAGGACGGCAACGGCGTGATCGTGCTCGACCGCGACGACGCCTTCCTGCAGTACCTCGGCAGCGACCGCTGAGGCCGGCCGCGGGCCGGGGATGGCCGGGCCGGGCGCCGTCGCACCGGCCACTGGCCCCGGCCCCCGGAAACCCGGATAATGCACAAAAGCCGGCTGGGGGCATTCCCCGCCCGGCTTTTTCTATGCGCGGACCATCCGCCCGGGCGGCCCCCACACCGCCGCCCGCCACGCCAGGAGCAAAGCAATGGGTCAGTCAGTCGTCGTTCTCGGTGCCCAGTGGGGCGATGAAGGCAAGGGCAAGATCGTCGACCTGCTGACGCAGGACATCGGCGCGGTCGTGCGCTTCCAGGGCGGTCACAACGCCGGCCACACGCTGGTGATCAACGGCAAGAAGACCGTGTTGCACCTGATCCCCTCGGGCATCCTGCGCGAAGGCGCGCTGTGCCTGATCGGCAACGGCGTGGTGCTGCACCCGGGCGCGCTGCAGAAGGAGATCGCCGAACTCGAGGCCGAGGGCGTCGAAGTCCGCTCGCGCCTGAAGATCAGCCCGGCCACGCCGCTGATCATGCCGTACCACATCGCCCTCGATCAGGCCCGCGAGAAGGCCGCCGGCGGCAAGGCGATCGGCACCACCGGCCGCGGCATCGGCCCGGCCTACGAGGACAAGGTCGCCCGCCGCGGCATCCGCGTCGCCGACCTGCATTACCCCGAGCAACTGGCCGAGAAGCTGCGCGCCGCGCTCGATTACCACAACTTCGTGCTGACCCAGTACCTCAAGGTCGAGCCGGTCGACTTCCAGCAGACGCTCGACGAGGCGCTGGCGTTCGGCGAGTACGTCGAGCCGATGAAGTCCGATGTCGCCGGCATCCTGCACGACCTGCGCAAGCAGGGTAAGCGCGTGCTGTACGAGGGCGCGCAGGGCTCGCTGCTGGACATCGACCACGGCACCTACCCGTACGTCACCAGCTCCAATACCACCGTCGGTGGCGCGCTCGCCGGCACCGGCGTCGGCGCCGACTCGATCGACTACGTGCTCGGCATCGCCAAGGCCTACGCCACCCGCGTCGGCGGCGGCCCGTTCCCGACCGAGCTGCATGACGACGTCGGCCAGGGCATCCGCGACCGCGGCCAGGAGTACGGCGCCACCACCGGCCGCCCGCGCCGTTGCGGCTGGATCGACATCGTCGCGCTCAAGCGGGCGGTGGCGATCAATGGCATCAGCGGCCTGTGCATCACCAAGCTCGACATCCTCGACGGCATGCCGACGCTGAAGATGTGCATCGGCTACCAGTACCGCGGCAAGCAGACCGAGTACGCCCCGCTCGACGCCCAGGGCTGGGACGAGTGCGTGCCGGTGTACCTGGAGTTCCCGGGCTGGGAGGAGAGCACCCACGGCATTACCGAGTGGGACAAGCTGCCGCCGGCCGCGCGTGCCTACCTGCGCGCGCTGGAGGAGCTGTCGGGCTGCCCGCTGGCGATGGTGTCGACCGGCCCGGACCGCGACGCCAACATCATCCTGCAGGACCCCTGGGCCTGAGCCCGCCCGCATGACGAAGGCCCCGCACGCGCGGGGCCTTTTTCATTGCGGTGCGTGCCTCGCGGCGGCGCGACTCAGAAGCCGCTGCGGATCGAGATCCCCGCGCTCCAGTCGGGGCTGCCGTCGGACAGCCCGCGACCGGCGTAGACCTGCACGCTGCCGCCGGCGTCGGTCGGCAGGGTGTAGAAGCCGACCGCGTCGCGGCGGTCGTCGAGGCCTTCGGCGCTGGCGCTGCGGTGTTCGAGCATCGCGCCCAGCCGGCCGCGCCCGGCCTGCCGGCTGACGCCGAGGTTGCCACCGACCACGCTGTCGACATCGATCCATGTGGAGTCGCCGAGCCAGGTGTGGCCGACGCCGCCGAACAGCATCGTGCCGTCGAAGTCGCGGTGGAGGCCGACGCTGACGCCGTAGTCGTTGGCGCCGGTGCCCAGCCCTTTGTCCTCGTCGGCCGTGGCGATCTTGGCGCTGGCGCCGAGTTCGACGCCCAGCGCGCTGCCGGTCGGTACCGCGTATGTCGCCGCCAGGGTGACGTCGCCGATGCCCGAGGCGGTGCCGCGCTGCAACCCGCCGTCCGCATCCTCGGACGAACCGCCGCCAAGCAGTCCGTCGCGGCCACGGCCGAGCGGGTTGAGGTTGTCGACCGGACCGGTGGTCGGCAGCACGTTCGGGTCGCCCGACACGCGCAGCCACGGCACGCTGGCGCCGAAGGTCCAGTTGCCGCTGCGCACGCGCGCGGAGACCGGGATGGAGAGGATTCCGGTGTCGAGCCCGGTGCCGTAGTCGCCGCGGCTGTAGTCGGCTCCTATGCCGAACGACGCGCCATCGGCGGCGTGGGCGAGGCCGCAGGTGGCCAGCAGGGCCGACAGCAGCGCCGGCGCCGCAAGCGGACGCGGGCTATGGGGAAGTCTGGATCGGATCATCGGCTGGCTCCGCTGTGGGCGGACCGCCGAGCGCCCGGAGACGCTCGACGGCACGGGTGGGTTACAGCAGGCCGCCGCCGAGCACCGGACGCGTCGGCAACACCGGGCGCTCCGGACGGGCCGGCGTCCCGGCACCGATCCCGACATCCAGCCCGACACTGCCGCGCGCGCCGGCATCGGCGCCGGCCGGGCGGGCGGTCGCGTTGCCGCGCGCGTCGATGCCCACCTGCACGCCGGCATCGACGCGGGTGCGCGCGGCGGCGCTGCCGGCCTCGTCGACCTCCGCTCGCACGCCGTCCACCAGCGAACCGGCGGCACCCACGGCCACATCGGCCGCGGCGTTGGCGCCGGCGCGGGCCTGGCCCACCACCGCCGCACCGGCCGTGGCCGTGCCCGCCGCCTGGGAGGCGAGATCGACCCGATGCGCGGTGCTGACCGCGGCGCCCAGGTCGAGGTCGAGGCGCTGGGCGACCCGGCCCCAGCCCATGCCTTCGGCGCGCAGACCGGCGACGGTGTCGACCGCGGCATCGAAGCTGCCGGCGGCGCCCGATTCGACCAGCGCGGCGGACAGCGCCATCGCGGTGTCGACTTCGCCGTACGCCATGGCGCCCGCCGCGGCCGACGCGGACTGCAGGCGCGACACCTGCGCGGCGGCGGCCTCGGTCGAACCGGCGACGTCGGCGTAGTGGGCGGCGAGCTGCTCGGCGCGGATGTCGCCCTGCGCGGCGGCAGCGGCCTCGGCGCGGGCGGCGGCGTCCGCATTGCCCGAAGCCTGCTGTGCTAACGCCGAAGGGGCGGCGGCGAGCAGGGCGGTGAACAGGATCGAATGGATCAGGGGCTTGGAATTCATCGTTCGCGTCTCCGTTTCGCCGCGGCCATTCCGCAGCGCTTGGAGGGGTTACGAACGGGGCGGCGGATTTCTTCCGCCGGATCGGCAGGCCGACCGGCCGTAGTCAGGATTCGTTCAGCGGGACCCGCCGGCGGCGACCGCCGGTCGTGCCTCGACCAGGCCGAATCCGTAGGTGTCGTCGCGGCCGTCCTCGCCGAGGTCGCGCGCGGTCACCGCCAGCCGCTCGCGGACCTTCCGGGCGACCGCTTCGTCGCGCCGGCCGAGCCCGTGCGCCGCCGCGCGCGCCACCAGCGGCGCGGCGAACGAGGTTCCGCGCACCGTGGTCCAGCCGCCGCCGGAGCGGGCCGCGCGCACTTGGCTGCCGCGCGCGGCGAAGTCGACCTGCGCCCCGCGCACGGCTTCGGGCAGCGCCCGGCCGCGCGGGTCCACCGCGGTCACGCCGATCACGCCGGGATAGGCCGCCGGGAACAGCGGCGGCGACGCCGGCCCGTCGTTGCCGACCGCCGCGACCAGCACGTGGCCGCGTGCCGCCAATGCCGCGGTGGCGCGCTGCACCAGCGCGTTGTGCGGGCCGACCAGGCTGATGTTGATCACGCCGACGTCCTGTTGTGCCAACCATGCCATCGCCTCGGCGAAACCGTCGGCCGCGCCGCCGGCCGGCTGTCCGCAGTAGATGTCGGCGGCGAACAGGGTGCCGCCGTCGCCGCCGTCTTCGCCACCGACCAGCAGCGAGGCGACCGCGGTGCCGTGGCCGTCGGGCACGACCCGCCCGTCGCAGCCCCAGTGCCGCACGTCGACGCCGGCCATTGCCGGGTGGCCGGCATCGACACCGCTGTCGACCAGGCCGACGCGGACGCCGCCGCCCGTCGCCGCGACATCGGTGCCGGCAGCAGCACCGGTACCGGTTCCGACAGCGCCGGAGCCGAAATACAGGTGGTTGAAGTCGTAGGTGCCGGCCGGGTCGAGCCGGCGCAGCTGCTCCAGCGCCGCCGCGGTCCCGAGCCCGTCCGGCGCGCGCAGCACCACCAGACGCAGGCCGAGCGGTTCCAGCGAGCGGGTGCGGCCGACGTCGAACCCGGCGTCGCGCGCAAGTTCGAGCGCGGCCGCGGCCGGGTCGATCGCGACCACCTCGCTGCGCACCACCGGCGCTCCGGCCGGGTCGAGCTCGACCCGCGCCGGGTGGCGGCGCAGCAGCTGCTCGACCGTCGGCGTCCGCACCGGCACCGCCTGGATCGTGTCGCGCACGGTTCGCGGCAGCCGCTGCACGGTGTCGCGGACCTGCGGCAGGGTCGTCGGCAGGCCGCCGCCGGGCAGCCCCGCCAGTTGCGCCTGCGCCGGCCATGCCAGGAGGCACAGCAGCAGCGGCAACACAGGGCGCAACAGCGGACGCGGATCGGGCATGGGCGGTGTTCCGGGTGGACGGGATGGCACGGTCCGGCCTGCGACAGCGCCGGTGCTAGCATCCGGCGCCAGCGGCGGGTGTCGCCGGCCCCGCGGCCGGGGCGGGACCGACAGCCTACCGTCGCGACCCCGCCCGACGATGAACGGAGACAAGGACCGGCGGAAGAAAACCGCCGCCCCGGACGTATCAATCGATGACCGCCCCCGAATCCCTGCCTGAACTGCAACAGTGCGTGTGCGACCTGCTGCCGCGGCTGCGGCGGTTCGCCCGCGGCCTCGCCGGCAACCCGCACGACGCCGACGACGCCGTGCAGATCGCCGTCGAGCGCGCGCTGTCGCGGGCGTCGCAATGGCGCCCGGAGCAGGGACTGGAGCCGTGGCTGTTCGGCATCGTCCGCAACGCCTGGCTCGACGAGGTGCGGTCACGCCGGCGGCGCGGGCGGGTGTTCGCGCCGGAAGAGGAGGGCGAGCACGTCGGCCACGCCGGCGTCGATGCCCATTCGGACCTGCTGTCGGTGGAGGCGGCGATGATGCGATTGCCCGAGGAACAACGCGCCGCGGTGGCGCTGGTGCTGGTCGAGGGGCTTTCCTACAAGGAGGCCGCGGCGGCGCTGGAGGTGCCGGTCGGCACCGTCACCAGCCGGCTCGCGCGCGGCCGCGACACCCTGCAGCGCCTGCTTGGCGGCAACCGGTGAACGACCCCATGAACATCACTGACGACATCCTGATGGCCTACGTCGACGGCGAGCTCGACCCCGGCGCCGTGGCCGCGGTGGAGCAGGCGATGCGCGACGACCCGCAGGTCGCGGCCGCTGTCGCCGCCCAGCGGGCGCTGCGCGAGCAGTTGCGGCGGGCGTTCGCGCCGGTGATGGACGAGCCGGTGCCGGCGCGCCTGCGCGATGCCGCGCTCGCCACCCGGGCCACGGACGCTCCAAACGACTCGGCCACGGTCGCCTCGCTCGACGCCGCCCGCGGACGACAGGGCCGCCGCCCGGCCGATACACCCGCACTGGCGGACCGACCCGCGCGCCGCGCCCGCCGCTGGCCCACGCTCGCCGCGCTGGCCGCCTCGCTGGCGCTGGGCGTGCTGGTCGCGCCGTGGCTGCGACCGGACGGTCCGGCGGAGTTGATCGACGTCGGCGAGGGCGGGCTGGTCGCGCAGGGCGCGCTGGCCGCGGCGCTCGATGCGCGTCTCGCGTCCAGCGCCGGCGACGCCGCGGTTGATGTCGGCTTCAGCTTCCGCGACCGCGACGGCCGCTACTGCCGGACCTTCGTGGTCGAGTCGCGCGCGCTGGCCGGGCTGGCGTGCCGCGGCGACGGTGGCTGGCGGGTCACCGCCACCGGCGCCAGCGAGCCGGCCGGCGGCGACCTGCGGCTGGCGTCGTCGCCGCTGCCGCCGTCGGTGCTGGCCGAAGTCGACGCACGCATCGACGGCGAGCCGCTCGACGCCGCCGCCGAACGGGCCGCGCGCGACGCCGGCTGGCGCTGACCGGGCGCCTGCGACCGCCCTCACGCGCACGCGTCGCCGCCGCGGTCATCACGCCGCCATGCCCGCGCCCCGGCATCATGCGTGGCTCGCTGTCATGGTGGGCCGCGACGCGGAGAACCCGTGGCGACCCACCGCCGTCGCCCCGCCGCCCGAGCCTGCATGCCGCTTCCAAACTGTGAGCAACTCTTCCAGTCGTCGCCCAACGCCTACATGGTGCTGGACCGCCAGCTGCGTTTCATCGAGGCCAACCAGGCGTATGCGCAACTGACCGGGCGCAGCCGCGACGAACTGATCGGGCGCTGCCTGTTCGACGTGTTCCCCGGAACCCGCAACCCGGACGGCAGCTCGCAGGTCGAGCAGCTGCGTGCGTCGATCGAGCGCGCGTTCGCGACCGGCGAGCGCGACGTGCTTGCGTTGATCCCGTACCGCGTTGGCGACGGCGATGCGCCGTCCGGCGAGGTGCGCTACTGGAGCGCCACCCACACGCCCTTGCGCGACGCGAACGGCGCGGTGTCCGCGGTGATGCAGCACACCACCGACGTCACCGCCATCCAGCGGCTGCGCGAGGAAGTGCGCCAGGCGCGCGCCGCGGCCGGCCCGACGATGGAGCAACTGTCCGAAGGCGTGTTCGAGCGCGCCGCCAGCGTGCAGCGCGACAACCTGCGGCTGGCCGCGCGGGAAGGCTTCATGACCGACCTGTTCGAGCAGGCGCCGGGCTTCATCGCGGTGCTGCGCGGGCCCGACCACGTGTTCGAGCTGGCCAACGACGCCTACGAGCAACTGGTCGGGCGCCGCGACCTGATCGGCCGCGGCGTCCGCGAGGCGCTGCCGGAGCTGAGCGGGCAGGGGTTCTTCGAACTGCTCGACCAGGTCCGCAGCACCGGGCGGCCGTTCGTCGGGCGCAGCGTCCCGGTCGAGCTGAACGACATCGACGGGCTGCCGCGCACGGTGTTCGTCGACTTCGTCTACCAGCCGGTGCGCGGCGCATCGGGCGCGGTCGAGAGCATCTTCGTGCAGGGCTCCGACGTGACCGACCGCGAGACCGCGCTGGACGCGCTGCGGCAGAGCGAATCGCGCTTCCACACCATCGCCGACCTGCTGCCGCAGATGGTCTGGTCGACGCGCCCGGATGGCGAGGTCGAGTACTTCAACCGCCGCTGGTACGAGTTCACCGGCGATGGCCGGGGCGCCATCGGTGGCCACGCCTGGGTCGGCCGCGTGCACGAGCAGGACCGCGACCGTGCGCTCGCCGCGTGGCAGGCCAGCGTAGCGACCGGCGACCCCTACGAGGTCGAATACCGGCTGCGCGACCGCCACGGCGAACATCACTGGGTGCTGGCGCGCGGCCTGCCGGTGCCTGGCGCCGATGGCGCGCTGCTGCGCTGGATCGGCACCTGCACGCTGATCCACGAGCAGAAGCGCGTGCAGCAGATGCTCGAGGAGAGCCAGCAGGCGCTGCGGTCCGCCGACGACCAGCGCAACCGGTTCCTGGCGACGCTGGCGCACGAACTGCGCAACCCGCTGGCGCCGATCGCCAACGCCGCGCAACTGTTGAAGATGGCGCCGGACCGGCAGGACACCGTCAGCCACACCGCCGGCGTGATCGAGCGCCAGGCCGAGCACATGCGGCGACTGGTCGAGGACCTGCTGGACGTTTCGCGGGTGACGCGCGGCCAGGCCCGCCTGCACCTTGCCCCGGTGGTGCTGGTGGAGGCGGTGGCCGTGGCGGTCGAGCAGACCGCAGGCGCGGTCGCGGAGAGCCGCAACCGGCTGGAGGTGATCGACCGCGCGCCCGGGCTGCGGGTGCGCGGCGACGCGCTGCGCGTCACCCAGATCGTCGCCAACCTCGTCAGCAACGCGGCCAAGTTCACGCCGGCGGGTGGACGCATCGTGGTGGAGATCGACCGCGAAGGCGACGGCGACGATGCGCAGGCGTGCATCCGGGTGACCGATACCGGCATCGGCCTGCCGCCGGAACTGCTGGAGCAGGTGTTCGAGCTGTTCGTCCAGGCCGATGGTTCGGCCGCGCGCTCCGGCGGTGGTCTCGGTATCGGCCTGTCGTTGGCGCGCAGCCTCGCCCAGTTGCACGGTGGCAGCCTCGCCGCCCACAGCGACGGACCGGGACAAGGGTCGAGCTTCGTGTTGCGGTTGCCGGTCGAGCGCTGATTGCCGGACATGGAAAGGCCCCGCCGGAGCGGGGCCTTCGTCGACCGGCGTGGCTCAGCGGCCGTCGCGGTCGGCGTCGCCGGGCATCGCCCGCTCGATGTGGTGCCAGCCGTCGCGAACCGCTTCCTTCGCTTCGTTCCAGGCCAGGCGGGAGTTCGCCTTGGTGGCCTCCCAGCCGCGCTCCAGGTCGTTCTCGACCTCCTCGAAGCGCTGGCCCTCGCGCTGGCCGTACTGGGTGTAGCCGTACTTGTAGGCCGGCTCGTAGTCGTCCCAGCTGCGGGCGGTGTTGTAGTAGCTCGCCTGCTGGTAGTTGTTGCGGAAGTGTTCGGTGTACTGCTGCTCCGGAATGCGGGCCATGGTGGTCTCCGTCGGTTGGGGGAGGCCCTACGCTAGGTTGGCGTTCGCAATGCCGCCGTGAAGCCGGCAAGGCGCCGCAGACGTGCCGTTCAGCCTCGCGCCACCGCCGTGCAACCGGTCCGCAGGTCCAGCGCACGGGCGATGTCGCGCCAGTCGAACGCGGCCACCGCCATGTCGTCGTGCACCGCGTAGAACACGCCGGCGGGGAAGTTGGAGGTGCCGGGCTGGTGCAACCAGACGCCGTCGGTGTTGGCGGTGGTGGCACCGGCGAACGCGCCAAGGTGCGCGAGGCTCTCGCGGTCGAACACGTGGAACAGGCTGCGGTCCTTGAACTGGTCGGTCGCGAGCCAGTAGCCGCTGCCGTCGTCGCACTGCCACAGGGCGATGCCCTCGGCCTGCGCCTTGAACAGCCCTTCGCCGATGGTGCGGCCGGCGTAGTGGCCGTCCAGCCTGTACTCGCGCAGGGCGGTGCCGGTGGCGGTGTCCTCCTCGGCGACCAGCAGCCGGCCGTGCGTGGTGTCGCCCCAGATCGACTCGGGGATACGGATCGCGCCGGCGGCGGTGGTGTCGCCTTCGGTGCCGGCGGGCGTCGCCCGCACGGTGTCGCCGTCGATGCGCACGCGATAGCGGCGGACGCGCTCGTCCAGGTCGGCCAGCGGCGGGACGATGTCGTCGCCACGGGCGTCGACGCCGGCCATGTAGGCGTCGGTCACGCGCACGTCGTATTCGCCCGGCGCGGTCGCGTGCAGCCAGATGCCGTAGGGCTGGCGGAGTTCGCCCGCGCCGAACTGGCCGAGCGGCTCCATCTCCGGCAGCCGCAGCACCTGCACGCGGTGGTTGTCGCGCTCGACCACGAACACCAGGTCGTCGACCACGAAGATGCCGTTGGGACGGTCGAACCCGCCCGCACCGACGCCCGGCCGGCCGACCGGTGCCAGTGACGCGCCGGTGTCGCCGTCGTAGGCCATCAGCCGGCCGGTCGCCTTGGCCGTGGCCAGCAGCAGGGTGCGGCCGTCGGCGGCGCGCCACAACGCGGGCGAGTCGACGTTGTCGTCCGGCGTGCGGGCGGTGATGAAGGCTTCGGTGACCGTCTCGTACGCGACGCCGGCATCGGTCAGCATCGGGTCTTCGTCGTGGTGGTCGGGCTCGCGGTCTGCCGGCGCGGTGGCGCAGGCGGCGAGCAGGGTGGCGATGCAAACGACGGCGAAAGGAAGGCGGGCGAAGCGGGCGGGCATCGGGTGGCGTCCGGGTGACAGTGAGGTGGCGTTTCTATCACCGCCGGATGACAGCCCCGCGACATCGGCGTGCCTTGCGTGACGGCGCTTGCGCGGCGCCGGCGCGGTCATCGTTCCGCCATGTTCGTCGCCGATCGTGGCGGCTTTCCGGCCACCAGAGTCCTCCATGACGCCCAATGCACTCGCCGTCGGCCTTGCCCGCGCGCTGGCTGTTTCCTCGTTGATCGCGGTTCCGGCCGTGCACGCGCAGCAGGCCGGTGGCCCCGCCGCCGACGCGACCGAGCTGGACGCGGTGCAGGTCACCGGGCAGGCCGTCTACCGCGACCGCAGCGACGCCACCGCACCGACGCTGAGCTACGGCGTCGAGTACTTCCAGAAGTTCGAGCCGCGCACGGTCGGCGACATGCTCAAGCGGGTGCCGAGCGTGGCGTTCGTGTCGGACGTGCTGGAGTACGACGGCGCCCGCCTGCGCGGCCTCGGTGCCGGTTACACCCAGATCCTGATCAACGGCAAGAAGGTGCCCGGCGGCGGCAACGACCGCTCGTTCTTTGTCGACCGCATCCCGGCGGAGGTGGTGGAGCGGGTCGAGATCGTCCGCAGCGCCAGCGCCAACCGCTCCGGCGATGCCGTGGCCGGCGCAATCAATATCGTGCTGCGCGATGCCTACGAGTTCGACGGCGGCTACGTGCGTCTGGGTGCGTCGCGCTTCGACGACGGCGAGGTCACGCCGACCGTGGCGGCGGTCGCCAGCGGCGCGGTCGGCGAGGGCCGCGTGCTGGCCGGCGTCAGCCATCAGGGCCGCTACAACCCCAAGCGCAAGACCAGCCTGCGCTACGCCGCGCCGGGCGGCGAATTCGACAACCGCGAGGACCAGTCCGACATCCGCGACGGCGACGACACCTCGTTCAACCTGTCGTACGTGCGCGATGTCGGCGATGTCGGCCGGCTGTCGCTGTCGGGCCTGTACGTGCGCACGGACCGAACCGAGACCGAACACTCGCGCGAGTACAACGTGCCCGTCGGCACCGCCCGCGACAACCTGCTGTCGGTCAACGACCAGCTCGAGGACATCCGCCAGGACAACTTCGCGTTCAAGGGCGACTACGTGTTCGACATGGCCGGTGGCGAGACCGCGTTCGGCGTGAGCTTCGCCCGCTTCGACGAGGACACCGTCGGCACCGAGGTGGAGGTCGGGTACGACGACGGTGAGACACCGCCGGCGTGGGACGGGTACGAGGGCGAGCGCCGGCTGGTGGCGCTGCGCGACGACGAGTCGGGCGCGAGCGTGTCGCACCGCCGTCCGGTGGGCGCGGCCGAGCTGGAGTTCGGCATCGACGCGCTGCGCAAGGAGCGCCGGTTCGAGCAGCGCACCAGCGAGGTCGAGGCCGACGCGGAAGGCCAGCCGCTGCCGCCGTACGCGGAGTTCGACGCCACCGTGACCGACATCCGCGAGGACCGGCTCGACCCGTACCTGATGCTGTCCGGCAGCGCCGGCCGGCTCGACTGGGAGACCGGCCTGCGCATGGAGACCACCGACATCCGCATTGACGCCGACGGCGCGGGCTTCGAGCAGGACGAAAACCAGTTGCTGCCATCGGCCCACCTGCGCTGGAACATCACCGGGCAGGACCGCCTGAGCCTGTCGCTGGCCCGCACGGTGCGCCGGCAGTCGTTCGACCACCTCACCCCGGTGCTGCTGGAGGGCGAGTACGGCGACAACGATTTCATCGGCAACCCGATGCTGGAGCAGGAGACCGCGGTCGGGCTCGACCTCGGCTTCGAGCACCGCCTCGGCAAGCGCGGCGTGGTCGGCGTCAACCTGTTCTACCGCGACGTCGGCGACCTGATCGAGCTGGTCAGCACCGGCGAGCCGAGCGAGAGCGCGGTCGAGGACCACGAGGACGACGTGGCCGACTTCGTCGACGGAAACCCCGGCGCCGGGCCGACCACGCCGGGCTACCCGGTGTTCGACCCCGACAGCTTCGTCTACACCGCCGCCAACGTCGGCGACGGCGAGGTGTTCGGTGTCGAGCTCGACCTGTCGACGCCGCTAGACGCGCTGGGCCTGCCGGACACCGGCGTGTTCCTCAACTACTCGTGGCTGGACAGCCGCGTCGACGACGCGATCGGCGAGCGCCGCTTCAACGACCAGGCGCGTTCGGTGTTCAACATCGGTTTCATCCAGGATCTGCCAACGCTGGGCATGAGTTTCGGCGTCAGCTACCGCGACCAGGGCAACGCCTACGCGCGCCTGCTGGCCGAGGAGGTGACGACCGCCTACGGCGAGGACCTCGAGGCCTTCGTCGAGAATCGCTTCGGCCGCAGCTGGTCGGTGCGCCTGACCGGCACCAACCTGCTGGACGCGTCCAAGGACGAGGTGTTCCACAAGTTCGACACCCTCGGCGACCAGATCGAGCGCGACTACGACGAGTACGAACTCGAGTCGGAAGTCGCCGGGCCGGTGTACCAGATGGTCGTGCGCTACGCGTTCTGACCGGCGCTGGCCGGGCGTGGCGGGCGCGGCTCAGCCGTAGCGCGCGGCGCCCTCGTGCACCGCGTCGCCTTCGGGCCGCGCGGTGTGGCGGCGCAGCCAGTCGGCGAAGTCGGCCTCGGACAGGGAGCCTTCGGCGAGGGCGAGCATGGCCACGTATTTGTCTTCGTCGCGTGCCACCAGCGTCACGCCGTTGAGCGCGAGGAAGGTGCGGTAGCAGACGTGGGCGGTTCGCTTGTTGCCGTCCAGGAACGGATGGTTGCGTGCCAGTCCGTACGCGAGGCTGGCCGCGAGCGCGGCGATGTCCGGCGGCGGGTCACCGTAGGTGTGCAACTGGCGCGGACGCGCCAGCGCGGAGTCGAGCAACGCCTCGTCCCGTACCCCGGATTGCCCGCCGTGCTCGGCGAGCTGGCGGTCGTGGATGGCGAGCGCCAGCGGCTTTTCGATCCAGATGATCATCGGCCGCTCACTGCGCGAGCTTGTGCAGCACGGCGCGGTCCTCGCGCATGACCTTTTCCGCCACCTCCATCTGCGCCGCCAGCGTGGGGTCGTAGGTGGTCAGCCGCACGCCGTCCGGGGTCTCGATCGCGAACAGCTCGTCGCCCTTCTCCAGCCGCAGGCGCGAGAGCAGGTCCTTCGGGAGGATGACGCCGGCGGAGTTGCCGATGGCGGTGATCTTGAGCTTCATGTCGGGCGGTCCAGTTCGGTTATTACGGACGTTATACCGACGCCGCGTGCCGGGCAACCCGTGGAATCCGGGAGCGACGCCAGTCGCCACCGGCAGGGCCGCAGTACGCGACGACCTCGCCAGACAAAAAAGGCCCCGCACTTGGCGGGGCCCCTGGTCCTGCTGTCCGGCGGCAGCCGTCAGGACACCATCGGCTCGCTGAACGCCTCGATCTCGCCGGCGAACTCGTTGATCGGCACGCAGCTGCAGAACACGTTCTTGTCGCCGTAGACGTTGTCGACGCGCGCCACCGGCGGCCAGTACTTCTGCTGGCGCAGCACCGGCAGCGGGAAGGCCGCCAGCTCGCGCGGGTAGGCGTGGGTCCACTCGGTCGCCGAGACCTGCGCGGCCGTGTGCGGGGCATGCTTGAGGGGATTGTCCCCGCGGTCGAGCTTGCCGTCCTCGATCGCGCGGATCTCCTCGCGGATCTGGATCATCGCGTCGCAGAAGCGGTCCAGCTCGTGCATCGATTCGCTCTCGGTGGGCTCCACCATCAGCGTGCCGGCCACCGGGAAGCTCAGCGTCGGGGCATGGAAGCCGAAGTCGATCAGGCGCTTGGCGACGTCCTCGGCCGACACGCCGGTGGCCTTCTCCAGCGGGCGCAGGTCGAGGATGCACTCGTGCGCGACCAGGTTGTTGCGGCCGGTGTACAGGGTCGGGTAGTGCGGGGCGAGCCTGCGGGCCACGTAGTTGGCGTTGAGCATCGCCACCTGGCTGGCCTTGCGCAGCCCCTCGCGGCCCATCAGGGTGATGTACATCCAGCTGATCGGCAGGATGGACGCGCTGCCGAAGGTCGCCGCGGACACCGCGGCGCCTTCGCCCACGCCCTGGGTGCGCACGCCGTCGCCGCCCAGCGCACGTGGCAGGTAGGGGGCCAGGTGCGACTTGACCGCGCACGGGCCGACGCCCGGGCCGCCGCCGCCATGCGGGATGCAGAAGGTCTTGTGCAGGTTGAGGTGGGACACGTCCGAGCCCCACTTGCCCGGCTTGGCCAGGCCGACGAGCGCGTTCATGTTGGCGCCGTCGGTATACACCTGGCCGCCGTGCTTGTGGACGATCTCGCAGATCTCGACCACGTCCTCCTCGAACACGCCGTGGGTGGACGGGTAGGTCATCATGATCGCGGCGAGGCGGTCGGAGTACTTCTCGGCCTGCGCGCGGATGTCCTCGACATCGACGTTGCCGTCCTTGTCGCACTTGGTCACCACCACCTTCATGCCGCACAGCTGCGCCGACGCGGGGTTGGTGCCGTGGGCCGACTCGGGGATCAGGCAGATGTCGCGCTGGGCCTCGCCGCGGGCGCGGTGGTAGGCGCGGATCGCCAGCAGGCCGGCGTACTCGCCCTGCGCGCCGGAGTTGGGCTGCAGGCTGACGTTGTCGTAGCCGGTGACCTCCACCAGCATCGCCTCCAGCCCGTCGATCAGCTCCTTGTAGCCCTGCGTCTGCGCGGCTGGCGCCAGCGGGTGGATGTTGGCGAACTCCGGCCAGGTGATCGGCAGCATCTCGGCGGTGGCGTTGAGCTTCATCGTGCACGAGCCCAGCGGGATCATCGTGCGGTCCATCGCCAGGTCCTTGTCGGCCAGCGAGCGCATGTAGCGCAGCAGCTCGTGCTCGGAGTGGTGGGTGTTGAACACCGGGTGGGTCAGGAAGCGGCTGGTGCGCAGCAGGCCCTGCGGCAGCGCGTCGGCGGTAGCGGTGTCGAGCGCGTCGATATCGGTGATCTCGGCGCCGAACAGGCCGGCCAGCGCGGCGATGTCCTCGCGGGTGGTGGTCTCATCCAGCGCGATGCCGAGGCTGCCGTTGTCGATCACGCGCAGGTTGATGTGGGCCTGCTGCGCACGATGGTGCAGCGCGCCGGCGTCGATGCCGGTGACATGCAGAGTGTCGAAGAACTGATCGCCGACCGTCACGCCGGCCTTGCGCAGCACGCCGGCGAGGATCGCGGCCAGCCGGTGGGTGCGGCGGGCGATGCGGACCAGCCCCTCGGGGCCGTGGTAGACCGCGTACATCGAGGCCATCACCGCCAGCAGCACCTGCGCGGTGCAGATGTTGGACGTCGCCTTCTCGCGGCGGATGTGCTGCTCGCGGGTCTGCAGGGTGAGGCGGTAGGCGTTGTTGCCTTCCACGTCGACCGACACGCCGATCAGGCGGCCCGGCATCGAGCGCTTGTAGGCGTCGCGGCAGGCCATGAACGCCGCGTGCGGGCCGCCGAAGCCGTACGGCACGCCGAAGCGCTGGGTGTTGCCGACCACGATGTCGGCGCCCCATTCGCCGGGCGCGGCGATGAGCGTCAGCGCCAGCAGGTCGACCGCGACGCACACCAGGCCCTGGCGCGCGTGCACCGCGTCGCTGATGGCCTGGTAGTCGGCGCCGAAGCGGCCGTAGGTGTCGGGGTACTGCAGCAGCACGCCGAAGGATTCGGTGGTGGCGGCCTCGGACTCGTCGCCGAACACCAGTTCGATGCCGATCGGCTCGGCGCGCGTGCGCAGCACCTCGACCGTCTGCGGGTGCACGGCGTTGGAGACGAAGAACACGTTCGACTTCGACCGCGCCGAGCGCTTGGCCAGCGTCATCGCCTCGGCCGCCGCGGTGCCTTCGTCGAGCAGCGAGGCGTTGGCGATCTCCATGCCGGTCAGGTCGGCGCACATGGTCTGGAAGTTGATCAGCGCTTCCATCCGGCCCTGCGAGATCTCCGCCTGGTACGGGGTGTAGGCGGTGTACCAGGCCGGGTTCTCGAGGATGTTGCGCAGGATGACGTTCGGCGTGTGGGTACCGGCGTAGCCCTGGCCGATGAAGCTGCGGAACACCTGGTTGCGCTTGGCGATGCCGCGGATCTTCGCGAGCGCCTCTACCTCGCTGATCGCCTCGGGCAGGGCGAGCGCCTCGGCCGAGCGGATCGAGCCGGGGACGATGGCGTCGGTGAACGACTCCAGCGAGTCGTGGCCGACCACGCGCAGCATCTGCGCGATTTCGGCGTCGTTGGGGCCGATGTGGCGCTCGATGAACGCATCGTGGTGCTCGAGCGAACGCAGGGAGGTGTTCTGGGTCATGGCGGGACTCTGGTCGGCAGGGCAGGGAGGCGGCGGAATGCTACGCGCGCGGTGCAGCACGCGGGGCGCCCCTCTGTCCTTTTGCCTGAGAGTTCGGAAGCGGGCTCCGTGACGGCAGCGGGGGGAGGGTCGCTTCGTGCACCTTCGGCGCCGGATTGAACCGGTCTCTCCAGAGTGTTTTCACAGCCGGTGGTACGGGGGCCTGAGCGATTACGGGCGTTGCGCCTTCGGCAGCGGCCTGGCCCGGGGGCTGGCCGCTTCTCCCACCGGCTGGTGGATCACCCGGCGATTATAGGCCTCAGCGGAGCCGGACGGGATGGTCCGTCCCGGCCCGCACCGTTGCGCCGCCGCCCCCGTTGCCCGACCCTCGACCCACCGCCTCGACCTCGACGTCGACCCACCCACGAGGCGCCTGTAGGAGCGACGTGAGTCGCGACCCGCCGACCGGCCGCGACCTCGGCCAGGTCGCGACTCACGTCGCTCCCACGGGCGCCCCGGCCTATCAAGAAGCCCGCGCCATGTCCGAGCCCCCATTCACCCTCCGCCAGATCGACCACGTCGTCATCCGCGCCCGCGACCCCGCCGCGCTGGAGGCGTTCTATTGCGACGTGCTGGGCTGCACCGTCGAGCGCCGGCAGGACGGCATCGGCCTGGTCCAGCTGCGCGCCGGCGCCTCGCTGATCGACCTGGTCGACGTCGACGGCAAGCTGGGCCGCATGGGCGGGGCCGCCCCGGGCGCCGAGGGCCACAACATGGACCACCTGTGCCTGCGGGTAGACCCGTTCGACCGCGAGGCGATCGTCGCCCACCTGCAGGCGCATGGCGCCACCGTCGGCGAGTTCGGCTCCCGCTACGGCGCCGAGGGCGACGGGCCGTCGCAGTACCTGCAGGACCCGGAGGGCAACGTGGTCGAGCTGAAGGGCCCGCCGGACGCCTGAGCGCTCACGACATCGGGTTCGCCGGCGTCCGCTCCGGGTCGCCCGGCAGCGGGATGCACTCGCCGTCGTCCAGGTCCGGCAGCTTCATCCGGCCGGCGCGCCAGTCGGCCTTGGCCTGCTCGATGCGCTCCTTCGAGCTGGACACGAAGTTCCATTCGATGAACCGCTCGCCCAGCGGCTCGCCGCCGAGCACCATCAGCAGCGTCCCCTCGCAGGCGGTCACCGCGGCCGGGCGGCCGGGGCTGAACACCAGCATCCGGCCCTCGCCGTGCCGCTCGCCGGCGGCCTCGACGCTGCCGCGGACCACGTAGGCCGCGCGCTCGCGGTGGTCGTCGGGCAGGGCGAAGGTGGCGCCGGCGGCCAGCTCGCAATGCAGGTAGAACAGCGGCGAGCGCGTCTTCACCGGCGACACCAGCCCGTAGGCGCTGCCGGCCACCAGCCGCCCGCGCACGCCGCCTTCGTCGAAAGCCGGCAGCACGCCGGCGCCGTAATGGTCGAACGCCGGGTCCATCTCCTCGTCGGCCCGTGGCAGCGCCACCCACGCCTGGATGCCGTCCAGCGACCCGCCGTGCGCGCGGGCCTGCTCGAAACGCTCCGAGTGGGTGATGCCGCGGCCGGCGGTCATCCAGTTGACCTCGCCGGGGCGGATCGGCTGCTCCGAGCCGACGCTGTCGCGGTGCATGATCTCGCCGTCGAACAGGTAGGTGATGGTCGACAGCCCGATGTGCGGATGCGGGCGCACGTCGACGTCGTCGGGGATGCCGGGGGCGAAATCCACCGGCCCCATGTGGTCGAAGAACACGAACGGCCCGACCATCCGCCGCTTGGCGAACGGCAGCACCCGGCCCACTTCGAACCCGCCCAGGCTGCGGCGGCGTTGGTCGATCACCATGTCCAGCATGCGTGCGTCCTCCGGTCTGCGGTGCCCCATGGTGCCCCGGCGGGGGGCAACCCGTATCATCACGCGGCGTTGCTGACGGACCAGAAACGATCCGCCGATGGCCACCGGCCCGGCATCCATTACAGGGGGTTCGATGAAACTGGTCTTTCCCGGCGGGGAACACCCGCAGGTCCTGCTCGATGCCGGCGTTAACCGGGTGGGTTCCGACCCGCACGGCCAGGTCGTCATCAACCGCCCCGACATCGCCCCGCGCCTGTGCCAGCTGCACGTCACCGCGCAGGGCGTGATGCTGGACGTGCCCGAGGGCGCCAGCATCGAGGTCAACGGCCGCCGGGTGGACGGCCTGATCGCGCTGCGCCCCGGCGACAGCGTCGCCCTCGGCGGCATCGAGGCGCGGCTGGCCGGTGTCGGCACCGTGCTGCCGGCCGCCGGCGATGCGCTGGAGGCGTTGCCGCCGGCCAACGACGACCTCGGCGCCACCACGGTGCGCCCGGTGGTGCCGGAGTTCGTGCTGCGCTGCGTGGCCGGCAGCCTGTTCGGCCGCAACGTGCCGGTGCACGGCGTGGTCACCTTCGGTCGCGCGCCCGAATGCACCGTCACCGTCGAGGACTCCGGCCTGTCGCGCCTGCACGCCCGGCTGCTGCCCGGCGACGGCCATCTGGTGCTGGAGGACATGGGCTCCAGCAACGGCAGCTTCGTCAACGGCCGCCGCGTGGTCCGCGCCGAGGTGCGCACCGGCGACGAGATCGGCATGGACACGCTGCGCTTCCGGGTGGTGTCCAACACCCGTGCCGACGAGGCGCGCCGGCCCGCGCGGGACGACTCGGGCCAGCCGGGCTGGGTGATGCCGGTGCTGGCGGCACTGGCGGTGGTCGCGGCCGGCATCGCCGCCTACCTGCTGGCCTGAGCCCGCAGCCGGATGAAGCGCAACGTCGCCATGCCCGCCGCCTTCCTCGGCCACGGCAGCCCGATGAACGCGCTGGAGCGCAACCGCTTCACCGAGGCGTGGCGGGCATTCGGCGCCTCGGTGCCGCGGCCACGGGCGATCCTGATGGTCTCCGCGCACTGGTACGTCAACGCCACCGCGGTCACCGCGATGGCGAGGCCGCGCACCATCCACGACTTCTTCGGCTTCCCGCAGGCGCTGTTCGACGTGCAATACCCGGCGCCGGGGCTGCCCGAGCTGGCCGAGGAGGTCGCCGACTTCGCCAGCCCGGATTTCGTCGGCCGCGACCTCGATGGCTGGGGCCTGGACCACGGCACCTGGTCGGTGCTGGTGCACGCCTTCCCCGACGCCGACATCCCCGTCGTGCAGCTGTCGATCAACGCACTCAAGCCACCGCAGTGGCACCTCGAACTCGGCGCCCGGCTGGCCCGGCTGCGCGAGGCCGGCGTGCTGCTGATGGCCAGCGGCAACGTGGTCCACAACCTGCGCGCGATCGACTGGGCCCAGCCCGACACCGGCTTCGACTGGGCCCGGCGCTTCGACGAGCACGCCCGCGCGGTGCTGACCGAGCGCCCCGGCGAGGCCGACTCGCTGGTCGCCCACCGCGACTACGCGATGGCCGCGCCCACGCCCGAGCACTTCCTGCCGGTGCTCTACATCGCCGGCGCCGCCGCCGCGGCCGGCACCCCGGCGCAGGTGCTGGTGGACGGCTACGCCTACGGCTCGCTGTCGATGACCAGTTACGGCGTCGGCTGCGCCTGCCCCGAAACCGGCGACGCACTGCCCGGCGCCGCGCCGCTGCCCGACGACGTGCCGGCCGACGAGACCAACACCTGAGCACCTGTTCCGCTACGAGCCCGGCATCTCGGTCACCTCCAGCGTCGGCCGCTTCGGCATCGGCGACATCCGCATCCGCGGCCTCGGCGGCAACCGCGTGCGCATCGAGACCGACGGCATCGCCGTGCCCGACGCCTACGCCATCGGCAGCTACTCCAACGCCAACCGCAACTTCGTCGACCTCGACACCCTCAAGCGGGTCGAGATCGTGCGCGGCCCGGGCAGCGCGCTGTACGGCTCCGATGCACTGGGCGGCGTGGTCGCCTTCGTCACCAAGGACCCGTCCGACTACCTCGACGACGGCGAGCGCGCCCACTTCGAGGCCAAGCTCGGCTTCGAGAGCGCCAACGACGGCCTGTTAAGCGGCGCCACGCCACGGCCCCGCCGACGACGGCGAGAACGCCCGCTGGCTGGCGCAGATCGACGCCCGCGCCGACGCCGTGCGCCGCGCGCTGCCGTTCCGCCGGGTGAAGGTGGAAACCCTGCGCGAGGACTGGCCGGAGGAGCGCGAGGCCGCCGAGGCCCGCATCCGCGGCTTCGTCGCGCGCGCCGCACAGGAGGACGGCCGCGCCATCGTCATCCCGTTCCGCGTGCAGGGCTTCGGCCCCTACGGCCGCGTGCTGGAAGGCCTGGACTACGCCGCCAACGAGCGCGGGCTGGTGCCCAACGCGCAGGTGCGCGAGTGGGTGGACCGGCAGGCGCGGATGCTTGCGGCCGGCCGCTGGTAGGCACCGCGGCGCAAGGTGGTAGCGGCGGTACGGATGCCGCCGCCTGAGGGGACAGGGATGTCCCCGGCCTTGCCGACGGCCGACAGCCGGCTGGCCGCGGCCGGTTGACCGGCGGCCCGCGCGTTTGCGGCTCTGGGCCGTGCAGCGCGGTTCGCGGCGCGCAGGTGGGGCAGAATCGCCCGCTTTGAACGCACGCCAACCATCAGGGGGAACAACATGAAATACATCCTGGCCGCAATGCTCGCCGTGACCGCATCGGGCTGCGTGGTGATTCCCGAGGACCTGCTCGGCCGGTTCGGTGGCGGCACCGTGCTGGTCTGCCACAAGGGCAAGAAGACCATGGAACTGCCGCGCGAGGCGCTCAACGGCCACCTCAACCACGGCGACCACCGCGGGCCCTGCTGACGGGCGCCGCAGCGCAACCGCCGCGCGTGGCGCCCGCAATGCCATGCGCCGCGGTTTGACCGCCGCGCATGCCACGCGCCGCGCCGCGCGCGGCCCTTGCAGCGGCGACGGCCGCAGTTCAACCGCCGCGCGCCACGCTCCAACCGCCGTTCGCCGCGCTGCGACCGGCACGCGCCGCGCTTGAACCACGGCGCGTCGCGCGCAGAGTGCGGCGCGTGCCACTTGCAGCGCGGCGCATGCCGTCCAAAGCGGCGCGCGTGCCGCTTTTTTCGCCACGCACGCCACTTCAAGTGGCAACGATGGCGCTTATTTCGCCATCCGCGGCACTTCAAACGGCGCGGCCGGCGCCGGCGCGCGGGCAGCAAAAAGGCCGCCCGGGGGCGGCCTTGCAGGGTGGGGTGGGCACCGGCCCGCCAGCGGCGCGGCTCACGCCGGCTCGGGGGTGCCCTCGCTGTTGCGGGCGGTGCGGGCGAAACGGGTGCCCAGCTCCTTGCGCAGCCCTTCCAGCCCCTGATTGCGGCCCGACACCTTCAGCAGCGCGTAGCCGTCCAGCGCGCAACGCATCACGTCGCTGCCCAGCGCAATCTCGGTGTCGGTGGCGCGCTCGGCCAGCCGCTGCAGGCGCAGCACAAGCGGGCGCAGCCGGTCCAGCGCCTCCAGGTCGGCCTGCGCCTCGGCCAGCTTCAGGCTCGGCGGCACCACCTGCGGGTTCTGCGCCAGCACCGCCAGCGTCTGCCGGCAGAACGCCTCGGACTTGTCGCCCATGCGCGCCAGCTTGCGGCGCTGCGCGGTGGACATCGCCACCATGCCGGACAAGTTCGTCTCAAGGTCGGTCATCGCCTGCTCGGACGCCGCCAGCTGGGTGTCGTCGAGGGAGAAGTCGGTGATGTTCTGGGACACGGCAAGATCCTTCTGCGTTCCATGTGTCGCCCCGGGACCGGCACGCCGCGCGCGCCTGCAAATCCGTAGGGGTCGCTCCGGCGGGCGGCGGGCGCCGCGGCGGGGGAGCGGGGAGAGTGTCGGGGACGGGGAGTGGGGTGTCTGTAGGAAAATGCCGCGACAGGTCGTGGGAAAAATCGCACATCGGGTTGCGCGTTCTATCCGATGGGTCGTGCATCCGTGTCGCCGGATGAGACGCGCCCGCGGCATGATGGCCCCCGGGTAGGGAAGGGGAGATCCGCATGACCGTGTTGACCGAACGCTTCACCCGCGCCGTGGACCACGCGCGCATCGCCCACGCCGCGCAGGTGCGCAAGGGTTCCGGCATCCCGTACCTGTACCACCTGCTTGGCGTGGCCAGCCTGGTCATCGAGTTCGGTGGCGACGAGGACCAGGCCATTGCCGGCCTGCTGCACGACCTGATCGAGGACTGCGGCGAAGCACACGAGCCGATCATCCGCGCGCAGTTCGGTGGCCGCGTGGCGGACATCGTGCGGGCCTGCACCGACGGCACCGCCGAGGGCAAGGCCAGCCACGCCGACCCGGAGGCCAAGCGCCGCGACTGGCTCGCCCGCAAACAGGCCTACCTTGCACACCTGCACGAGGCCGGCGGCGACGTGCTGCTGGTGTCGGCCTGCGACAAACTGCACAACGCCCGCGCCATCGTGCAGGACCTTGAGAACCCCGGCGTGGGCACCGCCGTGTTCGCCCGGTTCACCGGTGGCCGTGATGGCACCTTGCAGTACTACGAATCGCTGGCGCGGACGATGGCCGCCCGCGATGTGGCGGTGGCGCCAGTGCTGGATGCGGTGGTGGGGCGGATGCATGAGCTGGCCGGTGCGCTTCCGCGGCATCCGCTGGCGCAGTCCTGAAGGGCTGGCCGGCATGGCTCCACCGGTGCAACCGCGGCGTGGAAGGCCTCTACGGCAAGGACGGCTGGAGTATCGTCCGCACCTCCCAATCCTGACCCGCCCGGCAACGCCGGGCGTCTGTCTGTCACCACAAAGGCAGCGGCACCCATGATCACCGGCACCATCAAGTCCCAGGTCGACAACATCTGGAACGCCTTCTGGGCGGGCGGCATCGCCAACCCGATGGAGGTCATCGAGCAGATGACCTATCTGCTCTTCATCAAGCGGCTGGACGAGCTGCACACCGCGAAGGAGAAGAAGGCAAACCGCCTGCAGCGCGAGATCGAGGCGCCGATCTTCAACAGCCAGCAGCAGCACCTGCGCTGGTCGGTGTTCAAGCAGATGGGCGACGCCGCCGCCATGTACGACGTGGTCGCCAACAAGGTCTTCCCCTTCATCAAGAGCCTGGGCGAGGAGGACTCCACTTACGCCACCCACATGAAGGACGCGCGCTTCACCATCCCCACGCCGGCGCTGCTGGCCAGGGTGGTGGACATGCTCGATGCGATCCCGATGGATGACCGCGACACCAAGGGCGACCTGTACGAGTACATGCTCGGCAAGATCGCCAGCGCCGGGCAGAACGGCCAGTTCCGCACCCCGCGCCACATCATCAAGCTGATGGTCGGGATGATGGCGCCCAAGCCGTCCGACACCATCTGCGACCCCGCCTGCGGCACCGCCGGCTTCCTCGTCGCCGCCGCCGAGTACCTGCACCAGCACCACCAGCAGGAGATCTACGCCGACAAGAAGTCCGTCCAACGCTTCAACCACGACACCTTCCACGGCTTCGACTTCGACAGCACCATGCTGCGGGTCGGCTCGATGAACATGCTGCTGCACGGCGTCGAGAACCCGGCCATCGAGAACCGCGACTCGCTCAGTGAGGGCCATGCCGGCGTGGCCGGGCAGTTCAGCCTGATCCTCGCCAATCCGCCGTTTTCGGGCTCGCTGGATTACGACAGCTGCGCGAAAGATCTACTGAGTGTCGTTAAGACAAAGAAGACCGAAGTGCTGTTTCTTGCGCTCTTTTACCGCCTGTTGAAGCAGGGCGGAAGGGCAGCGGTCGTAGTCCCCGCAGGCGTATTGGAGTCTGACGGCAAGGCCCTAACAACGATTCGCCAGATGTTGATTGAGGAGCTCAGATTGGAGGCCGTTGTGAAGCTGCCTCATTGGGTCTTCAAGCCGTATGCAAGTGTGGACACATCGATACTGGTCTTCTCGAAGGGAGGCAAGACGGACAACGTATGGTTCTATCGGGTTGAGAACGACGGATTTGCAGACGATGCGCAAAAAACCCCGGTCGCTGGATCGGAGATTTCAGAGGTTCTTCGACTTTGGAGTCAGCCTGAAGAGCGGGCGAGGTCCATGAGCGAACGCAAACATCGGATGGTCCCTGTCGAAGAAATTAGGCGCAACGGATACGACCTCTGCCCGCCAATGTATTTGAGCGGACACCGATATCCGAAGAGTGTTCGTACCGCAAAGCTTGGATCACTCTTTAACATAGCAAAGGGATCAGCCGCTGCCGCGTCTGCACTTGAGGAGGGCCCCTTTCCGATGTTCACCTCGTCAATGGTTCCGAAGCGGTCTGTTTCTGCTCCTTACGCAGGCCCAGCCCTTTGCATTCCGACTGTTTCATCAACAGGGCACGGTCATGCTTCGATCAATGGGATCCATTTGGCAGAAGGAAGCTTTGATGCGGCGTCGATCACCGCGGTTTTGACACCTAAGAGCGCTAATGTCCCCGTAAATGAGATTTACTATTATCTTACGGCGCATAAAGATGAACTTTTAGTTCCGATGATGCGCGGTGCAACAAATAAATCGTTGAATATTGATCGTCTTCGGGAGCTTGATGTGCCCTTGTTGGAAGTGGAATCCTCCCAAGGCAGAGCGGTTGGAAATTTGCTGGCACAGAAGAAGCAAATTCAGGAATTGGAAATCGAGCTGAAAAGGCTTAGGGCCGAGCATAAGGAAAGTATTGAGCAGCTTCGAAGTGTCCTCACGTGAGTATGAGTTCTTCCTTGTGGGGCTGAATTCGGAGAGCCCTGTATCGGCAATGCCGCTGTACGCGAGACTCGAGTAGCCAATGCCCGCCTACCAGCTACCCTTCCAGCTCACCCACCGCATGACCGCGCTGGTCGCGGAGATCGCCGAGCGGCTGGGTGCCTGGAAGGCGGCCAATCGCGGCGCGCTGGTGCCGGCGCTGCGCCGGAGCAACCGCATCCGCACGCTGCAGGCGTCGCTGGCGATCGAACAGAACACCCTCAGCGTCGAGCAGGTCACCGCGGTGCTGGCCGGCAAGCCGGTGCTCGGCTCGCCGAAGGAAATCCACGAGGTGCGCAACGCCTTCGCCGCCTACGAGGCGATGGAGCACTGGCAGCCGTACCGGCTGGACGACCTGCTGCAGGCCCACGGGCTGTTGATGGCGGGGCTGGTGGACCACCCCGGCGCGCTGCGCGGCGGCGATGTCGGCATCTGGCGCGGCGACCGGCTGCTGCACATGGCGCCGCCGGCCGGGCAGGTGCCGCGGCTGGTCAACGACCTGCTGGGCTGGCTGCGCGCCACCGACGCCCATCCGCTGGTCGCCTCGGCCGCGTTCCACTACGACTTTGAGTTCATCCACCCCTTCAGCGACGGCAACGGCCGCATGGGGCGGCTGTGGCAGACCCTGGTCCTGTCGCGCTGGCAGCCGATGCTGGCGTGGCTGCCGGTGGAAACGGTGATCCGCCACCGCCAGCAGGACTACTACGCACAGCTGGCGCAGGCCGACGCGCGCAGCGATTGCACCGGATTCATCGAGTTCATGCTGCAGGCGATTGCCGACAGCCTCGACGAGGCCATCGCCAGCGAGGTGTCGGTAGAAACGACGGCAGAAGTGTCGGTGGAAAAGCCGCCGGGCACGGCCGAACGGGTGCTGGCGCTGCTGCGCCGGCAACCGGAACTGACCCTGGCCGAGGTGGCGCGGGGCCTTGGCTGCTCGGCACGCACGGTGGAGCGCGCCGCCGCCCGGCTGCAGGCCGACGGGCGGCTCCGCTATGTTGGCCCGAAGAAGGGCGGGCACTGGGAAGTCCTGTAAGGGGGAGCGGTGAGCAACTTCGGGTTTCTGCAGTTCGAGTTCAAACCGCTCCAGGAGCCGGCCCGGGGCGCCGAGCAGCTGGTGTACTCCGACCCGCGCGCAGCCTGCATGCGCACCCGCCACGCGCTGGAGCAGGCGGTGCATTGGCTGTACGCGCATGACGTGACGCTGCGGATGCCGTACGACAACAGCCTCGGCGTGCTGCTGACGCAGCCGGCGTTCGAGCAGTTGCTGCCGCCGCACATCCACCAGAAGGCGCGGCTGATCCAGAAGCTCGGCAACCAGGCCGTGCACGGCAACCACCCGGTGGGCAGCGGCGATGCCCGCCGGCTGGTGCGCGAGCTGTTCCACGTGCTGTTCTGGCTGGCCCGCACCTACACCCGCGCCAGCGACCCCAAGAGCATCGACGCGGAGTGGGACGAGCGGAAGATCCCGCAGCTGGTCCGCGCCGACGAGGCGGTGGCCTTCACCCGCGAGGAGCTGGAAAAGCAGGAAGCAAAATTCCGCCAGCAGATCGAGGCCCAGCACGGCGAGCTGGAAGCGCGCGAGGCGCGCATCGCCGAGACCGCGGCGACGCTGGCCGAACGCGAGGCGGCGATTGCCGAGCTGGACGCCCAGCTGGCGCAGGTGCGCCGGCAGCTGGCGGAGGCCAAGGCCGCCAACATCGCGGTGCCGGACGCGCACGACTACAACGAGGCCGACACCCGGCGGTTCTTTATCGACGTGCTGCTGCGCGAGGCCGGCTGGGAGGTCGGCGGCAACGCCTCGGCCGAAGTGCCGGTCAGCGGCATGCCCAACCAGCAGGGCGAGGGCTTTGCCGACTACGTGCTGTCGGGCCGCGACGGCAAGCCGCTGGCGGTGGTGGAGGCCAAGCGCAGCTTCACCGACCCCGACGTGGGCCGGCAGCAGGCCAAGCTCTATGCCGACTGCCTGGAACAGGAAAAGGGCCAGCGCCCGCTGATCTTCTACAGCAACGGCCACCGCACCTGGCTGTGGGACGACCGCCGCGCGCCGCCGCGTGAGGTGCAGGGCTTCTACACCCGCGAGGAGCTGGAGCTGGCGATCCAGCGGCGCGGCCTGCAGCAGGACCCGCGCACGCTGGCGGTGAACCGCGACATCGCCGGCCGCGAGTACCAGATCCGCGCCATCCGGGCGATGGCCGAAGCGCTGGTGTCCGGCCGCCGCGCCGGGCTGCTGACGATGGCGACCGGCACCGGCAAGACCCGCACCGCGATCGCGCTGGTGGACGTGCTGATGCGCGCCAACTGGGTCAAGCGCGTGTTGTTCCTCGCCGACCGGGTGGCGCTGGTCAATCAGGCAGCCAACGCCTTCAGGGCGCACCTGCCGAACTCCAGCCCGGTGAACCTGGTCACCGACAGGGACGGCGAGGGGCGGGTGTTCCTGTCCACCTACCCGACGATGATGGGCCTGATCGAACAGATGGAGGGCGACCGCCGCAAGTACGGCGTCGGCCACTTCGACCTGGTGATCATCGACGAAGCCCACCGCAGCGTGTACCAGAAGTACGGCGCGATCTTCCGCTACTTCGACAGCTACCTGGTCGGCCTGACCGCGACCCCGCGCGACGAGGTGGACCGCGACACCTATCACCTGTTCGGGCTGGAGACCGGCGTGCCGACCGATGCCTACGGGCTGGACGAGGCGGTGGATGACGGCTACCTCGTGCCGCCGAAGGCGAGTTCGGTGCCGATCCGGTTCCTGCGCGAGGGCATCCGCTACGACGAGCTGCCACCCGAGGAGCAGGAGCACTGGGAGTCGCTGGACTGGGGCGACCACGACGGGCCGCCGGACGAGGTGCACGCGGCGGAGGTCAACAGGCGGCTGTTCAACGAGGACACCGTCGACCTGATGCTGAAGCACCTGATGGAGCACGGGCTTAAGGTCGATGGCGGCGACAGGCTGGGCAAGACGATCATCTTCGCGGTGAACCAGCGGCACGCCGAGTTCATCGCCAGGCGCTTCGACCACCACTACCCGCAGTACAACGGCGGGTTCGCGCGGGTGATCACCCACTCGGTGAAGTACGCGCAGACCCTGATCGACGACTTCAGCCTGGTGGCCAAGCTGCCGCAGATCGCGATCTCGGTGGACATGCTGGACACCGGTATCGACGTGCCCGAGGTGGTGAACCTCGTGTTCTTCAAGGCGGTGCGCTCGAAGGTGAAGTTTCTGCAGATGATCGGCCGCGGCACGCGCCTGTGCCCGGACCTGTTCGGACCGGGCGGGGACAAGGAGGAGTTCCTGGTCTTCGACTTCTGCCAGAACTTCGAATACTTCAACGAGCATCCGGCCGGGGCCGCCTCGCCGCTGACCGAGCCGCTGGGCAAGCGGCTGTTCAAGCGGCGGCTGGAACTGCTGTCGCTGTTGCCGGCCGATGCGGCTGCCCGGAGCGGGGGTGCGGCCGACGGCCCCGCGGGCTATGCGGCGCTGGCCGAGTTGCGAAGCGGCGTCATCGACCAGCTGCACGGCGAGGTGGCGGCGATGAACCACGACAACTTCATCGTCCGTACCGAACTGGAGTACGTCACCCGCTTCACCGAGCGCGGCACGTGGGACGCGTTGGACGAAACCGCGCTGGTGGAACTGCGCGAACACGTCGCCGGCCTGCCGAGCCAGCAGGAGGCCGAGCACATCACCGCGAAGCTGTTCGACCTGGTCTGCGCGAGCCTGCAGGTGGCGCTGGTCAAGGCGTCGGGCGCCTTCCTCAACTACCGTGACCGGGTGATCGAGGTTGCTGCCGCACTTGAGACGCGCGAGGCGATCCCGATGGTGCGCGAGCAGATGGCGCTGATACAGGAGCTGCAGACCGAGGCATTCTGGCAGGACATCACGCTGCCGATGATCGAGTCGGTACGGCGGAAGATCCGCGGGCTGGTCCGCTTCATCGATCAGCGCTCGAACGACCCGGTCTATACCGTGCTGACTGACGAGATCGGCGAAGCCAGCGAGGTCAAGCTGGGCAGCTTCAGCACCGGCATCAACCTTGCCCAGTACAAGCGCAAGGTCGAGGCGTATATCCGCGCCAACGAGAACCACATCGCGATTGCCAAGCTGCGGCACAACAAACCGCTGACGCCAACCGACCTTGAGGAGCTGGAGCGTTTTGTCTACGGCGCCGAGGTGGTGGGCGGGCGCGAGGCGTTCGAGAAGCACTACGGCAGCGAGCGCCCGCTGACGGTATTCATCCGCTCGCTGGTGGGGCTGGACCGCAATGCGGCCAAGGAGGCGTTTGCGCAGTTCCTCGATGAGAACCGCTATTCCGCCGCGCAGATCCGCTTCGTCGAAATGGTGATCGACCACTTGACCCGCAGTGGCGTGATGGACCCCGGCCTGCTGTACGAGCCGCCCTTCACCGCGATCCACTACGAAGGGGTGGAAGGGGCATTCGGCGACGCGGATGCGGATGCGATCTTCCGGATCGTGGCGGAGATCAACGAGCGGGCGGCCGCGTAATTCAGGAGTTGGATGATGTTTCGTGTGGATATCGGCAAGAACCGAATCAGCAAGCTCAAGCAGGTGCGCTTTTCCGATCTGGGGTATACGGAGCGGAATCACCTGCAGGAATGGCTTGCCAACCAGCCCGACGCCCTCGGTGAGGAACTGCTCATCATCCAGAAGGAGTTCGACGGATTCGACGACACCAAGGAGCGCCTGGACCTGCTGGCGATCGACAAGCAGGGCGCTCTGGTAATCATCGAAAACAAGCTCGACGATTCCGGTCGCAACGTTGTATGGCAATCGCTCAAGTACGCCTCGTACTGCTCGACTCTCTCCAAGTCGCAGATCGCCGAGATCTTCCAGCGTTATCTGGACAAGACGACGCCGGGGACGGATGCGAAAGCCCTGATCTGCGAGTTCCTCGGCCAGGAGGAGTTCGCCGATGTTGTTGTCAATCCAGGCAATGACCAGCGCCTGATCATGGTGGCGGCGCAGTTCCGCAAGGAAGTGACCTCGACGGTGTTGTGGCTGCTCAAGCACCGGGTGCTGGTGAAATGTTTCCGCGCGACGCCATTCCAGCACGGGGATTCCGTCTATCTGAATATCGAACAGGTCATCCCGTTGCCGGAGGCCGAGGAACTGATGATCGGCATCTCGGAGAAAGAGAGCGAGGAGCAGTCATCCGAGCGCGGACAGGTGACCCGTTATCTATTGCGCGCCGAGTTCTGGCAAAAGACGCTGGAGGCGCTGGAGCACGCCAACGTGTCGCTCTATTCCAACGTGAATCCGACCCGCGACCATTGGTTGAATGCCGGATCCGGACTGAGTGGCGTGCCGTACACCATGATTTTCAACCGGGACGAAGCGCGTGTGGAGTTGACCATCGCACGGGCCTCCCGGGAAGAGAACAAGGCTCTATTCGACGCGCTATATGCCCGGCGCGGCGAGATCGAGGCGCTATTCGGGGAGCCACTCGACTGGCACCGCAACGATGAGAAGAAGGCCTCCAACGTATCGTTCGGAAAAGCCTTCGTCGGTCATGACCGCGAGAGTTGGCCCGAAATGACGGAGTGGTTGGTCGACCATTTGAGACGGCTCCACTCGGCCTTCCACCCGCAGTTCCCCCTGCTGAGGAAGGTGCTACGGAAGGAGCTGGTCAAGGAGCAGGCAACCGAAGCGGAGCTGTGAGCAAGCATCACTCCCTTCGCGCTCCCGCTCCCGGCCCGTTGCGTGAGGTCGCCGCGGGTTCACGCCGGCTCCGCGGCATCGCCCCTACCGTCGGTGCGTCTCTCTGCCCCGGAGCCCCCATGGCCGACGAAATCCCGAAGACCCCGCTCGACCACGTCACCGACCTCGCCACCCAGCTCAAGGAGATGCGGCATTACTCGAAGAACAACGTCGAGCTGCTGACCGCGCAGTGGCTCAAGTTCGACGAGGGCAAGCTGAAGAAGCTCGGCGAGTCGAAGACGATCGAGGACCTGATGACGCGGCAGGGCGAGTTCCACGACGCGCTGGAGGCGGCGATCACCGAGCTGGACGAGCTGGCCGAGGAGTTGAAGCCGCCGCCGGAAGAGGGCTGACCGGGCGGGCGTCGCAAAGCGGCGGCCCCGGCAAGGCGGCGGGCGTGGCGGCGTTGTTATCCTGCGCCACCGCCCCACGCCCGACCCCATGACCGCATCCGCGTCGCCGATCCCGCTGCGCCGTCTCGCCCTGCTGCTGGGCGGGCTGGCGATGTTCGGGCCGTTCTCGATCGACACGATCTTCCCGGCGTTCCCGCAGATGGGCGCGCAGCTGGGCGCCGACAAGCTGGCGATGCAGCAGACGATCAGCGTGTACCTGATCGCCTACGCGGTGACGAGCGTGGTGCACGGGCCGCTGTCGGACGCGATCGGGCGGCGCAGGGTGATCCTCGGCGGGCTGGCGGTGTTCGCGCTGGCGTCGGTGGGCTGCGCGCTGGCGCCGGACCTGGCGACGCTGCTGGCGTTCCGCGCGTTGCAGGGGCTGTCGGCCGGGGTCGGGCTGATCGTCGGGCGCGCGGTGATCCGAGACGTGCTCGACGGCGACGATGCGCAGCGGCTGATGAGCCAGGTGTCGATGATCTTCGGCGTGGCGCCGGCCATCGCGCCGATCATCGGCGGCTGGATCATCGGCTGGTCGCGCTGGCCGATGATCTTCTGGTTCCTGGTGGCGTTCTCGCTGGCGCTGCTGGTGGCCACCTGGAAGGTGCTGCCGGAGACGCACCCGCCGGAGGCGCGGCTGGTGCTGCGGCCGCGCCGGCTGGCGCGCGACTACGTGGCCATCCTGCTCAACCCGCGCTTCCAGCGGCTGGCCGCGGCGGCGGCGTTCAACTTCGGCGCGCTGTTTCTGTACATCGCCTCGGCACCGGCCTACGTGCTGGACCTGCTGCGGCTGGACGAGCGCCAGTTCGGCTGGTTCTTCGTGCCGACCATCGGTGGCATGGTGCTGGGCGCGTGGGTGTCGGGGCGCGCCGCGGGGCGGATCAGCGGGGCGCGGCTGGTGTCGATCGGCTTTGCGGTGTCGGCGGTGGCGGCACTGTTCAACGTGGCCTACAACCTGTCGGTCGACGCGCTGGCGCTGCCGTGGGCGGTGCTGCCGATGATGCTCAACGCGTTCGGCATCGCGCTGGTGTTCCCGATCCTGACCCTGGCGGTGCTGGACATGTACCCGCGCCAGCGTGGCTCGGCGTCGTCGCTGCAGGCGTTCACCGCGCTGGTCAGCAATGCGCTGATCGCCGGGCTGCTGTCGCCGTGGATCAGCGGCAGCGGTCTGTGGCTGGCGGTCGCGGCGGGGTTGTTCACCGCCGTCGGCTGGGCGTTCTGGCGCTGGGAATCGGTGGTGTCGCGGGGCTGAATCCGGCCATCGGACGCGGTACGGCCGTAGGAGCGACGTAAGTCGCGACCCACTGACCCGGCAACAACACCGCGTTCAACGCGCAGTCGCGATCGCGCGACCGGAGTACGTCGTGTTCGCGTGTCCGTCGCGAAGCCGGTTGTCGGCGGGTCGCGACTTACGTCGCTCCTACAGGGATCGGGATGCGTGGGGCGCGCGAGGTTGGGGCGGTCACGCGTCGCGGTAGGCGCTGCGCAGCAGTTCGTGGAAGTGGTGGACGGCGTTCTCGCGCAGGGGGTTCAGCCGGCCGGGGGCGTAGGAGCCCGACGCCAGCCCGCGCTGCACGTCCTCGCAGATGGTCAGGTCCTCGAGCTGCACTTCGTCGCTGAAGGCGCGGTCGGCGTCGCGGCGCGCGCGGGCCTCGCCACTGTCGTCGGCGCCCTGGTCCACCGCGTAGTAGAAGTCGAACTCCACCCGGCAGCGGTCCACGCCCAGCGGCACCACGCGGTTGGTCTGCAGCCGGCCGGGCAGGATGTTGAGCATGGTGTTGGGCCACAGCCAGTAGTACAGCGCGTCGCCGTCGCCGTAGGTGTCGCCGCCCTCCAGCGGGCTCCACTGGTACGAGTACCAGCGCGCGGTCTCGGTGACGTAGCTGCGGTAGTCGAGCAGCCGGTTGAGGCCGGGGTGGATGTGGGGGACGTGGTAGCCCTCCAGGTAGTTGTCGACGTAGACCTTCCAGTTGCAGGCGACGTCGTAGCCGACGCGCTGGTGGTGGCCGTAGCGCGCGAGTCCGCGGTCGGCGCCGAGGCGGGCGTCGATGCCGTCGACGAAGGCGTCGAAGTCCGGCGCGCGCGCCTCATCGACGCAGGCGAACACCAGCCCCTGCCAGACCCGCACCGCCAGTTGCGGCAGGCGCACGTCGGCGACGTTGAAATCCGGCGCGCCGCCCATCTCCGGTGCGGACTTCAGCACGCCGTCGAGGCCGTAGGTCCAGCCGTGGTAGCGGCAGCGCAGCGATCTTGCAGCCAGCCCGTCGCAACTGGCGATCGGCCCGGCGCGATGGCGGCAGACGTTGTGGAACACGCGGATATCGCCCGGTCCGCCAACGCCGTCGTTGCCGCGCACGGCGATCACCGGCAGCCCGGCGAAGTCCGCGACGACGTGGTCGCCGGGCCCGGCCAGCTGGCAGACGTGGGCGAGCAGCTGCCAGCCGGGTTCGAAGGCGACGCGGCGGTCGAGGGCGGCCATCGCCGGGTCGACGTAGAAGCGCGCGGGCAGGGCGGTGGCGTGGTCGAGTGGCTGCGGCGCGAGGTCGGTGGCGTCGCCACGCGGGTCGGATGTGCGGGTGTCCATGCGGCGAGTATGCTCGGCGACGGGGCGTGGCCGCGGCGGAGCGGCGTCCGGCGCGGGCGACGAAGGCCACCGCGGCGCCGCCGGCACGCAACCGCGAGACGTCGCCGCCCGGCCGAAAGCGAAAGGCCGGCATTGCGCCGGCCTTTCGGGGTACAGCGGGGCAGGACTCAGGCCTTGGCCGGTTCCGAGGACTTGGCCGCCTTGTCGCCGGCGTCGTCCTGGGCGTCGTCGGCGGCGTCCCCACCGTTGCCCGGCTGCGCGGCAGGCGCCGGCGCGTCGGCGCTGGCCTGCCAGCCGCAGGTCTGGCCTTCGTTCTGCTGCTTCAGCCAGTCCTGCAGCGGGGCGAAGTACTCCAGCACGGCGCTGGCGTCCATCTTCTCGCCGCCGGTCAGCTCCTTCAGCGTGGCCTGCCACGGCTGGCTGGCGCCCTTGTCGAGCATCGCCTGCAGCTTCGCGCCGGCGGCCTTGTTGCCGTAGAAGCTGCACTCGTGCAGCGGGCCGGTGTAGCCGGCGGCGTCGCACAGCGACTTGTAGAACTGGAACTGCAGCACGTGGGCCAGGAAGTAGCGCGTGTACGGGGTGTTGCCCGGCACGTGGTACTTCGCGCCCGGGTCGAAGAACTCCTCGCCGCGCGCCTCGACCGGAGCCACGCCCTGGTACTTGGCCTTCAGGTCCCACCACGCGCTGTTGTACTCGTCCGGGGTGATCGAGCCGTCGAACACGCCCCAGCGCCAGCGGTCGATCATCAGCCCGAACGGCAGGAACGCGACCTTCGCTAGCGCCATGCGCATCTGCGCGTTGATCAGCGCCTCCTGCGACTGCTGCTGCGCGTCGACCAGGCCGATCGACTCCAGGTACTTGGGCGTCATCGCCAGCACGATGGTGTCGCCGATCGCCTCGTGGAAGCCGTCGTGCGCGCCGGCCTGCAGCAGCGGCGGCTGCTTGTTGTAGGCCAGGTCGTAATACAGGTGGCCGAGCTCGTGGTAGATGGTGGTGAAGTCTTCCTCGTTCGGCTTGATGCACATCTTGGTGCGCACGTCGCCTTCCATGTTCATGTCCCACGCGCTGGCGTGGCACACCACGTCGCGGTCGCGCGGCTTGATGAACTGGGTGTTCTCCCAGTAGCTCTCGGGCAGTTTCTGCAGGCCGAGCGAGGTGTAGAAGTCCTCGGCGCGCTTGGTCATCTGGCGGGCGGCGGCTTCCTGCGCCTCGTGCTCGATGTCGGCCAGCGCGGCGGGGCTGCGGTCGCCGGTGGCCTGGGCGAGCTTCTGCGCATGGATCTGCTGGTAGCGCGATTCCAGCGCGCCGGTGATGTCGAGTTTGCCGGCGTTCTCGTAGGGGACGACGATGTCCCACAGGTTGCCCCAGTCCTGCTGCCACATGTTGCCCAGCAGGTGCGCGGGCAGCATGCCGCCGGCGACCTGCGCCCGGTCCTCGCCGTACTCGGTGGCCAGGCGGGTGCGGGTGTAGCAGTGCAGGTCCTCGTACAGCGGCTTGACCTGGGTCCACAGGCGGTCGGTCTCGGCGGCGATCTCGACCGGGCTCATGTCGTAGCCCGAGCGCCACATCTCGCCGGCGTCGGCGAAGCCCATCTCGTCGGCGCCGAGGTTCACCAGCTCGACGAAGCGGGTGTAGTCGTCGCGCATCGGCTTGGAGATGGTGTGCCAGCCGCGCCAGGCCTCCAGTTGCTCGTCGTAGTCGCGGCTGTTGCGCAGCACGTCTTCCAGTGCGCCCAGCTGGCGGCAATTGCGCGCCTCGCCTTCGCCCGTGCAGTACTCGCCGGCGCCGTACATGCCTTCCATGTCGGCGGCGATGCGGGTCAGCTCGGCCAGCTTGGCCGGGTCGCTCGGCGCGGGCATCGAAGTGCCCAGCTTGAGCAACTGGATCGACCGCGCGGTCTGCGGCGACATTTCCTGTCCCTCGAACCGCTTGGCCTGCTCGATCCAGCTGTTGAGCTGCGACAGATAGCGCTCGTTGGCCGCGGCGGCCAGCAGCTTGCTGTCATCGATGATGTAGGTGGACGACAGCCACTGCGCCGCGGTCATCTGCGGGTACATCGCCTTGAGCTCGGCGTTGACCCGGGCAATGAACTGGTCGGCGGTCTCGTCCTTCGGCGCGGTGGCGGCGGCGGGCGTGGCGGCGCGGTCGGTGCCCGGGGTGGGCGCCCGGTCGCAGGCGGCGAGGCCGACGACGGCCGCGGTGATGCTGAGCGCAAGCAAGGCGCGAACGGGTTTCATCGGGTCTCTCCCTCATGGCGGGCGCGTGTCGCGCCGAACCTCCGAAGGCTAGAGGGCGTCCGGTGAAGGTGCAAGCGAGGGCCGGAAGGGCACGCCTGGCCTGCGCGACGCGGGTCAGGCGACCGCGGTTTCCATCGGCGGGGCAGGCAACCGTGCGCATCGCCGCTGGGGGTCGGCCAGGCCCCGGGCCGCCAGCCACTGCCACGCGCTGTCGGCGTCCCCGGCGAAGTAGGCCGCGGCCGAGCCGAGCCGGAAGGTGTAGCCCCACGCATCCATGTCGGCCAGCACGCGCGTGCGGCCGACGCCGGGCAGCTCGTCGCCGAGCAGCGCCTGCAGCACGCAGACCGCGTCTTCCTCTTCGATCGAATCGGTGGCGTCGGTGTGCACGGCCGCGCGGCGGTCCGGCGGCAGCACGATCAGGTGGCAGGCTTCGTGCAGCAGGGAGTGCACCGGGGTGTCGGCGCGGGCGAACACGTCGGTGCCGATGATGCCGGCCTCGCACTCGCCCCAGTAGCTGCCGGGGATCGGCTCGCCGTCGGCCACCCGGACCAGCCGCAGGCCATAGCGGGCGAGCAGGGCGGTCGGGGCGTCGAAGCCGGTGTCGGCGAGGGTGAGCATCGCGGACGGGCGGGGCGCCGCAGGGGCGCCCCGGTGATTCAGCCGTTGGCGACGGCGCGGGTGTCGTTCTCGGGCAGGGCGACCGAGATGTCGAGCACCTTGTTGTCGCCGTCGCCCATCAGGTCGACCTTGACCGCCTCGGCGTCGACGCTGACGTACTTGCGGATCACCTCCAGCAACTCGCGCTGCAGCATCGGCAGGTAGTCCGGGCCGCCGCGGGTGGCGCGCTCGTGGGCGACGATGATGCGCAGGCGGTCCTTGGCGACCGACGCGGTCTGCTTCTTGGCAAGCAGGAAGTCGAACATGCCCATGACTAACCTCCGAACATCTTGCTGAAGAAGCCCTTCTTCTCGGGTGTGACGAAGCGCATCGGGCGGGTGTCGCCGAGCAGGCGGGCGACCGCGTCGTCGTAGGCCTGGGCGGCGTCGGACTCGGCATCGAGGATCACCGGCTCGCCCTTGTTGGAGGCGTGCAGGACGTCGCTGGACTCGGGGATCACGCCGACGGTCTTGAGGCCGAGGATCTCCTCGACGTCGCCGACGCTCAGCATCTCGCCGGATTCCACGCGCCTGGGGCTGTAGCGGGTCAGCAGCAGGTGCTCCTTGACGCGCTCGCCGTTCTCGGCGCGGCGGGTCTTGCTCGCCAGCAGGCCGAGGATGCGGTCGGAGTCGCGCACCGAGGAGACTTCCGGGTTGACCACGACGACGGCCTGGTCGGCGAAGTACATCGCCAGGAACGCGCCCTTCTCGATCCCGGCCGGGGAGTCGGCGACGATGTAGTCGAAGCCGTCGGCGGCGAGGTCTTCCAGCACCTTCTGCACGCCTTCCTTGGTCAGTGCGTCCTTGTCGCGGGTCTGCGACGCGGCCAGCACGTAGAGGTTCTCGAAGCGCTTGTCCTTGATCAGCGACTGCTTGAGGGTGGACTCGCCGTTGACCACGTTGACGAAGTCGTACACCACGCGGCGCTCGCAGCCCATGATCAGGTCGAGGTTGCGCAGGCCGACGTCGAAGTCGATGACGGCGACTTTGTGGCCGCGGCGCGCGAGACCGCAGGCAAGGGAGGCGCTGGTCGTGGTCTTGCCGACGCCGCCCTTGCCCGAGGTGACTACGATGATTTCGGCCAAGTTCTGATCCTCCGATGATGGGGTGTTGCTCGATGGGTTGGACGGATCCCGCGTGACAGGATGCCCGTTTTGTGGCTCAAGGTGTGTCCAGCGCGGCGATGTGCAGTTGCCCGTCCTCGAGCCAGACCTGCACGGCCTTGCCGCGCAGCTCCCGCGGGATCTCCTCGAGCACCTTGTAGTGGCCGGCGATGGCGACCAGCTCGGCGTGGAACTCGCGGCAGAAGATGCGGGCCTGCTCGTTGCCCTGCGCGCCGGCCAGGGCGCGGCCGCGCAAGGGGCCGTAGATGTGGACCGAGCCGTCGGCGATGACCTCGGCGCCGGCGCCGACCGCGGTCAGGATGGTCAGGTCGCGGTTGTCGGCGTAGAGCTGCTGGCCGGAGCGCACCAGCGCGGCGTGGACCAGCCCGGGGGCGGCGCTGGCCGCGGCGGCGGGTGCGGGTGGCGGTGTGGCATCGCGCGGCGCGGCGCGGGCGGGGGCGGCCGCGGGGGCCGGAGCCGGCTCGGGTTCGCCGCCGGCACGCTCGTACTGGGCGCGGAACTTGGCCAGCAGCGGCAGGCCGAGGGCCTCGGCGAGGCGCTCGGTGTCGCTCGACCCGTAGGCCAGCGCCACCGGCAGCACGCCGGCCTGGCGCAGCCCGTCCAGCAGGGCGCGCGCCGTGCTGGCGTCGGGCGTCTGCGACAGTCCGCCGAAATCGACCACCACCGCACCGCGGCGGAACAGGTTTGGGGCGCGCCGGACGCGGTCGGCCATCTCGGCCGTCAGGCGGTCGATGTCGAGCGTGCGGATGCGGAGGTTGGCGATGCCGACCTGGCCGATCTTCAGTTCGCCGGCCGGCTCGTAGTCCATCCCGGCCGCGCTCACGGACCGCCGGTCCCGGTCGGGCGCGGTGCGAGGCGTGCGTCGAGGACGTGGCGCTGGGTGATCCAGGGGACGTCGGGCAGGTTGCCGCCGTAGTTGTCGCGCACCCACGGGTAGCTGCAGAGTTCCTTCATCAGCATCGCCGCGCGCATGCCGTTGCGCACCAGCACGCGCTGGCCCACCTCGCGGAAGCCGAAGCTGCCGTGGAACAGCAGCACCGGGTCGGTGACGCCCTCGAGGAAGACCTCGCAGGTGACCAGCGGGTAGCGCAGCTCGGCGTGGCTCTGCACGTCGGCGTAGAACGCGCGGCCGACACCGCCGCCACGCCGGCGGCTGGCGACGACCACGCGGTCGATGTAGAAGAAGTGCGGGTAGCGGTCGCGGAACCACTGGAAGTTGCGGCTGTCGTGCTCGGCATCGCTGCCGACGCCGATCAGGAAGCCGGCCAGGGTTCCTTCGCGCTCGGCGACGCGGAAGTATTCGGCGGTTTCGTAGAAGTGGCGCAACCGGGCCGAATCCAGCGGGAGGATCACGGGGCCGGCGGCGTTGTTCAGGGCAAGGACGGAATCCAGCTCGTGCTCGCGCACGTCGCGGACGACGATCGACATTCCGGGCTCCAGAGGTTCTGCGTGCGCTGCGCGGTGGTCGCGCGGCATCGGCGATTATCGCACGCGGGCCGGGCCGCGGCGACTGCGGAGGCTGGGCCGGGGAGGGCCGCCGGCCCGCATTCAGGCATGACTTTCGGGGGCACCGGCCGGCGCGGAATGCCGATAGCATCGGGCCATGTTGAGCCGCCTGAACCACAGCCGACTGCTGCGCTTTGCCGGTCTTTTCACCTGGGCGATGGTCGGCTCGTGGGTCGTGCAGCTGTGGCTCGATCCGGGCGACTTCGCGCTGCCCACGGGGCGCGACAACCCGTTCAACCTGCTGGTCGCGCGCTGGGTCGCGCTGTACCTGAGCTTCGGCGCCGCCTACTGGTGGATCACCCGCGACCTCGGCAGCCAGCGGCCCTCGCCGCTGTCGCACGTCCTGTTGCTGGTGCTGACGTTGTGCGCGATCGGCGTGAGTTACCTGTCGAGCACCGGCCTGGGCAGCATCCTGCTGATGGTGGTGGCGGGGCTGCTGCCGTGGCTGCTGCCGGTACGGGTCGGCATCGCCTGGCTGATCGGCGGCAACCTCGCGATCATGCCGGTGTTCATGACACTGGGGATGCCGTGGCTGGTCGCGCTGGCGCAGTCGCTGGCCTACATGGGCTTCTCCAGCCTGGTGTTCGTCACCGGACTGGTGGCGATGCAGCAGGCGCAGGCGCGCGAGGAGCAGCGCCGGCTCAACGCCGAGCTGCGCGCAACCCGGCTGCTGCTGGCCGAAAGCGCCCGGGTCAACGAGCGCACCCGGATCTCCCGCGAACTGCACGACCTGCTCGGCCACCACCTGACCGCGCTGAGCCTGAATCTCGAAGTCGCTGGCCACCTCGTCGACGGCCGCGCCCGCGAGCACGTCACCCAGGCCCACACGCTGGCCAAGCTGCTGCTGACCGACGTGCGCGAGGCGGTCAGCCAGCTGCGCGACGATGGCGCGATCGACCTGGCCGCGGCGCTGCAGCCGCTGGCCGAGAACGTGCCGGGCCTCGTCATCCACATGGATATCGAGGTGCCGCTGCCGGTCGAGGACCCCGACCGTGCCCACGTGCTGCTGCGCTGCACGCAGGAAATCATCACCAACGCGGCGCGCCACTCCGGCGCGCGCAACCTGTGGATCCGCGCCCGTCGCGAGCGTTGCCGGATCGAGATGACCGCGCGCGACGACGGCCGCGGCGCCGACCGCCTGACCGCCGGCAACGGCCTGCGCGGCATGCGCGAGCGCTTGCATCAGTACGGTGGCGAATTGACTATTGAAACCCGGCCGCAGGCAGGCTTCCAGTTGCACCTGACACTGCCGGCCACGGCGGCCCCGGCCGCCGCAATCGAAGGAGTGGGTGCATGATCCGCGTGCTGCTAGTCGATGATCAGACCCTGGTCCGCCAGGGTGTCCGCTCGCTGCTGTCGCTGGCCGAGGGGGTCGAGGTGGTGGCCGAGGCCAGCGACGGCCGGCAGGCGGTCGAGACGATCCCGCAGGTCCGCCCCGACGTGGTGTTGATGGACATGCGGATGCCGGTGATGTCGGGGCTGGAGGCGCTGCAGGCGCTCTCGCGCCAGGGCCAGCTGCCGCCGACCATCATCCTGACCACCTTCGACGACGACCAGCTGGTGCTGGCCGGCATCAAGGCCGGGGCCAAGGGCTACCTGCTCAAGGACGTGTCGCTTGAGCAGCTGGTCGGCGCGATCCAGACCGTCGCCGCCGGCGGCTCGCTGGTGCAGCCGGCGATGAGCCAGCGCCTGCTGTCGGGGCTGGAGCACATGCGCAACGATTTTGTCAGCCTCGACCGGCCCGACCCGCTGACCGAGCGCGAGACCGAGATCCTGCGGCTGATGGCCGGCGGCTTCTCCAACAAGGAGATCGCCAATTCGCTGGGCGTGGCCGAGGGCACGATCAAGAACCACGTCTCCAACATCCTCAGCAAGCTCGGCGTGCGCGACCGCACCCGGGCCGTGCTGAAGGCCTTCGAGCTGCAGCTGGTCTGACCGGGCCCGGTTCCGAGGCCACCACGGCCGTGGTGGCCCGTCGAGGGCCATCGGGGCGGCGTCCCGCCGGCTGCGCTTTTGTGACCCCGAAAGGCTGCGCCGGTCCCGGCTTCCTTGCTAGGATTGCCGGTCTGCGCCCCGTCCGCCCCGGGCCCGGCCCTGGAGAACCTGAATGACCCGTCTGATCGAGATCCTGATTTCACTGGCCATCGTGGCCGTGCTGTTTGTCACCGTCGGCTTCCTGCTGCCGTCGAGCCGCCACATCGAGAACTCGGTTGAGACCAACCGCAAGCTGACCATCGTGTACGACACGATCAGCAGCTTCAGCCGCTTCGACGAATGGAACACCCTGGCGCTGCGCGATCCGGGCATGGACCTCAAGATCTCCGGCCCCGAGCAGGGCGTCGGTGCCACGCTGAGCTACGACTCCGACGTCAAGGAAGTCGGCGAGGGCAGCTGGGAGATCATCGAGGCGGTGCCGAACAAGAGCGTCACCTTCCGGATCACCGACGACAAGGTCGGCAAGAACAAGGTCACCAAGTTCATCCTCGAGCCGACCGGCCGCAACGACCGCAACGTCAAGATCACCCAGACCTATGACGTCGACTACGGCATGAACCTGATCGGCCGCTACGCCGGCATGTACGTCGGCAGCAACTTCGGCGGCGACATGAAGGTCGGCCTGTCGCGCCTGAGCAACATGCTCGCCGCGGTGCCGAACTTCGACTACGCCGAGCTCAGCAAGGACGACGCGACGATGGCGCCGCAGATCGGCCAGCGCCCGGCGCAGACCCTGCTGGTGGTGGGCGCGGCGGTGGAGCGCAACAACGACGTCGTCCAGCGCACCATGAAGAACAACATGCAGTGGATCAACAAGGTGATGGAGGCCAACAACCTCGAGCCGGCCGGTCCGGTGCGCATCATCACCAACGAGTTCGGTTCGGAGAACTACGCGTTCGAGGTCGCCCAGCCGGTGCGCCTGGCCGGCAGCGGCGAGGGTGACGAAGCCGCCGGGGACGAGGCCGACGCCGCCACCGGCGACGAGGCCGAGGGCGAGGAGGCCGCGGCCGACGCCGTCGTCAACGGTGCATCGATCCTGGCCTCGGCGAAGGAGTTCCCGTCCAACGGTCCGCTGGAGATCAAGCTGCAGGGCCCGGTGGAACTGGTCGAAGTGGCGGCCGGCCCGGTCGCGATGGTGCCGTTCAAGGGCCACATGGCGAACCTGTCGAACGTGCGCGACGCGCTGCGTGGCTGGGCGATGACCCGCGGCCACCAGACCGTCGAGCGCCCGTACGAGGCGTGGGTCGATGGCATCGATGCCGGCTTCACCGAGAACGGCGAGTTCGTCGTCTACTGGGCGCTCAAGTAGGCCGCCCCGGCAACCATGCATTGCCCGACGCGCCGCGGATTTCCGCGGCGCGTTTCGTTTTGGGGGCTGGTATCTTGCGGCGATCCCACCTGAGCGCCGCCGCATGACCCCGAATGTCCCCCGCCACTCCATTCCGCGCGTGTTGCGGGTGCTGCCCGCCGCGGGTGCCGTGCTGGCCGCGGCGGCGGTCGCGCTGTCGGCCTACGCCGCGCACGCGGTCGAGCCGGCGGCGGTCGCGCGCTTGCAGTCGGCGGCGCTGTTCGCGTTCGGCCACGGCATCGCGATGGCCGCGCTGGCGCCGCTGGCGGTGCGTTGGTCGGCGCGGCTGGCGTTGATGGGGCTGCTCGTCGGGACGCTGCTGTTCTCCGGCAGCCTGGTGGCCGCGCACCTGTTCGGGACGCCGACCGTGTTCGCGCCGCTCGGCGGCGGGTTGATGATCCTCGCCTGGCTCGCGTGGGCGGCGGACCGGCTGGCGCGCTGACGATGCGCCACGTCCGCGGGTTCGACACCGACGCCGCCCACGCGCACCTGTCGCGGCGCGACCGCAAGCTGGCCCGCTGGATGCGGGGAATCGGGCCGATCGCGGCCGACCCGCGCTGGCGCAAGTCGTTCGATCCGGTCGATGCGCTGGCGCGCGCGATCCTGTTCCAGCAGCTCAGCGGCAAGGCCGCTTCGACGATCGTCGGGCGGGTCGAGGCGGCGGTCGGCAGCAACCGGCTGCACTTCGACACCCTCGGCCGCTGCGACGACGCGACCCTGCGCGGTTGCGGCGTGTCCGGCAACAAGCTGCTGGCGTTGCGCGACCTGTCGGCGCGCGAGGAGCGCGGCGAGATCCCGTCGCTGCGGCGGATGGCGACGATGGACAATGACGCGATCATCGACGCGCTGGTGCCGGTGCGCGGGATCGGCCGCTGGACGGTGGAGATGATGCTGATGTTCCGGCTCGGCCGGCCGGACGTGCTGCCGGTCGACGACCTCGGTATCCGCAAGGGCGCGCAGATGGTCGACAAACTGGACGTGATGCCGACGCCGCGCCAGCTGTCCGAGCGCGGCGAGCGCTGGGGCCCGTACCGCAGCTACGCGAGCTTCTACCTGTGGAAGGTGGCCGACAGCGCGGCGGGGGCGAAAGCGCCGACCAAACGCTCGCAGGAATAGGCCGGCCCGGGTATTTCGTATGCAGGAGCGGCTTCAGCCGCGATCAGGCCACGTTCGCCCGCGCCGGTTCCATGGTCGCGGCTGAAGCCGCTTGTGTCTTCGAT
>NZ_AVPT01000053.1 GCF_000768335.1 Lysobacter arseniciresistens ZS79
GGGAGGGTCAGGTTGACAGTGCCGGCCATGCTTTCCAGACTGCCGCTCCCGCGTGCCCGCGTCTGTCGGAAAACTCCCATGCCTGCTGTCGGCCAACTTCCCGTGCGTCACGACTGGTCGCGGACCGAGGTGCGCGCGCTGTTCGACCTGCCGTTCCCCGAGCTGCTGCACCGCGCCGCCAGCGTCCACCGCGACAACTTCGACCCGGCCGAGGTGCAGGTCAGCACGCTGCTGTCGGTCAAGACCGGCGGCTGCCCGGAGGACTGCGCCTACTGCCCGCAGGCGCAGCGCTACCACACCGGGGTCGAGGCGCAGAAGCTGATGTCGACCGAAGCCGTGCTCGAGCGCGCCCGCGCGGCCAAGGCGGCCGGTGCCAGCCGCTTCTGCATGGGCGCCGCGTGGCGCTCGCCGAAGGACCGCGACATCCCGAAGGTGGCCGAGATGATCGCCGGGGTGAAGGCGCTCGGGCTGGAGACCTGCGCCACCCTCGGCATGCTCAGCGGCGAGCAGGCGAAGTCGCTGAAGGACGCCGGGCTGGACTACTACAACCACAACCTCGACACCGCGCCGGACTTCTACAACGAGATCATCCACACCCGCGAGTTCCAGGACCGCCTCGACACCCTCGGCCACGTCCGCGACGCCGGCATGAAGACCTGCTGCGGCGGCATCGTCGGCATGGGCGAGTCGCGCGAGCAGCGCGCCGGCCTGCTGCAGACCCTGGCCAACCTGCCGGCGCACCCGGACTCGGTGCCGATCAACCGGCTGGTCAAGGTCGCCGGTACCCCGCTGGCCGACGACGAGTCGCTGGCCGAGCTGGACCCGTTCGAGTTCGTCCGCACGATTGCGGTCGCCCGCCTGCTGATGCCGCGCTCGATGGTGCGGCTGTCGGCCGGCCGCGAGCAGATGAGCGACGAGCTGCAGGCGCTGTGCTTCCTCGCCGGCGCCAACTCGATCTTCTACGGCGAGAAATTGTTGACCACCGGCAACCCCGACACCGACCGCGATCTGGCATTGTTCGAGCGACTCGGCCTGCGCCCGATGCAGGTCGTCGAGACAGCGGACACTCCGGGGGGAACCGTGCACGCCGACATCATCGAAACCGACACCTGCGCCACCGGCACGGACGCCGCCCGCCCGACCTGCGCGGCCTGAACCGTGGCGCGCCCGTCCTGGCGTGAGCGGGTCGACGCCGCCCGCGACGCGCGCGAGGCCGCCTCGCGCCGCCGCGTGCGCCGCGGCATCGGCCACCGCGACGGCGCCCACGTCGAGCTCGACGGCCGCCGCCTGCTGAACTTCTGCGGCAACGACTACCTCGGCCTGTCGCAGCACTACGCGGTGGTCGGCGCACTGCAGGACACCGCCTCGCGCGAGGGCGCCGGCGGCGTCGGCTCGCACCTGGTCTGCGGCCACCACCAGGTCCACGACGCGCTCGAGAAGGAGCTGGCCGACTGGATCGGCGCGCCGCGCGCGCTGCTGCTGGGCAGCGGCTTCCTCGCCAACCTCGCGGTGATGCAGGCGCTGCTCGGCGACGGCGACGTCTGCGTGCAGGACCGGCTCAACCACGCCAGCCTGCTCGATGCCGCCCGGCTCGCCGGCTGCCGCCTGCGGCGCTACCCGCACAACGACCCCGAGGGCGCGATCCGGCAGCTGCGCGGCATGCCCGAGGGGATGGCGATGCTGGCCACCGACGGCGTGTTCAGCATGGACGGCGACCTCGCGCCGCTGCGCGAGCTGGCGATCGTCGCCCGCGCCCAGCAGGCGCTGCTGTACGTCGACGACGCCCACGGCATCGGCGTGGTCGGGCCGGAAGGCCGCGGCAGCGTGGCGGCAGCGCGGCTCGGGGTCGCGCAGGTGCCGCTGCAGCTGGCCACGCTGGGCAAGGCGCTCGGCGGTTACGGTGCCGCGGTGGTTGGAGACGCCGCCCTGGTCGAGCACCTGGCCGAGACCGCGCGGCCGTACATCTACACCACCGCGATGCCGCCGGCGCAGGCCGCGGCGACGCTGGCGGCGGTCAGGCTGGCCCGCACCGAACACTGGCGCCGCGAGAAGCTCGGCGAGCTGGCGATGCGGTTCCGCGCGAAGGCGAAGGCGGCGGGGCTGGTGCTGCTGCCGTCGGACACCCCGATCCAGCCGGTGCTGGTCGGCGACGACGCGCGCGCGCTGTCGATGTCGGCCACGCTGGAGCGCGCCGGCCACCTGGTCGCCGCGATCCGCCCGCCGACCGTGCCGGAGGGCCGCGCGCGGCTGCGGGTCACCCTGTCGGCGCTGCATACCGCGGCCGACGTCGATGCACTGGTGCGGGCGTTGACGGTTGCGCGCGACCGCGCCGAGGCCGAGGCGCGCGTGGCGACCCTGAAGGGCTGGCCGCCGCCGTGACACGGCGCCCGCCCCACCCCTGACAGCAACCCGGAAGGACACGATGTACATCGAGACGCACGGGCGCGGCCCGGCGCTGGCGCTGATCCACGGCTGGGCGATGCACGGCGGCCTGTTCGCGCCGCTGGTCGAGCGCCTGGCCGACCGCCACACCCTGCACCTGGTCGACCTGCCCGGCCACGGCCACGCGCGTGACGACGACGCCCCGCTGCAACCCGACATGCTGGCCGCGGCGCTGGTCGAGCGCGTGCCCGACGCGGTCTGGCTGGGCTGGTCGCTCGGCGGCCAGGTCGCGCTGCGCGCCGCGCTCGACCACCCGGGCCGGGTGCGCGGGCTGGTGATGGTGGCGTCCTCGCCGCGGTTCGTCCGCGACGACGCCGGCGGCTGGCCGCATGGTGTCAGCAGCAGCCTGTTCGGTGACTTCGGCGACGCCCTCGAGCGCGACTTCCGAGGCACCCTCGAAGGCTTCCTGGCGCTGGAATCGCTCGGCTCCAGCACCGCCCAGGACGAGCTGCGGCGGCTGCGCGCGCAGGCGTTCGAACGCGGCGAGCCGGCACCGCGCGCGCTGCAGGAAGGCCTGGCGCTGCTGGATGCGATCGACCTGCGTGCCGAGCTGCCAAACCTGCGCGTGCCGAGCCTGTGGATCTCCGGCCGCCGCGACCGGCTGGTCCCGGCCGGGGCGATGCCGGCCGCGGCCGCGCTGGCGCCGGGCGCGCGCAGCGTGGTGATCGACGGCGCCGGCCACGCGCCGTTCCTCGGCGCCGCCGACCGGGTCGCCGACGAGATCGCCGGCTTCATGGAATCGCTGGCCGCCGCGGGGGCATCGGCATGAACGACCTGTTCGACCACCGCCAGGTCCGCCGTGCGTTCTCGCGCGCGGCCCACGGCTACGACGCCGGCGCCGCGCTGCAGCGCGAGGTCGCCGCGCGGCTGATGGAGCAGCTCGACTACCTCGACGACCCAGCGCTGCAACGCGCGCCGCCGGAGGTCGTGGTCGACCTCGGCTGCGGCCCCGGCCACGCCGCCGCGGCGATGCAGAAGCGCTGGCCGAAGGCGCAGGTGCTGGCGCTCGACCTCGCCCCCGGGATGCTGGCCGAGGCCCGCCGCAACGCCGCCGAAGCGACCGGGCTGGCCGGCCGGCTCAACCCGTTCGCGCGGCGGCCGCTGCCGGTCTGCGCCGACGCCCGCCTGCTGCCGCTGCGCGACGCCAGCGTCGACGTGCTGTTCTCCAACCTCTGCCTGCAGTGGGTCGAGGACCTGCCGGGGGTGTTCGCCGGCTTCCGCAGGGTGCTCAAGCCCGGCGGCCTGCTGCTGGTCTCGACCTTCGGCCCGGACACGCTGTGGGAGCTGCGCGAGGCGTTCGCCGCCGCCGACGAGGCGCCGCACGTCAGCCTGTTCCCGGCGATCGCGCAGTTCGGCGACGCGTTGATCGCGGCCGGCTTCAAGGACCCGGTGCTGGACCGCGACGAGTTCCGCGACGGCCACCCCGACCTCGCCCACCTGATGCGCGAATTGCGCGCGATCGGCGCCACCAACGCGATGGCGGAGCGTCGCCGCAGCCTCACCGGCCGCGCCCGCTTCGCCCGCGCGGCCGAGGCCTACGAGCCGATGCGCGGCGGCGATGGCCAGCTGCCGGCCAGCTGGGAGGTCATCTACGCGCACGCCTGGGGGCCGCCGCCGGGCGCGCCGATCCGGGTCGGCGGGGTCGACGAGGTCAGCGTGCCGCTGTCGAGCATCAAGGTGCGCCGGCGTTGAACCCGCCCGCCGCGGCACGCACGACCGGCGCCGCCTGCGCCAGACTGCGCCGATGACCCGTGGCCACCACCGCACCGCGCTGTACGCGATCGCGATCGCGCTGGCGTCGGCGCTGTTCTTCACCTGCACCTACGTGCTCAACCGGGTCGCCGCGACCGATGGCGGCCACTGGGCGTGGACGGCGTCGCTGCGCTACCTGATCACCCTGCCGCTGATGCTGCCGCTGATGCGCTGGCAGGGCGGCATCGCGCCCGTGTGGCGGGCGATCCGCGCCCATCCGCTGCCGTGGCTGGGCTGGAGCGCGGTCGGCTTCGTGCTGTTCTACATCGGCCTCAGCTACGCCGCCGCCAGCGGGCCGTCGTGGCTGGTCGCCGGCACGTTCCAGCTGACCGTGGTCGCCGGGATGCTGTGCGCGCCGCTGTTGTACGACGACCATCGCCGGCGGATCCCGCTGCCGGCGCTGGCGGTCGGCACGCTGGTGGTGGCCGGGGTGCTGCTGATGCAGTTCGGCGTCGGCGGCGGCTCGCTCGACCGCGACGGCTGGATCGCGCTGGGCTGGGTGGTGGTGGCCGCGGTCGCGTACCCGCTCGGCAACCGCGGCCTGCTGCTGCACCTGGAGCGCCACGGCGAGGCCGACGGACTCAACGCCACCCAGCGGGTGTTCGGCCTGACCCTGGCCAGCCAGCCGGCATGGATCGCGCTGGCGCTGTACGCCGCGGCCGATGCCGGTGCGCCGTCGGCCGGGCAGGTGTGGCTGGCGGCGGGGGTCGCGCTGGGCGCCGGCATCATCGCCACCGTGCTGTTCTTCCAGGCCACCGGCATGGTCCGCGACAACCCGACCGCGCTGGCGGCGGCCGAGGCGATGCAGGCCGCCGAGATCCTGTTCGCGACCGTGATCGGGGTGTCGCTGCTGGGCGAACGCTGGCCGCAGGGGCCGGCGCTGTGGGGCGCCGCGATCGTGGTGGTCGGGATCGCCGCCTTCAGCTGGATCGCCGCGCGCGCCGCCGCCGGCGATGCACGTGCGGTGCGCGAGTTGCGCAGTGACCGCGGCGGCTGAGCGGTCGCGACGCGGCGTTCAGATGCGCGCGGCTAGAGTCGTGCCGGTTCCGCCTCCGCCGCGCCCGCCATGTCCACCACCGCCCGTCCCCGCCTCGTCCCGCTTCTGTTGCACTCCGGCCTGCTGTGCCTGTTGGCCGGCGCCGCCGCGGCGCAGCAGCCGGCACCGCCCGCCGCGCCGGCGGCGGTGATCGAGCAGTGGGGCTTCGACCCCTCGGTGCTGGTCGCCGACGGCACCGAGCTGCTGGCGCGCGCGCCGGACGCGCAGATCGACGCGCTGTTCCAGGCCGTCCACGCCGGCAGCCGCGACCCGGCCGATGCGCAGGTGATGTGTGAATTGTTCGACCCGGCCGCCGACCGCAGCCTCGCCGGCCTCAACGCGATCGCCTCGCGGCTCAGCCCGGCCAGCCAGGACCGCTTCGCCAATGCCGTCGCCGGCCTGCTGGTGGCGGCGATGCAGCACCCGCCGGTGGCCCGCGACGAGGCTGCCGCGCGGCAGGCGCTGAAGGCCGCCGGCGTGCGCGCGGCGATGCTCAACGACGGCTTCGGCGCCGGCCTCGCCGGTGACGACCACGACGCCCGCTGCGCGTCGGTGGCGATGCTGGTCGACAGCCTGCATGGCCAGCCGCTGGCCGAGCGCGCCGGCGTCACCCGCCTGCTGCTGGCCGAAGGGCTGGCGCGGCTGGCGGGTGCCGGTATCGCGGCCCGCGACCCGGTGTTGCCGCTGTAGGAGCAACTGTCTTCTTCAGATCGGC
>NZ_AVPT01000055.1:2500-5682 GCF_000768335.1 Lysobacter arseniciresistens ZS79
ATAAGCGCACACGGTGGATGCCTTGGCGGTCAGAGGCGATGAAGGACGTGGCAGCCTGCGAAAAGCACGGGGGAGCTGGCAACAAGCTTTGATCCCGTGATGTCCGAATGGGGAAACCCACCGCGCAAGCGGTATCGTGCAGTGAATACATAGCTGTACGAAGCGAACCCGGAGAACTGAAATATCTAAGTACCCGGAGGAAAAGAAATCAACCGAGATTCCCTGAGTAGTGACGAGCGAACGGGGAACAGCCCTTAAGCTGATTGAGTTCTAGCAAAACAACCTGGAAAGGTTGGCCATAGACGGTGACAGCCCGGTATGCGAAAGGGCTCTTTCAGTGAAATCGAGTAGGGCGGGGCACGAGAAACCCTGTCTGAACATGGGGGGACCATCCTCCAAGGCTAAATACTCCTGACCGACCGATAGTGAACCAGTACCGTGAGGGAAAGGCGAAAAGAACCCTGGTGAAGGGAGTGAAATAGACCCTGAAACCGTGTGCGTACAAGCAGTAGGAGCCCTTCGGGGTGACTGCGTACCTTTTGTATAATGGGTCAGCGACTTATTGTTCGTGGCAAGCTTAACCGTATAGGGGAGGCGAAGGGAAACCGAGTCTGATAAGGGCGCATAGTCGCGGGCAATAGACCCGAAACCGGGTGATCTAGTCATGCCCAGGGTGAAGGTGCGGTAACACGCACTGGAGGCCCGAACCCACTCCCGTTGCAAAGGTAGGGGATGAGGTGTGATTAGGAGTGAAAAGCTAATCGAACCCGGAGATAGCTGGTTCTCCTCGAAAGCTATTTAGGTAGCGCCTCATGTGAATCTTCCTGGGGGTAGAGCACTGTTATGGCTAGGGGGTCATTGCGACTTACCAAACCATGGCAAACTCCGAATACCAGGACAGACTGCATGGGAGACACACGGCGGGTGCTAACGTTCGTCGTGAAAAGGGAAACAACCCAGACCCACAGCTAAGGTCCCAAATCAGTGCTGAGTGGAAAACCATGTGGAAAGGCACAGACAGCCAGGAGGTTGGCTTAGAAGCAGCCACCCTTTAAAGAAAGCGTAATAGCTCACTGGTCGAGTCGGTCTGCGGGGAAGATTTAACGGGGCTAAGTACTGAACCGAAGCTTGGGGTGCATGCTTTGCATGCGCGGTAGAGGAGCGTTCCGTAAGCCGTTGAAGGTGGATCGAGAGGTCTGCTGGAGGTATCGGAAGTGCGAATGCTGACATGAGTAACGATAATGCGGGTGAAAAGCCCGCACGCCGAAAGCCCAAGGTTTCCTTGCGCAACGTTAATCGACGCAGGGTGAGTCGGCCCCTAAGGCGAGGCAGAAATGCGTAGTCGATGGGAAGCTGGTTAATATTCCAGCACCTCGCGTAAGTGCGATGGAGGGACGGAGAAGGTTAGGTCTACCGGGCGTTGGTTGTCCCGGGGAAAGGCGGTAGGTGGGGGATTTAGGCAAATCCGGATCCCCATTCAACACCGAGCACCGAGACGAGCCCACTAGGGCGAAGTGACTGATACCACGCTTCCAGGAAAAGCTCCTAAGCTTCAGCTTACGCAGACCGTACCGTAAACCGACACAGGTGGGCAGGATGAGAATTCTCAGGCGCTTGAGAGAACTCGGGTGAAGGAACTAGGCAACATGGCACCGTAACTTCGGGAGAAGGTGCACCCCTGGAGGTGGCCCATGCGGGCATAAGCTTCTGGGGGTCGCAGTGACCAGGCCGCTGCGACTGTTTATCAAAAACACAGCACTCTGCAAACACGAAAGTGGACGTATAGGGTGTGACGCCTGCCCGGTGCTGGAAGGTTAATTGATGGGGTCAGCCGCAAGGCGAAGCTCTTGATCGAAGCCCCAGTAAACGGCGGCCGTAACTATAACGGTCCTAAGGTAGCGAAATTCCTTGTCGGGTAAGTTCCGACCTGCACGAATGGCGTAACGACAGCGGCGCTGTCTCCACCCGAGACTCAGTGAAATTGAAATCGCTGTGAAGATGCAGCGTTCCCGTGGCAAGACGGAAAGACCCCGTGAACCTTTACTATAGCTTCACACTGAACGTTGAGTTCGTCTGTGTAGGATAGGTGGGAGGCTGTGAAACCCTGGCGCCAGCTGGGGTGGAGCCATCCTTGAAATACCACCCTGTCGTGCTTGACGTTCTAACCTGGGCCCGTAATCCGGGTCGGGGACCGTGTGTGGTGGGTAGTTTGACTGGGGCGGTCTCCTCCCAAAGAGTAACGGAGGAGCACGAAGGTACGCTCAGCGCGGTCGGACATCGCGCACTGTGTGCAAAGGCATAAGCGTGCTTGACTGCAAGATCGACGGATCAAGCAGGTACGAAAGTAGGTCTTAGTGATCCGGTGGTTCTGTATGGAAGGGCCATCGCTCAACGGATAAAAGGTACTCCGGGGATAACAGGCTGATACCGCCCAAGAGTTCATATCGACGGCGGTGTTTGGCACCTCGATGTCGGCTCATCACATCCTGGGGCTGTAGTCGGTCCCAAGGGTATGGCTGTTCGCCATTTAAAGTGGTACGCGAGCTGGGTTCAGAACGTCGTGAGACAGTTCGGTCCCTATCTGCCATGGGCGTTGGAGATTTGAGAGGGGCTGCTCCTAGTACGAGAGGACCGGAGTGGACGAACCTCTGGTGTTCCGGTTGTCACGCCAGTGGCACTGCCGGGTAGCTATGTTCGGAAGCGATAACCGCTGAAAGCATCTAAGCGGGAAGCGCGCCTCAAGATGAGATCTCCCGGGAGCTTGACTCCCCTGAAGGAACCATCAAGACCAGGTGGTTGATAGGCTGGGTGTGTAAGTGCAGCAATGCATTGAGCTAACCAGTACTAATGATCCGTGTGGCTTGACCATATAACCTCAAGTGGCCTTGGACTCGACGACGCGTCGACATTCCAACCCAATATCGCTACGTCCCACCCCATGCGAGCTGGCGCCCGAAGGCGACGCTCCAACAGCTTGCTCAGTGACAATAGCTGTGTGGCACCACCCGATCCCATCCCGAACTCGGAAGTGAAACGCACATGCGCCGATGGTAGTGTGGCCTTGCCATGCGAGAGTAGGTCATCGCTGAGCATTTACACCGAAGGCCGGACCCGAAAAGGTCCGGCCTTCTTCTTTTGGGCGGATGCAGGCTTGCGGCGCCGGGGGCATGCGGGGCCGGAAT
>NZ_AVPT01000056.1 GCF_000768335.1 Lysobacter arseniciresistens ZS79
TCCTGCCGGAGCAGGGTGACCCGGGCGCCGGACAGCGCGGCGTCGATATCGAGGCCGTAGCCGACCAGCACCTGCTTGAACCGCGCGAAGAACGGCCCGAGCCGGCGCAGGCTGCGCTCCATGCCGTTGCGCTGGAAGACCTCGATGCCGCCGGCCAGCCCGGTCAGCCGGGCGGCGGTGGTCAGCTGCGGGATCGCCTGCTTGGCCCGCTCGATGTCGCCCAGCGGCGCCTGCCCGGCCCATTGGCCCAGCGCGGCGATCAGCTGCAGGTAGTGGCCGCGTTCGGCGTCGCTGTAGTCGCCGGCCTCGCGCACGTACTGGCCGGCGAACAGGCCGAGGGTGGCGGCGGCGGTGCGCAGCTCGCGGTCGGCGCCGGCGAACTGGCGGCGGTAGGCGGCCAGCAGGGTCTTCTCGGAATCCGGTGCAGCCAGCACGGTGAGGAAGGCGGGCAGGCGGTCGTCGAGCGGCAGTTCGGTCAGCGGCCAGATGGTGTGGCCGGCCTGCCAGCTGGCCGCCATCCGCGCGTGCAGCGTCGGCGGCAGGGCGTGCTGCGTGTAGGCGACCAGGTCGTTGCGGTGCAGGTCGGTGGCCAGTTGCCGGACCGCGTCGACCGGATCGGTGCCGGCCTGGGCCGGTGGCGCCGGTTCGCGCCCGCAACCGCCGACGGCGACCACCAGCGCGATCAGCCCGAGCAGTGCGGCCACCGGCAGCAGCGCGACGATTACCCGTCGGATCAATGACATGGAACGCGGTTCCCCCCGGACGCAGCCGGCATCTTGGCCGGGGCGGGGCGGGCGTACAAGCCAAGCCGGTCGCGGAACCGCGCGCGGCGGGCAAGAAAAAAGGAGGCCGGAGCCTCCCTTGAAAATCCCGGCGGGCCGGGAATCAGCAGTTGGACATGGCGCCGGCCAGTGGCCGGGCGCAGCGCAGGGTAAACCGGTCCGGATGTTTAGGCAATACGTTCGGATTGCGTCGCAAGTCATTGTTTCATCGTCAGGCGGCGGCGATGAGCCACCGGTTTATGGGCTGCGCGGAGGTACTTCAGTGCCGCCTGCTCCCACTGCCGCGGCCCGCGCGCGCCGTTGGCGGCGCGCTGCAACCGGCCGTCCAGCCAGCCGTCGAACACCAGCGGGTCGATGTAGGCCTTGCGGCAGACCGCCGGGGTGTTGCCCAGGCGCGCCGCGACCGCGGCGACCACCGTGCTGCGCGCGGCCGCCAGCGCGCGTTCGGACGGCGCGGCACCGTCGTTGTCGTCCGCGGCGCCGGGCACCGGCGTAGCGGCCAGTTCGCGGAACGCGGCGAGGGTGCCGCCCCAGGTGCGGAAGTCCTTGGCGCTGAACGCCTCGCCCATCGCGTCGCGCAGGTAGTCGTTGACCTGGCCGGAGTCGACCGGCTGCAGCGTGCCGTCGTCGTCGCGGTACTGGAACAGCGCCTGCCCCGGCAGTTCGCGGCAGCGGCGCACCAGTTTCGCCAGCCGGGCATCGTCGAGCTCGACCTCGTGCTCGGCGCCGCCCTTGCCGCGGAACTTCAGCCGCGCGCGGCCGCCGCGCAGGAACGCGATGTGGCGGTTGCGCAGCGTGGTCAGCCCGAACGAACGGTTGGCCCGCGCGTAGGCGTCGTTGCCGACCCGGGCGAGGGTGTCGGCCAGCAGCGCGACCACGATCGCCAGCACCTTATCGCGCGGGAACCCGGGCAACCGCAGGTCGCGCCGCAGACGCCGGCGCAGGCGTGGCAGGGCGGCACCGAAGGCCACGATACGGTCGAACTTGCCGTCGCCGCGGATGCGCTGCCAGTCGGGGTGGTAGCGGTACTGCTTGCGCCCGCGGGCGTCGCGGCCGGTCGCCTGCAGGTGGCCGTTGCGGCTGCGGCAGATCCAGACCTCGGTCCACGCCGGCGGGATCGCCAGCGCGCGGATGCGCCCGCGCGCGGCGGGGTCGGTGACCGTCGCGCCGTCGGGCATGACGTAGCTGAAGTGCGGCCCGGCGCGACGGCGGGCGATGCCGGGTTCGTCGTCGCTCACATGCCGCAGGCCGGCGGCGCTGGCATCGCGGGTGGCGTCCTGGACGGATCGGGCGTCGCCCGTGGCTGCGGTCGGCATCACCCAAGATTCAGCGGCGGTCCGTCAACGCCGTGGCAATGGCGACCGGCGGTGGATCGGCCTAGTGGTCGTCTCCGCCGAGGCGCAACTCGGTCGATTCCGGATCGCTCGACCAGACCGCCTCGTGCTTTCGCTCGCACCACGCCGGCACGCCCTCGCCGGGACGCGATTCGCCGGCGCCGCACTCGGGACGGGCGTCGACGGTGGCATTGGTGTCGCGGTACTCGACGCTGCCGCAGGCCGCGAGGACAGCCGCGGCGGCGGCGCAGGCAATCAGCTGGATCGTGCGCATTGGACGCTCCGGGTCGGGACACCGGCCGAGTATGCCGCCGCACGGCAACGGCCGCGGCGGACGGAAGTCATGCCGGCTTGAGCAGGCGCAGGCCGAACCAGTCGCGCGGGTCGTTCCAGCGGCGGACCACGCGCAGGCCGGCCGCGGCGGCGAGCGCGCCGAACGTGGCGTCGGTGTACTTGTGGCTGTACTCCACCTGCATCGCCTCGCCGGGCGCGAAGTGGAAGCGGCGGCCGGCGACGGTGACGTCCTGGGCGTGGCGGCTGACCAGGAAGGTCTCGATCCGCCGCCGCTCGCGCACGTACACCGCGCGGTGGGCGAAGCCGTCGAGGTCGAAGTCGCTGCCGATCTCGCGGTTGAGCCGCGCCAGCAGGTTGAGGGTGAACTCGGCGGTGACCCCGGCGGCGTCGTTGTAGGCGGCCTCGATCAGCGCCGGGTCCTTGTCGAGGTCGATCCCGACCAGCGCCTGCCCGCGCGGGCCCATCGTCGTACGCATCGAGCGCAGCAGCCCGGTGGCGTCGGCGTCGGTGAAGTTGCCGATGGTCGAGCCGGGGAAGAACACCAGCGTGTGGCCGGGTTCGCGCGACGGCGCCGGCAGCGGCACCGGCCCGGTGAAGTCGGCGCAGACCGGCAGCAGCTCGATGCCGGGGAACTCGTCGGCCAGCCGCTCGACGCTGGCCAGCAGCGCGGTGCGGGAGATCTCGATCGGGGTGTAGGCCACCGGCACGTCGAGGCCTTCCAGCAGCAGCCGGGTCTTGCGGCCGCTGCCGCTGCCGTACTCGACCACGTGCGCGTGCGCGGCCACCGCCTCGGCGATCGACGGCATCGACGCCTCCAGCAGCGCCAGCTCGACCCGGGTCGGGTAGTACTCCGGTTCGCGGGTGATCCGTTCGAACAGCTGCGAGCCGCGGGCGTCGTAGAAATACTTGGACGGCAGCCGGCGCGGACTGGCCGACAGCCCGGCAAGCACCTCGCCGGTGATGTCGGCCGGGGCCGGGCGCAGGTCGGTGAGCGGGGCGGCGGTGGTGGTCGGCGGCATCGGCTCGCTCACGGGCGGTCGCGGGCCAGCCGCAGGCCGCTGAACTGCCAGCGTGCATGGGGCCGGAAGAAGTTGCGGTAGCTGGCCCGCAGGTGGCTGGCCGGGCTGGCGCAGCTGCCGCCGCGCAGCACCTGCTGGCCGGACATGAACTTGCCGTTGTATTCGCCCAGCGCGCCGGCCATCCCGCGGAAGCCGGGGTAGGCGGCGTAGGCGCTGGCGGTCCACTCCCAGACGTCGCCGAACAGCTGCGCCGGGTGCCCGTCGGCTGCGCCGCCGCCGGTTGCGGCCGGGTGCAGCAGTCCGGACTCGACGAAGTTGCCGTCGACCGCGACACCGGCGGCGGCGCGCTCCCACTCGAACTCGCCCGGCAGCCGCGCGCCGGCCCAGCGCGCGAACGCGTCGGCCTCGTACAGGCTGAGGTGGCAGGCCGGCGCGTGCGGGTCGAGCGGGCGGGTGCCGGCGAGGGTGAACTCGCTGTCCAGGCCCTCGTCCCAGTACAGCGGCCGGCACCAGCCTTCGCGCTCGACCGTGTCCCAGCCGTCGCTGAGCCAAAGCCCGGCGGTGCGGTAGCCGCCGTCGTCGATGAAGGCGCGGTACTCGGCGTTGCTGACCGGCCGGCTGGCCAGCGCGTGGGCGCCGACCAGCACCCGGTGGCGCGGCGACTCGTTGTCGTAGGCGAAGCCCGCCGCCCGCGGCCACGCGGAGGCGCCGGCCTCGACCACCGCCTCGTCGGCGGCGATCCACTGCATCGCGCTGGCTACGCCCGGCCGCTGCGGCAGGCCGGGGTCGTAGGCGGGCCGCAGCGGGTTGCACCACAGCGCGTGCTTGATGTCGGTCAGCAGCAGTTCCTGGTGCTGCTGTTCGTGCTGCAGGCCGAGTTCGATCCGTTGCAGGGTCCCGGCGTCCAGGTCACCGCGGTCGAGCAGGGCAAGCACGGCGTCGTCGACGCGCCGGCGGTAGTCGACCACCTGCGCCAGCGACGGCCGCGACAGCAGCCCGCGACGGGCCTGCGCATGGGCGTCGCCGACACTGCGGTAGTAGCTGTTGAACAGGTGGTCCCAGTCGGGGTCGACCGGCGCCGCGCCGGCCCGGGTGGCGCGCACGAAGCGGTCGAAGAACCAGCTGGTGTGGGCGAGGTGCCACTTGGCCGGGCTGGCCTCGGGCATCGACTGCACCATCGCGTCCTCGGCCGACAGCGGCGCGGCCAGCTGCAGGGTGCGGTTGCGGACCGCGCGGTAGCGGTCGGCGAGCTGGGACGGGGTGGGCGGCGCGACCGGCGGCGCGGCGGCGGGCTGGGTCAGGGAAGACGACATCGGCCCCAGCCTACGGCGGCGACGCTACGCCGCCGTGAACGCGGGGTGTCAGCCGCGCAGGCGCGGCAATCCGTGCTCGTCGCGCTCCTCGGCCACCGACTGGTCGTAGATGCGCTCGCGCAGGTCGCGCCCGGGCAGTTCGGTGATCGGCTCGTTGCGGCTGGCGCGCAGGGCGTTGGCGTAGCTCAGGCGGGCGCGCGGTTCGTCGCCGGCCTGGGCGAAGCCGTGGCCGAGCTCCTCCCACGCCTCGGCGTTGGCGCCCTGGGCCAGCGCGCGGTGCAGGTAGCCCTCCGACTGCGGCCACTGGCCCTGCGCGCGCGACAGCCGGGCCAGCGACAGCAGCAGGCCGGGGCTGGCCGGATGGTCCTGCAGCCAGCGCTCGGCGCGGGCGCGGCGGGCCTCGATCCGGCCGATCGGCAGGCGCCCGTAGAGGCCGGCGAGGTCGTCGTCCCAGCGGGTGTCGAGGGCGTTCTCGATGCTGCCGGCGGCGGCGTCCTCCCAGCGCAGCGCGGCGGCGCGCTCGGCGTAGGCGGCGACCGCGGCGGGGTGGCTGCGCAGCGGCTTGGGCAGGGCTTCCCAGCGGTCGGCGAGGACGTTGGCGTCGCCGGCCTCGCGCAGCGACGCTTCGGCCCAGCGCGCCTCCAGCCCGTCCAGCCGCGCGGGCGCCAGTGCCTGCTGCTGGCGCAGCGGGCCGAGCAGCCCGTAGGCCTCGCCCGGGTGG
>NZ_AVPT01000058.1 GCF_000768335.1 Lysobacter arseniciresistens ZS79
CTCGTCGTCCCCGGCTGCCCGGGGTAGGTCGCTCTTCAGCGGGCGGCTTCCGCGACGTCAAGGCGGTCGAGCAGGAAGGCGTACATCTCCGCCAGTTCGCGGTAGCGGCGGAAGCGGCCGGACTTGCCGCCGTGGCCGGCGTCCATGTTGGTGCGGAACAGCACCGGCGCTTCCGATGTATTGAGGTCGCGCAGGCGGGCGACGTACTTGGCCGGTTCCCAGTACTGCACCTGCGAGTCCCACAGCCCGGTGCCGACGAACATCGCCGGGTAGGCCTTGGCCTCCAGGTTGTCGTAGGGCGAGTAGCCGAGCATGTACTCGTAGGCTTCGACGCTGGTCTCCGGGTTGCCCCACTGGTCGTACTCATTGGTGGTCAGCGGGATCGAGGGGTCCAGCATCGTGGTCACCACGTCGACGAAGGGCACCTGCGACAGGATCACCGAGTAGTCGTCCGGCGCCATGTTGGCCACCGCGCCGACCAGCAGGCCGCCGGCGCTGCCACCGTAGGCGGCGACCCGGTCCGGGGCGGCGTAGCCCTGCTCCACCAGGCCGCGGGTGACGTCGATGAAGTCGGTGAAGCTGTTCTTCTTCGACATCAGCTTGCCGTCGTCGTACCACTTGCGGCCCATCTCCTGGCCGCCGCGGATGTGGGCGATGGCGTAGACCATGCCGCGGTCGAGCAGGCTCACCACCGGCAGGTTGAAGCTGGGGTCCATCGAGGCGCCGTAGCTGCCGTAGCCGTACTGCAGCATCGCCGCGGTGCCGTCCTTCGCAAAGCCGTTGCGGTAGACCAGCGACACCGGCACCTTCACCCCGTCGCGGGCGGTCACCCAGACCCGCTCGGTGGTGTACCGGTCCGCGTCGTAGCCGATCACCGGCTGCTGCTTGAGGGTGCGGCGCTCGCCGGTCTTCGTGTTGAGCTCGTAGGTGGTGGCCGGGGTGGTCAGCGAGGTGTAGCTGTAGCGCAGCCAGTCGGTGTCGGGCTCGGAATTGGTCGACAGGCCCATCGAGTACGCGCTCTCGTCGGCCTTGACGTATTCGGCCTCGCCGGCCGTGGTGCCCGGCTCGCCACGCAGCAGGCGGATGCGCTCCAGCCCGCCGGAGCGCTCGTCGATGGCGGTGAAGCCGTCGAACAGCTCGAAGCCGCCGATGAACACGTCCTCGTCGTGGCCGATCCACTCCTGCCAGTCCGCGCGCGAGGTGGCGTTGCTGGGCGCGGTCATCAGCTTGAAGTTGGCCGCGGGGCTGCCATCCGGGCCCGGCGCATTGGTGCGGATCACCCAGCGGCCGTCGTGGTGGTCGGCGTCGTACTCGACGTCGCGCTCGCGCGGGGCCAGCACGGCGAACTCGCGCGGGTCGGCGGCCGGCGCGCAACGCGACTCGCTGGAGACCGTGCTCTCCACCCCGATGCAGATGAACCTGTCATCGCGGGTGCGGCCGATGCCCATGTAGAAGCTGTCGTCGTGCTCCTCGTAGACCAGCAAGTCGTCGCTGGCCGGGGTGCCGAGCACGTGCTTCTTGACCCGCACGGTGAGCAGCGTCTCCGGGTCGTTCTCGACGTAGAACAGCGTGCGGTTGTCGTCGGCCCAGACGATGTTGGGCGAGACGCCGCGGATCACGTCGTCCAGCACCGCGCCGGTGGCGATGTCCTTGACCCGGATGACGTACTGGCGGCGGCCGACGTCGTCCTCGGCCCAGGCCAGCAGGCGGTTGTCCTGGCTGACTTCCCAGTCGCCGACGCTGAAGTAGTCCTTGCCGTCGGCCATCACGTTGACGTCGAGCAGGACCTGTTCGGTGGCGTCCATCGAGCCTTCGCGGCGCGCGTAGACGGGATAGTCCTGGCCGGTCTCGAAGCGGCTGTAGTACCACCAGCCGCGCTCGCGATACGGCACCGAGCTGTCGTCCTGCTTGATCCGGCCGACGATCTCCTCGTACAGACGATCTTCCACCGGCTTGAGCCGCGTCATGTAGGCGTCAACGTAGGCGTTCTCGGCCTCCAGGTAGGCCAGCATCGCCGGATCCTTGCGGTCGTCGTCGCGCAGCCAGTAGTACTCGTCCTGGCGCTGCGCGCCATGCGGCGCGGTGACGGTGTGCGGGCGCTGCTCGGCGTCGGGCGGCGGCGGCAGGTCCTGGGCGAGGGTCGGGGTGGAGACGGTCATCAATGCGGCCAGCAGCAGGGTGGGCTTCATGGGATGGGGTCCGGGGGTGGGAAGTGCAACCGGGGAATCGGGTTCGTGGGTTGTTCCGATGTTCGACTGGACTTCCTTCGGTCGTAGGAGCGACGTGAGTCGCGACCCGCCGAACGATGGAGGCGATGTACAGGTCGCGACTCACGTCGCTCCTACACGAAACAGAAAAGGGCCGGCGAAAGGCCGGCCCGTGGTTCACATCAATCGGTCAGCTGGTTCCACAGGAACGTGTAGGCCAGCGCGCTCATGTGCGCGGCCTGCTTGTTGTTGGCCGAGCCGCCGTGGCCGCCTTCGATGTTCTCGTAGTAGCGCACGTCCTCGCCGCCTTCGAGCATCTTCGCCATCATCTTGCGGGCGTGGCCGGGGTGGACGCGGTCGTCGCGGGTGGAGGTCATGAACAGCGTCGGCGGGTAGTCCTTCGCCGGGTCGTACAGGTGGTACGGCGAGAAGGTCCGGATGAAGGCCCATTCCTCCGGCTTGTCCGGGTTGCCGTACTCGGCCATCCACGAGGCGCCGGCCAGCAGCTTGTGGTAGCGCTGCATGTCCAGCAGCGGCACCTGCACCACGATCGCGCCGAACAGCTCCGGGTACTGGGTCAGCATGTTGCCCATCAGCAGACCGCCGTTGCTGCCGCCCTGGATGCCGAGCTTCCGCGGCGAGGTGATGCCGCGCTGGACCAGGTCCTTCGCCACCGCGGCGAAGTCCTCGTAGGCCTTGTGGCGGTTCTGCTTCAGCGCGGCCTGGTGCCAGCGCGGGCCGTACTCGCCGCCGCCGCGGATGTTGGCGACCGCGTACACGCCGCCCCTCTCCAACCAGCCCTTGCCGACGCTGCCGGAGTAGCCCGGGGTCATCGAGATCTCGAAGCCGCCGTAGCCGTACAGCAGGGTCGGCGTGCTGCCGTCGAGGACCAGGTCCTTCGGCTTGACGATGAAGTACGGCACGCGAGTGCCGTCCTTGCTGGTGGCGAAGAACTGGTCGACCTCGTGGGTCGAGGCGTCGAAGAACGCCGGCATCGACTTGAGCACCTGCGGCGCCTCACCGGCCCCGGCGATGGCGAAGGTCGCCGGGCTGAGGTAGTCGTCCGAGTACACCCACACCGCGTCGCTGTGGTCGGCGTCGACCGCTGCGACGTTGACGCTGCCGTCGGGCTGGCCGGTGAAGTCGCTGCGGGTCCACTCGCCCTCGCCGTCCGCCGGGGGAGCCAGCACCTGCAGGTCGTTCTTGACGTCGTCGAGCACGTTGAGGACGAGGCGGTTGGCGGTGGCGGTGACGCCGGCCAGCGAGGTGGTCTCGCTCGGCGCGAACAGCACGGTGAAGTCGCGGCCGCCGGCCATGAAGGCATCGAAGTTGGCGGCGATCAGGCTGCCGGCCGGGAAGGTCCGGCCACCGGCCTCGTACGGATCGCGCAGCTCCAGCACCAGCCAGTCCTTGTGCACCGACTTGTTGGCCGAGTTCGGCGCGTCGATCTTCTTCAGCCCGCCGTCCGGACCGACGAGGTACAGCTCGTCGTTGTAGAACGCCAGCGTGCGGCTGACGAAGTCGCGCTCGTAGCCCGGCGTGTGGTCGTGCATCGCCGCGATGTACATGTCATCGGGCTTGCCTTCGTAGACAACCTCGGCCGCGCTCATCGGGGTGCCGCGGGTCCAGCGCTTGACGATGCGCGGGTAGCCCGATTCGGTCATCGAGCCGGCGCCGAAGTCGGTGTAGACGTAGACGCTGTCGCGGTCGATCCAGCCCAGCCCGCCCTTGGCCTCGTCGCGGAAGAAGCCGCCGTCGACCCAGTCCCTGCTGGCCAGGTCGAACTCGCGGGTGACGTCGGCGTCCGCGCCGCCACGCGACAGCGCGACCAGGCAACGCCGGTACTCCGGCGGCAGGCAGTCGGCGCCGTGCCAGACCCAGTTCTCGCCCTCGGCCTCGTTGAGGGCATCCAGGTCGATGACGGTTTCCCACTCGGGGCTGTCGCTGCGGTACGACTCCAGCGTGGTGCGGCGCCAGATGCCGCGCTCGTGCCGGGCGTCCTTCCAGAAGTTGTAATAGTGGTCGCCGATCTTGCCGATGTAGGGAATCTTGGCGTCCGAATCGAGGATCGCGCGGATCTGCGCTTCCAGCTGCTTGAACTGCGGCGTGCTGGCCAGCTCCTTCTCGGTGACGGCGTTGCGCGCCTTGACCCAGTCGAGCGCCTTTTCGCCTTCGACGTCTTCAAGCCAGAGATAGGGATCGGTCACGGCGGCCTCCTGCGCGTGGGTGGCGCCGGCGGCCAGGGCGAGGCCGGTGATCAGTGCGGCCTGGCAGGCCTGCGACAGCGTGGACATGGGCGCTCCGGGATTGTGGCAAAGCCCCGAAGCTAGCACAGCGGTGGCTGCGCCCAGACGTGCCCGGAGTCATGCCGGACCGCCACGCAGGTCGCGCGACTTCAGGCCGCGCGCGGCAGCGACGGCAGCGCGCGCGATGGACCCCGGCGGCGCGCCTGCGGCCCGACGCGGCGCCGCGGGACCGCGGCCGC
>NZ_AVPT01000060.1 GCF_000768335.1 Lysobacter arseniciresistens ZS79
CGCAGCAGAGCGCGACCTTGCAGGCCCCGGCGTTGGCCAAGGGCGAGGCCACGCTGTGCGAATTCAAGATGCGCAAGGCCAGTGCACGCGGCGACGGGCTCGTGGCGGCATGAGCCTCGACAGCTACGCGTTGTTGCGACAGGCATCGTTCGGGCTAGTGGATCAGTTGGCAATCGATGCTCTGCCCTGCGAGTTACGGCTGCAGGTCTTGCGCCCGGCTTGGTTTCGCGGTGACGCCAGTTTGCTGCCGGCGTTGGTGGACCTGCGAGAGCTGTCTACCAGACAGATCGAACACTTGCTGAGTGACTACGATTCGACGCCGAAAGACCGGTCGGCGCCGGCGGTCGCGCAGATTCTTTTCACTCAGGTCGATGAAGGCACGCTACGCGCTCACTTGGCCCATCGCCTGACCGTTCGGCTGAACGGCCGGTCCGCTCTGCTTCGTTACTACGATCCCCGCGTTTTACTGCAACTGACATGGATGCTGACGCAGGCGCAGCTGAGCGAACTATTCGGCCCGGTTGATCGCTTGGCGTACTGGGTCGATGGCCAATGGCACACGCTCGACAAGGCTGATGATGAGCAACCGGCATCGATGGTCGATGCGCAACGGATTGCCCGGATCGGTCTCATCAACGAAGTCGTCGGCGATCAATCAGGTCGTGAAGCGTTGGTGGAGGCGAGCCGCTACGTCGAAACCGCCCTGATCACGGCCGAGCAGCACGGACTGATCGACGAAGACGACAGAATCGCGTTCGCACGCCACGTCATGGATGTGCATCCGCGACTCGATGCACACCCGAAAGTCGCCGCCATGCTGAAGTCGGTCGATCAAAGCAACTCCTATCGGGACATTGCAGCACTGCTGAGCGACGACGACTGGCAGCGTATTGCCCAAGAACTGGAACACACGGCAACCACAAGGACTGTCCAATGACTGCCGACCCAAGCTGCGACTTCTGCAACAAGCGAGGTCTGCCGATTCTGCCGGTGCGCTACGCATTGGCACCGGTTGAAGCAAAAGCGCCGGAGCTGGCCGGCGCATTCAAGATGGACCACGACGTGCCGTTGGGAGACTACGCGCATTACACAACCCGACTGGTCCGCGATGGCTTCGTCTACATCTTTGACGAGGCACGCCGTCGCTTGTCCGGCTACTACGCCACCCCGACGGGACACTTCACACGCTTCGACATCAGCCGGCCGCTGCCACCGGCGTTGAAGGAAGGGGCACCATGCTCGCGCAACGGCCATCCCGAAGTGGCCGGATGCATCACGATCAGCAGTCCCAAGCAGGCGAGTGCGATCTGGATCGGCTATTCCGAGGTGCAGTGGACGCCAGCCGTGCTTGCCAAGCATGAGGACGCCGGTTATCGCGAGCGGCACATGCGCAAGTTCGATGTGAAGGCGTGGCTGGCTTCGCAGAATGCGTCGCATGCGGAAAAGATTGCGTGCGTGGCCGAATGCGTTGCCGAATATTCGCCCGAGGTGGAGCAACGGCGCTTCGGGTTCAGCCCGGCAAAGTTCCACTCGCGTAGCGATCAGGCCGCCGGCCTGAATCAGGCGTCCGATGCCCTGTTGGACGGAATGGGCGTGGTGCTCGCATTGGACGACCCCTCCGGCATCACTCAAGACCTTGCGCAGCTGATGCAGACTGGCGTGCACTCGTTCGTCAACCGGCCCGAGTACAAACGCAAGCTGCAAGTGTCGTCCGCAATCGAGCAGATGCGGCAAGGCATTCGCACCCAGGCCGAGCTGTCGGCGATCGCCAAGGCCCACAGACAGGCCCGGCAAGCCGTGTCCCCCGGCTACGGCGGCGCCGGCTTCGGTGGGGGCGCGGCCAACGCCGGCATGGCGCTGGCGCGGATGTTCAACGACAAGCTGGACGAGGACCTGACAAACCTTGAAGAGCGGCTGCGCAACCTGACCCCGCAGCAACTCGATCAGGCAGGTGACGAGGCGTGGGAGGAGTACGCGGAAAAGTACGACGAAACCGCCCGTGCCCGGTGGCAAGCGTCCTTCGACAAGAAGATGAAGGCGTTCGATCGCATCTTCACCGGCCCGCTCGCACAAGCGCATGCGACTTGGCTGGCGAGCCAGAGTTTGACGTCCCAGTTCGAGTGCAATTTCGACCCCAACGATCCGCACAGCGGAACTGCCTATGCCGTCGCCTTCGCTCTTTGCGTGGAGGGCACCCAGGACAAGAAGGCGAGCTTCGATGCCGTGTTCAAGCAACTGGAAGGCGATCCCGAAGACCCGGCAAACCTGGCCGTGCGGGCATTGCTGCTCAACCAGCAGGGGTTGGCCCAGAAAGCGGCAAACGTGGACGCCGCGACCCTCGACCCGCGTAGCATTCCCTGGGACGCGCTGATCGGCGCCTATGAAGAAGTGCAAGCCGTCGCGGGCACGGCGGCCCAGACCGCGACGGCGCAGCTGCTGATGCAGCTCGGGGCGCCGTTGATGAAGCTCCTCGACAAGGGGATCGACGGGGGCGTGCGCCCCGCCTTGATCGCCTTCGGCATGGCCGGTCAGGCCCCCATCGTCAAAGTCTCGGTGACCGGCGGCAAGAAGGCGTTCCGGGCCGCGATCATCCGGCAATTGCTGGGGCTGCACGGCGGCCGGATCGACCGCAACGCGATGCAGCGGGCGGTCTCCGCCGAGTTGCGCCGCCTGCAGATGCGCGGTGTGCCGATGCACGGCACCGCCAGAAAGACCTTTCTCGTGTTGGCCGACCCCGCCGTGGTGAAGTCAATGCCGTCGGGCCTGAGCGCTCGACAACGCGCGACCTGGGTGGCCGGCAGCCTGCGCACGGTCGAGCAATACGAAGCCACCGAAATGACGCGCTGGAAGACCACGGTGACGCCAAAAGTACGCTTGGGCGCCGCGGCCGTTATCGTGCAGACCCTTTGTTTCAGCAAGGTCGCCGCCGACAAGGACGGCGTGATGGACCACGAGCGGTTCGACTCCATCACCCGTTATTGGGCCAGCCTCGGCGCGGTGGCCGGCACCGCGTCGGAAACCCTCGGCACTTTGGTCAAAAACGCTGCCACTTCCGGGAGTCTGCGCTATGCGCCTACGGCCATGAAGTCGCTTGGCGCCCTTATGGCTAAGTGGGGTGGCCGTGCGAATGTCGCCGGCGGGGTTGTGATGGCGGCAATGGATTTTTGGCAGGGCGTTAAGGCATATCAGGAAAATCAGCCTGGCATGATGGTCTTGTATTTCTCGTCAGCGTTGCTCGGCATCGGCGCAATTTTCGCTTTCGGCGTGAGCTTGTTGCTCGGTGTCGTGGTGCTTGCGTTGCTGTTGATCGTGGTTGTACTGATCGAGCACTTCAAAGACAACAAGCTGCAGGACTGGCTGGAGCGCTGCTATAGCTGGGGCCGGCTGCAGGACTATCCGACCGCGGAGCAGGAACGTCGCGAACTGAAGCTGGCTTTAGCGGGGTAGGGTGTGGATTACGTAGGTCTGATTTTCAAGTTCAAAGTTAATCGTTCGCTGACCGACGAGGAGCGACAGCGACAGCTGCACCAGAAGAAGCGGCTGGAGGCGGAGCCAAGCGATCATCTGGCTGTCGTGGCTGTCAACTCGACCTGCCTTGAAGTCCTGGATCGCTACTACGCGGAGAAGGGGTGGTTGACGCTTTGGGCAATCATAGGGCTCCTACTGACGTTCGTAGGGTTCTTGATTGCAACACTGCCGTTGTTTAGCCACTTTGGCGAAATAAAATGGATGCTCGCATCTGCAGCGATGATGGCCATGACCCTTCCGCTGTTCTGGATCGGTGGATTTCTCCTCCGTAAGGAAGCCTTCGGCTGCACCCACCACCCGATCCGCCTCAACCGCAAGACGCGGACGGTCCATGCCTTCCGCCATGACGGCACGGTGCTGAGCGCACCATGGGAGAAGGTGTTCTTCTGTCTGGGTCGCGACGTTCGCACCTACGGCACCGCCAACTGGGACATCCGCGGCCATGTGCTGTCCGACGACAGTGTCACCGTGCGGGAAACCTTTTCCTTCGCCTCCACCTCATGGGACGAGGAGGACGTTCTTCGTCACTGGGAGTTCCTGCGCCGCTACATGGAGGACGGACCCGAGGACGCGTATCGCCGGACCGAGTACTGCATGCCGGTCAACGGCCGGCGCGAAACCTTCACCGAAGGCTGGTGGCGCATGATGGCGGCAGAGTGGTTCCTGCCCATGCGCTGGCTGGGCTATCCGTTGATCGTGCTGGCCATCTGCACCCGCTGGCTGGCCATGCGATGGGGCAAGGTGCCGCATTGGCCGGCCGAGATCGAGGCCAGCTGCCGTACCGAGCCCGGCGATCCCTACATCAAAGATGCCAACGACAACCCGAAAGACTTTCACGTGAACCCTGCATGGTCCGCAGCCTGGGCTGTCGCGGTGGTGGGCGCGTTTGTCGGCCTGGCCGTCTGGACCGTCGGTTTCATCTTCAGCCCGATCCAGTAGACCGCGCTGCAACCGCCCTCCCGGCCGCCATTCCCTACCGCCCGCACCACCGACGGCCACGGCCTGCGC
>NZ_AVPT01000059.1 GCF_000768335.1 Lysobacter arseniciresistens ZS79
GGGTATCCGGAATCTGGTGTGGGTTCTGGCTCCTTGGGTCTTTGTAGCTATCACTTTCAAAGAATGGATTTTGGTGTTGGACGGCTGAGCGGATGTGCTAGAGTAAAAGTCGGATTTCAGTGTGGGTTCGCCCAAGGTGCTGAGTGACGGACTTTCTCCAGCTGCGAAGCCTGAAGACGCTTGAAATCCTGACCAGCGAGGACAGTTACGTCGTCAAGGCCGAAGGCGTCAATCAGTGGGTGACCTGCCCGCTGTGCAAGACCGGACGCCTGCATGGTCACGGCTCACAGGAACAGTCGTTTCAGGACACACCGACGCACGGCAAACCCGTCGTGATCTTCATCCAGCGCCGTCGCTATCGCTGTACAAGCTGCACCAAGACCTTGTTTGAGCCTGTGGCGGACCTTGATGGAAAACGCCAAGCCACGGCGCGTCTGGTGCGTTATATCCGCGACCAGTCCTTCTCCAAGACCTTTGCGGCCCTTGCCCGGGAAGTAGCCGTGGACGAAAAGACGGTCCGCCACGTCTTCGACGATTTCATCGAGGAGGTCGAGGCCAAGACCCAGTTCCGGACGCCGCGGGTGCTGGGTATCGACGAGCTCAAGATCATCGGCCAGTACCGGGCCATGATCACCAACGTCGAGCGCAAGACCGTGTTCGATATCCGCCCCAGCCGGGCCAAAGCCGAGTTGATGCCCTATTTCCGCGACCTGCGGGACAAGGACTCGGTCGAGTGGGTGGCGATGGACATGTACCACGTTTATCGGCAGGTGGTGCGCGCCACGCTGCCACAGGCCCGGATCGTGGTCGATCGATTCCATATCCAGCGCATGGCGAACGACGCGCTGGAGAAGCTGCGCAAGCGCATTCGCAAGGATTTGTCCACCCGGCAGCGCCTCAAACTCAAGGACGAGCGGTTCCTGCTGCTCAAGCGGCAGCACGACCTGACAGGGAGAGATATGGACCGGATGCGGGAATGGTTCCAACAGTTCCCGCTCCTAAGCGAAGCCCACGCGCTCAAGGAAGGATTTCTGTCGATCTGGGATCAGAAGACCCGCCCAGCAGCAGAAGCCGCCTGCGCGAAGTGGCAGGCCAATATTCCGACCGAATTGGCGGCCACGTTCAAGGACCTGACCACCGCCGTGCACAACTGGCACGACGAAATCTTCGCCTACTTCGAGCAGCCGATTACCAATGCCTATACTGAGTCAGTCAACCGAGTGGCCAAAGACATGAACCGCATGGGCAGGGGTTACAGCTTCGAGGTGCTTCGGGCGCGCATGCTCTACGACAAGAAGGCGCGCAAGGATGGCTCGGTTATCGAAACCGTGTTGGTCGATGACGACGACCCAATGACCACGGACTTCGTGTTCCAGCGGATGACCACGGCGGCAACGCGCAAGAAGAAGATCACGCGCGTGGTCGAGTACGGCCCCTATCTCCCGACGCTGGCGCGGCTACTCGAAGAGGGGTATTTCGAATAGTCCTCAGCCCATTGTGCAAGAGGCGGCGCTTCAGCCTGAATTTGTGATTCAGCCGATGAAGCATAGGTAAGAGGCCCAGCCACTACCCCGCGCAACAGGACAGTTGCTTTACGTCCTTGGTGAAGGTTTGTGCCGCGAGTTTCAGCCCCTCGACCATCGTCAGGTAGGGGAATAACTGGTCGGCCAACTCTCGCACCGTCATGCGGTTGCGAATCGCCAGTACTGCGGTTTGGATCAGCTCGCCTGCTTCCGGGGCTACCGCTTGCACGCCGATCAGTCGTCCCGAACCGGCCTCCGAAACCAGCTTGATGAAACCGCGCGTGTCGAAGTTGACCAGCGCCCGGGGCACGTTGTCGAGCGTCAGCGTGCGGCTGTCGGTCTCGATACCGTCGTGGTGCGCTTCGGCTTCGCTGTAGCCCACGGTGGCGACCTGCGGGTCGGTGAACACCACCGCCGGCATCGCCGTCAGATCCAGCGTCGCGTTGCCACCCGTCATGTTGATTGCAGCGCGGGTGCCGGCCGCCGCCGCGACGTAGACGAACTGCGGCTGGTCAGTGCAGTCGCCGGCGGCATAGATGTGCGGCACGGTAGTGCGCATCGCGTGGTCGATGGTGATGGCGCCTTGCGCATTGACCACCACACCGGCCGCGTCGAGGTTGAGCGTGCGGGTGTTTGGGGTGCGGCCGGTGGCGAACAACAGCCGGTCGGCATGCAGTTCGCCGCGTTCGGTGGTGAGCACGAATTCCCCATCCTCATAGGCGACCTGGCTGGCCTGGGTGTGGTCCAGCACTTCGATGCCTTCGGCGCGGAACACGGCCGTGATGGCCTCGCCAATGGCGGGGTCTTCGCGAAAGAACAGTGTGCTGCGCGCCAGCATGGTCACCTTGCTGCCCAGCCGGGCAAAGGCCTGCGCGAGTTCGACGGCCACCACCGACGAGCCGATCACGGCCAGCCGATCGGGGATCGTGTCGCTGGCCAGCGCTTCGGTCGACGTCCAGAAGGGCGTGTCTTTCAAGCCCGGGATCGGTGGAATCGCCGGACTGGCCCCGGTGGCGATGAGGCAGCGGTCGAAACTCACCTCGCGCATCCCGTCGTCAGCGGTTGCCACGGTCAGCGTGTGCGCATCCTTGAATCGGGCATCGCCGCGCAGCACGGTGATGGTCGGGGTGCTCGTCAGGATGCCTTCGTACTTGGCGTGGCGCAGTTCATCGACGCGCCCCTGCTGCTGAGCCAGCAAGCGCTTACGCAGAATCTTCGGCGAGGCGGCGGCAATGCCGTCATCGAACGGACTCTCGCGACGCAGATGCGCGATGTGGGCAGCGCGGATCATGATCTTGGACGGCACACATCCGACGTTGACGCAGGTGCCGCCGAGAGTGCTGCGCTCGATCAGCGTCACACGCGCCCCTTGCTCGACGGCCTTCAACGCCGCCGCCATCGCCGCGCCGCCGCTGCCGATCACGGCCACGTGCAGTGCAGCCTCATCGTCCTCGCGCTTTGGTTCGCCGCCCAGCCGCTCTTGTGCATTGTTCAGCAGGTCGCTGGGTTGCCCCGGCGCATCGGCAAGCTGCGCTCGGTAACCGAGTGCGGATACCGCCGCGACCAGCGAGGTCACGTCCGCGGCGGTACCTACGCTGGCCTCAATCTCGGCCCGGCGCTGTGGGTAGGACACTGAGGCCGAACGCACGCCGGGCACCTTTTCCAAGGTCTGCTTGACGTGCTCGGCGCACGACCCGCAGGTCATGCCATCGATGTGCAGCGTGATCGCCTCGGTCATGAGCGTGTGCTCACTTCTTGACGGTAGACGGGTAGCCGGCGTTCTCGGTGGCTTTGGTCAACGCGGCCGGAGTGGTCTTGGCATCGTCGTAGGTTACCACCGCCTCCTTGGGCTCCCAGGTCACCTTGGCCTCGATGACGCCTTCGACCTTGGTCAGCGCCTTCTTGACCGTGATCGGACAGGTGGCGCAGGTCATGCTCGGCACCGACAGCGTGACGGTTTTGGTGGCGGCCCAGGCGGGAGCGCTGAGGGCAACGGTCAGAGCGAGCAATGCGACGAGTTTCTTCATGGCAATCTCCTTTCAGTAGAACAGGGGCATGAGGTAGGGGAACACGAGCGCGATCAGCACCAGGGCGGTGACGATCCAGAAGATCACCTTGTAGGCCGTCCGCACCTGGGGCACGGCGCATGCGTCGTCCGGCGCGCAGGCGCGAGCCGGCCGGAAGATGCGACGCCACGCGAAGAACAGCGCCACGAGCGCCACGCCAATGAAGATCGGCCGGTACGGTTCCAGCGCGGTCAAGTTGCCGATCCAGGCGCCGGAGAAACCCAGCGTGATCAGCACCAGCGGACCGAGGCAGCAGGTCGAGGCGAGGATGGCGGCGAGGCCACCGGCGGCCAGTGCACCGCGGCCGTTGCTGGGGTCTGCCATGTGAGGGATCTCCTTCCGAGACGTTGCGTGATGCGCTAAGGTTACTTCCGTAGTCAAGTACGGAGTCAAGCGCGATGGTGAACGATCCGCAAACACTGACCATCGGGGCTTTCGCCAAGGCCGCTGGGGTCAACGTGGAGACCATCCGGTTCTATCAGCGCAAGGGGTTATTGCCAGAACCAGGTCGGCCCGTCGGCAGTATTCGCCGCTACGGATCGGCGGACGTGGCGCGGGTGCGTTTCGTGAAATCCGCCCAGCGGCTGGGGTTCAACCTGGACGAAGTCGGCCAACTCCTACAGCTTGAGGACGGCACTCACTGCAGCGAAGCCGCCGAGCTGGCTGCGCTCCAGCTCACCGACGTGCGCACCAAGATGGCGGACCTGACGCGAATCGAAGCGGTGCTGTCACGGTTGGTCAACGAGTGCCATGCGCAGCGAGGCACTGTGTCGTGCCCGCTGATCGATTCTCTGCACGGGAGCTAGGCGCGTGGCTTAACCCGGTTTTCCGTTCCACTGCGCCTCAAACCCCAGTTCGAGCCGGGGGCAAGGTGACCTGCCACTGATTGTTTCCTTGCACCGACATGCGCCAGACAAAGCCCACACTGAAGGCTAAAAGCGCGTAAGCCTTGCGATACCAGAAACCTACCGAACGAGAGCTGTCAGACAAGAAGGGCTAGTGCGGTCTTCCCACACTAAAATCCGGATACCC
>NZ_AVPT01000061.1 GCF_000768335.1 Lysobacter arseniciresistens ZS79
ACGGGGCCAACGGCCCATCAAACGCTGTTGCTCTTGACCTAGACGCGGCGTGCTCTTCGATGGCCGCGCGTGTTCGATGGCGCCGGCAAGGCGCCTGGAAACCACCTGGCAAGCTCGGCGTTCAGCCGATCCATCAGGTCAGGGCGCAGCAGCGTGATATGCGCGTTTCCGTTTTTGAACGCCTTGATATCCAAGTAGCCATCAATCGAGTTCATCCACCACCCGCAAGGCTCGGGTTTGCCGTCAAACCGATACAGCTCGCGTAGCAAGTCCTGGATCGCATCGGCCCCGTAGCTCGTGCAGTTGCCGCGGTAGTCATAGAACCGCTGGTAGATCAGCTTCTGCCCGAAGTGGGACGGCTGATTGGTCTTGTGGTCCCACGACAGCCGGCGATACAGATGGGCCAGGGCCTCCTTGCGGAACTCGTCCTTTCGCTCATGCAAGTCCTGGAACACGCCCAGCGCCGTGGGTGCATCAAACGGCACCACTGGGTCCCTTGCTTCCTGGCCCACTACCTTGCGCCACTTCTCACGCTCCGGACCGGACATGAGATCCCACAACCCTGCCCCGTGCAGGAACCGCGCCCACAACTGCCGGTCTACCTTCTCGGTGTAGTAGTGCAACGCCGCGTCATGGTGCAGCTGGTAAGACCTGGACAGGTGCAAGGCGAATGACCGCATGTGCGGGTCAGTGAGCACGCGTATAGCGGCTTCCAACAGTTCATGACGCTCCCGCAGCAAGTCGGGCACGGAAATGGACTTGATAAGGTCAAGGCCCATGATCAGTTGTTTCCCAATTTTGCCGATTGATCATCTTTCGACACTGCAAACTCTTTAAGCTTCTTTCCCACGGTGACCTTGTTGCAACCTACGACAGCAGCAATCTTTCGCTGGGACATGCCCTTGCTTTTCAACTTGACGATCAGCGAGTTCAGTTCAGGTCGCCGCTGCCCCCGTTCAGCGCGTGTAAGCATTGCGTTGAAATAGGTGCCACAGAACTTGCATTGATATCGTTGAACGGTAGCGCCTGATTTGCGCACCAACTTGCCCTTCTTACGATAGAAACCACTCATTGGATCAGCATGGTTGATGCATTCGCTATTTGGACAGGCAACATCGCCCTTGATCGACAATGGATGGTTTGGTTTGGAAGGCGAAATAACACTTTTGCCATCGGGATTTTTCACTGTCTTTCGGCGGCCAGGTGCGATCAACTTCCGATCTTTAAGTTGCCTAATGGCATTTATGACTCTTTGATGTGAAATGCCAAGCTCTACCTCAATCCGCCTTCCTGGAAAACCTTTCTTCACCAAGTCATGGACCTTTGAAAGAATATCATCATTAATTTTAGATTCGTTTAAATAGTTCCAAGCTTGTTGTTTACTTATTTCGAGATTTTCAGCAATCTGTTCCAGCGTTAACCCAGCGACCTTCAACAGTTGCGCTTGCGCCTGACGCTCTTTGGTTCTAGCAAAAATATCTTCTCTTGATATGGACAACCCAAGACCTTCTGTATCTTGCTGAACAACATTTCGCTGAACATTTACCATTTTTGCAATTTCATTCCTGCTGAAACCATCATTAATCAGTTTTGACACCTTCTCTCTTCTTTCAGCGACTATTTGTGATTGGGCCACACCAACTGACCGGAGAAAGTCGTAAACCTTTGTTTTCGCGGTTGATAATGAACAACCAATTGCGTTGGCTATATCTTCAATAGGCTGTCCGGAATTATGCAACCTCCCCGCCTCTTCCATCATCATCTTGCTTTTCCCTGCGCGATCGATCGGCCTGATATTTAAGCTCTTGCATATCTGTCCGACCCGCTGGTATGAAATACCCAGAAGTGCCGCAATCTCTGTTGTTTGTAGACCTTCCTCGACCGCATCAAATACTTGGCGCTGACGGTCAGTTTGAGGTTCACGCACCGGTTCCTTACTCACCGCTCCCTCCCAGCGGGCACAACCGTTTTACGAACGGCGATTGCGTGGGATACAGATACAGGGTGCTCGTGCAAGCGTTGGGAGCATCAGAGAATGCGCCCACGTCCGCTTCCAGGTGGTCGCCTGCCACACGGCAGTTGCGCACCGTGGAAGCCCGATCAATCAAGGCATAGGCGGCCTCCATCCGATCCGGGCTGGCCTCTCCTTGCGGGATGTTGGCAAGCTCCACGGCTGCTGCTTGGCACACTTCATCGGTCCACTCGGCTTCATTGACTTCCAGGCGCAGCAGGCGATTATCAAGTTCGTTGATGGCTTGCTTGGGCACAACTGGTTTAATTCCCGGGGTTTCAGGTTTCGCTTCGCCACGCACTTGATCAGTGGAGCATCCCTCCACCACACCTGCGTTCTCGGCCAGGCTACGGGCGGAAGCTAGGCGCTCCACGGTCATCTTGGTTTCGTCGGCCAGGTCCAGGGCCAATGCTTTGCAAGCTGGATCTTTCCACTGGCTCGTAAAGATGCCGTGCTTGATGAGCCAGGCTTCGCCTTGCAGCTCATCGGGTGTGGGTGTTAGCAGTGGCTGGGCTGGGGCCAGCAACACGGCCAGGAGGATAGGCACGCTGGCTAGTGAACCGATCATTGCGTGCTCCCGTCATCATTTGGGCACCACTTCGCCGCAAGCTCTTTTGAGGTTCCTGGCCGCGCAATGTAGGTGAAACCAATAGCGGATCCGATGGCAAGTTGTCGTTCGCAGAACATCAGTCGTTCGGCATCACGCATATCAATAGAAGCAAACTGTTCGCGTGCTGATTCATGGTGGTCTTCCACCGACATTCCCAGCCCTGGACTTCCCTCTGTCAGGCCAGCTGCCCACCGCGCTGTTCCCATGTTGTCGCGCACAGCATCCACCGCCTCTGCGGCCTGATCGGTCCATGTGTTTTCGGGGTAGACGGCTACAAAGGCGTCGATCTTGGCTTGTGCTAACAATTCGGCATGAACCGTGGGGTCAGTAGCTCTCTCCTGCGTTTCAGGCGAAAGCTGTCCAGCTTGGCTCGCCTGGCTGCAATACAAGCCAAGCACGCCAGCTATGACCAGGATGCAGCCCACCAGTGGCCAGGGGTTTGATCGCCGATTGGATGAGTAGGGGTTAGATTTCATGACCTATCCCCCGCTTGCTTCACAGTCAAGCCATCCGTGTCGCTAGGGAGTATCTGCATGGTCGTCCCTTTGCAGATGGCAGCTTGCTTTGCCGTGCGCCCTTCGCGCGGCACCCAGTCGATCAACAACACAGGAATACCTGGCGCCGAACGATTGATCCGGATATTTCTTGCATTGCAGTTGTAGTAAAAATAATCCTCCCTCATCTCACGCTCGATATCGGAAAGGCTGTCCTCAATGAATGCAAACGCGAGTTCGGTGTCCTTACGATGCCGTGAGGTTTCCAGAGCGTCTGCAAGTGCGTCGATCTGGATCTGATACCTATCGGCGCTTTCGACGCTATCGGGCTCTGCCGCTATGTCATCCAATTGCTGTTGGACAGTAGCGAGCTTTGCTTCGGCTTCACCTGCTTTGTCCTGGTTGCGACTGTCCGAAATCATGGATATAGCCCAAAGCAAGCCTGCGATAACCATGACGCATCGGACAATCGGCCAGGGGTTTGATCGCTTGTTTGATGTATAGGAATTGGGTTGCATATTGCCTCCTTGATCTGCGTTGAAACATAGCCATCGCTATGCCTTTCATTAAGTCAAAGGCAAACCCAAACTTTGTCAATAG
>NZ_AVPT01000008.1 GCF_000768335.1 Lysobacter arseniciresistens ZS79
TAAGTGTCCGTGAAAACGGGGGTGAACCCGAGGATGCCCTGGATAAGCAGTCGGGCCTAGCGGCGCGCTTGCGGCTTGATACGGTGCAAACCGCCGCAGTGATCTCGCTTTTGCTGGAAAACTGGTTCGAGCCCCCCGTCATCCACGGCGCCCACTTCTCGACCTTGATCCAACAGTTGCTCTCTGCTATGGCGCAATATGGCGGACTGCAGGCCGCGCAAGCCTACAAACTCCTCTGCGCGCCCAACGCCCCCTTCTCCGGCGTGTCAAAAGAGGCTTTCGCCGAACTCCTGCGCCACCTGGGCCAAGAGGAGATCCTCACCCAAGACAGCTCTGGCTTGCTGCTTCATGGGCGCGTCGGCGACAAGCTCGTCAATCACTACTCCTTTTATGCAGCCTTTACGTCGGACGAAGAATTCCGGGTCGTTGCAGGCGGAAAGACGCTCGGCACGCTGCCGGTGGAACAAATGCTCACCGTCGGCCAGCGCATCCTGTTTGGCGGTCGCACGTGGCTCGTAGAAGACATCGATGAGGCACAAAAAGTCATCCACGTCTCGCCAGCCAAGGGCGGTGCACCCCCGTTGTTCAGTGGCGGCATGGGACGGGTCCACACCCGGGTTCGCCAACGCATGCGCGAGATCTACGAGGCGACCGACCCCCTCCCCTTCCTAGATTCGACTGCTCAGCGCTTCGTGGAAGAGGGGCGGCAGACCTATCAGCAGGCCGATCTCGGTCAACGACTGATGCTCGACCAAGGCAGCAACACACTGCTCCTGACGTGGCTAGGGGACAGCGCGAACGAGGCCCTCGCTTGCCTGATGATGTCTCGTGGATCCCAAGCTGCGGGGGGACGATTGGGCGTGGAGATCACCAAGTCCGGCAAAACGCTCGGCGATATCGAGGACATGTTGGCCGACGCGGCATCGGAGTTGCCGCCACCCCCTGTCGAGGCGATGCTGGCCAGGGCTGGAAACCTTGCGCGTCAGAAGTGGGATTGGTTGCTCTCCCCTCAGTTGCTCCGCGCTTCCTATGCGAGCTTGAACCTCGATATGGGTGAGGCGGTGGAGTGGCTAAAAGGCCTTACCAGAACCTCCTGTCCGGTAGACACCCGCGAGATATGAGATACCGAGCGATTTGCGCTGCAGTAGTAATCGGGGCAGGCCCGACATCAAGCGCAAGTGCCGGGGTCGATGTCCCCTAGGCTGGAATAGCGCACCGGTCGTAGATCACCTTAGGGTGGCTCGGCGGCGTAACGCGGGTGTGTCAGTGAGGCTCATGCACCGGCCGCGCATGACCAGCCGTTATCCGCAGCAGGGCCTTTGTTGCTGAATCGGTGGGCACGGCACTGTGCCGTATGAACAGAACACGCAGCAATCGCCTTGTTTGGGGCGCATCACGATGCTGCAGCCGGGGCACTCGTAGAAAAACTGGCAGGCAGTCGTGGGCATCGTCTCACTGGCCTGATGTCCGCACTCCGGGCATGTCAGGGTGCTGAGTAGCTGCAGGTCAGTCACCGTTCGCCCTTGCCTTGGCCGGGAACCCGGCATCGGTGATGGCGCGTGCCACGGCCGGGATGCTCGTACGTTCCGAATCGAAGGTCACCGTCACCGTGGCGGCCTTGGTGTCAATCTGCGTATCGGTTACACCGGGTACCTTTTCAAGTGCCTTCTCGATGGTGATGCTGCATGCCGGACAGGTCATGTTCGCAGCGTCGAGCACCACCTTCTCCGGCGTGCTCCCTGTCGCCGTTCCCGCCAACATCATGAGCATCAGGCCCAAAGTCCACTTGCGCATAGATCACCTCCTAGAAAAACCAGATCACGTAATAAGGAAACAGCAATAGCATCGCGATCACGAGCGTCGCCAGCCACAACCAACGCCGCCGGCGTTTCAAAGTACGCGGATCGATGCATGCACCGTCAGCGCGACATTGGGAGGTCGGCCCATACAGGCTCCAGAAGGCCAGTCCCAACAAAAGCAGGGTGGCTCCAGTGAACCAGGGCCGCCAAGGATCCAAAGCGGTCAAGTTGCCGATCCAGGCGCCACTGATCCCCAGCAGGACCAGCACCAACGGCACGACACAGCAGATCGACGCGCCGATGGCGGCGAGGCTTGCGCCCAGGATGGCGGGCACCGAGGATTTGGCGGGATTCGTGCGCATGGGTGCATACTAGCTTCCGTACTTGGGTACGGAGTCAAGCGATGAGTCCAAGAACGTTCACCATCAGCCGACTGGCGGCTTCGGCCGGCGTGCACATCGAGACGGTGCGCTACTACCAGCGTCGCGGCCTGCTGCATGAGCCGGAGCGCCCGGCCGGCGGCGTGCGACGCTACGGACCGACCGATGTCACCCGACTTCAGTTCATCCGGCGGGCGCAGACAATGGGCTTTGCCTTGGACGAGATCGCCGATCTGCTGAAGCTCACTGGTGAGCGCTCCTGCGAACAGACCCGGCAGTTGACGGAGCGAAAGCTTGCCGATGTTCGTTTGCGCCTCGATGAATTGCGGCAGTTGGAGCGCGATTTAGACCAGATGGTGGCGAAGTGCAGCCAAATGCCCGTGGGAGCGTGCTGTCCTACGCTCGATTTGCTGGAGCACGCGAGGTGCCACGTGTCAGCCAGGCTTGAATAGGGCTCAGCAGCACGTCCACGCGTTGCAGTGCCTCGACACGGCACGAACAGGATTTATGAAACTGTGACGATTCAGTCTCACCGGCATGAGGCGACTCAGCGGCCTGAATTATGGAAACGCGCAAGCCCGTAGTCCTCGTCACCGGCAGCAGCGGCTTCATCGGGTCGGCGGTGATCGAGAAGTTCACCGGTCATTTCGACCTGGTCGGGCTGGACCGGCAGACCTCGCCGGAGCCGCCGGCTGCGGCCGAGTTCGTCGGCATCGACCTGACCTCCGATGCCAGTATCGAAGCTGCGCTGGCGCGCGTCCGTGCCGCGCACGGCGACCGGATCGCGTCGGTGATCCATCTGGCGTCTTACTTCGATCTCACCGGCGAGCCCAGCCCCAAGTACGAAGAGGTAACCTTGGGCGGCACCGAGCGCCTGCTCAAGGCGCTCAAGGCGTTCGATACCGAGCAGTTCGTGTTCGTCAGCACGATGCTGGTGCACGCACCGACGCAGCCGGGCCAGCCCATCGACGAAGACGCGCCGCTCGATACCGAGCCGCTGCCGTACCGCCAGTCCAAAATTCATACCGAGCAACTGCTGCGCGAGCAGCATGGGGACATTCCGGTGGTGCTGGCGCGGCCGGCCGGGATCTATGACGACATGGGGCACTCGGCGTTCCTGGCCCAGCAGATCGCGCGCATCTTCGAACGGCAGGTGGCGAGCCACGTGTATCCGGGCTCGCTCGAGACCGCGCAACCGTCGCTGCACCTGGACGACCTGACCGACGCACTGCTGCGCATCGTCCAGCGCCGCGCGGAGCTGCCCGCCGAACTGCCGTTGCTGCTGGCGGAATCCGAGGGACTGAGCGTCGACGAGATGCAGCGCACGCTGGGACGGTTGATCCATGACGAGGCCTGGGAGACCAAGGAGATTCCCAAGCCCGTCGCCAAGGCCGGCACATGGGTGCAGACCGATGTCCTCGACGAGGATCTGTTTATCCGGCCATGGATGGTGGATATCGCCGACGACCACTACGAGGTCGACACCTCTCGGGCGAAGCAGTTACTCGACTGGACACCCGCGCATTCATTGCACGAGACGCTGCCGGGGATCATTGCCGCGCTCAAGGATGACCCCGTCGGCTGGTACCGCGCCAACAAGCTCAATGCCGCGCGGGTGGCGACACTGGCGGTCGAGGCCAAAGCAAACGAAGCCGGCAGCCAGGATGACACCGGAGCCGACGCAACTTCCGATGATTCGGCCGCGCCTCACGAGATGCAAAAGCACATGCAAGGCATGCGCAAGATGCATTTCAGCATGCTTTGGGTGCACTACCTCAACATCATGCTGGGCGCGTGGCTGATGTCGAGCCCGTTCGTGTTCGGCAGCTTCGAGGCCTCCGGCTTCAGCGATGCGGTGCTGCGCGTCACCGCCGATCGCGGCCTGGCCGACCCGGCGCTGCGCAGTGCGTGGCTCGGCCGCAGCGACGTGATCAGCGGCTTGCTGATCATGCTGTTCGGCGCGCTGTCGCTGTCGCCGCGGTTCTCCTGGGCGCAATGGGCCAATGCCGCAGTCGGCGTCTGGCTGCTGTTCGCCCCGTTGGTCTTCTGGACGCCGAGCGCGGCGGTCTACGCCAATGACACCCTGGTTGGCGCGTTGGTCATCGCCTTCGCGATCCTGGTGCCGATGATGCCGGGCATGGGCATGGCCGGCATGATGGACAAATCCGACGTACCCCCGGGCTGGAGCTACTCGCCCTCCACCTATCTGCAGCGCTTACCGATCATCGCTTTGGGGCTGTTTGGGCTGTTGCTGTCGCGCCACCTGGCCGCCTACCAGCTGGGGCACATCGACACCGCTTGGGAGCCGTTCTTCGCCGGTCGGGCAGGACTCAATGGCACCGAGGACATCATCACTTCGGATGTATCCAAGGCCTGGCCGGTCGCCGATGCCGGTCTCGGCGCGGTGACTTACATGTTCGAGGTGCTGATGGGCGTGATGGGCGACCGCCGGCGCTGGCGCACGATGCCGTGGATGGTCGCAATGTTCGGCTTCGTGGTGGTGCCGCTGGGCGTGGTCAGCATCTATTTCATCATCATCCAGCCGATCATGCTCGGCACCTGGTGCACGCTGTGCCTGATCACTGCCTTGGCGATGCTGATCATGATTCCCTACAGCCTCGACGAGCTGGTCGCGATGGGCCAGTACCTTGTGCAGGACCATCACCGCGGCGGGCGCTTCTGGCGCACGTTCTTCCGCGGCGGCGCACAGCCCGATGGCGGCCGCGACGACAAGCCGGGCTTCGATGCACCGTTAGCGGCGGCGTACGCATCCGCGGCACGCGGTATCACGGTGCCGTGGACGTTGGCGGTGAGCGCGCTGCTCGGGGCAGCGCTAATGTTCACCCGGCTGCTGTTCGACACCCGCCCCCCGATGGCCGACAGCGATCACTTGGTCGGTGCGCTGATCGTCACCTTTGCGGTCATGGCAATGGCGGAGGTGGGCCGGACCTTGCGCTTCGTCAACGTCGCGCTAGGGGTGTGGCTGGTCATCGCGCCTTGGGTGCTAGGCGGCGCCGGCACGACAGCGTCGTGGGTGGGCGTGGCGATCGGCGTCGCCGTGATCGTGCTGAGCCTGCCGCGCGGCACGCGCAGTCAGGAGCACTACGGCAGCTGGGACCGCTTTGTCGTGTAGCCAAACCGCCGGCCGTCGAGGACTGCCGGCGGGTCGCTCATTGAGCGTACACGTCTGCGGTGGACAATAAATCCTGAGCACCATGGCGCGTGTGTATCCCCCATCCGCCACCCCCGTTTGCTCAATCCAGGAGATTCCATGCGTAATTCCCAGATACTTTTGCTCACCGCGATTATCGCAGCGGCGCCGGCGGCGTTTGCCCAGAATCCTGCCCCTGCAGCCGATCAGGAGACAGCGGGCAAGCAGGACATGAAGCCGTTTGCCCAGCTGGACAAAAATCAGGACGGTCAGCTGACCCAGGCCGAACTCCCGGCCACTAGCATGCACAGCCAGCATTTCGCCAAGATCGACGTGGACGGCAATGCCAGTTTGTCGAAGACGGAAGTCGACAGGCACCTCGTCGAAGACATGGGCATGAAGCCCGGCGATATGGAAGGCATGAATCACGACATGAAATGCATGGAGGGCATGGAGGGCATGGAGGGCATGGAGGGCATGGAAGATATGAAATGCATGGAAGGTATGAAAGGCATGAAGGACATGAAAGGCATGGAGCATGGCGACATGGACATGGGCGCCGATGAGGACGACGGCAACTAGAGCCACTCTGCAATTGGACAAGGCGTCCGACGACCGCCGGCGTCTTGTCCAGTTGGGCTTCGCCTAAATTCACACGCAGTTTTTTTCAACTGGTGGCGCAGGTGAAGGTGGGTACTTACCGCGCGATCTCCGAGTCGCGCTTGCCACGCCGGGCCTCGGCCAGCGCATAGCCGGCGATGACCAAGCCGACGTGCGAGAACGCCTGGGGAAAATTTCCCAACGGCACCTGACTGCGGACATCCACCTGCTCCGAGAACAGTCCGACGTGGTTGCCCAATCCGATCAGCCGTTCGTACAGCGTTTCTGCGCGCTCGAGATCGCCGCGCCGGGCAAGGTAGTCGACCAGCCAATAGCTGCAGATAACGAACGCATTCTCGTCTCCCGGCAACCCGTCGTAGCCACTGTCGGGCGGATAGCGGTACAGCAGTCCGTCGACGGACAGTGTCTGCTCGATGTAACGGCAGGTGCCGACCATGCGCGGGTCGTCGGCCGCCACGAACCCGTAGCGCGCGAACAGCAGCAGGCTGGCATCGGCGGTCTCGCCGCCGTAGAAGCCCACATAGCTGTTGTGACCGGTGTGGAAGCCGTTGCTCTCGATATCGGCGCGGATTGCATCGCGCTCGACTGTCATTGCCGCTTCGTCGATGCCCATGCCGATGCGACGGTGCAGGTCGATCAGTCGGTCCAGTGCTACCCAGCACATCAGCTTGGAGTAGGTGTTGTGACGCGCGGGACCGCGGATCTCCCAGATTCCACTGTCGGGCTGACGCCATAGCTCGCAGACCGTTCGGCCTATGTCAGCCAGCAACTCGCGCTCCTCCGGTGCCAATACGCCGCCGCGGGAGACGAAACCGCAAGCCGTCAGCAGCATCTCGCCGTAGATATCCAGTTGCAGCTGATCGTAGGCGCCGTTTCCAATCCGCACCGGGCCTAAGCCTGCGTGCCCGCGCAGCGAAGACAGGCTGGTCTCCTGCAGTTGATCCCGGCCACAGACGTCATACATCACCCGCAGGCGAGGACGCGTCGATCCGGTGGCATGCAGCAGCCAGTGCAGAAACGCGTCGGCTTCGCCGCGGAAGCCCATGTCAGCGAACGATTGCAGCACCATCGAGGTGTCGCGCAACCAGCAATAGCGGTAGTCCCAGTTGCGTGCGCCGGTGTCGCTCGCCGGGAGCGAGGTGGTCGCGGCCGCGACGATGGCGCCGGAAGGGCTGTAGGTCAGCAGTTTGAGTGTCAGGCAGCTGCGCATCACCACATGCCGGTATGAACCGTCGAAGCAGCATTGGCTGCACCAGTCGCGCCACCAGCGCATCGTCGCGGCCATGCGCTCACGTACCGGCGCGCCCAGCGACACGCCATAGTCAATATCGCTTGCTGCGTGGACCACCGCGCACTGGCGCTCGTTGCCGGCAGTCAGCGTCTCGTTGGCGTAGAGCGTCCCGGCGTCGAGCGCGGCGAACGGCAGATCGCTGCGCAGCAACGCGGTGCCGTCGCACCCGTCGCAGAGCCAGTCGGTGTCGCCATGGCGTCGCAGCGCCGGCTGGCTCCGGGCGTAGTCCGGACGCGGCGCATACAAAGCTTCCAACTGCACCTGCCCCTGGATGCACCGCGCGACGCGCAGCAGCTCATGCGGCGACTTGGCGACCGAACCTGGCTCGCCGGCCGGCATGGTCATAGCGTCCGTCAGTTGCAGTACGCCGCCGCTGCAATGAAACGTGGTTTCCAGCACATTGCTATCGTGCAGATAGCGCTGCTCGACGCGCTCGATGGCGCGCGGCCGCAGCGCGAACCGGCCGCCTTCGCGGCGGTCCAGCAGCGCTCCGAAAATCGACGGGCCGGAGAAGTGCGGGAGGCACCACCAGTCGATCGAGCCCTGCTTCGACACCAGTGCAAGCGTGCGGCAGTCGCCGATCGCAGCGTAGTCGCCGATCGGTTGTTGCGGTGCATCTTCGAGCAGTGGCTGGTCGGGACGAGGCTGAGGGGCCATGAACTGCGATCTCCAGCTGCGAGCCTGGGTTCGGCTCAGGATGCCCGCGAACATGTCCAGTGGATGTGCATGCCGTGTGCACACCGTCCAGCCCGTAGATATATATCCCCGTCACGGCTCGTAAGGTACGGGCATGAGCTTGCGAGACAACCTTCCGCACCGCCTCGCGCCAGTGCTGCAGCACTTGATCGGATGCATCGGAAGCTCTAGGAATCCCCCGACGTCGCAACCAGATGGAAGACGGCAGGCAGGCTGCTAAGGCGCAGCCTCATATCTTGAACCCCTCGACGAATCGTTGATCCGCGCTCGCTTAAGTTCGACGTTTGATAGGCGTAATTTGTACGGCATCCGGGTCGAAGCCACTCTAACGCTCTTGGAGGCGCCAGCTGAAATGCTCTCAATGAGCCTAAGGCTCAACCACGCGTTGTTTCGGGGCAAGATGCCGTCCAGACGGCAGAGGTTGCTACAACAGATCTGTCTGAGCTCGACGAGGCGGAGGTCGAGCGTGTGCTCGGCCGCACGTCCTACTGCAGCTTCAGTTACGCCAGTACTGCTGGGCCGATGCTTGCTGCAACAATGCCGACCGGGGGCACCAGCAAGGGCGTCGTAAAGATCCACGGCCGTCTGGTCGAGATGCAAGCCCGCTACGAAGGTTCGCCAGAACTACCCTCAGCGATGGGACTGACGTTGGTAGCAGATGGGATTCGCATCATTGTCGAACCTCCGACCGATGGCAACGCGGCGGTGTCCAACGGATCGCAATTGCGCAAGACCACTGCGCAACTGCAGCTGGAGGCCGGTCTACGCGTCGGCTATCGCGGGTTCTATGGCTGCAACTCGCAAGGGGACTAAAAATCTCGACGGCCGTCGCTCTGAGGCTGAGCAGCACTCGTCGACCATGGGGCTTTGAGCGTCTGTCGCATACGGTCACTGCTATGTCGGGGCTCCTGTCGCTCGTGGCGGCATTGGGATCCACCATGTAAGCTCGGTGCCAGTCTTCGAGCACGCTGAGCTGCTCGACGACTGACATCCTCATGAGGCGTCGGGCTGCCGACGCCGCCTATTCCTGATGCGAGGCGCCAATGATATCTGCCCTGCTCCGCCCATTGATGCTGTCCGTGCTTATGTTGAGTGCTCCTCTCCATGCGTCAGAGCGATCGGAGGCTGCGGATGAGGCAGCAGTGAAGTCCGTGCTGGGCCAGTACAAGCAGGCGCTCGAGCGGCTGGACCTGACGGGGGTCGACACGCTGTTTGCCCCAAAGAACACCGTGGTGGAGTCCGGCAAGGTGGAAGGCGGCTATGCGGACTATCTGGCCAATCACATCGGACCGGAACTCGGTCACTTCCGGTCCTTCGAGTTCTCCGACTACGCCGTCGACGTGCGCATCGAAGGCGACACCGCACTCGCCACCGAGACCTATCGCTACACCATCGAGCTGAAGGACAAGCCTGAGCCGATCGTTCGGCAAGGCGTGGCGACAAGTGCACTCAAACGGTCGGGTGACACGTGGCAGATTCTCTCCATGCACAGCTCGTCCAGGACGCCGAAGGCGGCCGCCCCTTCATCGAGGAAGTAAGCCCCGCGCGTTGGACAGATGGCCGGTAAACGCCGGCCATTACGCATCTGCCTTCGAGCAGTGGCTAGTCGGGACGGGGCTGGGGGGCCATGAACTGCTATCTCGAACTGCGAGCCTGGGTTCGGATCAGGATGCCCGCGAACATGTCCAGTCGATGTGCATGTCATGTGCGCGCCGTCTAGCCCCGGCGAAACCCGTCACATGGCCTGGATGTTCGGCTCGTAAGGTACGGACATGAGCTTGCGTGACATCCTTCCGCATCGCCTCGCGCCGGTGCTGCAGCGCTTGATCGGATGCATCGGATCATTCACCCGCGCAGTGGGTGCGCCGGGGTCGCCGTGAGCACCGAAACCGGCGGGAGGGTCGTGGTACTGACGGGCGCGTCGGCCGGCGTCGGTCGCGCCACCGCCATCGAGTTCGGCAAGCACGGGTGGCGGGTCGCCTTGCTCGCGCGTGGGCGGGACGGACTGGAGGGGGCCCGGGAAGACGTCGAGCGGGTCGGCGCCCAGGCCATGATCGTCGAAACCGACGTTGCCGACCACGCTCAGATCGAGGCGGCCGCAAAGCACATAGAACAGGAATGGGGGCCGATCGAGGTCTGGGTCAACAACGCGATGGCGACGATCTTTTCCGAGTTCCTCGATGTGTCGCCCGAAGACTTTCGTCGCTCCACCGATGTCACCTACCTGGGCGCGGTGTGGGGCACTCGCACCGCCCTTCTGCGAATGAAGCCCCGCGACCGGGGCGTCATCGTGCAGGTCGGTTCGGCGCTTGCGTACCGCTCGATCCCGCTGCAGGCGCCTTACTGCGGCGCCAAGAGCGCTTTACGCGGGTTCACCGACTCCATTCGCAGCGAGCTTCTGCATGCCCGCAGCGGCGTGCACATCACCATGGTGCATCTGTCGGCGTTCAATACGCCGCAGTTCGAGTGGGGACGCACGACCATGGGTTGCCGACCGCGCCCGATGGGAAAGATATTCCAGCCGGAGGTGGCGGCGCGGGCGGTGTACTGGGCGGCAACGCATCGCCGCCGTGAGCTGTGGGTCGGGTGGCCGGCGGTGCAGGCAACCCTCGGCACCCGGATCATTCCCGGCTATCTCGACCGCATGCTGGCCAGGACTGCCGTCGACGGCCAGCACACCGATGAAGCGTTGCCCGCTGGACGCGAGGACAACCTCTACACCCCGGTCGACGGAGACCACGGGGCGCATGGCCGCTTCGATTCCGTGGCGGTCGCTACCAGCGTGCAGCTGTGGTTGACGACGCACCGCGGGGCCATAGCCGCAGTGACGCTCATCGCGTTGGCCATCATCGGCACGTGGCTGGCGCTGTACTTTCGATCGGCCTGATCGCCCGATCTGATAGCAGCGGTGACGCCACATGCCGATGACCGAACGTTCTACTCAGTCGAGGGACAGCCGAGTGATCGCCGCGCCCCACGCGGCCAATGCCGCGGTGAGCACAATGACGCACGGGTGAGGCTGGCCAGCGCCGGGCTGCAATCGGCTCAGGGTCGGGGATGCCGATCGCTCCGTAGATACTTGATCAGCGCGAATACCGCCAGCACCAGAAAAATGATGAGCAGCACGCCCAGCAACATGCAGCCGGCCATCATCCAGCCGCCCATCATGCTGCTACCCATCATGCTGCTACCCATCATTCCGTCACCCATCATGCCGTGGCGAGATCCGGGGCTCGCATGCGTAGTAACCGGGGCCAAGACTAACCACATCGGAAATAGCGGTGTATGCGACAACTTCATGTTATCTCTCTCCAGTGGGCCGACTGCCGTCGGCAACGGTGCTGCGGGCAGCAGCTGAGCAGGCGATCCAATCAAGGTCCTCGCTACAATCGCGCGAGCCGCACGCTACATGGGTTTAGGTGAAGGGTCTGCGTCATCAACGCACACCGAAGTACAGCGGGGATGCCGAGCGAGTGCCGCTTCAATAGAGGCAGCAGGCTAGCCCTGACGGTTCGGCTGCATTTGCTCCCGATACTTTTCCAAGTGAGGGGGAAGCAGTTCTGGACAGCGGCCGCACTGCCTGTTGGCAGGGATGGCGTAGTCCATGAACTCGGGGTAAGGCAGACCGAGCCCCGCCATGATCTCCAGAAACTCTTCCAGCGTGCGGTCATCCCCCAGGCGGGGGTTGCGGTTGCGCTCCTGCGCGATCGTCGAGACACGCCGCTGTTTGTAGTCGTGTGCGGGGTACACCAGCGTTTCACCTGAGAGCCGAAAGAGCATGTCGCGCACGCTGGAATAAAGGGTTCGTGCGTCGCCGCTCTGGAAATCCGTACGGCCACAGCCGTCGATCAGGAGCGCATCGCCCGTGAAGACCCGGTCCCCGGTCAGGACGCTGAAATGGTTGTCGGTGTGCCCCGGAGTGTGCAGAGGGAGCAGTTGCAGGCTGCCGATTTGCAAAGGTACGCCGTCATCCATCGCAACATCGGCACACGGCAAGCCATCAAGCCCGGGCGTCGCAATCCGACTGCCCACCTCGCGCTTGAGTTGCAATGCGGATGTGATGTGATCGGCGTGTATGTGGGTGTCGATCGTCATCACAAGGCGGAGTTCCAAGTCACTGATTACCTCCAGATCCCGTCGCCACGCAGGCAACACGGGGTCAATCAGGGCCGCCTCCCCGGTTTCCGGGCATCCGATCAGGTAGGTGTATGTCGATGAAACCGGTTCGTACAGTTGGCGAAAGATCATCAGTGGAACTCCTATCCCGCAAGACGGGGCCTCTTCAACGTAGTTCGCTTCTTTCAATGTTCGAGTCCGCGACCGAGCTGACCCCGGGGTGTCGGGAGCAAACCGGCGGAGATCCCGCAGCGCGATGGCCTTGAAGACCTTCGCGCTGCGGGGTGTTCACTTACTGGGCCGGCGTGATGCTCGTAATCGTGTTGTTCGCGCCTTCCGACAGGAATTCGAAGTTCACCTTCTGGCCGGCCTGTACCGCGTTGACCTGCTCAGGCGTAGCGGTGAACCCCATGGTCATGGCAGGCCACTCCAGGGCCTCGACCGGACCGTGCGCGATGACGATCTTGCCGGTGGCCGGATCGACAGATTCGACCGTGCCACTCGCCGTGGCCGTGGTGCCGGCCGCAGCCGCGTCACCGGTGGCCATGCCCATGGCCTGATGATCGGCCTCGGACATGTCCATCGACTGAGCGTCAGCGCCCGCCACTGGTGTCGTGGCCGGCTCGGCGGCGGCAGGAGCCGTGGTTTCGGACGGGGTGACGGCGGTGTCAGCGTTGCCGGACTCTTCGGAGCAGCCAGCCAGCAGCGCAATCGACAACAAGGGAGCAATAAGCATTTTCATATGAGTTTCCTCAGGAGTGGTGGGATGGAGCGACTGCGGGCGATTCGGCGACGGCACAGCAGTCGACATGCCGCCGGATGATCAACATTGAAAGGAGCGGAGCCGTAACCATGCCGCCGATCATCGGGGCCGTTCATGGCGTCCTCGCAGAGTTGGTCTTCATGAAGTCTTCCTCGAATTGCTGGATCGGTTGCGAACCAGTTCGCGGCGTCGCAGCAGCCAGTACGCCGCCGGGATTCCCAGCATCGACAGCAGCGGCGCGGTAATCATGCCGCCGACCATCGGTGCGGCGATGCGTTGCATCACTTCCGAGCCCGCGCCGCCGCCGATCAGGATCGGGAACAGACCGGCGAGGATCACCGCCACGGTCATCGCCTTGGGCCGGACGCGTTGTACCGCGCCTTCGCGGATGGCGTCGGCCAGCTCTGCGTCGCCGGCATCCGGATTGGCCGCCAGCTGCCGTTCCCAGGCTTGGCGCAGGTACAGCAGCATGATGATGCCGAACTCCGCCGCCACACCCGCGAGCGCGATGAATCCGATCAGCGTGGCGACCGAGATGGCATGGCCCAGCAGCCAGATCAGCCACAATCCGCCAATCAGCGCGAACGGCAGGCTGAGCATGATGATTCCCGCCTCCGAGCCGCGCCGGAACACCAGCCAGATCAGTCCGAAGATGATCAGCAGCGTCGCCGGCACCACCACGCGAAGGCGTTCGGCCGCGCGTTGCATGAATTCGTACTGGCCCGACCAGCCGACCGAGTAACCCGCCGGCAACGGCACCTGTGCGGCGACCGCCTCTTGCAGGTCTTCGACCACCGAACCGAGATCGCGCCCGGCGACATCGACGTAGACGTAGCTGGCCAGGCGGGCGTTGTCGCTTTTCAGCATCGGCGGACCGGCCTCGTAGGACAGCTCGGCCACCTGCCCCAGCGTCAGTTGCACGCCGTTGGGCGCTATCAACGGCAACCCCGCCAGCTCCGCCGCCGAGTCGCGCAGCGGGCGCGGGTAACGGACCACCACGGGGTAGCGTTCGCGGCCCTGGATGGTCTGGTCGACCGGCTGGCCGCCGATGACCGTCGCGATCAGCCGCTGCACGTCGGCCTGGGTGAACCCGTAACGCGCGGCGGCCTGCGGCTTGACCTCGACATCCAGGTAGCGACCGCCGGTGATGCGCTCGGCCACCGCGGAGCTGACGCCCGGCACGGTGCGCGCGACCTGTTCGACGCGGCCACTGATCTCCGCCAGCACCTCGATGTCCGGTCCGAATACCTTGATCCCGATCGGGCTTTTGATTCCGGTGGCGAGCATGTCGATGCGGTTGCGGATCGGCGGCACGAACAGGTTGGTCAGGCCGGGCACCTGCACGGCTGCGTCCAGTTCCTGCTGCAGCTTCTCCATGGTCATGCCCGGCCGCCACTCGCTGCGCGGCTTGAACGTGATCGTGGTTTCGAACATCACCAGAGGCGCCGGATCGGTCGCGGTATCGGCACGCCCGGCCTTGCCGAACACGTGCGCGACCTCGGGCACGGTCTTGAGCATGCGATCGGTCTGCTGCAGCAGTTGTCCCGCCTTGCCGGCCGACAGCCCCGGTAGCGCGGTCGGCATGTACAGCAAGGTGCCCTCGTCGAGCGGTGGCATGAACTCGCTGCCCAGCTTCGACAGCGGCAGCAGGCTGAGCAGCAGCGCCGCACCCGCCAGCGCCAGGGTGATGCGCGGATGGCGCAGCACCGCATCCAGCGCCGGTCGATAGACCGCGATCAGCACGCGATTGATCGGATTCTCCGCCTCCGGACGGATCCGTCCGCGAATCAGGTAGCCCATCAACACCGGGACCAGGGTGATCGACAGGATCGCGGCGGCGGCCATCGAATAGGTCTTGGTGAACGCCAGGGGCGAGAACAACCGACCCGACTGCCCCTCCAGCGAGAACACCGGCACGAATGACAGCGTGATCACCAGCAGGCTGACGAACAATGCCGGCCCGACTTCGCTGGTCGAGGCTCCCATCAGCTGCCATCGCTCCTGGCCCTTGGGATCGCGGCCGTTGTGCTCGCGAAATTCCTCCAGGCCCTTGTGCGCGTTCTCGATCATCACCACCGCCGCATCCACCATCGCGCCGATCGCGATCGCGATGCCGCCCAGCGACAGCAGGTTGGCGCTGATGCCCTGGTAGCGCATCACGATGAACGCAGCGAGGATGCCCAGCGGCAGGCTGATCACCGCGACCAGTGCCGAGCGCATATGCCACAGGAACAGTGCACAGACCAGCGCGACGATCAGGAACTCTTCGCCCAGCTTGACCGCAAGGTTGCGCACGGAGGCCAGGATCAGCTCGGAGCGGTCATACACCGGCACCACTTCGACGCCCGCCGGCAGGCTGTCCTGCAACTGCGCGAGCTTGTCCTTGACCGCGTCGATCGCGGCCAGCGCGTTCTTGCCCGAGCGCAGCACGATGATGCCGCCGACGACCTCCCCTTCGCCGTCGAGTTCGGCGATGCCGCGGCGCAGGGTCGGCCCGCGTATGACCCGAGCGACCTCATTCAGCAGCACCGGCACGCCGCCGGTGGTGACCGGCACGTTCTCGAAGTCCTCGCGGCTTTGCAGGTAGCCCTCGCTGCGGACCATCAACTCGGCTTCGGCCTGCTCGATCACCGAGCCGCCGGTCGCGCCGTTGGCGGCGCGGATCGCCTCGACCAGTTGCGTGACGGTGATGCCGCGCGCGGCGAGCGCCTGCGGGTCCGGCACGATCTGCCACGCCTGCACCATGCCGCCAAGACTGGCGACCTCGGCCACATCGGGGACGGTCTTGAGCTCGTAGCGCAGGAACCAGTCCTGCAGCGAGCGCAGCTCGCCGAGGTCGTGCTGGCCAGTATGATCGACCAGCGCGTACTGGTAGACCCAGCCCAGCCCTGTTGCATCTGGACCGAGCGACGGCGTGATGCCCTCAGGCAGCCGGTCGCGCACCTGGCTCAGGTACTCCAGCACGCGCGAGCGCGCCCAGTACAGATCGGTGTCGTCGTCGAACAGCACGTAGACGTACGAGTCGCCGAAGAACGAATAGCCGCGTACGGCCGTCACTCCGGGTACCGACAGCATCGTCGTGGTCAGCGGATAGGTGACCTGGTCCTCGACGATGCGCGGCGTCTGCCCGGGCCATTCGGTGCGGATGATGACCTGGGTGTCGGACAGGTCGGGCAACGCGTCCAGAGGCGTGCGAAAGACCGACAGGATGCCCCACACCGTCAGCAGCAGTGCGGCGAACAGCACGATCACGCGGTTGGCGATCGACGCGCGGATGATTGCGGCGATCATAGCTTCGGCTCCACAGCGGATTCGTCAGTGGACGGAACGGCAGCTTCGGGTGCTGCTTCGGCCTCATCATCTGCAGCCTCTGTCGCGTCCATTCCTGGCATGTCATCCATGCCCTCCATCTGGGACTCTGGCGCTTCCTTGCCGCTCGGTTGGCTCTGGTCAGACGCATTTCCGCCCAGGCGCTCCAGCGCGCCGGAGAGATTCGCTTCGGAGTCGATCAGGAATTGTCCCGAGGCGACGATGCGCTCACCGCCTTTCAGGCCGGACAGGATCTCCGTGAAGCCGCCACCGCTTTGCCCGGTCTGCACCGCCACCGGGCGGAACTGACCGCCCTCCTCCATCACGATCACCCGTGCTTCGTCGCCGGCGCCGATCACCGCGTCCGAGGGCACCAGCGGTTGCTCCGCCCCGCCCGTCGGTTCCAACGTGATCTGCGCGAACATGCCCGGTGCCAGCACACCATCGGGATTGTCGAGCACGATGCGCGCCTGTTGCGTGCGGCTGCCGGTCTCGATCTGCGGCAGCAGGGTTTCGACCCGCCCCTCGAACACGCGCCCGGGCATCGTGCTGACCCGCGCCTCGACCGGCGTACCGGGCACGATCGCGCCCACCGCCGCCTGCGGGATCGCCGCCTCCAGCCACACGGTATCGGTACCGTTGACGCGAAACAGCAGCGTGCCGGTCGACGCCGCCTGACCCTCACGCACACCGATCTCGCTGACCACGCCGTTGACCGGCGCGGTCAGCACGATGCGGCCGTCGCGTATCGCCGCGCCCGGCGGCACTCCCAGCACGCGCAGCCGCTCACGCGCGGCTAATTGCAATGCCTGCGCCGAGGACGAACTGGCCTGCCCCAGCGCCCGGACTTCGGCCAGCGCGGTGCTCCATGCCGGCGCCAGGATCGACGCCAGCGGCTGGCCGGCACGGACCGGCTCGTACGGTGCCTTGACGAACAGGCGATCGACCACGGCGTCGACGCGGGCGCTGACTACGTGCTCCTGACGCAGATCCCAGCCGATCGTGCCGGGCACACTGACGGTGCCGGCGAGGCTGCCACGCTCGACCTCAACAGTGCTGATGCCGAGATTCTGGCGTGTGCCGGGCGCGATGCTGATGCCGCCCTCGCTGACTTCGTCGGCGTACTTGGGCACCAGTTGCATGTCCATGAACGGCGACTTGCCGGGCTGGTCGAAACGCTGGCCGGGCACCATCGGGTCGTACCAGTACAGGACCTCGCGTTCGGAGCTCGCGGGTGTGGTTGCACCGCCGGCGGCCGCGGCTGGTGGCGAGACGGCAGGATCAGCGGAACGACTTGCCCACCAGTAGCCCATTCCAATCCCGCCGGCCAGCAGCGCAAGCGATGCCACGACGATGTAAATACGTTTGCTGTGGTTCATTGCTGCGGCTCCTGCGGAAGCAAATAAGCGAGCGCCGCCCAAGCACGTCCAAGCGCCCCCAGCCGTTGCGTGTGGTCGATCAGGATGTCGATCTCGTCGCGCCGGGCATCCAGCCATGGCCTGACCGGAGCGCCGGCGCGGTAAGCCGCCAATGCGGTCGCGGTGCGGTCGCGTGCCAGCGGCAGCAATGCCTCGCGGTCACGCGCCACCTGCCGCTTGAACCCTTCCCATCGTGCGATGTCGGCGCGGATGCGGGCGGCTTGCTGGCGACGCAGATCCTCCCGCGTCGCCAGCGCGGCGTCGTACTCGGCCTGGCGCGCGGCAACGCCGCGGTCCTGCCGGTTGCGAGTGAACAGCGGCAACTCGATCCCGAATTCCAGCATGAACATGTCGCTGCGGCCGCCGTCGCGCTGGCCGTACGAGGCGGCCACGCTCCAGTCCGGGCGTTTTTCCGCACGGGCGACATCCACCGCCGCCGCCGCGGTTTCAATTTCCGCGGTCGTCGGCAGCAACGGTCCGAGTCGATCCAGCGCAGCCAGCAGCTGCGCCTGGGAGACCGGCAGCGCGGTGAAATCCGGCGTCTGTTCCGTAGGCAGCAACATCTCGTCGCCGATCCATCGAGCCAGGCCCACCTGGGCGGCCTCCTCGGACGCGCGGGCCGCTTCGATGCGGTTGTCCAGCTCCAGCAAAGCCGCTTCGGCCGCCAGCGCGTCGGCCACGGGGTCGGCACCGCCCGCCACACGTGCGCGGGCCAGGCGACTGGCGAGTTCGGTTTCCTCGCGCAACGCCATCAGTTCGTCGAGCTCCCGCTGCGCGGCCCACAGATCGATCCACGCCTCGGCGGTCTCGCGGCGCACTTCAAGCCGCTCCGCTTGGGCATCGGCCTGAGCTTTGTCGATATTTCGAGCCGCCAGCGAGCGTTCCGCTTCGCGCTCGGCCCGTGCTGGAACCTCCTGCCGCAGGCCGATGCGCTTCATGGTCATGAAGTCGGCCTGGACATCGAATGCATCCGCACCGGTGACGGGGAGGTTGTCGATGCCGACCGTCAGCATCGGATCCGGCAAGGCGCCGGCACGGCGGGATTCCTGCTCCGCCGCTTCGATCTGCGAGCGACGGGCATTAAGCATGGGCGCGCGCTCGACGGCGAGGCGGGTCGCCTCCTCCAACGACAGCGCAGGTGAGGCGGCGAAGCTCGCCACCGGCATCGCCAGCAGCAGGAGCAACGGACACGCCCTTGTCGCGCGAGCAAATGAACGCGCAACACAGACAATCTGGGTGTGGAACAGCATGGGACCTCCGAAACGAAATCGTCAGAAACGCACGACACACATGGCCGGCGCAGATTCGCGACGTCGTTCGGGGTCTAGATCAGCAAGCTGCAGTAGCGCAGTCGCGGTGGTGGACCGGAGTGGTCAATCGGTCCGTGGGCTGCGAATGCAATTTGGGCGTCCGGCGAAGCGAGCACCGGCTCGAACAGCAGCGGCGGCAATGCCAAGGGGGGTACATGCAGTGCGCCCAAATCGGCAGTAACGGCGTGGCCGGGCGAGCAATGCTTGGCGCAGAGCGCCGGCGCCTCCTGCACCACTTCCATGTCCATGCTGCTGCAGTCCGCGGTCATGGCGACCGGATCCGGCGGCATGTCCGGAATGGTGCAAGCATAGGCCGCCACCGCGATCTGCTGGAACAGCAGACACAGGACCACCGCAAGGGCGATGCGCATGCAATGGCGTCGACGGAACGGCATAAGCGTGATGCTACTACGGGACATCTGAAAGTGTGAGGATACTGGCTCGCCAGACCACCTGAACGGGGCGGCCCTTGACCCAGGTCAAATTGGGCGGCTCAAGCGCCACTCCAGCCAAGGTTGCAGGTGCGGCCTCCCAGACTGAGTTCACGCGACATGATGCCCATCAGATACACCGGTCACGACGGATGGCCGCTGACCGCCTTCGTTCCAGAAGATGCCTCCCCTGATGCACCCGTCCTGGTGCTCATGCACGGAGGTGGACCGGATCACCGCAGCCTCGTTCCGCTTGCACGGCGGCTGGCTGGCAGCGCCCACGTGATCCTGCCCGACATCCGCGGCTATGGCCGTTCGGTGTGTGCGGATCCCGCGCGGCACACCTGGGCGCAGTACGCACAAGATGTCATTGCCTTGCTGGACCATCTCGGCGTGGATCGTGCTCTCGTTGGGGGCGCGGGGTTGGGAACGACCATCAGCCTGCGCACGGCCTTAGCTAATCCCGAGCGCGTCGCTGGCTTGGTGTTGATCAGCTTGGAAGACATCGAAGACGCCGCCGCGAAGCAAGACGAAATCGCGTTCATGGAGGCTTTCGCGGCGCGTGTACGCGAGGGCGGGCTGGACGCGGCTTGGGATCCCATCTTGCCCCACCTCTCCCCGGTGATCGGCGCGATGGTCCGCGAAGCGCTGCCGCACGCTGATCCCGCCAGCGCCGCGGCCGCAGCCGCTATCGGCTACGACCGCGCATTCTGCAGCGTGGACGAACTCGTGGCGATCGATGTCCCCACCCTGATCATTCCTGGGGCCGACTGGCGCCACCCAGCCGGCCTCGCGCGACAACTGGCGGAGGCCCTGCCCTACGGTCGCCTAGCGGCGGTTGCCATGTCTACCGATCTCCAGAGCTCTGGCGATTTCGGGCGCTCATTTGCGCCCGTCATCCAGAAGTTCCTGATCGAATTTTCCGACATCTTCTCCAACATCAAATCTTAAAATCGTCGTACGCCGCCATGGCTTCATCGACGCCCAGTTTGTTCAACAACTGGCGCGTCGCCGAGAGCATCGCAGGCGGTCCGCACAGATAGAATTCGCAGGAATGGATGTCGGGGTGGTCGCGCAGCAAGGCATCGTGCGTTGCTTCGTGCACGAGACCCTTTATCAGCCCTGCGCCATGCTCCGCTTCCTCCGACAGCACCAGGTGCCAAGTGAAATTTGGATGGCGTTCAGCCAATTCAGCCATCTCCGCTACATACGGCGCTTCACGCAGGTTTCTCGCGCCGTACCAGAAGTGAATACGCTCGTTGGCACCACCGTCGAGAAGCGCATGGACCATCGCTCGCAGCGGCGCCATGCCGGCGCCACCACCGATGAAGATCTTCTCGCGATTGCCCGGCTGGAGCGCGAAATCACCGAATGGCCCGCTGAAGCGGACGGTGTCGCCCGGTTTGAGTGAATACAGGTAAGTCGAGCCCTTGCCAGTGGGATGACGCTTCTTGCCTTGACCACCCGGACTGAAACGCGCAAGCAGCGTCAGATGCCCTCCTGCCTTTTCGACCGGCAGAGCCAATGAATAGGACCGTCGAACCGGTTCTTTGTTGGCCAGGGTTGTCGGCAGGTCGAGGGCCGCCCAATCACTGCGATGATGTTCGGGGTGGTCGATGTCGTGGCGCTGCAGCGTATAGTCCGGCACGTGCACCTGAAGGTAGGCGCCCGGCTGGAACTCCGGTCCGGGTGGTGTATCGGTCGCAAGCACGATCTCACGCAGGAACGGCGTCACCGCCGTGACTGTCTCGACCTTGGCCGTACGCTCGGTCCATAGTCCGGCACCACCAGCGACCTCGATCTGCGTATTGGCAGCAACCGTAAGATTGCAGGCCAGTCGATGGCCCATCTTCAACCGGCTCTGCGAAAGATGCTCCCGATCGGAACTCGTCGGTGCTGGCGCGATGCCGCGGACGCGTACTTCGCAAAGTCCGCAACTCTGGCCGCCCCCGCAATTGGACGGCAGCTGCAAACCATTTCGCGCCAATGCCAGGTAGACGCTGTCGCCGGTGTGTGACTCGACCGACCGTAGTTTGGTGCCGTCGGGATCGAACACCGTCAACTCGCGAGCCGGACGCCAGCGCTTCGGAACAAACTCGCCCAAGCGGAAGCTCGTGACCAGCAGCCAGAACCCTGAAAGCGCAATCCACAATCCGCCGGAGCCCGCCATGATCACCAGTGGGTTGTTGAAATCCTGTCGCCCGGTGTAATCCATGATGTGCAACATCCATACGAAATCGAAGATGCGCCACGTGTCATTACGGCGCTCAAGGACGCGGCCGTCCTGCCCCGAAACATAGAGCGTGGTGTCTTCGCTATCGCTGAACGGCACACGCCACATCGGTGCTTGGTGGTCGCGCACTTCCAAAGTGGCAGCCTTCATCCATTCGGGCTCGCCCGCTGCACCGTTGCCTGAATAATCTTCAGCGGCGATCTCGCTCGCAGTCACCGAATCAACCAATACAGGTTGCCCATCGGCTGCGTCGACGAGCCATGCGGTGGACTCGTAAACCAAGCGATATACCGGGCGATCCTGCAACCAGAATGCCTCGACGGTCTGAACGGGCCGCTCGGCCACCGCCACGATCTGCGCCGGCGACAGCATGCCCGTTGGCCACATCCGGGGCTCATCCAGGTTTTTGGTCCGATGCTGCTGCCCCGCCACGGTATCGGCATCGAGCAGGCTCATCGTCAGGCCGCTCGCCGTCCAGATGACGAATTGCAGGGCGATGATCAGGCCCACCCATTTGTGCAGCTTGCGGGTCCAGGGCGTCATGCGCTGCGCCTTTTCTTGCTGAAACTGTAAAAGAGCAACCAGACCCCGCTGAGCGCGAATATCAGGCCCAGCGACGCGGCCACGCGCAACAGCGTGTTGTTGACGTCGGCGCGCTCTTCGTAATCCATGATGTGGAACATCCAGAGAAAGTCGAACCAGCGCCACAGGTCGTGGCGCTTGGCGATCAGTTCGCCGGTTTGCGGTGAGAGGTAGAGCGTGCTTTCGCTGTTGTCGGCAAATTCCACACGCCACATCGGCACGGGTGCGCCACCGACTTCCTGCGGTGCCTCCGTAACCAACTCGGTCTTCAGGATCGGTGCGTCGCCGGTATAGAGCGACTGCGCCAGCTGACGCGCGGTCCTCTCGTTCAATGGACTGAGTCGAACGCCGGACCGCGCGTCGATCAGCGTAATGGTGTCGGCCTGGTGCAACTCGTACACCGCGTCGCCCATGAACCGTTTCAGCCGGAACGAAGTCAGGCCGGCGTATTGCTGCGCCAGTGCATCGGAATCGATAAGCGGTCCGGATGCCGACAGCGGCTTGGCCCCGGCGTGGGCGAGATGGTCACCGTGGATGATGTCGATCGAGATCACGGTCATGTAGACGCCGCTGAGCATCCACAGCAACGCTTGAACGCCGATCACGAGGGCGATCCATTTGTGGGCACGACGTGCCCAGAATGCGGGTTTCATGGGAGGTAGCTATCCATTACAGGGCGGACCGGAACGACCCGATCCCGCCGGCGTCTCGGCGCCGACGGGATCGCGGACTGGCTACCAGCGGTAGGCCAGCTTGGCGTTCCAGCGACGGCCCAGCAGATCGTAGGTCATGGTGTCGGTATTCGCGTCCGTCCAGCTCTGGATGAACGGCGGCTCCTTGTCGAACAGGTTGTCGACGCCAACGGCGATATCGAACGACGGGCTGAACGCGTATTTCACCTGTGCATTGTGGTAGGCCACGCTTGGCGAGTGATCGCCAATGTCGCCGGGCGATGCGTTGATGTCTTCCGCCGACCCGATGTACTGGAGGGTGTACGTGCCCGACCACGGTCCTTCGACCAGGGTCAACCCACCGAATGAACGCCATTGCGTGTAGCTGCCGCTGCCGCCCGTGATCATTCCCGCGTAGCTGATCTCATCCGCGCCCAGGAACGGACGCACGTCGTAGTTCTTCAGGTACGACACATCCCAGTTCACGCTGGCGTCGATGCCGGCCATGGTGAACCGATAAAGCATGCCCAGGTCGACACCGGAGACGCGTTCGCTCGCCGCGTTGACCGGCTGCGACGAGAGGAAGTTGATCTCGCCGGTCTGCGGATTACGGGTGAAGTTGGAGCCGTCGCAGAACGGATGAGTCAAACCCGGTGTCTCATAGCAGATCGCCAGTTTGGTCGAGCCTTCGATACGCTGGATCGCGTTGTCGATCTTGATGTTGAAATAGTCGAGCGTCAGGGTCAGGTCCGACAGGAATGTCGGGGTCCACACCGTGCCAATCGTGAGGGTCTCGGCATTTTCCGGCTGCAGGTTCGCATTGCCGCCGACCGTGGTGAGGATCGAGTTGCCCAGCTGGGTATAGCCGGCGGGAACGCCGGAAGCCTGACAGTTCTGGTAGACCACGGACGATGGCGGCAGGCTGCTCCATCCGCTGCACGGATCGGTCGTGGTCAGGTTGCCTTCGGCGACACCACCGAAAAGCTCCGGCACGTTCGGGATGCGGAACGCGGTTGCGTAGTTGGCGCGGACCTTCAGCGATGGCACGACCTGCCAGTCGAGGCCCACCTTGTAGTTGGTGTCGGCGCCGAACAGGTCGTAGTCCGAATAGCGCACCGCCGCATTGAGGGTGAGCATCTCTGCGAACGGCACGTCCTTCAGCAACGGCACCGCAACTTCCGCGAACGCTTCCTTGGCGGTGTATTCGCCCGCGATCGGATCCTGCTGGTTGGTGTTGGCGATACCGAGCACGGTGAGCTGGTCCGGATCGCGCCAGCCCCGCTCGGTGCGAACCTCGATGCCGGTCGCCACGCCCAACCAGCCGGCAGGCAGTTCGAACGGCTGGCCGCTCAGGTTGGCGGTGAAACTCTTTTGTTCGTTACCGCCGTTGTCACGGGTGGTGAACAGGATGTAGTCCAGCACCTCCGGGGTGATATCTCCATAGCCCAGGTAGTCGGCGCACGGGATGGCCGCTCCGGGCGCATTGCTGCAGACCGACGTATCGAGGGTCTGGTCGACGCGGTCGAGGTTGGCGACATTGGTCGACCCGTCGATGCCGGTGTTCCGGCCCCAGTTCAGGGCTGTGCTCCAGTCCCACCAACCCCCGCCCGCTTCGAACTGGCCTTCCAGTCCCAATACCGTGCGGAACGTGTTGGTCTCCTGGTAGAAATCGCGTACACCAGCTTCCAGCAGGCGGCGGCGCTGCAGCAGCAAGTCCTGCCCGGTCGGATTGGTCGGATGCGTTGCGGCGATGTTGATCGGACGGTATTGGCCAATGCCGCCGGGAGTGGCGACCTGGTCGGACTGGCGATTGGTGAACATCAGTTCGCTGAACAACGTCGTATTTTCAGTCAGCGACAAATTGCCGAAGCTGCTGAAGCTCAGACGCTTGATCGGATTGACCGCGTTGAGGTACGGATTGGAGTTGAAGTTGTGCAATGCCGGCGAATAGATCTCGTAGGCATCGCCGTCGCCGCTCGGGTCCTGGTTGAAGTTGACGCGACTGCCGTCGGCGAGCACCGCGCGGCCACCGATGGTGGTCGAACTGCCTACGCAAACCAGCTCGCCGTCGACTTCGCCCAGGCCGCATGCCGCGCGGTCGGCCATGTTGGCAAGCGTGGACGCGAAGATCGCGCAGCTGTTGCAATGGCTCGAGCCCGCCCAGGTCATCTATTTGACGATTTGCTTGGATGTCCTGCCGCCGTCCACCGCGCCGGGCGTCAGCGCTCCGAGTGCTCGGGGCGTGGCTATCGAAGTCGCCGAAGCGCTGCTGACTGGAGTCGTCGGCACTGGCCGGGTCAAGCTATGCGACGTCGCAGAACTTTCTCCCGCGTTTGACCGTGACGGCACTACAGCCCGCGTAGCCGCACGTCTGTTGCACCAAGTCACGTCTTGTCATCCGATGGCCATCGAAGGCTGCGTCTCGGTCCCTGTGGATCGCCACGCATTCAGTAAGCATCTCTAGGTCGTGCGGCACGGCGACAACAGAGATCCCTCAGTTCCCAAATGTTTGATCCTGACCACGCCGGGCCGGACCCTCTCCACGCGGTTAGTACCGCTCCAGCATGGCCTCCATCTGCGCAATCTCCCGACGCTGCGCCGCGACGATTTCGCGGCACAGTGCCTCGATCTCCGGATCGGTAATCGAGGCCTCCTGGCACATCAGAATCGCGCCGGAGTGATGGGGAATCATCGACTTGAGGAACTGCTCGTCCCCGACCGCCCACTGCGTGCGCATGCCGTAGTAGCTCACGCCGAAGACCACGAGCGCGCCCGCGACGACTAGAAGATTGCGGTTCCGCGAGGGAAACATGCTTCGCATGGCCACCATCATCACCAGCGCCATGGGCGTCACCATCATCAAGGTCATCCAGACGTTGTTGATGTTTAGGTAGAAATGATCGAGTGAGCGGATCATGGTGTACATCACCAGGTACATGATCACGAAGTCGATCGCCAACTCGATAGCCAAGCGGAGATAGTGATTCGGATCTCCTCGTTTCATGCTGGCGTGTGATCCGGACGTGTGCTCCCGCTGCGTTTGCATGACGTGCCTCCGTTGAAGTCGAACCTAGTCCTGGGCTGCTCCCGGTGCGCGTTCGGGCGATCGGGAGGTCGATGGCGCAACTGACAATGACGTCTTGGCCAGGCGCAAGGCATTGGCGACCACGGACACCGAGCTCAGGCTCATGGCCAACGCCGCGATCATCGGGCTCAACAGCAACCCGAACACTGGATATAGCACGCCGGCTGCGATCGGCACGCCAAGCGCGTTGTAGGAAAACGCGAAGCCGAGGTTCTGCTTCATATTGCCGACCGTCGCCGCGGACAGCTCGCGGGCGCGCAAGATTCCGCGCAGGTCGCCCCTGACGAGAGTGACTTGGGCGCTGGACATGGCGACATCGGTGCCGGTGCCCATGGCGATGCCGACGTCGGCTGCGGCCAACGCGGGAGCATCGTTGATGCCATCGCCGGCCATCGCCACGCGGCGACCTTCCGCCTTGAGCTTCTGGACCAGCTCGGCCTTGCCCTGCGGGCGCACTTCACCATGCACCTCGTCGAGGCCGAGTTCGGCGGCCACGGCGCGAGCGGTGGTTTCACCATCGCCGGTGGCCATCACGATGCGCAGCCCGGCGGCCTGCAGGGCGTCGATGGTTGCAGCGGCACTCTCCTTGATGGGGTCCGCAACCGCGACGATGCCGGCCAAGCGGCCGTCGATGGCGAGGAACATCGCGGTCGCGCCCTGCTTGCGCAACGTCTCGGCGATATCGTGTTGCGCCTGCAGTTCGATATCCAGTTCGCGCATAAGCGCGCTGTTGCCCAAGGCCAGTTCGTGTCCGTTGACGCGACCACGCACACCGAGGCCGGTGACGGAGTCGAACTCCTCGGCCTTGTCCAGCTGCAGGCCACGCTCGCGCGCACCGGCGACGATCGCGGCGGCCAATGGGTGCTCGCTTCCCTGGTCTAGGCTGGCGGCCAGTTGCAGCACCTGCGCTTCGACAAAGCCGTTAAGTGCGATCGCCTCGCGGAAGGCCGGGCGCCCCTCGGTCAGGGTGCCGGTCTTGTCGACGATGAGTGTGTCGATCGTGCGCAGTCGCTCAATTGCCTCGGCGTCGCGGAACAGAACGCCATGCTGTGCGGCGCGGCCGGTGGCCACCATGATCGACATCGGCGTCGCCAATCCAAGCGCACACGGACAGGCGATGATCAGCACTGATACCGCGTTGAGCACCGCGAACGTCCACGCCGGTTCGGGGCCAAACAGCCCCCAGACGAAGAACGTCGCTGTCGCGGCCGCCAGCACGGCGAGAACGAACCAATACGCGACCTTGTCGGCCATGCGCTGCATCGGCGCGCGCGAGCGCTGTGCCTGCGCCACCAATTGCACGATCTGCGACAGCACGGTGTCGGAGCCGACCTTGCCGGCGCGGATCACCAGTGCACCGGTAGTGTTGAGGGTCGCGCCGATTACGCTGTCGCCGGTGGCCTTCTCGACCGGGATCGGCTCGCCGGTCAGCATCGACTCGTCGATGCTGGAACGGCCCTCGACCACGTCGCCATCGACTGGCACCTTCTCACCCGGGCGCACGCGAAGACGGTTGCCTACGTGCACATGCTCAAGCGGGATGTCCTCTTCGCTGCCGTCGTCGTTGATGCGCCGCGCTGTCTTCGGGGCCAGCCCGAGCAGCGCCTTTATCGCCGCTCCGGTCTTGCTGCGGGCGCGCAGCTCCAGCAACTGGCCGAGCAGCGTCAGCGAGACGATGACAGCTGCCGCCTCGAAATAGACCCCTACCCGTCCGTGCTCGCGGAACGACGCTGGAAATAGGTCCGGCGCGATGGTTGCCACCACGCTGTAGCCGAACGCGGCAGCCACGCCAATGCCGATCAGCGTGAACATGTTGGGGCTGCGGTTGCGAATCGATGCCACGCAACGCTCGAAGAACGGCCAGCCGGCCCAGAGCACCACGGGCACGGCCAACGCGAGCTCGATCCAGGTGCGAGCCGTTACCGACAACGCCGGCCAGTAGTGGCCGAACATCGCCAGTACCAGAACGATCAGGGTCAGCGGCAACGTCCACCAGAACCGGCGCGAGAAGTCGCGCAGCTCCGGATTCTCCTCGTCGTCCAGGCTCGGCATTTCCGGCTCCAGCGCCATGCCGCAGATCGGGCAGGTGCCGGGGCCGATCTGGCGCACTTCCGGATGCATCGGGCAGGTGTAGGTGGCGCCGGCCAGCGCCGGGTCGGGTTCGGAATCGGATGGCGAAAGATATTTGTCGGGGCTGGCGAGGAAGCGCTCAAGGCAGCGAGCCGAACAGAAGTAGTAGTCGTCGCCATCGTGCCGTGCGTGGTGTTGGCTGGTCGCAGGATCGACCTGCATGCCGCAGACCGGATCGGTGACCGTGCCGTCGCTTCCGGGCGACCGCGGCGGCGTCGAGCCGCCGGATGCGCAGCACGAATGCGCGCCCTGCCCGTCCGCGGCCCCACCGGTGCTGCAGTGCGACTGGCCCGCCTTGTGGTCGTGCTTGTGTTGATGGTCGCGAGCGTTCATGCCGACTCCTCCGACAGGGCCGCCAGGATCGGGCAACGTGCCAACGCGCCGTGGCCGGGACAGGACCTCACCAGCGTCTGCAGACCATCGCGGATGCGGGTCAGCTCGGCCAGCTTGTGCTCCACATCGACGAGCTTCTCGTTGGCCGCGGCCTTCAGCCCTGCCATGTCGTCGGCCGGGCGGCTGGACAAGGCCAGCAGGTCGCGGATCTCGGTCAAGGTAAAGCCCAGCCCCTTCGCACGACGGACAAAGCGCAGCCGCGCAACGTCGTCCTCGCCGTAACGACCGTAGCCGGACGCCTGTCGTCGCGGCTCAGGCAGGATTCCATGGCGTTCGTAATAGCGCACGGTGTCGATGGCGACCCCGGCGTGCTGGGCGAGTTGTCCGATTTGCATGAGCCGCGCTCCTGACTGGATACCGGCAGTCTGCGGTCTTGACCATGGTCCAGAGTCAAGCCTTTCTCGTTCATTGAGCGTGGTCGCAGGACGCCTGCCGAAGTCACTGCGCGGCTTGAGTGGGCGGATGTCGATGCGAAAAACCTTCCCTTCAAGGATGCCGTATAGCCGCTTCGTGTATTGCAAAGCGCCCTTGAAGGGAACCAGCGGTTCACGCAAACCGTTATTGGCTTGCCATCGCCGCACAGCTCTCCGCACAACGGCGGCAGGCATCGGCACAGCGCTTCATCTCGCTGTCGTCGTTCATGCGGTCACAGGCATCGGCGCACTGACGGCAGATCTCCGCACACGCGCCGCAGGTAATCGTGTGAACGGCAGCGCCGCGCAGCATGGCGTCTGCGCTGGTGGCGCAGATGTCTGCACACGTCGCCAGCAGGCCGATGTGCTCGGGCGCGGCATGCTGGCCGCCTTGGCCGAGGCAGTAGTTGATGGTCTCCAGGCAGATCGCATGGCACTGGGTGCAGTTATCGATGCAATCGTTCATGGCCTGGGGTCGATGGGCTGCAGTGTGGTGGGTCATGTCCTACTCCTTGTTGCGATAGCGGGCGAGAATCGGCGCGCCCGCATCACCGCCCCCTTTTAACTGCCTGCTTCAATGCTGGGCAAATGCCTCCGTGGTGCCATCGCGGGTGACGAGTTCGACCGTATAAGACTGGGTCTGGCCATCGGGCATCTCCATGCCGGGCGAACCCAGCGGCATGCCCGGAAGGACCAGCCCCCTCGCGTCCGGTCGCTGCGCCAGCAGGCGCACGATGTCCCCAGCCGGCACGTGACCTTCGATCACGTAGCCCGCCACTTCCGCGGTGTGGCAGGAGCCCTTACCGTACGGTACGCCTAGCCGTTGCTTGATCGGATGAAGGTTCTGGACGTTGCGCACATCGACCGGGAACCCGGCCTCGCGCACGTGTTCTACCCATAGCTCACAGCAGCCGCAGGTCGGGCTTTTGTGGACGACCATCAACGGCAGCGCGTCGCCGGCAGGAACATCGGCAGCGGCTGGAGCCGCCTCCGAGATAGTGGATGTCGAGCCGTTCGGTGGCGAGGGCTGTTGATCGCAAGCCGCCAGTGCTGCACTGGCGGCAAGCATGATCGCGATGCCAGCGGAATGCCGAAGTTTCAAGACCACCTCCGAGTCAGCGCTTCGGTCGCGAGGACCAGTGGATGTGCGCGATGCGCCAGCCGTCCGGCGTCTGCTTGAGCACCATGGTCTCGGTGCTGAGTAGCACCAGCGGCTTGCCGTCCTTTTCGGCGTGCAGTTCGCTCTCACTGCCGATCCAGACGAGGTCGCCGGCAGCGCGTGCGCGCCGACGCAGCAGTTGCCGGTGCGCGCCCTTGAGGAACTTCGCGTCGCTGATGGCGTGATGGCCCAGGTATTCCTCGCGGCTGCGTTCGGCACCGCCCGACTCCAGGATCAACACGTCCGGCGCCAACAGCTCCCCCACCGTTTCCAGATCGCCGCTGGACAGGGCGTCGCTGAAGCGCTCGGCCACCGCCGTAGCTGCTTCTGCTTCGGCCGGGACGTCCAGTTGCGGCTGGTTCGGTGGTGCGGGCGCGTGATGCGCGTGCGAAGCCGCGTCCGGCTGCGTCTGGGCGGATGCGACGCTGAGCCCGCCAGCGGCGAGGATGAGGACAAGAAAGGTTGCGACAGATTTCATGGGTCGTGGCTCCGTGGTCAATGTTCGTGGCCGTCATCCGCCGGCGGGTTCTGCGGTGCGGGGTGCGACTCCACGGTGCCGTCGGCATGGTGGTGCTCGACCATCTCCGGCTGCGCATCGGGTTGCGTCCCGGTCTCGTGGTGATCGGCAGGCGTGTCCGAATGCGGCGCGTCGCCGCCAGCGCCTTGGTGGTCGTCCATGCCGGTCTGGGGTTCGGCCGCCGCATCGTCGTGCGGCGGCGTACCCGGTGGGTGCTCATGCCCTCCGGCACCGTCGGCCGCGTCCGCGCCTGCTGCGGGGTTGCCATGATGGTCCGGCGCGGCGTTTTCCCCGTCGGCATGAGGCTGCGTTTCACCGCCGCCGTGCGAATGGCCACCGCTGCTGTCGACCATGGCCCGGTACTCGGCTGCGTCGAGTGTCGGCAGCACCTGCAGGAACCCAGCCATGTTCCAGATGTACTCGTCGGCCATGCTCTCGCCCCAGGCCGGCATGCCCGATGCCTTGATGCCGTGCTTGATGACCCAGAACGCTTCGGCGGCGTCGACCCTATGCTCGGTCAGGTTCGGCGGCGCTGGATACAGGCCCCGGCTCATCTCGGTTTCCGACATGCCCGGTGCCAGGTGGCAGCCGGCACACATGGCGGCGTAATTACCCGCGCCTTGAACAATCCGAACCTGATCATCCAGATTCGGCACCTGCAACTCATTGGCCCGAACCGCGATCGAGCGTTCGCGCAGGGTTTCCAGCGCCGCGTAGACCGGCCCGGTATGCGGATCATCGGCACCAATGTTGTACAGGCCCGACCAGATGAATCCCGCCACCGCCAACACGGCGATGACGGACAGTCCGACCAGGATGAACAGCGTTTTGCGTTTCACGACTGCCATGGTGGTGGTCTCCCCTAGAACCAGATTCGGACGCCGGCGACGACGCGGGTGTCCTCGATGTCGTCCAGTTGTTCACGCCGGTAGTCGGCAGTACCGCCGTAGGCGCGCTCCCACACCACGCCGATGTACGGCGCGAACTGGCGATGGAACTCGTAACGCAGGCGGAAGCCGGCCTCCAGTGTGCTGAGGCCATCACCAATACCCCGCACCGGATCGTCCTGGCCCCAGGCTTCGGCTTCGACCAGCCACTGTCCGATCAAGCGATTGGTGAACAGCGTCTCGTACTCGGCCTCAAGCGCGAGACCGGTCTGGCCTGACTCGCCGAGATAGGCGGTCGCATCGACCTCGAACATGTACGGCGCCAAACCCATCACGCCGAAGGCGGCGAACGTCTGCGACGGCCCTTCTCCAAAATCGTGACGAACGCCGGCGACCAAGTCCCACCACCGTGCGATTGCGCGGCCGTACAGGACCTCGACATCGGCAGACTCTGTAGTGCCATCCACGCGCTCGCCTTCGCTGCGCAACCAGACGCGATCAAGATCGGTGCCGATCCAGGCCAGCGCCTCCCAACCCACGCCGGTGCCTTCCTCGTCGCCGTCCCAGGTCTCCAGCCGGTCGAGCAGCCAGTACGAATGGATCGCCGTGTCGTGCACCGCGTGCCCATCAACATCCGGAAACGCCGCGGCGCGATCGCCCGGTGTCACCGGCGGAATCGGATCGAGCGGCGGTGCGGTCGCGGGCAGGTCCTGGTCCATGGCAGTGCCATGTCCCATGGCCGCATGGTCCATCGGCTCGGCTTGCGGGGTGGCCGGTGCCATGTCGTGGCCCGCATGGGGATCAACCGGCGCGTCCGCTGCTTCAGGTGCTGGCTGAGCCTGTTCGGCAGGCGCATGCATGGAGTGGTCTACAGGCTGCTCCCGTTCCTGCTCAACGGGTTCGGCAGGCGGCATTTGGTGGCCAGCGTGGAGATCTTGCGGTTCGGGCGCTTCCTGTGCCGGCGCGGTGAGCTCCACCGGCTGGTGCATGGAATGGTCCATCTCTTGGGCCCAGGCCGGTGCCAGGCCGAGCGCCAGCAGCGTGGCGGCGGCAATGGCGGCAATACGTGGACGAGGGACGGATAGGTTCATGGCGATCACTCCTTCACCTCCACTTCCCGGAACATGCCGGCTTCCATGTGGTAGAGCAGATGACAGTGGTATGCCCAGCGGCCGAGCGCGTCGGCGCGCACGCGGTAGCTGCGCTTGCTGCCGGGCGGCATGTCGATGGTGTGCTTGCGCACCTGGAAGTTGCCGTCGGCGTCCTCCAGGTCGCTCCACATGCCGTGCAGGTGGATCGGGTGGGTCATCATGGTGTCGTTGACCAGCACGATGCGCATGCGCTCGCCGTAGTTGAGTCGCAACGGTTCCGCGTCGGAGAACTTCATGCCGTCGAACGACCAGGCGAAGCGTTCCATGTGGCCGGTCAGGTGCAGTTCGATTTCGCGGCCGGGCTCGCGGCCGTCCGGGTCTGGAAAGGTGCTACGCAGGTCGGCGTAGGTCAGCACCCTGCGCCCGTTGTCACGCAGGCCGATGCCGGGGTCGTCGAGCTTGGGCACCGGGTTCATGGTCTGCATGTCGACCAGTGGGTTGCCAGTCTCGCTGGCGGGATGCGCCTGCATGCCCGCGGCGCCGTGATCCATGGTCGCCATCGGTCCGGGCTTCATCGACGTGGTGCCGTGCTGGCTGTGATCCATGCCGCCATGATCCATGCCGGCCATCGCGCCGACCGACATCGCCGACATGTCGTGCCCGGCCCCGCCCATCATCCCGTGGCCCATGTCGTCCATAGTCAGGATCGGCTTGGGGTCGACCGACGGCACCGGCGCGCGCAAACCTTCGCGCACGGCCAGCGTGCCGCTGACATACCCCGTGCGACCCAGGTCCTGCGCAAAGATGGTGAACGCATCCTGCCCGGTCGGCTCGACGATCACGTCGAACGTTTCGGCGGTGGCGATCCGGAACTCGTCGACGGTCACCGGGTGCACATACTGGCCGTCGGCGGCGACCACCGTCATCTTCAGCCCCGGGATGCGCACGTCGAAGTGGGTCATCGAGGAGCCGTTGATGAAGCGCAGGCGCACCTTCTCACCGGAGCGGAACAAACCGGTCCAGTTGCCAAGTGAGGTCGTGCCGTTCATGAGGTAGGTGTACGTGTTGCCGTTGACGTCCGACAGGTCGGTCGGCGTCATCCGCATCTCGCCCCACATCTTGCGGTTCTGAAGCGTCGCCGACAGCCCGTGCTGCTGCACGTCGTCGAAGAAGTCGCCAACGGTCTGCTTGGCGAAATTGTCGAAATCGGACATCTTCTTGAGACGATCGAACAGATACGTCGGGTCGAGATCGGTCCAGTCGGTCAGCATGACCACGTAGTCGCGGTCGTAGCGGAACGGCTCGGGCTCCAGCGGCTCGATCACCAGCGGGCCGTACAGGCCGGCCTGCTCCTGGAACGCGGTGTGGCTGTGATACCAGTAGGTGCCGCCCTGCACCACGTTGAAACGGTAGTGGTAGGTCTCGCCGCGGTTGATGCCGTCGAAGCTCAGTCCCGGCACGCCGTCCATGTTGGCCGGCAACAGGATGCCGTGCCAATGGATCGAAGTTGAATGGCCGTGGATCGAACCGGGTGGCAGCGCGTTGGTGACCCGCAGGTTGACCGTGGTGCCTTCGCGCCAACGCAGCAACGGCGCCGGAATGGAGCCGTTGACGGTGATCGCGGTGCGGGTCACGCCGGTGAAATTCGCAGGCGTCTCGCCAATGGTCAGGTCGAACTCGGTGCCTGACAGGACGTTGGGCACACCTTCGGTGCGCACAGCCCAACTTTGCCGGGGCCACAGCCCCAGCCCGGCAATGGCGCCACCAGCGGCCAGCCCCTGCACGAAACGGCGCCGCGACGGCTGCGGCAACCCGCTGGCCCCGCGGCCAAAAGGATCGGATGACATGAACAGGACTCCGGAAAACGTCAGGAAACTCGCCCGATACGCAGGCGACGGAACGGCCTGTCCGGGTTCCGGTCAGGCCGAAGAGCGCCTTTGTGGCGCTGGGGACGTTTAGCCGATGGGTGGTCGGATCAAGTGAGGCAGCGCGGGCGAGGCGTGCACCGAGAACATCGGGCGCACGCTGTCGCTGCGCTCGATCGACCCGAGACCTATTACCGCGTCCACGGTGGCTGCCTGGGCCGGGTGCATGCACGCGCAACTGCAGATGCCCGATTCGCAGCAATCCGGCGATGGTGTGCCTGCGTCGGCGGGGCCGTGCGGGTGTCCGCCGGAATCGGGATGGGCGGTCGCGACTTTCGTCTGATCAGCACCGTGACACGGCGCCTCGTCCTCTCCGTCGGCGTTCGCGGAGAACGCCGCCACTGGCGAAGTTGCTGCGAGGATGTCGGCATGGCTCATGTGTACCGCCGCCATGGCTGTCGCGGTCCCGTTCAGTACAAGAACGAGACCGAGGAACAGCCGCAGTAGCAGTGACCGGATCGACATAGGGCTACTTTACCAGCACGCGTAAACCACGCGTGATGGTCTGGATTTCACTCCAGAGTTGCTGGGAATTTCTCATCGGAGTCCCATCCCTAGGGCGTTTGCCACAATGTGGCGAGCCCGTGTTCCTTGTGGGTTGTCATAACAAGCCCGCAGCTAGACATGGAAGGTCTCTGTGGTGCAGGCGAACCGTTCTACCTGCAGGGTGGCATGCGCGATACCGAACTGCTCATCGAGCGCAGCGGCCAACGTCCCTCGCACCTGGTCGACATCGTCTGTCGCACTGGCAAGGACGATATGAGCGGTAAGAATCGGCTCTTTGGATGCCAAGGCCCATGCATGCACGTCATGGATGGCCTCGACGCTTGGATGGCTGAGCATCATTGCCCGCACCGCTTCGAGATCCAGCCCGTCAGGGACACCCTGCATCAGCACCTGCCCGGCCGCGCGCAGGAGCGTCCAGGTGCGCGGCAACACCCATAGTCCGATCAGCACCGCGATGATGGGATCGGCGATGTAGAAGCCGGTGAACTGGATGATCAGCGCGCCGATGATCACTCCGACCGAACCGAGCATGTCGGCCCAGACTTCCAGGTAGGCGCCCTTGACGTTGAGGCTCTCGCCGCTCCCGGCTTTTAGCAAGCGCATGGCAATCAGGTTGATCACCAATCCCAGTGCCGCAATCACCAGCATCCCGGTCGAGGCTACTGACGGGGGCTCGCTGAAGCGGCCGACCGCCTCCCAGAGGATGTAGCCGGCAACAAGGAACAGCATGCCTCCATTGACGAGCGCGCCGATCGCTTCCATGCGCGCATAACCGTAGGTGCGTTTGGCATCAGGTGGTCGCCGGCTCAGGCGCACGGCGACCAACGAGATCGTCAAAGCGATCACGTCGGTCGCCATGTGCGCCGCATCCGACAGCAGTGCCAGGCTGTTGGTCAGAAGGCCGCCGATGACCTCGGCGACCAGGAAGGTGGCGGTAAGGCCGAGTGCCCACCACAAGGGCTTCTCGTGCTTGACCTCGCCACCGCCATGATCGTGTCCGGCGCTCATCACGCATCTTCCCGCTTGTAGCTACGCCACGCCGAGCGCAGCACCCGCCACGCCGAGCGCAGGAACATCACCAGCAACGCCGCGGCGATGAGCAGATCAGGCCAGCCAGCGTCGAACAGCCAGACGCCCACGGCTGCCAGCAGAACCGCGAAGCCTTCGAACACATCGTTGCGCGAACACTCCCATGCCGAGGCCATGTTCACATCTCCATGGCGATACGGAGTCAACAACCATAGGCAGATGCCATTGAACGCTAGGTTGAGCAGCGCGGCGATGCCGATGGCTTCGAAGATCGGCACCTCCGGATGCGCGAGACGCCAGCCGACTTGGACCGCCACCGCCATTGCGGCCCCAAGGATGAGCAATCCCTTGAGCAGCGCGACTTTGGCCTTGGCCCGTGTGCTGGCGCCGATCACAGCGATGCTCAACAGGTAGGTGAGTGCATCGCCCAGGTTGTCGAGGCTGCCCGATAGCAGCGACGACGATCCGCTGTAGATGGCCGCCGAAAGCATCATCACGAACGTGGCGATGTTGATCTCCAGCACGATCATCAGCACCCGCCGCTGCCGCGCCTCCATGGCGCGGATATCGACAGTGCCGCTGCAGCATGAATCGCCCATGGGTCAGCCCTCCAGGACTTTCTGACTAGACTCGGTGTCGCGGTGCCAAGGTGAAGGGTTAGCGCTCTGCCGCGGCGGCAGTTCGGCGGTTGTAGATCAACCCGGCTATCAGGAGGAGCAGCGCGGCCGCTTGCGCAAGAACCACCTGCAGCGACGGATGCACACCAAGCCAGTCGATCCTCGGGAAAGAGATCGGCGCCACACTCAGCCATCCGGCCTCCTGCAATGCGGCTACGCCCTTGCCGGTCAGTACGACCGCGAGGATCGCCATCAGCAATGAACTCCAGAAGAAGAACCGCCCGATCGGCAGCTTCCGCGAGAACTGCAACATGGTCACCGCGACGACCACAAGAATCACTACACCCACGGCAAAGCCGGCCAGAATCATGCTGTTGTCGCCACCGCCGTGCCACATCGCCGAGTAGAACAGGATTGTCTCGAAGACTTCCCGGTACACCGCGACGAAGCTCAGGACCAGCAGGAACCAGGCCGACTTGCCGGACAATACGCGCGACAGCTTCTGCTGTAGATATTGCTGCCAGAGACCGGCATAGCTCTTTTGATGCAGCCAAAGCCCCACGCTCACCAAAACAACTGCGGCGAACAGTGCCGAGAATCCCTCGACGACCTCACGTTGTGCACCGCTGATGCTGACCACGTACGTGGCCAGAGCCCAGGTTCCGGCGCCAGCCAGCAAGGCACCCACCCAGCCGGCGTGGACGTAGGGCAGCACGTCTGGTCGTTCCGCCTTGCGCAGGAACGCCACGATTGCGATCACGATCAGCAACGCCTCCAGGCCTTCGCGTACGAGGATCGTCAAGGCGCCCACGAAACCGGCCCAGCCGGCATTGTCGGCTGTGCTCGACAGTACCGTTTCCGCCTTGTCGAGCAGCGAGGCGGCCGTGACTGCACGTTGCTTCACTTCTTCAAGTCCGGCTTGTTGGTCGATGCTGGCACGCAGACTCAGCATGCTCTGCTCGATGTCACGCATGAGGTCCGGCGCCCGGGTCGCCAGTTGCGGTTCGACGGGCTCAAAACCATCCAGATACGCCGACAGCGCAGCCGACTTGGCGGCCGTTTGGTCGCCTCGGCCGTACGCCGCCACGGCATTCGCGAGGCGAGTGTGCGCGAGCGACAACTGCGAGCCCGTGGCCGGCACGGAAGCCGCAGGGTGGCGCCGCAGAAAGGCGGTGATCGCACGCGCCTGTTGCTCACCCACTTCATTCGCCAGCGTTGCGGGCGTGATCTGCACCAGTTCTTGCAGCGTGGCAAGCGGGTTTTCGGCGCCTTTCGGTGGTTCGGACGTCTCCTCGGCCGCGTACGCGAACTGCCCTACATGGAAGGCGAGCGCCCAGCGATCCTGATCGGACAGATGCGCGTAGCTGGTCATCGCCGTGCCTTCCAGGCCCTGCGTGATGACCTGATAAAGCCCGAACAGACTGCGTTCTCGCGCACGCGCCTCATCGGTGAAATCGATCGGCGGCGGTTCCATTCCAGCGGCGGCCGGACCATCGCCCGCGCCGGCCACTCCGTGGCACGCCGTGCACATCTGCTGATACAGCGCGGCCCCGCGATCCACGTCCGGCGGCTGCGAGGGCGCGAGCGGGACGGGATACGCCGCAACGAGAGCCGTTGCCAAGGAGCGCGCCTGACGGGCGACCTCGTCAGGCGGAGCATGGGCTTCGACCAGTCCGGTCAACTGCGCAGCGTCCTCGCGTAGCTCGGGTTTTTGGGCATTCGCAGGTAGCGCCGCGATCTTCTCGCTGGCCGTGGCGGAAAATTCCTGCATCTCCGCGTATTCGGCAGGGCTGATCACCTTGCCACCCTGCACGGCGCTTGCGTAATCGACGGCGATGTAATCGAGCAGGCGCCAGACCACGGCCGCCTCCTGTCCGGGCGACTGCGCATAAGCGACTGGTACGGAAGCAAGCACCAAAAGGGTGGCGAGGAGCCACTGCAAATGCGCGCCGCTTCGGAGTGCATGAAACTGCTTCTTCATCATCGGATGTGAGTCTCAGAACTACGGCTCTGTGCAGCGCGATGGTGTTGATCACGCGGCGAGGCGAGCAACCCGACGAGGAACATGCCGCTCGCGCCGGCGACGATAGCCATATCGCTCAGATTGAACACCGGCCAATAATGGTCGCGCCAGTACCACTGGATGAAGTCGACCACATGGCCTCGCAGCAAGCGATCGATGACGTTGCTTAGTGCGCCTCCGATCACCAAGGCGTAAGGAAGTGCAGTTTTCCAGTCGTCTGTTGGCGTCTTGCTCAACCAATAGCCGAGCAACCCCGTGATGCACAATGCCAAACTGACGAGTAGAGGTTGTTGCCAGCCGCCTGCATCACTGAGAAGGCTGAAAGCTGCACCGGTGTTGTAGCTGCGATACCAGTTCCACCAGCCCTCGACGACAGGGACAGCTGTGAACTCGGGGAGCGAAGTCAATACCCAGGATTTGCTCAGCTGGTCCGCCACGATCACGAGGAGTGATGCGAGCAGCCAAGCAAGTGCTTTTGGATTGGGATTGCGGAGCAGTGTCTTCTTCATCAGGTGTGAGCCTTATGGCCCGGCCGTATCAGACCCGTGTGCTTTGCGCTTGGCCTGACGAGCTTCCGACAGGATTTCAAATGCCTCGCGGATCACGTACAGGCCGATCAACGTGCCAATGATCAGGTCCGGATAGCGCGTGTTCGTGACTGCGACCAGGACGCCGGAGAGGACGACGCCGACGTTGGCCACCACATCGGCACGGGTGAAGATCCAGCTTGCGCGCAAATGCACACCGCCAGAACGTAGCGGACTCAACATGCGCAATACGGTCATGTTGACCACCAAGGACAGCAGCGCCACGCCGATCATCCAACCGCTCGCCGGCTCACTGCCGAAGATCGCCCGACGTCCAACCTCCACCAGCACGCCCAGTCCCAGCAGCAACAGCACGCCGCCACTGCCATAGGCGGCGTTGGCCTTGAACCTCGCGCTGCGTCCGATCGCAATGAGGCCAATGGCGTAGGCGCTGGCGTCCGACAGCATGTCCAACGCGTCGGCTAGCAATCCAGTCGACTGGGCCATCCATCCGGCGATTCCGCCGATCAACGCCATCGCGGCATTGAGGGCCAATGCAATCCAGAGAACACGCCGCTGTTTCGGGTTCTCGGCTTCGGGATGGCAGCCACAGTCACTCATGTTCATTCTCGGTTGATTGACCGCAGCGATTTGCGGCCAAGGGGGCAACATCGCATGCTAAAGCCTGTAGCCACTACAGGGTCAAGCCATGAAGATCGGGGAGGCCGCCGCCGCGAGTGGTTGTCATCTGGAAACTGTGCGTTATTACGAGCGGATCGGGCTGCTGCCCGCGCCCCCGCGCACGTCCGGTGGCTACCGCGACTACCGGCCGGCGGATGTCGACCGGTTGCGGTTCGTCAGTCGCGGTCGCGACTTGGGCTTCTCGCTCCCGGAAATCCGCAGTCTGCTGCGTCTGGCCGAGAATGAAGCGCTGTCCTGCCAAGAGGTCGACCAGCTGGCGCGGGGTCATCTGAAAGACATTCGGACCCGGCTCGATGACCTGCAGCGGATGGCATCGGAACTGGAGCGCGTGATCCACAGCTGCGACGGAGGAGAATGCGGTCAATGCACCATCTTGGAGACGTTGCGCCATGCCCCTGCCAGCCATCCCTGATCTGGGTAACCGGTGTTCGAACACAACCCCTCCAGCACGATCATCGACCCGTGTGATTGCCGCGCCCGTTCCAGGGCGCGGCAATGATCCACCGCTGCACATGAGACGATAGGGGTTCAACCGCTCAGCACCTTCTGGCCGTTCTCACTGTCACGGTGCAGCCAACGGTAAAGCGCGGGCAGCACCAGCAGCGTGAGCAGGGTCGAGGACACGATGCCGCCGATCACCACCGTTGCGAGCGGCCGCTGTACCTCCGAGCCCGTGCCGACGTTGAACGCCATCGGCAGGAAGCCCAGCGAAGCCACCAGCGCGGTCATCAACACCGGACGCAGGCGTCCGAGGGCACCGTCGACGATGGCATCCTCCAGCCGGTCGCCCTGTTCGCGCAGCTTGCGGATGAAGGCGATCATGACCAGGCCGTTGAGTACCGCCACGCCGGACAGTGCGATGAAGCCGACGCCGGCGGTGATCGATAACGGAATCCCGCGCAGGGCCAGTGCGAACACGCCGCCGGTCAGCGCCAGCGGCACCCCGCTGAACACGATCGCCGCGTCCTTGGCTGAGCCGAACGCCATGAACAGCAGGCCGAAGATGAGCACCAGGGTCACCGGCACCACAACCGCCAGTCGGCGGCTGGCCGAGATCAACTGCTCGAACGTGCCGCCGTAGTCGACCCAGTAGCCTTCCGGAATGTCGACCTGCTGCTCGACGCGTTGCTGCAGCTCGGCCACGAAGCTGCCCAGATCGCGGTCGCGCACGTTGGCGGTGACCACCACGCGGCGCTTGCCGTTCTCGCGGTTGATCTGGTTCGGACCCAGTATCTTCTCGATCGTCGCCACCTCGCGCAACGGAATGGTCTGCGGAGTGTCGTCCGACCATGCGGGATCGCGGCTGGATTCGTCGGCGTTGATATTGCCGCCCAGGGGAATGGGCAGGTCTTCCAGCGCCGTCGGATCTGCCCGCATCTGTTCGGGCAATCGCACCACGATATCGAAGCGACGATCGCCGTCGTACAGCTCGCTGGCGACCTGTCCGCCCACGGCGGTGGCGACGGTCTGCTGCACCACGCTCGGGTTCAACCCGTAGCGCGCCAGTGCTTCCCGATCCGGCACCACCGTCAGCAGTGGCAGGCCGGTGGCCTGCTCGGTTTTGACGTCGGCGGCGCCGCTGACCTGCTTGGTCACTGCCTCGATCTGCTCGGCCACCTCCACCAGCGTATCCAGGTCATCGCCGAACACCTTGATCGCCACATCCGCGCGCACGCCGGAAATCAGTTCGTTGAAGCGCATCTCGATCGGTTGGGTGAACTCGTAGTTGTTGCCGGGGATCGTCGACACCGCTTCCTCGATCTCCGCGATCAGCACCTCTTTGGGCTTGCGCGGATCCGGCCAGGCATCCCGTGGTTTCATCATCAGGAACGTATCGGCCACGTTCGGCGGCATCGGGTCGGTGGCGACTTCGGCGGTGCCGATTTTGCTGAACACCCGCTCGACCTCGGGGATCTGCATCACGCGCTCCTCCACCGCGATCTGCATCTTCACCGCCTGTTCGATGCCGGTGCCGGGGATGCGCATCGCGTGCATGGCGATATCGCCTTCGTCCAGGCTGGGGATGAACTCGCTGCCCAGCCGCGTCGCCAGCAGGCCGCTGACCACGACCAGCGCCAGCGCACCGCCGAGTACCCACCGGCGGTGCCGCAGCGACCACGCCAGCGCGGGCGCATAGCGGCGCTTGGTCCACAGCATCACCCGGTTTTCCTTTTCCTCGACCTTGCCGCCGAGAAACAGAGCAACCGACGCCGGGACGAAGGTCAACGACAGCACCATCGCGCCGGTCAGCGCCAGCACCACGGTGATCGCCATCGGGTGGAACATCTTTCCCTCGATGCCCGTCAACGCAAAGATCGGTAGGTACACCGCGGCGATGATGAACAAGCCGAACAGGCTGGGCCGGATCACCTCGACCGTGGCGGTGGCGGTCAGATCCTTGCGCTCGTCATCGGTCATGACCCGGCCGAGCCGGTGCTGCATCTCGCCAAAGCGGCGCAGGCAATTCTCGATAATGATGACGGCGCCATCGACGATCAGGCCGAAATCGAGCGCGCCCAGGCTCATCAGGTTGCCCGACACACCGCCCTTGACCATGCCGATGATGGTGAACAGCATCGCCAACGGGATCACCGCGGCGGTGATCAGCGCCGCGCGGAAATTGCCGAGCAGCAGGAACAGCACCACGATCACCAGCAGCGCGCCCTCGACCAGGTTCTTGGAGATCGTCTCCATGGTGCGGTCGACCAGCTCGGTGCGGTCGTACACCGCGGTCGCCTCGACTCCGGCCGGCAGGCTGGCGTTGGCGTCTTCCAGCTTGGCGGCCGCGGCTTGGGCGACCTCGCGGCTGTTGGCCCCGACCAGCATCGCCACCGTACCGAGCACGACCTCCTCGCCGTTCTGGGTGGCTGCACCGGTGCGCAATTCCGGGCCTTCGCCGACTTGGGCCACGTCGCTGACCCGGATCGACAGGCCTTCGCGGCGGTCCAGCACGATGTTGCGGATTTCATCCAGCCCACCGACTTGGCCGGGCACGCGCACCAGGTACTGCTGGCCGTTGCGCTCGATATAGCCCGCGCCCATGTTCTGGTTGTTGGCGGCCACCGCATCGACGATGTCCTGCAAGGTGAAGCCGAGCGCGACCAGCTTGGACGGGTCCGGAGTGATGTGGATCTGCCGTTCGTAGCCGCCCATGGTGTTGACCTCGGTCACCCCGGGCGTGTTGCGCATCTGCGGCCGGATCACCCAGTCCTGCAACGTGCGCAGGTCGGTCGCAGTCCACGGCGTGCCATCGGGTTTGCGTGCCTCTGGCGCCGCGTCGACCGTGTACATGAAGATCTCGCCCAAGCCGGTGGAGATGGGCCCCATCTGGGGCTCCAACCCCTCCGGGATCTGCGATCGGATCTGCTGCAGGCGCTGGGCCACCTGCTGACGGGCGAAGTACAGGTCGGTGCCGTCCTCGAATACCACGGTGACCTGCGACAGCCCGTAGCGCGACAGCGAACGGGTGTAGTTCAGCTGCGGCAGACCGGCCAGCGCGGTCTCGATCGGATAGGTGACGCGCTGCTCGGACTCCAGCGGCGAGTAGCCCGGTGCCTCGGTGTTGATCTGCACCTGGACGTTGGTGATGTCGGGCGTGGCGTCGATCGGCAGCTTGGTGAAGCTCCAGATGCCCACGCCGATCAATGCCAAGGTCGCCACCATCATCAGCCAGCGATGGTGGATGCCGAAACGGACGATCTTTTCCAGCATGCCCGGGGCTTCATCGTGGTTTGTGTCAGTGCGCATGCGAGGCTCCCGACTTCTCGATGTCGGCCTTGATCAGGTAACTCTCCTCGACCACGACCTGATCGCCCTTGGTCAGCCCTGACAGGATTTCCACCCGTTGGCCGTCGCGTTGGCCCACCTCGACGGGCTGGGCCTGGTAGGCCTCGCCGACGCGCACGAACACCACTTCTTCACCGCCCATGGTCTGCAGCGCTGACAGCGGCACCATCAGCTCGACGGGCTGCTGCTCGACCGTGATCCGCGCCTTGACTGCCGAGCCAGGCCGCCAGAGGCCATCGGCGTTGTCGATCGTGGCGCGGGCGACGGTGCTTTGGCTGGCGGTCGCCATGCCCGGCAGCACGCGTTCGAGGGTGGTTTGGACGGTCTTGCCGTCGCTCATGCGGGTGACCGTGACCGGCACGCCCGCCTGGATGTGCTGGGCGTCGGCACCGAAGATGTGCAGGTCGACCCACAGCTGCGACAGGTCGGCGATCTCGAACAGGGGCATGCCTTCGCCGGCCAAGCCGCCGACGGAGGCGTTGCGTGCGGTGACGACGCCGGAAATCGGCGCGGCGACGCTGTAGATGCTCAGGCTGAGGTTGCTCTCGATCGTCGCCAGCGTTTGCCCGGCACGCACCTGGTCGCCGACGTTGGCGCGCAGTGAGCGGATCGGACCGGGGAAGCGGGCCGTGACCTCGGCGACGCGGCCCTCGATCGGCGTCAGCAGGCCTTGAACCTCATGCTCGTCGGCGATCACACCGGGGCCGGCCGGTTGTACCTCGATGCCCGACTTTTCTGCGGTTGCCGCGGCGATTACTGTGCGGCCCTCGTAGCTTGGATATTCCCAGCGCAGCATCTTGTCGCCGATGCTGGCCAGCACCTCGACCTCGAACGAATGGGGTTCGGGGACCGTATCGGCCGCGGCCAGGCTGCCGTCTTCCTGCGGGGTGAGTGTGTAGCTCGCGGTCTGGCCGCCCAGGCGGGTGACCCGTACTTCGACCTTGCCAGTGGTCGCCGGCAGTGGCTCGCTGTCTTCGTACAGCCAAGCCTGGAACCGCGGCGGCGCGCCGTCCTCGGCCATCGCAAGTTCGACCGTGTAGCCATCTTGTTTGAGCAGGCGGCCGCCGTGCTCACCGATTTCGGCTTTCGCTTCGGCGTGTTCGCCGGATGCTTCCGCCGCATGCTCGCCGGCGGCCTCGTTGGCGTGGTCATCGCCGCCGGACTCTCCACCACAGGCGGCCAATGACAATGCCAGCGCCAGCGCGCTGATCAGGTGGATGGGCTTCACGGTGAAACTCCTTGTTCGGGTTTGGACTCGGCGCCGGCGACGAACGCCTGGCCGGTGAGTCGCTGGATTTCGATCAGGGCGCGCTGGGCATCCAGCGCGGCCTCCAGTTGTTGTTTGCGCGCGGCGGTGCGCTCGGCCTGCAAGGTCGCCCATTCCAGGTAGCTCGCCGCGCCGGCGCGATAAGCCTGCCGCGTGGCGGCTTCGGCTTTGTCCAGCCGAGGCAACACGTCGTCCTGCAGGCGCTCGACCTCGACCTCGGCGACGCGGTAGCGGCCGTGGGCCTCGGCCAGCGTCGAGTACAGCGACAGGCCCTTGGCCTCGCGCTCGATTTCCAGCCCGGCAAGCTCAGCTCGCGCGGAGCGGATGCCCGGCTGGGCCCGGCTCGCGCTGCCCAGCGGGATCGAGACGCTGCCGATCAGCCCGAAGTCGTCGCTGCCTTGCAGCCGGCGCACGCCGAGCTGCCAGTCCAAGTCGGGCGTGGCTTGGCTGCGGGCGAGTTGCAAACGGGCCTCGCGGATCCGCGCCTCGCCGACGAACTGCGCCAGTTCCGGCGTTCGCGCCAGCCAGTCGGCCAGCACCGCGAAGTCGGCGACGATGGGCAACGCCAAGGGGTCGCCGCCGGCCACCTCAAACGTGGGGGCACGTTCGCCCCATAGTGCCGCGAGGTGCTGGCGTGCGGCCGTCTCTCGCTGCTGTGCTCGCGCCCGGTCGAGTTCAGCCCGGGCCAACGCCGCTTGCGCCGTCAGCACCACCGATTCGGGCGAGGCACCGGCCTGCAGTCGCTTGCGGGCTTCAGCGACGGTGCGTTGGCGCTGCTCAATATCGAGTTGCGCGATCGCGCTTTGCCGCTGCGCTGCGACGATCGCCAGGTACCGACGCGCCACCTCGGCCAGCAGGTCCAGCCGCTGCGCCTCACGTTCGACGGCCAGCGCGTCGATCCGGCTTTGCGCCAAGGTACGACGCGCATCCAGCTTGCCGCCACGCTCCAGCACCGACGCCAGGCTCAAGGTCAGCTCGGCACGTTGCAGGCCGTTGGCCTCACCGGTGCCGAAGGCGTTCTCGATGCTGGCGCCGGCGACCAGCGCCGGGCGCAGCGAGGCGCGGTCCAGTTCGGCCTCCAGCACATCACGGCGGGTCCCGAACAGGCGCAGGTTGGGATGGGAGTTGGCGACGCGCTGAAAGGCGTCGTCCAGAGTCAAAGGGTCGGCGGCGTGCGTGGGAAAGGCCACGGCACACACGACGACGAGCACGGCCAAGGCCGCGAGTCGCAAACGCATGGGGATTGCTCCGGTTATTCGAGATGACAGGTGCCGGCGTCATGCCGGCGGCGCGGTCACACGAAAATCGGAGGCTTAAACGGTGAAGTCAGGCGGGCCTGCAGCGGGATTGGCGTCTTCGCGATCGCCAGACGGCCGTTCAGCGGCATGACGGGGAGCGGTTTCAGCACGGGCAGCAGAGCCGCGGTCGCACCGCAGCAGTGCGAAAAATGCAACAGCACATGCAGCGTCCTCGCCCCGTCCTCGTCTTGCTCGTCACCCGCGTCCAGCTCCGTGTCTAGGTCGTCGGCATGCTGGCCATGGGCATGGGTGCCGGTCGGGTCGTGCGCGAGCTCATGCATCTCGCCGGCGGCCGCCATCACCGGCTGCAGCACCAGCCCCAGCGCAAACAGCCCCAGCGCGAGAACGCGCAGGAACGGCAACAAGCGGCGGAGGCGCAAACGGGTCATGGTCGCGCAGGGTACCTGTGGACGACGGCGTTACACAATTTCATTGTGGCGTAGCGAAACGGCCACCGTTTCGGGATTGTTGTGCACGAATGCCAGTCTCAAGCCGAAGATGCTCGCAATACGCGTCAAGGTCTCGACGGTGGGGTTGCCGGCCCCGCTTTCCACACGCTTGAGGGTGAGCAGACTCACTCCGCGGTGTTTTGCGAACTGTTCCTGAGTCAGGCCGCTGATCTGGCGCATGCGCTTTACCGCTACGCCGACCTCCAGTGTTCCCGCTGCGATGTCGGCGTCGAATCGATCACGCATGGCACATACCGAAGCCGGGTCACGAGCTTTGCGTGGGGCGCGAGCCATCGTCTTCTCCTAGGATGTGCTGATGGTGCAAAGGAGTTATTGGTACACCAGACTAGGCCATTAGCCTAAATTAGGCTGATTATTAGTACACTAAAGTGGCTAGTATGAGGCAGCGCGCGATCGCGGCTGGGTAGGGACACTGAGCGGCTGCACCCTTCCTGCCGACCAGGAGCCGTCCTGCAGCTGATGGCGGTCAACCACATCTGGCACAAGGTTTTTGGCATGCTCCCGCGTGCTAGCGCCGAGCGGCGACGACGTGCTTGATCCAGTCGTCGCACGCCGGAATTAGACAGGTCGACACATGGACGGACGCTTATACAGCGCTTCGAAGGCAGACAGCTCACATGCCGGCGGGTGCTCGCTCGGCGCTGCGTTAGCTACCGTACCGCGCTCGCGTAACGTGGTGGCAAGCGGCCTCTTTCAACTCACGTTCGAAGCGTGTTGACGCGCTTCCGGCCGAGGTGATAAATATCCATTTGCGGGCTTCACGGTATTACGGCCTGCCTCACGGGCGAGTGTGCCCGCACATGCAATACACAATCGCCATCCGCGTCGCTATTGCAGATACGTTTCAACACGTTGGAACAATGATCGCCCATCCACGGGGCGGGCGAAATCAGATGGGCTCCCGTTGCCCGCAATGTGCGCGCTGAGTATCAACGCACGTACATCTACCCAAGAACCGTACCGCGATAAGCCCGTCCTCGCGACGATCGGCTCGCCGGCATTCGACCTCGTTTGATCGGCTAACCGCGGCTATCGCGGGCCCAATGACCTGTGTTCGCGCGCGAACATCAGCCGGCAACCGTCTGCCGCAGTACGACCTATGAGCTAGTGGCTAGGTCGGTATTCACCCTACCCGCCCCCGGTAACTCCGTGACCCACACGTGCGCGCAGTGTGGGCAGTAATCGTACGCGCGCAACAAATCCCATCCACCCGTGGACACCGGAACCATTGCCCGGAACGGTCCACCACGATTGTGAGTACTAGAAAATGGACACGGATATACGCCTGAGCACAACTGGTCTCGATGATGGTGGAAGATCGACGGTGGCCGCCAAGTCGCTATTGCAGCACACCGTAGACGCACGCACGGTCGCCCTGCTCGTGTCGGCGACCACCCCCACGATCCTCGCCTCCACCTATCTCGAGCTGAGGCGCGACGGCACGTATTTGGTGATTGCAAATACTGAGTCGACCGAAAATATCAAAAATGCGCTGGCGGCAACGGCACGTCTCGTGGCAGCCGTCGAGGCGTGTGCCGCCAATCCGACCCGTGAGATGGAAACGGCGCTAGAGGGCGCCGAGCGTGCGTTCCAGCCAACGGAACTGCGCAGTCTGACGAATGCACTGGTCGACGTCAGCGGCGCGCACCGCCGCGTGATCGATATAGATATCGATGGCGTCCCCATCCAACACATCGTTGCCCATCGCAGTCAAACCACCGCCTATAGCGCGGGAGCGAAAGCTGTGGAGACAGCGGCTGCAAAAGCGGCAACGAGAAATGCTGTCACCGTCACCCGACTGCAATCTCAACGTGATGTCCAGTTCGTCGATGGCAGTGCCGCGCTCATGACATCTGGGCCGTCGACAGACGCGATTACTCCGGGGCAGCGCGTGCTGGTCCAGCATCGAGCGACCAGAAATTTTGTCCTGATGGGCCCATTGCTCCCCAATGACGGCGGTGGAAGGACCGAGATCGGCCACCACGTCACAACCCGGGCAACTAAATGACCGCGATGTATCAGACCGATTCACCTGTAGGCCAACAGACCATCATCACGTGCCGCATTGCCGGCATCAGAACGTACAGTGGCTCAGTCAGGATTCCTCTGGAGCAGGGCGCTCGGATTGAAAGGGCCGTGGCGGCAGTCCGCGTTCTCGCCGATCAGTTCGACGGATGCCGTATTGACGCAGTACCTCAGTACGCCGACGACGCAATCCTGATAGCCGTCCAACCGAAGGCACCTGCCGGCAGCGCGATTGATCCACACCTGTTTGGCGCATTCATGCGCAATGTTGCGGAGTACCTGGATGCCACTCGCGAAGGCCGCACGCCCCATCTTGGCCCTGGATCAGATGACGGATCGGAGTCCAACATCCCCGCAACCTGCAAAGCGTTGCAGGGGTGCGGCACCCTCGATCTCGCCGTTGGGGGCCGTCCGCCCATAACGCTCAAGTGCCAGAGCAAATCCACTTCTGACGCAGCGCCTCCAGTTGCGCAGGAGGTGCATCGCGTGGAGGACGTCGTTCTGGTGTCCCACGATCACGGAAGATTTCTGATCTCTGCCGATCAAGCAACAGGCCTACGGTTGGGGGACCACATCACACTGGACGACCTCCGCACCATGACGCAGATTCGCCGAGCGCGCGGCATATTGGTTCATGGATCTACGGCCCAGTGTCAGCTGTTCCCACCTGAGCCGAGCGTGGATGCGGCGGACTGAACGCGGAGGCCACCCCTAAGGCACCCAAGCGACTTGCGATCCACGCAGTCGCAATGGCACGCCTGACCACGCCGTCCAGTCGCGTCTCATTCCCGAAATCAGCTAGATCGTCAGTGTTGCGGCGACATGCCCGGAGCTTGGCGTGGGCATGGCCCATATTCGTGACCTCCAACCTGATTCGCGTTGGAGCGACCTGCTCCCACATGCGAACGAACCCATACAAAGCCGAGGTCTCGCCCACGATTCCATCGCGATCGACGGCGCTCATGGTTTCGACCATGGATTCGAGCAGCTGAAGGGCCCCCTCCCGCTCATCGCCGAGGAGAGTATCGAACCATGCGAAGAACGCATCCAGCAAGGCACTATCTTGGCGCTTCAATACGCGCAACGGCCCGTCTAATAACTCGCGGGTTTCCCGGTCCCGGAATAGGGCTCTCCCCATCCGTCGCTCGACGATGGACACGTGTCGCCGTATCGCCGTGACGTCTGCCGCTGTGGCGCCGTACACGCGGGCCGCTGATTCCAACCCTCCCAAGCGGTCGGCCATGCGGAACAGCGCGTCGAGTTCGTGACTGGTCCATTGGGTCCGAACAGTCGCGCCAACCGGATCCGTCGGCGCCGGAGCCAAAGGAACCTGCCGCGTTGTACGTACGTGGGCAAGCCACGCCAAAGCCGGAGCCAAATGTTTGGTCTGCTGGGTGATCTTGTCGACGGCCGGCAGGCTCACGCCCATGGCGAACGCGACTTCACGTCGATGCATGTACGTATCGGCCAGTGCGCGGTCCTGCCTCGATCGCATCAACCACGGCAGGTGCAGATAACTCCGAATGGTGGTCCGCCAATCCACATGACCTAAAGTGACAACCCGTTCCATGAGGTCGCGCGGCAGGACCACTTGGGGACCCGGCGGCGTCGGTACAGCGATACCACAGCCCTGCAACCAGACCGAATCGACATCGTCCAGAAACAAGGGCATGGTGCGCTCGAACGCTACCAGGTGCCGCAACCGGTGCAGCCGTTCGCGGCCACGCGACGTAACTTCGCGGACGAGTTCAACACAGGTACGCGCGATCGCGTCCCTGCCCTCCACAGCCATCGGCTCCCCGGCCGGAGAGAAAATGTATGCCCGCGCTCGCTGCCACGGCGCGCTGCGCAGGCCGTCAATGCCTATCCATTCGAGCGTGTGGCTGACGCCTCGCTGACGAGGGCTATCAAACAGCAAGGTACGGCGCGCTGCCGCAGTTTTGAGCCTGCGCGATCGATTACGTCGTACACGGATGCCTGCCTGCTCGCCCACGGACCAAACATCCCCGAGCCGCAACCCGAGTATTTCCGCGCGGCGCGCGCCACCCCATGCATACAGGGGCATTGCAACCGCTGCCTGTCGATACACCCTGACATCCTCTGGCGTGCGACCCGTACCGTCGCGTGCCCGCGCGAGGGCGTTGTCGAGAATGGCCACACGCTCCTGCGGCAGGATGAGCCGTGCATCCACCGACTGCGTGCTGTTGCGTAGATGGGACCGGACCTCATCAAGGTCGGCGTCGGGCATGTCGAAATGCCGCTGGCTGCAGCGGTGAAACTCCAGGATCGCCGATGCAGCCTGCGTGCGATTGCTGCCCCCGGCCAGAATTGCTGCTTGGTAGGTCTCGCTCAAATCGACGTCATCGAGGTCCGCCAGCGAGCTGTTCCCGAGCAGCTCGACCAGCGTTCCACCGATTCTTGTGAGATAGGTATTTACAGTCTTATCCGCGGGGTTCCGTTGGGCGGCCGTTCCCTCTACCAGCATCTGACGTGTCCACATGGCCAGCATTCTGACGACCGGCCGCAGGACCGTCTCGGGTCGCGACTGCGCCAGCAGCGCATCCACTTCGGCAATCACTTGGCGCCGCGTCCCTGCTTGGAACAACTGGCTCGCAGGAACCGTTACCTGCGTCAGCGGTAAGGCGAGCGTGGCGCCGGTACTGGGCAGCGTCCGGCACAGGGCCAGATACTGCGACCGCGCATTCGCTCTGGCACCGATCACAGACGGAAGGGGGCCTGCGGACCCGGCATCGGCGTCGGCATCCCCGTCAAGCTCCATCCGCGGAATGGTTCCCACGGGATCCCCATCAATCAGCGCCAATTGGTCGGTGATGCATGCGTTGGTGGCTCCCGATTTGGTGCCTAGCGCAAATCGGGCAGCCGGTGAAAGCTCGAAGCGATTCGCCACGCCAACGGTCTCGCACAACATGACCAGCAGTTCCGGTGGCCGTGGTCGGCCGATCGGAAGCTCCCAATCGGGGAGGAATTCTGCCAGCGCCGCACTGAGCGTCTTGCGATCAGGCATTGACTGCCCGACGTACCGCCGGGCCAGGCGCGCCAATGCAACTGCCGCTAGATTCCGCAGGGCCACGACCTGCTCGGGTCGATCACCCCACGGCACCAAGACCACATCGGACAGATTGGCCGGTCCCTTACAGGACTCCCTGTGCCGGATCACCCCCTCGATTTGGTCGGGGTCATCCAGATACCCAAAAACCGCCAGGACGTAGGCCACGCGTGCGCAAGCGCGGGGGAAGTCCCGCCAATCACCAGGGCCGGCGGAGCCCAACGCCGCGGCGTGGCGGCGCAGTGCGTCAACCTGCCGAACCGCGTGCATCATCCCGGGTACAAAAGCGTTGTCGAGCGGACGCCGGAACGTCCCCAGCGCTCCCGGATCCTGGCCTGTGATTCCCAGCCACTTGTTGACGCGGTGCAGAACTCGACGCAACGCACGCGACCGGGCGATTCCAAGGGCCACATCATCGTCTGCCGCCTCGAACAGAGTGTCCCGCAGTGCCTCGGCTTCCTCGAGTTGCAGCGGCTGGACCGCCCGTCCCTCGACCTGATCCCGATAAGCCTTGTCGATCCTGCGCTCGATCAAGATGGGGTGCGACAGCACGTCCTGCTCGGCCTGCCGCCGATAAATCGCAGTCTCTGCCAACTGCCCCTTGCGCCATTGGCGGACCTGAGCCCGAGCATCGGCCTGATGATCGGCGACGACGGTGCTCCAGCTCTGCAACGGAGGCAAATCGCGGATGCCTTTCGCATCGGCGTTTGTCGGGAGTCCCGACCGGACACGCCAGCCCATGCTCCGCGCCAATGCTTCCAGGTGCGGCGCGATCATCGTGATCGCCGCTGCCGGAGCGGTCGGGCTGGCATTCGAGAACGGATACCCTACCGCCTCCAGGTGACCGAGCTGCACCGAGGCCCATTCCGGCGATAAGCCCGCTTCCACACCACGCGTCCGTATCCAGACCCGGCCCCAGTTCAAGGGCTGCTCCGTCCATTCCTCCGGCAAAGTCCTGCGCCAAGTGGCCATCGTCAGCGGCGTAGGATTGGCATCCTTGTCAATGCCGAACAGCAACGGCTTACGGCCAGCGAGCACAGCGCGAACATGAGACTCCAGCCGGGGCTGGATCGCGACCAGTCCATGTAGGTGTTCCAGATACTTGGTGATCTGCCGGACCAGACATGGTGCCAATGCCGCAAACCTGGGGTCGTGGGCGGCGTCATGGACCTTGTCCCGGAACAGGGCCATGCCTCCATCGGGTCCAAGGTAGACCTCGCCCACAGTCAACGCGAATAGTGCGTCGACCGGACGATGTCCGGCCACCACCAGGAACATGCAAGCGGTGTGCGTGACCATGGCCTCGTGAACGGTCCGCCACTCTCCATCGTTCCGCCGAACAGCCATGCGTTTGTTTAGTACGCCTCCCGAGCCCGCAGCCAGACGCCGGGCACGGATGACTTCAGGGAGGCTGGCAGCTCCGGTTCGGGTGGGGCTGACGAACCCAGTTGGGATTGCCAGTCCGATCTGCAGCAATGACTGTAGGAAGGACCAATAGCCCTGAGCTACGTCACGTTGGCGTGGCGCGTAGTAATGCAGAGGAGCGTCGGACTGTCCAAGCGAATCCGCACAGATGAGTTGGGTCAACGCGACGTCACGGGTCTGCTCGTAGACGTGCACGGCACAGGATCGCCGTACCTGGCCTGCGGTGAACCGGAACCCGGCCTTGTCAGCAACATGGCGTGCGGCTCTGCGCAGAACTGTCGCCAAGGTGGCGCTGTCATCGGTCGCCAGCCGTTCGAACACCGCCACATGGGACCTGATCACATGCATGACAGCAGGCGCCAGTGGTAGCCGGAATGACGCATCCACGGATTCGAAGTGGTGCGCCGACTCGAGGGATGGCTCAAAAAAACCAGTGGCGCCTGAGTGATCTTCGGGCAGCACTCGCCAGAACACATCCATTTCCAGATAGCCCTTATGCAGTGACAGCGTGCAGGTTCCTGATGGACGGGCGCGTGCCGAAGTACCCGTCAACCGGATTGCAGCCAGCGTGCGGACCGTGCGGCCGGTAAGTGCCTGCAACAACAACCCAACCATTCCCAGTGCCAAATCTTCCGTGGTTTCCGGGGAATCCAATTCATCCAGCAGCACACGCACGACACGGCGGAACTGCTCTAACGGCAGCACCTCCGCGTGGTGGGTCAACAGCAGGAAGTTGACGCTCCAGATCGCCTGCTGCGCTTGGTATCTGGCCAGACGCCGCGCATCCGGGTTGGCACGTCGCTCCGGGATGGTGACGACAAAGTTTGGGATTGTGGCTTCGCTAGGTGGCTCTCCCGGCTCCAAGTCCGGAGTACCGACGCAGGAGCGGGGTACTTTCCGACGGATCGGCCCGGCCGGCCGATCTGGTTCGCCCTCTTCCTCCCCATCCTCAGCTTGAGATGGACGGATCGCCTGAGCTTCTGGCGGCTTCGGAGCGACAGGGCTTGAGTCATGTGCATGAGCCAGCTCGGGCCTGAAGTGGCGGGCCCACACTTCCTCGAGCCCGGACAGGCCACAGGTCTCCAGGATCAGCGAAGCATCTATGAAGTCCTGCAGCGTCGTGGCCGCACCCAACCTCGGCAACAGGGAGACTACGGGGGACTCCGCGCCTTGGTGTCGATCATGTTCCGTCACCTCGCGGATCGCGGCAGCGAGACCCTCCAAAGCTGTTCGCCTGGGCTTCCCGTCCCGATTCCAGCGCAAGCTGCAGATCAACAATGTGGCACGCAGGGACTCGGGCCCCGGCGCCGGGGCCGGCTCCTTCCCGATCAGAGCACGCGTGAGACGGAACCCGCCGGTCAGATCCCTGGGGTTTGCCTGTTGGATGCGACCTTGCGTTGAGACGAGTCGCCCGTCCATCTCGGCGACAACCTCCCCGAGCCCGGAGATGCCGAGGGCGGCCTCGAACCAGACAACTGAATTGGCAATTCGGGTAACGGCCCGCACCAACGGGAGCGCATGTGCCCGAGTAGGTATCGGATAGACGGTCACCAGATCATGCAGCAGTCGACTGGCGCCGGGCGTCATTTCGCCAAGTGCCTGGAGCAGGTCGCTGGGAGTGACGCGATGCAGTGCTGGGGTCAAAGCGGCCGATGCTGTCGTGACTGTACCGCGTCAACTTCTTATACTTTTAATGCACCGTCAACTACCTAATCACCCTTGGCCGCAACATTCGTCTCAAGAAGTCGTACTCTTTTATGTTGTTGATTAGAGTGATTTTTCTATACAAGATCTAGATCTTGTACTTTTTACCTAACGCTGCTTCCTCTCTCTCATAATGCTACCGCAAGCCCGCGATTCCGCGGGTTTTTCTGTGCCCGTGCCGAAGGCGCCGGGCTACTTTTCGGAGCCCGGTTCGGGGTCCGGCACCACCGCATCGCGGATCAGCAGCGCCAGCTTGTTCGGCACGCCGTCCCACTTGCCCGCGTCCGGCATCGCCGGGATCTTCCGGGTGATCACCGGCCACAGCGGCGCCAGTTCGGCGTTGATCTCGATGAAGGGTTCCTGGCCGGCGGGGACGTCCCCTTCCGGGTAGATCGCACCGACCGGACACTCGTCGACGCACAGCGTGCAGTCGATGCACTCGACGGGGTCGATGACGAGGAAGTTGGGGCCTTCGTGGAAGCAGTCGACCGGGCACACCTCGACGCAGTCGGTGTGCTTGCAGTTGATGCAGTTTTCGGTGACGACGTGGGTCATGGGGGTGTCGTCCATTGCTTTTCTGAACGGTACCCATGGTCGGTGCGGCGAGGTGGTGCGGCCCTGATCTGGATCAAGTCGCGCCGGAGCGCGCGGCGCGAGACTGCGCCCGACGAAACAAACCAACCCACTGGAGCAAGAACCATGATCCGCAAGCTTTCCCTCGCCGCCGTCCTGGGTGCCGTGGCCGTGCCGGCCATGCTGCTGTCCGCACCGGCAATGGCAGCAGACTGCAGCGCGACGGTCGAGAGCACCGACGCGATGAAGTTCACCACCAGCAGCCTGGTGGTGCCGAAGTCCTGCAAGGACTTCACCGTCACCCTCAAGCACACCGGCAAGCTGCCCAAGACCGTGATGGGCCACAACTTCGTGGTCGGCAAGGCGTCCGACATCGCCGGCATCAACACCGACGGCATGAAGGCCGGCGCCGCGGCCAACTACGTCAAGGCCGGCGACGCGCGCGTGATCGCCGCCAGCAAGGTCGTCGGTGGCGGCGAGTCGACCACGGTCAATATCCCGGTCGCCAAGCTCAAGGCCGGCGAGCAGTACAACTTCGTATGCACCTTCCCGGGCCACTCGTCCATCATGAAGGGCACGCTGACGCTGGGCGGCTGAACCTCCCCGGCACCGGCCAGCAGGCCGGCAGCGGCGGCCGCCGATGCGATCCATCGGCGAGCCGCCGCGTTCGTTTTACGGATACCCGCATCACCGACCGGAGCACGCCCGATGGCCGCCGCCCACACCCTGACCGAAGCCGACCTGGTCGCACTGGTCGACCGCTTCTACGAGAAGGTCCAGCGCGACCCGGAACTGGGGCCGGTGTTCAACCCGGTGGTGCACGACTGGGTCGAGCACAAGGCGACGCTGGTCGACTTCTGGTCGTCGGTGGTGCTGCGCACCGGGCGCTACCGCGGCAACCCGATGGCGATGCACCGCCCGCATCCGATCGACGCGGAACACTTCGACCACTGGCTTGCGCTGTGGCGCGAGACCGCGCTCGAAGTCACCGGCGAGGACAACGCGGCGGTGCTGTGCGACTTCGCCAACCGGATCGCCGGCAGCCTCAAGTACGGGCTGGGGCTGGACGGCCGGCGGCGCCCGCTCGGGTTGCCGATCGCGCCCGGCGGCGCTGAACCATCCGGGCGGAATTGACTGCGGTCAAGGCGGGGCTCCGCGGGCGGCCATAGCCTCTCCACATGCACACCAATCCCTCCTTCGACGCCGAGCTGCTGAAGCGTTACGACCGTCCCGGTCCGCGCTACACCTCCTACCCGACCGCCCCGCAGTTCAACGCCGGGTTCGGCGAGGCGCAGCTGCGCGAGGCGGCCGCGGCCAGCAACGGCGACCCGATCCCGCGCCGGCTGTCGCTGTACGTGCACGTGCCGTTCTGCATGAGCCCGTGCTTCTACTGCGGCTGCAACCGCATCATCACCCGCGACCTGGCGCGCGGCGAGACCTACCTGGTCCGCCTGTACCGCGAGATCGCGATGATGGCCGAGCTGTTCGACCGCGACCGCGAGGTGATCCAGCTGCACTTCGGCGGCGGTACCCCGAACTTCCTGGCGCCGCCGCAGCTGGCCGACGTGGTCGACACTCTGCGCAACCACTTCCGCTTCTCCGAGGCGCGCGAGCGCGACCTGTCGATCGAGCTGGACCCGCGCTTCGTCAAGCCGGCCGACGTGCTCGCGCTGGCCCGGATCGGCTTCAACCGCGCCAGCCTCGGCGTGCAGGACTTCGACCCGGCGGTGCAGGAGGCGGTCAACCGCATCCAGTCGGTCGAGGAGACCGTCGCGATCATCGACGCCTGCCGCGAGGGCGGCATGCGCTCGGTCAATGTCGACCTGATCTACGGGTTGCCGAAGCAGAACCACGCCGGCTTCTCGAAGACGCTCGACACGGTGGTCCAGGCGCGGCCGGACCGGCTGGCGGTCTACAGCTACGCCCACCTGCCCGAGATGTTCAAGGCGCAGCGGCAGATCAACGCCGGGGACCTGCCGTCTGCGGCCGACAAGCTCGGCCTGCTGCAGCTGGCGATCGAGAAGCTGACCGCGGCCGGCTACGTCTACATCGGCATGGACCACTTCGCCCTGCCCGACGACGACCTCGCCACCGCCCAGCAGCGCGGCGGACTGCACCGCAATTTCATGGGTTACACCACCCACGCCGACACCGACCTGGTCGGCCTGGGCGTGAGCGCGATCAGCCACATCGGCGACAGCTTCAGCCAGAACCCGCGCGACCTGCCGAGCTGGCAGATCGCGCTCGACGAGGGCCGCCTGCCGGTGTTCCGCGGCATGCACCTGAGCGAGGACGACCAGCTGCGCGCCGACCTGATCCAGCGCCTGATGTGCCAGGGCGAGATCCCGATCGGGGCGCTGGAACGGCGCTATCTGGTGGATTTCCACGAGTACTTCGCCGATTCACTGGAGCGCCTGCAGCCGCTGGTCGAGGACGGGCTGGCCCGGGTCGAGCCCGGCCGGATCGTCGCGACCTCGCGCGGACGGCTGCTGCTGCGTAACATTGCCATGTGCTTCGACCATTACCTCGACCCGCCACCCTCCATGACGCCCGGCACCACGGCCACCCCGCGCTTCTCGCGCGCGATCTGAGGGGCGCATGGACAACTCGCTGAATCCGACCGCGTTCCCGCGGCAGGATGCGCGCACGCTTGCCGACGACGGCGACGAACTGCACTTCTGCTCGACGTGCGCGTTCTCGCAGGCGTGCCTGGCGGAGGGCATGGACAAGAGCGGGTTGATGGACCTGCACATGCTGGTCGAGCACGTCGGCCCGTTCCACGCCGGCGAACACATCTTCCGCGAGGGCGACGACTTCGAGGCGATCGCCGCGGTCCGCGCCGGCACCGTCAAGACCTACGTGATCGACCGCGACGGCCGCGAGCACGTGCTCGGCTTCCACCTGCCCGGCGAGGTCATCGGCCTCAACGCGATCGACGGCGAGCATTACCCGTGCAACGCGGTGGCGCTGGACACGGTGATGCTGTGCCGGTTCTCGTTCCCCAAGATCTCGGTGCTGGCGACGCAGCTGCCCGGCCTGCAGCGGCACCTGTTCCGCCTGCTCAGCCGGGACATCGGCCGCGCCGCGCTGCTGGCCGGCGACTGGACCGCCGACCAGCGCATGGCGGCGTTCCTGATCGCGCTGTCGCGCCGGCTCGCCGCGCGCGGGTTCTCGCCCAGCCGCTTCGCCCTGACGATGGCCCGCACCGACATCGCCAACTACCTGCGGCTCGCGCCGGAGACGGTCAGCCGCGTGCTGCGCCGGTTCCAGCAGGATGGCCTGCTGCTGGTCGACCGCCGCGAACTCGAACTGATCGGCCGCGAGCGCCTCGAAGAACTCGCCGAGCCGGTCCTGCGCGGCTGATACGTCGCCACGGCCGCGCGCGCGGCCGCTTCTTCACCCGGTGACAACATTGCTGTCCGCAGGTTGTACGCGCCGGGGCGGCTGAACGCCTGCCATACAAGAGCTGAACCATGGGAACTTGACCCACGTCAGGTCGCGTCCGCGTGCCCCGGCCCAGACTGCGCGCACCTTCATGGGAGACTCCGATATATGGATACGACGAGGCGGTTATGGCTGGGGCTTGGTGCCCTGCTGATCGTCAGCTTCGGCATCATGCTGTGGATGGGACGCGATCTTTACCAGACCGCGCCGCCCATTCCCGAGCAGGTTGTCGCCGAAAACGGGCAAGTGCTCTACACCCGCGCCGACATCGACGCCGGCCGCCAGGTCTGGCAGAGCATCGGTGGCCACCACAACGGTTCGATCTGGGGCCACGGCGCCCTGCTCGCACCCGACTGGTCGGCCGAATGGCTGCACCGCGAAGCGATCGCGATGATGGACATCCGCGCGCGCCAGCAGTTCGGCAGCACCTACGCCGAGCTTGAAAAGCCGGAGCAGGCGCGGCTGGAGCAGCAGATCCGCCCGCTGCTGCGCACCAATACCTACGACCCGCAGACCGGCACGATCACCGTCTCCGACGAGCGTGCCGTGGCGATCGCCGAGGTGGCCGCGCACTACATGAGCGTGTTCTCCAACGACCCGGCCACCGCCGACCTGCGCGAGGCCTACGCCCTGCGCGAGAACCCGGTGCCGGACATGGAGCACCGCCGGCAGATGACGGCGTTCTTCTTCTGGGCGTCGTGGGCCACGGTCACCGAGCGCCTGGATGACGACACCGGCCTGTCGTACACCCACAACTTCCCGCACGAGCCGCTGGTGGGCAACAAGCCCAGCGCCAGCAGCTTCATGTGGTCGATGTTCTCGATCCTCTTCATGATCGCCGGCATCGCGCTGCTCGCGTGGCACTACGCGGTCTGGCACTCGAAGGAACCCAAGATCGAGCCGCCGCTGAAGGACCCGTCGCTGAGCATCGTGGTGACGCCGTCGATGCGCGCGGTCGGCAAGTATTTCTGGCTGGTGATGGCGCTGTTCCTGACCCAGATCCTGCTGGGCGCGACCACCGCGCACTACCAGGTCGAGGGCCAGGAGGCCTACGGGCTGGCGCTGTCGGAGGTGCTGCCGTATGCGTTGACGCGCACCTGGCATACCGAGCTGGCGATCCTGTGGATCGCGACCGCCTGGCTTGCCACCGGCCTGTACCTGGCACCGGCGATCTCCGGGCATGAACCCAGGTTCCAGCGCCTCGGCGTCAACTTCCTGTTCGTCTGCCTGATCATCATCGTGGTCGGCGCGTTCGCCGGGCAGTGGTTCGCGGTGATGCAGAAGCTCGGGCTGGAGAACAACTTCTGGTTCGGCCACCAGGGCTGGGAATACACCGACATCGGCCGCTTCTGGCAGGTCTTCCTGTTCATCGGCCTGCTGCTGTGGCTGGCGCTGATGGGCCGCGCCCTGTGGCCGGCACTGCGCAGGAAGAACGAGACCACCTCGATCGCCGGATTGTTCTTCCTGTCCACCGTGGCCATCGCACTGCTGTACGCGGCCGGCCTGATGTGGCGCGAGAACACCCACATCTCGATCATCACCTACTGGCGCTTCTGGATCGTGCACCTGTGGGTGGAAGGCTTCTTCGAGGTCTTCGCGGTCGCGGTGATCAGCTTCATCTTCGTCAAGCTGGGGCTGGTGCGCGGCAAGTCGGCCACCATCAACGTGCTGTTCGCGACCATCGTGTTCATGGCCGGCGGCGTGCTGGGCATGTTCCACCACCTGTACTTCGCCGGCGTCACGACAGGCATCATCGCGGTCGGTGCGAGCATCTCGGCGCTCGAAGTGGTGCCGCTGGCGCTGATCGGCATGGAGGCCTACGACACCTGGAAGAACGGCCGCGCCACGCCGTGGATGCAGCGTTACAAGTGGCCGATCCTGTTCTTCATCGCGGTCAGCTTCTGGAACCTGGTGGGCGCCGGCCTGCTCGGCTTCCTGATCAACACCCCGCTGGCGCTGTACTACATGCAGGGCACCAACCTGACCGCCGCCCACGGCCACACCGCGCTGTTCGGCGTGTACGGCATGCTCGGCATCGGCCTGATGCTGTACTGCCTGCGCGGCATGCGGCCGGAGCGCCGCTGGCTCAACGGCCTGCTCAGCGGTGCGTTCTGGAGCTTCAACATCGGCCTGGCGCTGATGACGGTGCTGACGCTGCTGCCGATGGGCGTGCTGCAGCTGGAGGCCAACCTGACCCAGGGCTACTGGTACGCCCGCTCGGCGGAGTTCATGAACCGCGCGATCATCGACGTGCTGGTGTGGCTGCGCGTTCCGGGCGACACCATCCTCGCGGTGGGTGCGTTCCTGGTGGCGCTGTTCGTGATGTCGCTGTGGCTGGGCCCGCGCCCGGTCAGCGAGCCGTCGCGCGAGCAGGAGCGGCTGGCACGCCGCTCGGGCGTCAACGAGGGCTGAGCAAACCGCCATTGATGGCAGTGCACGGGGGCGGCTTCGGTCGCCCCCGTTCCGTTTGTGGCGCCGGTCGATCGGGCGCCGGGGCGGACTGATCTGGATCAATGTTCCGTCACCGCGCGGTTGCGAGACTGTCGCCATGGATAACCGCCCCCCCTCGTCCCCACGGCAACTGGCTGCCGCCCCGCACCGGCTGATGTTCTTCATCGGTGCCACCAACCTGCTACTGGCGATGGCGTGGTGGGCCGCGTGGCTCGCAGCGGCGCGCTGGCCGGCGCTGTCGATGGCCCAGCCGGACCCGTACGCCGGCTGGCTGCACGCGTTCGTGATGCAGTACCAGATGTTGCCGAGCTTCATCTTCGGCTTCCTGCTGACCACCTTCCCCAAGTGGATGGGCCAGCCCGACGTGGACCGCTGGCGCTATGTGCCGGTCGGCGCGGGGCTGTTCGGCGGGCAGATCGCCACCCTGCTCGGCGCGATGGGCTGGGAAGCGGGCATCACCGTCGGCCTGCTGATGACGCTGGCCGGCTGGGTCGCCGGGCTGCTGATCCTCGGCCAGCTGTTGTGGCGCGACACGACCGGCAACTGGCATGCGCGCTCGTGCTTCGCCGCGCTGGCGCTGGGGCTGGTCGGCATCGTCTGCTGGACGGTGTACCTGCTCGGCGGACCGGCGCAGTGCGCGTTCGCCAGCATCAAGATCGGCAGCTTCGGGCTGCTGCTGCCGGTGTACCTGACGGTCGCGCACCGGATGTTCCCGTTCTTCGCCAGCAGGGTGATGCCGGGCTACCAGCAGTGGAAGCCGCTGTGGCTGCTGGCGGCGTTCTGGCCGCTGGCTCTGGGCCACCTGGCGCTGGAGCTGCTGCATGCGTACGGCTGGCTGTGGCTGGTCGACGCGCCGCTGCTGGCGCTGACCGCGCTGATGCTGTGGCGCTGGTGGCCGCGCGGCCCCAAGCCCGGGATCCTGGCGGTGCTGTTCATCGGCATGGCATGGCTGCCACTGGCGTTCGCGCTGTACGTCGGCCAGAGCATCGCCTACGAGATGACCGGGGTGTACTGGCTCGGCCGCGGGCCGGCGCACGCGCTGTTCGTCGGCTTCTTCGGCAGCGTGCTGGTGGCGATGGTCACCCGCGTCACCCAGGGCCACTCGGGCCGGCCGATGATGATGCCGGCGGCGGCATGGTTCGCGTTCGTGGCGATCCAGGTGGTCGCGGCGATCCGGGTCGGCGCCGAGGTGCTTCCGGACGTGATGACCTGGCACGCGGTCGCGGCGATCGGCTGGCTGGTGGCGTTCGCACCGTGGGTGGTGCGGATCGGGCGGATCTACCTGGCGCCACGCGCCGACGGCAGGCCGGGCTGACGCCCGCACGAGGAAAGCGAGAGCGATGATCGAGTTCTATCCGCAAATCAAGGCGGCGCATATCGGGCTGGCACTGCTCAGCGGCGGCCTGTTCGCACTGCGTGGCGCCGGCGTGCTGGCGGGCATGCGCTGGCCGCACTGGCTGGTGGTGCGCTGGACCAGCTACGCCATCGACACCTCGCTGCTGACCGCGGCGCTGATGCTGCTGACGATCCTCCCCGGCGCGCTGTTCTCCAACGGCTGGCTGACGGTGAAGGTGCTGCTTCTGGTGGTCTATGTCGTGCTTGGCGTGTTCGCGATCAAGCGCGGCCGCACGCGCGCGGTGAAGGCGGCCTGCTACATCGCCGCGCTGGCGACCTTCGGCATGGTCTACACCATCGCCCGTGCCCACCACCCACTGGGGTTCCTGTATGGCCTGTTCGCCTGACATGCCGCTGCCGCGCGCCACCGCGGCCGACCGGCCGTGGCTGGACGCGCTGTTCCTCGGCCCCTACGGCGAGAACGATGCGCTGCTGGAGAAACTCGTGGTCGAGTTCCTGCGCGACCACGTGTACTGGCGCCGCAACTTCCACCCCGAGGACCCGCCGGCGATCTCCACCCGCGCCGCGATGCACCCCGAGTACCAGGCGCTGGAGGCACGGCTGCGCGGCGAACTGCACCAGCTGTCCGCCGCGCTCAAGCGCTCGGTGCCGTTCCACAGCCCGCGCTACATCGGCCACATGGCGTCGGACCTGCTGCTGCCCGGGCTGGCCGCGCAGATCCTGACCCTGCCGTACAACCCCAACAACGTCAGCGAGGATGCCGCGCCGGTCACCATCGAGCTGGAGGTCAAGGCCGGCCTGCAACTGGCGCGCATGCTCGGCTACCCGGACGACACCACGCGGCCGGACTGCGCGTTCGGCCACCTGACCTCCGGCGGCACCGTCGCCAACTACCAGGCGTTGCGGCTGGCGCTGGCGCTGAAGGCGTTCCCGGTCGCGCTGCGCGCCGCCGGCGTGCCCGACATCGACGTGCCCGGCGATGACTGGACCGCGTTCAACCTCGGGCCGGATGCCGGCATCGCCCTGCTCGACCGCGCCAACACGTGGCTTGCCGCGCAGCCGGCGCGCGAGCAGCGGCGCTGGGTGCGGGCGGTGCAGAAGGAACGCCTCGAGTTCCTCGGCATGGTCGACTTCTTCGCCCGCCACCCGGACCTCAAGGTGCCGAAGGTGCTGGCGCCGATCACCGCCCATTACTCGTGGAGCAAGGGCCTGAAGCTGCTCGGCCTCGGCCGCAACCAGCTGGAACTGCTGCCCGAGCGCGGCATGCGGCTCGACGCCGACGCGCTGGACGAGGTGCTGGCACGCTGCGAGCGCGAACGGCAGCCGGTGCTGCTGGCGGTCGCGGTGCTCGGCACCACCGAGTACGGCACGGTCGACCCGGTCGACGCGGTGGTCGACGCGCGCGACCGCTGGACGGCGCAGGGACTTGGTTTCAGCGTGCACGTCGACGGCGCCTGGGGCGGCTACCTCGCCACCCTGTTCCGCAACGAGGACGGCGGCCTGCGCACGATCGACGAGGTCGGCGAGGGCTTCGCCCGCTTCCCGCTGCCGGAGGTGCACGCCGCGTTCGCCGCGCTCGGCCGCACCGACTCGGTCACGGTCGACCCGCACAAGCTCGGCTACCTGCCCTACGGTGCCGGCGCCTTCATCTGCCGCGACCACCGTGCGGTGGCGCTGCTGGCCGAGGCCGCCGACTACGTGTTCCACGACACGCGCGAGGACGATTACCACGCGCGCTACCGCCGGCTCGGCCAGTTCGTGCCGGAAGGCTCCAAGTCCGGCGCCGCGGCCGCCGCGGTCTACGTCACCCACAAGGTGCTGCCGCTCGACCACGCCCACTTCGGCCGGCTGCCGCGGCAGACCGTGCTCGCCGCCGAGGCCTTCCACGCCGGCAGCAAGCGCCTGGCGGCGGCGGTGGACGGCGTCGCCCGCGTGGCGGTGCCGTTCGCGCCCGACAGCAACCTGGTGTGCCTGGCGATCAACCCGGCCGGCAACGCCGACCTCGCCCACGCCAACGCCTTCGTGCGCCGCCTGCACGACGAGCTGCGCGCCGACCCGCGCCAGCCGTTGCAGATGAAGCAGTTCTTCGGCTCGATGACGACGCTGCGGCCGGAGGCGGTCGGCGAGGCCGAGATGGCGCGGATCCTGGCGCTGGTCGGCCTCGATCCCGCCACGCTCGACCCGGATGGCGATGACAACGACAAGCTGGTGATCCTGCGCCACACCCTGATGAACCCGTACCTGATCGACCACACCAACGGCATCAGCTACATCGACGGCTACCTCGACCACCTCGCCCGGCGCATCCGCGCCCTGCTCGCGCCATGACCGGCGAGGCCGCCCTGCGCGAGTGGACCATCGAGGCGCTCGCCAGGCTGCGCCGCGAGGCCGCGCGCTCGGCCGACACCCACCTGCTGCGGCTGGAGTTCCCCGGTTTCCCGGGGATTGGCTTCTACTTCAAGGACGAGGCCGCGCACCCGACCGGCAGCCTCAAGCACCGGCTCGCGCGGTCGCTGTACCTGTATGCGATCTGCAACGGCCGGCTGCGGCCGGGGCAGCCGGTGGTGGACGCGTCCTCGGGCAGCACCGCGATCTCCGAGGCCTGGTTCGCGCGCCTGCTCGGCCTGCGGTTCACCGCGGTGATGCCGGCATGCACCGCACCGCGCAAGATCGCCGACGTGGAAGCGCTCGGCGGCCGCTGCGACCTGGTCGACGATCCCTCGCAGGTCTACGAGCGCGCTGCCTGGCACGCCGCGCAGGGCGCCTGCCACCTCGACCAGTTCGGCCTGGCCGAACGCGCCACCGACTGGCGCGGCAACAACAACATCGCCGAATCGATCATCGGCCAGCTGGCCGGCGAACCGCAGCCGGAGCCGGCCTGGGTGGTCTGCGGCGCCGGCACCGGCGGCACCTCGGCGACGATCGGCCGCTACCTGCGCTACCGCGGCCTGCACACGCGGCTGTGCGTGGCCGACCCGGCGGGCAGCGCGTTCGCCGCCGGCTGGCGCGCCCGCGACCGCGGCGCGGTTGCCAGGGCGCCCACCGTGATCGAGGGCATCGGCCGCGCCCGGGTCGAGCCGGGCTTCGTGTTCGAGGTGGTCGACGAGGTCGTTGAAGTACCCGACGCGGCTTCGATCGCCGCGATGCGACTGCTGGAGGAACAGATCGGCCGGCGCTACGGCGGTTCCTCCGGCACCAACCTGGTCGCCTGCCTGCAGCTGGCCGCGCGCATGCGCGACGCCGGCGGGACCGGCAGTATCGTCAGCCTGCTGTGCGACCCCGGTGAGCGCTACGACCGCACGCTCTACGACCCGCAATGGCTGGCCCGCGCCGGCATCGACCCGGCCCCGGCCGAGGCGGCGTTGCGCCGGACGCTGGCGAGCGGCGCATGGCACGCGCTGGCCTGAGCCCTGACAGCGCCATGTAGGAGCGACGCAAGTCGCGACCGCGCAGACGGGTCGAACGCCTCGCAACGGGCAACCTGCTGGATACGCCCGGAGCCGGCTTCGTGGGGGCTGCACCGCAGGCAATGTGCTGCGTCTCCGACAACGACTGCATGTTCGCGACTTACGTCGCTCCTACAGGGGATGGGGTATCTGCGGACGGCGCACTTGACCGACATCAGGGCCGCTTCGCCGCCGCGCCACGATGCTGTCGCGTTCCTCACGCCGCGACGCATCCATGGCCGACCACGACCTCCGCTCCTTCCTCGCCCGCCTCGAAAACGCCGGCCAGCTGCGGCGGGTCGCCGCGCCGGTCGACCCCGAGCTCGAGTCGACCGCGCTGTGCCTGCGCGCCCTGCGCGAAGGCGGTCCGGCACTGCTGATGGAGCGCCCGGTCGGCAGCGACCACCCGCTGCTGGGCAACCTGTTCGGCCATCGCGACCGGATCGAGGCGGCACTGGCCGGGCGGCCGCTGGCCAGCCTGCGCGAGCTGGGCGAGCTGCTGGCGGCGATCCGCGAACCGCGCTGGCCATCCAGCCTCAAGCAGGCGCTGTCGAGCTGGCCGGAACTGGCGCAGCTGGCCCACGTCGCACCGCGCCGCGTAGCCGGGGCGGCGTTCAACGAGGAGATCCTCGGCCCCGGCGACATCGACCTCGACCGGCTGCCGATCCAGCGCTGCTGGCCGGGCGACGCCGGCCGCCTGGTCACGCTCGGGCTGGTGATCACCCGGGGCACCCGCAAGCCGCGGCAGAACATCGGCATCTACCGGATGCAGGTGATCGGCGCCAACCGGTTGATCATGCGCTGGCTGCCGCATCGCGGCGGCGCGCTCGACTTCGCCGACTGGCAGGCCGCGCATCCCGGGCAACCGTTCCCGGTGCTGGTGGCGATCGGCGTCGACCCGTGCACCACGCTGGCCGCCGTGGCGCCGGTGCCCGACACGCTGTCGGAGTTCGAGTTCGCCGGACTGCTGCGCGGCGAACGTACCCGCACCTGGCACAGCGACCGCACCGGACTGGATGCGCCGGCCGGCGCCGAGATCCTGATCGAGGGCGTGATCCATCCCGGCGACACCGCGCTGGAAGGTCCGTTCGGCGACCACACCGGCTACTACAACGCGGCCGACCACTTCCCGGTGCTCACCATCGAGCGCATGCACCTGCGCCGCGGTGCGATCTACCAGGGCAGCTACATGGGCCGCGCGCCGTTCGACGAGCCCTCGGTGCTGGCATCGGCGCTGAACGAGGTGTTCGTGCCGCTCCTGCGCAAGGTGTTCCCGGAGATCGTCGACTTCTTCCTGCCGCCGGAGGCGTGCTCCTATCGCATCGCGGTGGTGTCGATCCGCAAGCAGTACGCCGGCCACGCGCGGCGGATGATGATGGGCGTGTGGTCGTACCTGCGGCAGTTCACCTACACCAAGTTCGTGATCGTGGTCGACGACGACATCGACGCGCGCGACTGGCCACAGGTGCTGTGGGCGATCTCGACCCGGGTCGACCCGGCGCGCGACACCATGCTGGTCGAGAACACCCCGATCGACTACCTCGACTTCGCCACGCCGGTGGCCGGCATCGGCTCCAAGCTCGGCATCGACGCCACCCACAAGTGGCCAGGGGAAACCGCGCGCGCCTGGAGCCGGCCGATCGTGCCCGACCCCGCGGTCGAACGCCGGGTCGACGCGCTGTGGTCGACGCTGGCTCAGCCGCCGGGGACGACGAACTCCGGATCGTCGAACAGCCGCGCGTAGTCGGCCAGCGCCGCGCGCATCGGCGCGACCGGCGCGGTCGCCGCGGGGTTGTCCGCGAGCGCGCGAGCGCCGCCCATCAGGCGGGCCAGCACGTCGTGCAGGGCCGCGTCGGGCTCGGGGTCGAGCTTGCAGTTGGCGAACATGTATGCGGCCGCGCCGTTGACCGCGTCGGCCAGCTTGCGCACCTGCACCGGGTCCAGATGGGCGTGCTCGTGGTGGCCGAGCGCCTCGACCGCCGCGGCCATCCGCCGCATGCCCTCGCGCAGCGGTGCATCCGGCTGCCAGCGCACGTGGTCGGCGGCGATTTCGGGCGCCGGGCTGGCGCCATGGCCGGCGTGCGCGGCGTGATCCACCGGCTGGTGGGCGACGTGCTGGCCGGCCGCGCCGTGATCCACCGGCGCGTACGTCGCCGCGACCTCCCCGCCCCACAACAGCATCGGCACGATCATCATCGCGGTCACTCGCTTCATGTCGGTTCTCCGGTGGGCGGCACGGCGCCCGTTGCATCGCAGCCTATCCCGCCGCCGGCGCCGATCACCTGATCCACGTCAATGACGCGGACGCGCGCCGGCACCGACCATGCCCCATTCACGTTTCGGGGATCAGCGCATGCAGCTCGTGTGTCCCGCCGGCAACCTGCCGGCCCTCCAGGCGGCGGTCGATGCCGGCGCCGACGCGGTCTACGCCGGCTTCCGCGACCAGACCAACGCGCGCGCCTTCCCCGGCCTCAACTTCAGCGACGACGAACTGCGCGCCGGCATCCGCTACGCGCACTCGAAGAACGCGAAGGTCTACCTCGCGCTCAACACCTATCCCGACAGCGTGCGCCTGGCGCAGTGGCACGCCGCGGTCGACAAGGCCGCGGAGCTGGGCTGCGATGCGATCATCGCCGCCGAGATGGCGGTGCTCGACTACGCCGCGCGCAGCCATCCGTCGATGCCGCGGCACCTGTCGGTGCAGGGCTCGGCAACCACCGCGCCGGCGCTGCAGTACGCATTCGAGCGCTTCGGGGTGGCTCGCGCGGTGCTGCCGCGGGTGTTGTCGATCCAGCAGGTCGAGCGCCTGTGCGAGCGCGCACCGGTGGCGATCGAGGTGTTCGCGTTCGGCAGCCTGTGCATCATGGTCGAGGGCCGCTGCCAGCTGTCCAGCTACGTCACCGGCGCCTCGCCGAACCGCCACGGCGTGTGCTCGCCGGCGAAGTTCGTGCGCTGGGACGAGTTCGACGACGGCAGCCGCACCGCGCGTCTCAACGAGGTGCTGATCGACCGCTTCCAGCCCGAGGAGCCGGCCGGCTACCCGACGGTCTGCAAGGGCCGCTTCGACGTCGGCGGCGAAACCTTCCACGCGCTGGAGGAGCCGACCAGCCTCAACACGCTGGAGCTGCTGCCGCGACTGGCGCAGGCCGGCGTCGCCGCGCTCAAGATCGAAGGCCGCCAGCGCGGCGTCGCCTACGTGTCCTCGGTCACCCGCACCTGGCGCACGGCAATAGACCGCCACCGCGCCGACCCGGCCAACTGGACGCTGCGCGAGGACTGGCAGCGCAATCTGTCGGCGCACGCCGAGGGCCACCAGACCACGCTCGGCCCGTACCACCGCGCTTGGCATTGAGGAGACGCGCATGAAACTCAGCCTCGGACCGCTGCAGTACTTCTGGCCGCGCGAGCAGACGCTCGCGTTCTACCGCGAGGCCGCCGACTGGCCACTGGACGTCATCTACCTGGGCGAGACGGTGTGCAGCAAGCGCCGCGAGCTCGGCACGAAGGACTGGATCGACCTCGCCGGCGAACTCGCCGCCAGCGGCAAGCAGATCGTGCTGTCGAGCCTGGCGCTGATCGAGGCCGAATCCGAACTCGGCGTGCTCGGCCGCCTGGTCGAGGAGGGCGGTTGCTGGATCGAGGCCAACGACCTGTCGGCGGTGCAGCTGTGCCGCAAGGCCGGGCTGCCGTTCGTCGCCGGGCCGACGCTCAACGTCTACAACCACCACGCGCTTGCGATGCTGGTCGAGGACGGCCTGCGGCGCTGGGTGCCGGGCGTGGAACAGGGCGAGCAGCTGATCCGCGAACTGCGCGACGCGATGCTCGCCGACGGCCACACCATGCCGGAACTGGAGGTGATCGTCTGGGGCCGGCTGCCGCTGTCGTTCTCGGCGCGCTGCTTCACCGCCCGCGCGCTCGACGTGCCGAAGGACCAGTGCGGCTTCCGCTGCATCGACTATCCGGACGGCATGCCGCTGGCCACGCGCGAGGGCCGCTCGTTCCTGCGCGTCAACGGCATCCAGGTGCAGGGCGAGGAGATCACCGACCTCGGCCCCGAACTGCCGGCGCTGCGCGCGCTCGGCGTCGACCTGCTGCGGATCTACCCGCAGGTGCAGGGCTGCCGCGAGGTGGTCGAGCACTTCGACCTCGCCCGCGGCTCGATGACCCCGCCGCCGCGGATCGGCGCCCGCAACGGCTACTGGTACGGCGAACCGGGCATGCGGCCGGTGGCGCCGGGAACGCCCGAGCCGGCCTGACGCCCGCTCCGTACACACCGGGGGAGCGACGCGGATCCGGCCTCACCACTGCAGGAAGAACATCGCCTTGGCCAGCGCCACGATGCCGACCACGTGGGCGAACACGCTGAGGTGGATGTTGCGCGACAGCCGCGCCCGCAGCCGCCCCCGCTGGCGCAGCACCATCACCGTCAGGAAGTGCCCGAACACACTCAGCGCCAGCGTGATCTTGACCGTCAGCAGCAGCCCGAAGCTGCTCCCCAGCGGGTCGGCCAGCACGCCGCGGTGGAACCAGGCCATGCCCAGCCCGCTGCCGTAGAGCAGCAGCAGCACCCAGGGAATCACCTGTCGTGCCCGCTGGCCGACGGCGCCCTCGACCAGCACCATCACCCGCCGGGGCACGTGCCGGCGCACGCCTTCGAGGATCACCACCTCGAAGAACACCGTGCCGGCGAACGCGATCGCACCGAACAGGTGCAGCAGTTGCAGCCAGGGGTAGGCGTGGGCGGGCATGGCCGCATCATCGCGCGTGGTGGCGACGGCGGTTTTGATGCAGGTCAAAGGGTGTGCCGGACGGCGGCGGTGGCCGCCCGGCGAAGGTCGGAGCAGCTGCAGCCGCGATCGCGACGCCGGCGCGGCTACACCGCGCCGAACACCAGCGTCGCGTTGGTGCCGCCGAAGCCGAAGCTGTTGGACATCACCGTCCTGAGCTTCGCCTCGCGGCTCTCGCGCAGGATCGGGAAGCCCTCGGCCTTCGGGTCGAGCGTCTCGATGTTGGCCGAGCCGGCCATGAAGCCGCCACGCATCATCAGCAGGCAGTAGATCGCCTCGTGCACGCTGGCGGCGCCGAGCGAGTGCCCGGTCAGCGCCTTGGTCGACGACAGCGGCGGCACGTCGTCGCCGAACACCTCGCGCACCGCGCCCAGTTCGACCACGTCGCCGACCGGGGTCGAGGTGCCGTGGGTGTTGAGGTAGTCGATCGTGCCGACGCCCTGCCCGTCCACGCCTGCCAGCGCCTGCTTCATGCAGCGCACTGCGCCCTCGCCCGAAGGCGCGACCATGTCGACGCCGTCGGAGGTGACGCCGTAGCCGACCAGCTCGGCGATGATCTCGGCGCCGCGCGCCTTGGCGTGCTCGTACTCCTCCAGCACCAGCATGCCGCCGCCGCCGGCGATGACGAAGCCGTCGCGGTCGACGTCGTACGGCCGCGACGCGCTTTCCGGCGTGTCGTTGTGCCGGGTCGACAGCGCGCCCATCGCGTCGAACTGCGAGGTCATGCCCCAGTGCAGCTCCTCGCCGCCGCCGGCGAACATCACGTCCTTGACCCCGTGGCGGATCAGGTCGGCGGCCGCGCCGATGCAATGCGCCGAGGTCGCGCAGGCGGCGGAGATCGAGTAGCTCAGGCCGCGGATGCCGAACGCGGTCGACAGCGCCGCCGACACGGTCGAACCCATCGTGCGCGGCACCATGTACGGGCCGACCTTGCGCACGCCCTTCTCGCGCATCAGGTCGCCGGTGGCGATCTGCCATTCCGGCGAACCGCCGCCGGAGCCGGCGATCAGGCCGCTGCGCTCGCCGCGGACCTGCTCGTCGCCCAGCCCGGCGTGCGCGATCGCGTCGCGCATCGCCACGTACGCATACGCGGCGGCATCGCCCATGAAACGCTTGAGCTTGCGGTCGATCTGCTCGACCAGGTCGATCTGCGGCACGCCGGCGACGTGGCTGCGCAGCCCCATCTCGGCGTATTCCGGCACCAGCCGGATGCCCGAGCGCAGTTTGCGCAGCGATTCGGTGACGCTGGCGGCGGCGTTGCCGATGCACGACACCACGCCCATGCCGGTGACGACGACCCGGCGCGGCGCGCCGGCGGTGATGGCAGCCATGCTCAGAACCCTTCCGTCGAGGTGAACAGGCCCACTCTAAGGTCGGAGGCCGTGTAGATCTCGCGACCGTCGACCAGGGTGCGGCCGTCGCCGATGACCAGGGCGAGCTTGCCGCGCATCACCCGGCGGATGTCGATCTCGTAGGACACCACCTTCGCGTCCGGCAGCACCTGGCCGGTGAACTTCACCTGGCCGACGCCGAGCGCGCGGCCGCGGCCGGGTTCGCCCAGCCACGGCAGGTAGAAACCGCACAGCTGCCACATCGCGTCGACGCCGAGGCAGCCGGGCATCACCGGGTCGCCCTCGAAGTGGCATTCGAAGAACCAGAGGTCGGGACGGATGTCGAGTTCGGCGCGGATCACGCCCTTGCCGTACTTGCCGCCCTCGGTCGAGATCTCGGTGATGCGGTCGAACATCAGCATCGGCGGCGCCGGCAGGCGCGCGTTGCCGGGGCCGAACATCTCGCCGCGGGCGCAGGCCAGCAGCTGGTCACGGTCGAACGAGGAAGGGCGGTGGTTGGGGTCGGGCACAGGCAGGTCCGCGTTGTTCACAAGCCGCAATTCTGCCGGTTTGGCGCGAAACATGTGTTGACAGCGATCAACCGCCTGATCCATACGCGTACGCACTGACGGCCGCGCCGTCCGCGTCGCCGAGCACCTCGAGCGCGGTGTCGGAGCGCCAGTGGGCGCCCAGGCACACCCTCCGTCGCCTCGCGGCACGTACGATGGCCGCCGCCAGCCGCGCCTGCCAGCCGGTTTCCGCGAGGGCCGCCAGCGCGTCCTCGGCCGCCGCCAGCGCGCTGCCGGTGCGGACCGGGCCGGCCGCGTCCCACATCAGCTCGCGCAGCCGTGCCAGCGCGACCGGATCCAGTCCGCCGCCGCGCTCGACCTGCTCCACCTCGCCGACCGCGCGCACCGCGGTGCGGTGGGCGGCCAGGTGCGCACCGAGCCGGCGGCCGAACACGACTCCTTCCAGCAGCGAGTTGCTGGCCAGCCGGTTGGCACCGTGGACGCCGTTGGCGGCGACCTCGCCGACCGCGTACAGGCCGTGCAGCGTCGTGCGCCCGAGCGGATCGCAGGCCAGCCCGCCCATGTGGAAGTGGGCGGCGGCGGTCACCGGGATCGGCTCGTGGGCGGGGTCGATGCCGTGCGCCCGGCAATGGGCCAGCACGGTCGGGAACTCGTTCGGCCAGTCGATGCCGGTCCAGCGCGCGTCGAGCCGGGCGCCCCCTTCCTGCCCGGCCTGCCACACCCTGCGGGCAACCACGTCGCGCGGGGCGAGGTCGCCCAGCGGGTGCAGCCCTTCCATCAGCGCGGCGCCGTCGATACCGACCAGCCGCGCCCCGCGCCCACGCAGCGCCTCGGTCACCAGCGGCAGCGACGGCAACGCGACGTCGAGCGCGGTCGGGTGGAACTGCACGAACTCCAGGTCGCGCATCCGCGCGCCGGCCGCCAGCGCCAGTGCCAGCCCGCTGCCGTCGGCACCCGGCGGGTTGGTGGTGCGGGCGAACAGGGCGCCGATGCCTCCGGTCGCCAGCACCACCGCGTCGGTCGGCAGCCACTCGCCGCCACCGGCGCCACCCAGGCGAACCCCGCACACGCGCCGGCCGCGCAGCATCAGGCCGTCGACATCGATTCCCCCCCGGCGCTCGATGTGCGGCGCCGCGTCGACCGCCACCTGCAGCGCGGCCAGCACGCGCGCACCGGTGGCGTCGCCGCCGGCGTGGACGATGCGGTCGGCGCGGTGCCCCCCTTCGCGCCCGAGCCGTGGCGCGCCGTCCGGCCCGGCGTCGAACGCCACCCCCTGCGCCTGCAGCCACGCCACCGCGTCCGGCGCGGCTGCCGCCAGCACCCGCACCAGCGCGCCGTCGTTGCGGAACGCGCCGGCCGCCAACGTGTCGGCGACGTGCGCATCGACGCCGTCGCCGCGTCCGATCGCGGCCGCGATCCCCCCTTGCGCCAGCGCGGTGGCGCTGCCCTCCCCCTGTTTCCCCCGTTCCAGCAGCAGCACCCGTCGCGGCGACGCCGCCAGCGCGGTGCACAGCCCGGCGACACCGCCGCCGACGACCACCAGCGGCGCGTCCTCCCCCATCAGACGGTCTCGCGCCGCCCCACCGCCAGCATCCGGTCGAGCGCGGCGCGCGCACGCGCGGCGACGTCGGGCGCGACGTGCACTTCGTGCCGCAGGTCATGCAGGGCGGCGTGGATGTTCGGCAGGGTGATCCGCTTCATGTGCGGGCACAGGTTGCACGGCTTGATGAACTGCACCTGCGGGAACCTGTTGCGCAGGTTGTCGGCCATCGAGCACTCGGTGACCATCGCCACGCGGGTCGGCTTTTCCTTCTCCAGCCAGCGCCCCATCGCGCTGGTGGAACCGACGAAATCGGCCTCGGCCAGCACCTCCGGCGAGCACTCCGGGTGGGCGACGATCTTCGCGTCGAAGCGCTCGCGGGTGTGGCGGGCCTCCATCGCGGTGAATTTCTCGTGCACCTCGCAGGTGCCGTTCCACAGCACCAGTTCGATGCCGGTCCGGGTCGCGACCCAGCTGCCGAGGTAGCGGTCGGGCAGGAAGATCACCTTGTCGCTGCCCGACTCCGCGGCGATCGCCTCGACCACCTGCACTGCGTTAGCCGAGGTGCAGCAGGCGTCGGACTCGGCCTTCACCTCGGCGCTGGTGTTGACGTAGCTGACCACCGGCACGCCCGGGTGCTGGGCCCGCAGCGCGCGCACGTCGGCGGCGGTGATCGACGAGGCCAGCGAGCAGCCGGCCTCGAGGTCGGGGATCAGCACGGTCTTGTCGGGCGCGAGAATCTTCGCGCTCTCGGCCATGAAGTGGACGCCGCACAGCACGATCAGGTCGCTGTCGCAGCTGGCCGCGGCCTGTGCCAGTGCCAGCGAGTCGCCGGTGACGTCGGCGACGCCGTGGAAGATCTCCGGCGACTGGTAGCTGTGCGCCATGATCACCGCGCCGCGCTGCTTCTTCAGCGCGTTGATGGCGTCGATCCACGGCAGGTGCAGCGGCACCTCCATGCAGGGGATCAGCTGTTCGAGCGTCTCCACCAGCGGTGCGTATTCGGTTTCAAGGCCATCGCGCCAGCGCGGCGCGGCCAGTGCGGCAGTTGCGGTCATTCGTTGCTTGCGTCCACAGGGGCGGCGTCAGCCGCGGTCGTATCCACGCGCCGGGGCGTCACCGCCGGCGCGGTGCGCGTCGCGCGCGGCCCGGGCCAGCCGCGCACCGCGGTTCAGCCCGATCCGCACCGCCAGCGGCACCGATTCCCACGGCAGCCGGTCCAGCAGGTTGCGCACGGTCAGGCCGAGCTCGACGTCGCCGGTCAGCACCAGCCGGCGCTGGAAGAACAGGGTGTCGGCATCCTCCAGCCGGGCCGCGAGCAGCAGCAGGTCGGTGGCGGTGCCGCGCACGCTGGCCTCGGCCGTGCCGCCGTCGACGCGCAGGCGGTCGCTGTCGCGCTCGACCACCCAGCGCAGGCCGAGGTCGGTCACCTCGACGCCGAGCCGCCGGCCCTGCATGAAGTCGAGGTCGCCACGCGCCATCGACGCCGCCAGCACCTGCCGGCAGGCGCGTTCGATCACGTGGTGCCGGGCCGCGGCCGGCACCGCCCGCAGCAGAGGCGCGAGCCGTGCCGGGGGCGGCAGCCGGCGAAGCAGGGGGCGCACCGGCGGCGCGCTGGAGAGGGAGATCGGCATGGCCGCCATCGTGCCGGCGGCCGGCGCGGCGGCGCCTTGATCCAGGTCAGCCGGCAGCCCCTGCCGCCGACGCGCGTCGGCCACGGCCAGGGCAATCGCGGCACGCGCGGTGTCGCCAGGCAGGCCGAGGTGGCCGGCGATGCGCTGGGCGCGGCCATGCACGCGCAGCTCGCGCGCGCGGTCGTGCATCGGTCGGCCGACGGCCTGCTTGCAGCGACCCGCGGCCGACGCCAGCCGGCCACGCAACGCCAGCAACGCCAGCGAACCGCCGTCCACAAGGTCGATCGCGCGCCGCAGTCCGGCCAGTGCGACCGGCGCGGCGGCCGTCACCGGCTGCGCCGCCCCAGGGTCCAGGCCGGCGGATCGCTGGCGGGGAAACTGTCGGCGATGGTTTCGTCGACCTCCTGCTCGCGCCGCGCGTTGTCGCGACGCCCCTCGGGCCGACGCTCCAGCCGCACCGAGCGCCCGGCGGCGTGCATGGCCTCGACCACGCTGGCGGCCTGCATCAGCTCGAAGTCGCCCAGGTCACCGATTTCGAATTCGCTCATCTTGCTGCTCCACTGCCCGGGACGGACCCCGGCAGGTACAGCAGACACCCCGCGGAACGGCATGACGATGATCTGGATCAAGCCGCGACCGGGCTCGCCCCCAAGAGCGGAACGCCGGACTGAACAGGCCTTCGCGCCGATTTGATCCGGGTCAATACAGCCTGAACGGGCTCGCCACATGCTTCACCCAGGCAACCTCCAAAACCATCAAGGGGACCACCCATGAAGCCCATCACCCGCACCGTGCTCGCAGCGGTCTTCACCCTTGCGCTGGCCGCCTGCGATGGCGGCGACCCGCCAGCCGGGACATCCAACCCGACCAGCCAGGCCGACGAAGGCGAAACCGGCGGGTCGCGCAAGGGCGATTTCGGCCCGCCGCAGGGCAAGCCGATCAACGCGGTGCTGACCAGCCCGCCGCTGGTGCCGCCGCCGACCGGCCGCGACTACCCGGCCAAGGTCGTGGTGGAGCTGGAGGTCATCGAGAAGGTCATGCCGATCTCCGAGGGCGTGGACTACACCTTCTGGACCTTCGGCGGCACCGTGCCGGGCAGCTTCATCCGCGTGCGCCAGGGCGACACGGTGGAGTTCCACCTGCGCAACATGCCCGACAGCAAGATGCCCCACAACATCGACCTGCACGGCGTCACCGGCCCCGGTGGCGGCGCCACGTCGAGCTTCACCGCGCCGGGCCACGTCACCCGCTTCACCTTCAAGGCGCTCAACGCCGGCCTGTACGTCTACCACTGCGCGACCGCGCCGGTCGGCATGCACGTGGCCAACGGCATGTACGGCCTGATCCTGGTAGAGCCACCGGAAGGCCTGCCGCCGGTCGACAAGGAGTACTACGTGATGCAGGGCGACTTCTACACCACCGGCAAGTACCGGGAGAAGGGCCTGCAGGGCTTCGACATGGAGAAGGCGATCGACGAGCACCCGACCTACGTGCTGTTCAACGGCTCGGAAGGCTCGCTGACCGGCGACAACGTGCTGACCGCCAACACCGGCGAGAACGTGCGCCTGTACGTCGGCAACGGCGGCCCGAACCTGGTGTCGAGCTTCCACGTGATCGGCGAGATCTTCGACAAGGTCTGGTACGAGGGCGGCACCAAGTACCAGGAGAACGTCCAGACCACGCTGATCCCGTCCGGTGGCGCGGCGATGATGGAATTCCACATGGAAGTGCCGGGCAGCTATGTGCTGGTCGACCACAGCCTGTTCCGCGCCTTCAACAAGGGCGCGCTGGGCATCCTCCAGGCCAGCGGCCCGGAGAACAAGGAGATCTACTCCGGCCTCGAGGTCGACGCGGTGTACATCGGCGACCGCGCACAGGCCAACATGGAAGCGGTGGCGGTGGCGGCCGAATCGGCCAGCACCGGCGAACTGACCGTGGAAGAGCAGGTCAAGGCCGGCGAGGCACTGTTCCTGGGCACCTGCTCGACCTGCCACCAGGCCAACGGCGCCGGGCTGGAGGGCGTGTTCCCGCCGCTGGCGGACTCCGACTACATCGCCAACGACCCGCAGGCGGTGCCGCGCGTGATCCTGCACGGCCTGGAGGGCCCGGTGACGGTGAACGGCACCGAGTACAACTCGATCATGCCGCCGATGTCGCAGCTGACCGACGACGAGGTCGCCAACATCTCGACCTACGTCCTCAACAGCTGGGGCAACCCGGGTGGCCGGGTGACCAAGGCCGAGGCCGCCGAGATCCGCAAGACCAAGCCGGCCAACGCTTCCGCGGGCCACTGACGTGAACCGGAGCGCCGTGCTCGCGCTGCTGCTCGTCCTCCCCGCTGCCGGCCTGGTTGCCGGCAGCGGGGCCGGCAGCGGGGCCGACAGTACGGCCTACGCCACGCTGCCCGGCGGCAGCTTCCGCAGCGCGCTCGACTACGAGGACATCGCCGGCAACGTCAAGGTGGCGCCGTTCGCGCTGATGAAGCGGCCGGTCACCAACGGCGAGTTCCTCGCCTTCGTGAAGGACAACCCGCAGTGGCGGCGCGACCGCGCCCCCAGCGTGATGGCCGAGCCGCGCTACCTGTCGCACTGGGCCGGTCCGACCGAACTGGGGAACGCGGCGAGCGCCGCGCAGCCGGTGGTGCAGGTCAGCTGGTTCGCCGCGGCCGCGTACTGCGAGGCACAGGGCGCGCGGCTGCCGACGTGGAACGAGTGGGAGTTCGCCGCCGCGGCCGACGAGACCCGCCGCGACGCGCGCAACGATCCGGTCTGGCGCGAGCGCATCCTCGCCTGGTACTCGCGTCCGTCCGACACCGTGCTGCCGCGCGCCGGCCTGCAGACGCCCAACGCCTACGGCGTACAGGACCTGCACGGGCTGGTGTGGGAATGGACCGACGACTTCTCGTCCTTGCTGGTCGACGCCGACAACCGCAACCAGGGCGACCCGGACAACGCCCGCTTCTGCGGCGCCGGGGCGCTGTCGATGGACGACCGCGACAACTACGCGGTGCTGATGCGGGTGGCGATGCTGTCCTCGCTCAACGCCCCCGACACCACCGCCAACCTCGGCTTCCGTTGCGCCAGGGACCTGCCATGAAACACCTGATGAAAGCCTTCGCGATGGCCGGCGCGCTGTTGCTGGCCGCCTCCACGGCCACCGCGGCCGACGCGCCGCTGCCGCGCGACTCCGTCTACCAGCTTCCGCTGCAGCTGACCGACCAGGCCGGCAGGACCCGGCCATGGACGGCGCTGCGCGGCCAGCCGCGGCTGGTCGGCATGTTCTACACCTCGTGCCAGTACATCTGCCCGCTGATCGTCGACAGCGGCAAGGCGATCGAGCGCCAGCTTTCGCCGGCCGAACAGGCGCGGCTGGGCATCGTCCTGATCAGCATGGACCCGGCGCGGGACAACCCGGCCGCGCTGAAGAAGGTGGTCGACCAGCGCAAGCTCGACACCGCCCGCTGGACCTTCGCCAGCCCCCCGGCCGCGGACGTGCGCGCGGTCGCCGGCGTGCTGGGCATCCGCTACCGTGCGCTCGCCGACGGCGAGTTCAACCACACCAGCGCGCTGGTCCTGCTCGATGCCGACGGCCGCATCCTCGCCCGCACCGAGCAGATGGGCAGCAAACCGGACCCGGAGTTCGTCGCCGCGGTGAAGCAGGCGGTGCGGTAGGTCCTAGACGAACGCGGCGGCCAGCCGGCCCAGCGTCGCCAAGGCCTCCTGCGCACGCGCGTCCAGCGGATGACCGCAGTTGAGCCGCAGGCAGTGGCCGAAGCCGCGGCTGGCCGAGAACACCGGCCCCGGCGCGACGCTGATCCCGCGCGCCGCCGCCTCCCGCTGCACCGCAAGCGCGTCGGCGCCCCCGGGCAGCTCCAGCCACAGGAAGTAACCGCCGGCCGGCCGCGTCACCCGGGTTCCGCGCGGGAAATGCCGCGCCACCGCCGCCAGGCACTGCGCCTGCTGTGCCGCCAGCGCCTTGCGCAACCGCCGCAGGTGGCGGTCGAAGCCGCCGCGCTGCAGGTAGTGGGCGATCGCCAGTTGCGACGGCACGTTGGTGTTGAGCGTGGTGGTCAGCTTGTGCCGCGCGATCCGCCCGGCGAACCGTCCGCCCGCGACCCAGCCGATCCGGTGCCCCGGCGCCAGGCACTTGGAGAACGACGAGCAGTGCATCACCAGCCCGTCGCGGTCGAACGCCTTGGCCGGCACCGGCCGCTCGCTGCCGAAGTACAGCTCGGCGTACACGTCGTCCTCGATCAGCGGGATGCCGTGCCGCCCCAGCAGCTCGACCAGCGCGCGCTTGCGCTCCGCCGGCATGCTCGCGCCCAGCGGGTTCTGGAACGTGCTCATCACCCAGCAGGCCTTCGGCGCGTGGCGGGCGATCGCCGCCGCCACCGCGTCCAGGTCGATCCCCTCGCGCGGATGGGTCGGCACCTCGATCGCGCGCAGGTTACGCCGCTGCAGGATCTGCAGGGTCGCGTAGAAGCACGGCGACTCCACCAGCACCGCGTCGCCGGGCGCGGTGACCACGCCGATCGCGAGGTTCAGCGCCTCCAGCGCACCGTTGGTGACCACCAACCCGTCGGCGTCGACCTGCATGCCGCCCAGCAGGTAGCGCAGCGCGATCTGGCGGCGCAGTTCGGCGTTGCCCGGGGTCAGGTCGTCGACCGTGCTCCACGGGTCGATGTGCGGCGCGGTCGCGGCGAGCGCGCGGCCGAGCCGGTCCAGCGGGAACAGCAGCGGGCTCGGGAAGGCGGAGCCGAACGGCACCAGCTCGCGCGCCATCGCCGCCTGCATCACCTCGAACACCAGGTCGCTGACGTCGACCCGGCGCGATTCGCCGTCGGGACGGGACGCCTGCTCGGGCTCCGGCGGCTGGGCGGCGGCCGCGCGGGTCACGTAATAGCCCGAGCGCGGCCGCGATTCGACCAGCCCGCGCGCCTCCAGCAGGTAGTAGGCCTGGAACACCGTCGACGGGCTGACCCCGCGCGCCGCGCTGGCCTGGCGCACCGATGGCAGCCGGTCGCCGGGCTTGAGCACGCGGCGCCGGATCGAGTCGGCGACTTCCGCCGCCAGGGCCTCGTAGCGCTTCATGGCCACCGGCCGGCGCGCCTGAACAAACCCAACTGATATGGTTTTCGTACCATTTTCTGAGTCTACGCCGGCTGATCCGGTCCACCTATCCTGTCAGCCGTCCCACCCGGTCTTCCGCCTCGATGAACCCGCTGGTCGAACTCAACCTCGCGCTGATCCTGTTCATTCCCTGGTACGCGATCCTCGCCGTGCTGTTCTGGCTGTTCCCGCGCCAGCCGCGCACGGCCGCGCGCAAGGCCTTCGACACCGCCAGCCTGGTGCTGGCGACCGCGCTGTCGGCGGCCAGCATGTACTGGAGCATGGGCGCGGCCGACACCCGCCACCACATGTGGCAGCAGGTGCTGGCGACGTCGGTGTCGTACGGGGTATTCCTCGGGGTGATGGCGCTGGCCGTGCTGCTGCGCTGGCGCTGGCTGCGCAATCGCGCCGCCGCCCCCGGCGACACCACGGCACTGGAGGGCGCGACCCCATGAAGACCCTGCTGGTCGTCGGTTTCCTCGGCGTGATTGTTTACAACCTCGGCGCCGGGCTGTACTACATGCTGGTGGACACCGGCCGCAGCAAGCGCACGGTCAACGCGCTGACCCGCCGCATCGTGCTCTCGATCGTGCTGATCGGGCTGGTCGCGGCAGGGATATTCACCGGCGTGATCGATGCGCATGGCGTCGGTGCGTGACAATAGCCGGGACGCCCCCGGATCCCGCGGCACCGCGCCCGGGGCGAATTGATCCAGATCAAGCGGCCCGCAGTGGCGGCCGCGAAAATACCCGCGACAGCAAAACAAGGTTCTGCCATGACTGCGTATGACTCCGTCGCCGCCGGTGCGCCCGCACCGTCCGGAGGCCACCTCGCGCGCGACGCCGCGCGTGGTTTCTACAACGACAAGGTGGTCCACCAGTTCGTGGTGGCGACCATGTTCTGGGGCATCGTCGGCATGGCGGTCGGCGTGTTCATCGCCGCCCAGCTGTACTGGCCGGCCCTGAACTTCGACACCGCCTGGCTCAGCTACGGCCGGTTGCGGCCGCTGCACACCAACGGCGTGATCTTCGCCTTCGGCGGCTCGGTGCTGTTCGCCACGTCGCTGTACGTGGTCCAGCGCACCTGCCACGTGCGGCTGATCTCCGACAGGCTCGCCAGCTTCGTGTTCTGGGGCTGGCAGGCGGCGATGGTCGGCGCGCTGGTCACCCTGCCGATGGGCTTCACCCAGGGCAAGGAGTACGCCGAGCTGGAATGGCCGCTCGACATCCTGATCGCGGTGGTCTGGGTCGCCTACGGCTGGCTGTTCTTCGGGACCATTGCCAAGCGCACGGTCAAGCACATCTACGTCGCCAACTGGTTCTACGGCGCCTACGTGATCGCGGTCGGCCTGCTGCACATCGTCAACAACCTGGCGATCCCGGCCGGGCTGTGGAAGTCCTACCCGGTCTACAGCGGCGCGGTCGATGCGATGGCGCAGTGGTGGTACGGCCACAACGCGGTCGCGTTCCTGCTGACCGTCGGCTACCTGGCGATGATGTACTACTTCGTGCCCAAACAGGCGCAGCGGCCGATCTACTCGTACCGGCTGTCGATCGTGCACTTCTGGGCGCTGATCTCGATCTACATGTGGGCCGGCCCGCACCACCTGCACTACACCGCGCTGCCGGACTGGGCGCAGTCGGTCGGCATGGTGTTCTCGGTGATCCTGCTGGCGCCGTCGTGGGGCGGCGCGATGAACGGCATCCTCACGCTGTCGGGGGTGTGGCACAAGCTGCGCACCGACCCGATCCTGAAGTTCCTGATCGTGGCGATCAGCTTCTACATGATCGCCACCTTCGAAGGCCCGCTGCTGTCGATCAAGACGGTCAACTCGCTCAGCCACTACACCGACTGGACGGTCGGCCACGTGCACGCCGGCACCCTGGGCTGGGTGGCGATGATCTCGATCGGCTCGGTCTACTCGCTGTACCCGCGGCTGATCGGCGTCGAGAAGATGTTCTCGACCAGGTGGATCGACGCGCACTTCTGGATCCACACCCTCGGCGTGGTGTTCTACATCGTCTCGATGTGGATCGCCGGCATCACCCAGGGCCTGATGTGGCGCGCCACCAACGCCGACGGCACGCTGACCTACAGCTTCGTCGAGTCGCTGATCGCGACCTACCCGTACTACCTGGGCCGCCTGCTGGGCGGGCTGATGATCGTCGCTGGCATGTGCCTGATGGCGTTCAACCTGTACCGCACCTGGCGCACGGCGTCGGCGCCGGCGGCGCACCCGGTGCTGGCCCCGCACCCCGAATCGGCCCGGGCCTGAGGAACGACAGATGGCGTTTGGACACGAAAAGATCGAGAAGAACATCGGCCTGATGGCGGTGCTGGTGGCCGTCGCGGTGTCGCTGGGCGGGCTGGCCGAGATCGTCCCGCTGATGTACCAGGCCGAGGCGATCAAGCCGCTGCCGGGGGTCAAGCCCTACCCGGCGCTGGAACTGGCCGGGCGTGACATCTACGTGCGCGAGGGCTGCTACAACTGCCACTCGCAGATGGTCCGCACCCTGCGCTTCGAGACCGAGCGCTACGGCCACTACTCGCTGGCCGGCGAGTCGGTCTACGACCGGCCGTTCCAGTGGGGCTCCAAGCGCACCGGACCCGACCTGGCGCGCGTCGGCGGCCGTTATTCGGACGACTGGCACCGGGTCCACCTGGTCGACCCGCGCGCGGTGGTACCGGAGTCGAACATGCCGGCCTTCCCGTGGCTGGAAACGACCCCGGTCGACGCCGCGCAGGTCACCACCAGCATGCGCGCGCTGCAGCGCCTGGGCGACCCGTACTCCGACGAGGAGATCGCCAGCGCCGCCGGCGACGTCGCCGGCAAGACCGAACTCGATGCCGTGGTCGCCTACCTGCAGGCACTCGGCAAGAACGCACCGCGCGGGGGCTGAACCATGTTGTCGGGAATCATCACGATCGTGCTGACGCTGCTGTTCGTGGCCGTCTGGGCCTGGGCCTGGCAGCCGCGCCACAAGCAGTCCTTCGACGCGACCGCACGGCTGGCGCTGGACGATGACGCGCCGCCGCAGGCACAGGGTGACCGGGAGTCGCGCGCATGAGCATGGGCTGGAACTGGTTCGTCGCCGCGCTGGCGGCGCTCAACATCTTCGGCGTGGCGTGGCTGCTGTGGTGGACCGCCAAGCGTCGCCCGGGCGACCCGAAACCCGAGGAGACCAGCCATTACTGGGACGAGGACATCACCGAGTACAACAAGCCGATGCCGCGCTGGTGGATCAACGGCTTCTACCTCGCGATCGCGTTCGGCATCGGCTACACCGTCTGGTACGGCGGGCTGGGCACCATCCCCGGCACCAGCGGCTGGAGCTCGGCGGACGAGCACGCGCTGCAGAAGGCCGCTGCCGACGCCCGGCTGGAAGAGACCTTCGCGCCGTACCGCAACGCGCCGCTGCCGCTGCTGGCAGCGGACGAGACCGCGGTGCAGCTGGGCCGCTCGATCTTCGCCAACACCTGCGCGACCTGCCACGGATCCTCGGCGCAGGGCGCGATCGGCTACCCGGACCTGACCGACGACATCTGGCACTGGGGCGGCGAGCCCGAGCAGGTCCTGCAGACCGTGCTCGACGGCCGCGACGGGATCATGCCCGAGTGGGGCACGGTGCTGACCGGCATGGGCGGCGAGCATGCGATCGACTACGTGATCGCCTACGTCCGCGCGCTCGGCCAGCCGGGCCAGACGCTCGAGAACGACTACATGGCCGCGCGCGGCAAGACGCTGTACGACGGCGTCTGCGTCGCCTGCCACGGCGTCGAGGGCAAGGGCAACCAGGCGATGGGCGCGCCCGACCTGACCGACGACTACTGGATGTACGGCAGCAGCAAGGAAAGCCTGCGCCAGACCATCGCCCAGGGCCGCCATGGCGTGATGCCGGCCCACCGCGAGCTGCTCGGTGAGACCCGTGCGCGGCTGGTGGCGGCATATGTCTGGTCGCTGTCCACCCCCCCCGCCCCGGCCGCCGCCGGTGCGGCCGCCAGCGGGTCGGGGTCGGCCCGTTGAGCGTCCAGGCGCCCACGCCGTTCGACCATCCGCCGCGGCCGATGGCGCAGCGGCTGGGGGCGATCCTGTGGCCGAGTTTTTTCGCCGCGGGGGTCTCGACGATGGTGTTCTTCGCCTTCGTCGACCCGCTGGCGCTGCGCGACCTGACCTTCCCGGGTGTCGAGATCACCCGGTCGATGGGCTACACCATCGGTTTTTTCATGTTCTGGCTGGCGACCGCGTCGGCCAGCCTGTTCACCTGGCTGCTGTTGCGCCCGGCGAGCCGCTTCAACAAATCGTTGCCACTGGAGTAATCCCCCCGCGGTGAGCAAGAAGATCGACATCGACCTGCTGGAATCGTCTGGCGGCGATTCGCTGTATGTCAGCGAACGCAAGGTCTACCCCCGCGACGTGTCCGGCCGCTTCGACCGGCTGCGCAAGGCCGCCGTGTTCTGGCTGCTCGGCATGTACTACCTGTTCCCATGGCTGCAGTGGGACGGCCGCCAGGCGGTGCTGTTCGACCTGCCGGCGCGCAAGTTCCACGTGTTCGGGCTGACCTTCTGGCCGCAGGACTTCAGCCTGCTGGCGGTGCTGCTGATCATCCTGGCGCTGCTGCTGTTCTTCGTGACCGCGCTGGCCGGGCGACTGTGGTGCGGCTACGCCTGCCCGCAGACCGTGTGGACGGAGGTGTTCCTGTGGATGGAGCGCTGGACCGAGGGCGACCGCGCCAAGCGGATCAAGCTCGACGCCGGCCCGTGGAACCGCGAGAAGGTCCTGCGCAAGGGGTCCAAGCACATCCTGTGGCTGGTGTTCGCGCTGTGGACCGGCTTCACCTTCGTCGGCTTCTTCACCCCGATCACCGGGCTGGGCGCGCGGCTGTGGCCGTTCGATTGGAACGGCTGGGAGACCTTCTGGGTGCTGTTCTACGCGTTGGCGACCTGGGGCAACGCCGGCTTCCTGCGCGAGCAGGTGTGCAAGTACATGTGCCCGTATGCGCGCTTCCAGAGCGCGATGTTCGACCGCAACACCCTGATCATCGCCTACGACCCGATGCGCGGGGAGCCGCGCGGCCCGCGCAAGCGTGGCCTGGGCAGCGTGCTGGAACGCGCGCGCGGCCTGCTCGACGTCCGTACCGCCTACGACTACGTGTTCCGCGCCAGCAAGCACCCCAGCGCCGCGCAGAACCGGCTGCAGGCGGCCGGCACGATCGCGCTCGGCGACGTCGGCGCCGAGGCCGCACCGCTGCCGAAGTTCGCACCCGACGAGCTGGGTGACTGCATCGACTGCACCATGTGCGTGCAGGTCTGCCCGGTCGGCATCGACATCCGCAACGGCCTGCAGTACGAGTGCATCGCCTGCGGCGCCTGCATCGACGCCTGCGACGACGTGATGGAGAAGATGGGTTACCCGCACGGGCTGATCCGCTACTCCACCCAGAACGCGATCGACGGCAAGCCGAGCCGGGTGCTGCGGCCACGGGTGTTCATCTACGCCGCGCTGCTCGCGCTGCTGGTGGCCGGCTGGACCTGGGGCATCGCCGCGCGCAGCCCGCTGATCGTCGACGTGCTGCGCGACCGCAACGCGCTGTACCGGATGGTCGGCGACGGTGTCGACAACGGCTACACGATCAAGCTGGTGAACAAATCGCAGACCCCGCAGGTGTATACGGTGGCGGTGGAGGCCGGACCGGCGATCTCACTGCGCGGCGGCACCCGCACCGTCGAGGCCGATGCCGGCGCGGTGCTGTCGATCCCGGTGGAGCTGACCGCGCAGGCCGACGTGAGCGGCCGCCACGAGGTGCGGTTCGTGGTCGAGTCGGCCGACGGCACCATCCGCGAGACCGCCGACAGCACCTTCTTCGGACCGATGTGATGAGCCACGCCCCCAACACGCCCCAGTCGCCCTCCGAACCACCGCGCGAACCGGCGTCCTCGCCGTGGCGACAGCCGGTGGTGTGGCTGGTGATCGCGCTGGTCGCGGCAGCGGTCGCCGGCAGCATCGCGCTGCTGGTGATCGCCAGCGGCGACGGCAGCACCGACGCCATGCCCGACCCGGTCCGGCGCACCGCCCAGGTGCAGACCGCTGATCTCGGCCCCGACGCGGTGGCGGCCGGGCGCAAGCTCAGCGCGATCGTGCGGGTCGATGCCGAACAGGGCTTCGTCGAGGCGTTGCCGGTCGGCGGCGACTTCGACCGCGCCGCGCCGTTGCGGCTGGAGCTGCTGCACCCGACCCTCGGCGAGCACGACCGCGCGCTTGAACTGGCGCCGACCGACACCGGCTGGCGCGCCGAGGCCGAACTCGACGGCAGCCATGACTGGAACCTGCGACTGGGCGACATCGATGGCCAGTGGCGGCTGCAGGGCCGGCTGCCGGCCGGCCAGCAGGCCGCGAGCGTGCGCCCGGCGCTGCAGGCGCCGTAGGTGATGCGGTGGCGACGCTGTCCCATGCGATGACGGCCGTCGAAGGCCGGCTGCCGGCAATGGCGGACGGTGCCTGCCACCACTGCGGCGAGGCGCTGCCGGCCAACCCGGCCCGGGCGGTGTTCGAAGGCCGCCCGCGCGCGTTCTGCTGCGAGGGCTGCGCCGCGGCCGCGCAGTGGATCGACGGCGCCGACCTCGGTGACTACTACCGCCTGCGCAGCGAGCGCGCCGCGCGGGTCGGCACCGAGCCGGTCGACCTGGCCGTATGGGACCGCGACGAGCTGTTGGCCGAGCACGCCCACGACATCGACGGCGGCCGCGAGATCACCCTGCTGACCGACGGCATGCGCTGCGCCGCCTGCGCGTGGCTGATCGACCGCGCGCTGGCGCGCCAGCCCGGCGTGCTGGAGGCCAGCGCCAACGCCGTCACCGGCCGCATCCGGCTGGCCTGGGACCCGGCCACCACCGCGCTGTCGGGCGTACTGCGGCAACTGGTCACGCTCGGCTACCGGCCCTACCTCGCCGGCGGCCAGGCGCGCGAGGCCGAGCACCGCCGCGAGCGCAACCGCGACCTGATCCGCATCGGCATCGCCGGGCTCGGCTCGATGCAGGCGATGATGCTGGCCGAGGCGCTGTACCTCGACTTCGGCAACACGATGTCGCTGCCGACCCGCGACTTCTTCCGCTGGATCACCTTCCTCGTCTCGACCCCCGTGGTGTTCTACGCCGGCTGGCCGTTCATCGAGGGCGCACTGCGCGAACTGCGCCAGCGCCGGCTCGGAATGGACCTGTTGATCGCCGGCTCGACCCTGCTGGCGTGGGGCGCGAGCGTGTTCGAAACCGTCCGCGGCGGCGAGCACGTCTGGTACGACGCCGCGGTGATGTTCGTGTTCCTGCTGCTGGCCGCGCGGATGCTGGAAAAGCGCGCGCGCAGCATCGCCGGCGCGCAGGTCGACGCACTGGCGCGGGCGCGGCCGGCGTTCGCCACGCGTGAGCTTGCCGGTGGCGGCCGCGAGTCGGTGCCGCTGGCGGCGCTGGCGGTTGGCGACATCGCCTGCGTGGCGGTCGGCGAGGTGGTGCCGGCCGACGGCGAGCTGCTGGCGCCGGCGCGGTTCGAGGAGGCGCTGCTCACCGGTGAGCCGCACCCGGTGGCCAAGGACGCCGGCGCCGCGGTGTATGCCGGTACGGTCTGCCGCGAGCAGCCCGCGCGCCTGCGGGTGACCGGCACCGGCAGCGGCACGCGGCTGTCGCAGCTGACCCGGCTGGTCGAGCGCGCGCAGTCTCAGCGCCCGGCGCTGGCACTGGCGGCCGACCGCATCGCCCACCGCTTCGTCGCCGGCCTGATGCTGGCGACCCTCGCGGTGTTCATCGGCTGGCGCATCCACGACCCGGCGCGCGCGTTCGAGGTCACCCTCGCGCTGCTGATCATCAGTTGCCCCTGCGCGCTGTCGCTGGCGGTGCCGGCGGCGCTGGCCGCCGCCCACGGCGCGCTGGCGCGGATCGGCGTGCTGGCGGTGCGCGACAACGCCCTCGACCGCCTCGCCCAGGCCACCGACGTGGTGTTCGACAAGACCGGCACGCTCAGCGACGGCCGGCCGGTGCTGGCCGGCGTCGAGGCCTTCGGCGGCTATAGCGAGGAGCAGGTGCTGCGCATCGCCGCGGCGCTGGAGCGCGACAGCGGCCACCCGATCGCGCGCGCGTTCGGCGACATCGCCAACGCGCCGCTGGCGACCGGACTGAGGGCGGTGCCGGGACAGGGCGTGGTCGGCACCGTCGACGACGAGCGCTGGCGGCTGGGCCGCCCGGGCTTCGCCGCCAGCACCGGCGACGACGGCCGGCTGTGGCTCGGCGACGGCAGCCGCGCGATCGCCCGCTTCACCCTGCGCGAGTCCGAGCGCCCCGACGCGCGCGGCGCGGTGGCGGCGCTGCGCGACGCCGGCCTTGCGGTGCACCTGTCCAGCGGCGACGCGGCCGGCCCGGTGCAACGCTTCGCCGACGCGCTCGGCATCGACCGGGCGCACGCACGGCAGAGCCCGGAGGACAAGCTGGCGTTCGCGCGCGGGTTGCAGGCCGACGGCCGGGTGGTGGCGATGGTCGGAGACGGCCTCAACGACGCGCCGGTGCTGGCCGGCGCCGACGTCTCGCTGGCGGTCGCCGACGGCGCCGCGCTGGCCCAGCGCGCGGCGGACCTGGTGCTGACCGGCCACTCGCTGTCGCGGGTGCCACAGGCGGTCGCGATCGCCCGCCGCACCCGTCGGGTGATCCGGCAGAACCTCGGCTGGGCCGCCGGCTACAACCTGCTGGCGCTGCCGCTGGCCGCCGCCGGGCTGGTGACGCCGTGGATCGCCGCGCTCGGCATGGCCGTGTCGTCGCTGGTGGTCACCGCCAACGCGCTGCGCCTGGCCCGCGTTCCCGACATCGAACAGGCCGGCCGGTGAACATCCTGCTGCTGATGATCCCGCTGAGCCTGCTGCTGCTCGCCGCCGCGGTCTGGGCGTTCGTGTGGGCGGTGCGCCGCGGCCAGTTCGAGGACCTCGACACGCCGGCGATCGACATCCTGCGCGAGGATCCGCACGAGCGCGCGCAGCGGCTGCAACGCGACGCCGCGGCCACACCGGTCGACGGCGACGCCGCGGATTCCGCGCCGCCCGCCGACGCGGGCGGTCGCGATGCCCCGACCGCCGGCAGGGACTGAGCCATGCCGATCGACTGGCTGACCCTCGGCGCGGCGCTGCTCAGCGGCGTGCTCGGCGGCGCCCACTGCGCGGCGATGTGCGGCGGCATCGCCACCGGCTTCTCCGCCGCGGGCGGGCGCAGCGGCTGGATCGCGGCGCTGGAGCCCAACGCCGGGCGGGTGCTCGGCTACACCCTGGCCGGCGCGATCGCCGGCGGGCTCGGCCACGGCATCCTCGACATCGCCCGGCTCGACTGGCTGGCGATGGGCCTGCGCGCGGCGGTCGGGGTGGTGCTGGTGGTCGTCGCCCTGCGGCTGCTCGACACCCGCGGCCGGCTGCGCTTCCTGCCGCGCCCGGGCGCCGGGCTGTGGCGCTGGCTGCAACCGCTGCAGCGGCGGCTGCTGCCAGCCGACACGCCCGCGCGGCGGATCGGGCTGGGCATGCTGTGGGGCTGGATGCCCTGCGGGCTCAGCACCACCCTGCTGGCCGCCGCCTGGCTGCAGGCCGACGCCCGCAACGGCGCGCTGACGATGGCCGCGTTCGGCCTCGGCACGCTGCCGCTGATGCTGCCGTTGACGTGGTCCGGCGCGCGGCTCGGCCAGCGCCTGCAGCGTCGCGGCTGGCGCCACGCGGCCGCGGCGCTGGTGCTGGTCGCCGGCGTGCTGACGATCGCCTCGCCGTGGCTGATGCAGGTGCCGGCGGTGCACGGCTGGCTGACCGCACTGGGCTGCCTGCCGCGGACGGTGTGACCGTCAGGAGCGCGCGCGCCGCGGCGCCGGTGGGCCCGCCTCGACGCCGTGGGCCAACCGGGCCAGCTCGGCCGCGTCGAGGATCTCGACCCGCCGCCCGGCCACCGCGATCACCCCGTCGTCCTGCAGGCGCGAGAACCCCCGGCTGACCGTCTCAAGCGCGAGGCCGAGGAAGCGCGCGATGTCCTCGCGGCTCATCGGCAGGCGGAACCGGCTGCCGGACTCGCCGATGTTGCGCAGCCGCTCGCCCAGCCCGTGCAGGAACAGCGCGATGCGCTCGTTGGCCTGCCGCCGCACCAGCATGCTCAAGTGATCCTGGTCGCGTTCGACGCCCTGGCCGATCACCCGCAGCAGTTGCTGCTGCAGGCTCGGCAACCGGCTGGCGATCGCCGCCAGCTGCTCGAACGGCAACTCGCAGACGTTGGCCGTGCCCAGCGCGACCGCCTCGACCCGGTGCCGGCCGTGGCCGAGCCCGTCCAGCCCGATCAGCTCGCCGGGCAGGTGGAAACCGATCACCTGTTCCTCGCCGTCCTCGCTGGTGCTGACGGTCTTGAAGGCACCGTCGCGCGCGACGTACACGGAAGCCATCGTGTCGCCGGGGCGGAACAGCCGCTCCCCGGCCGCGACCGGCCGCTTGCGGCGGACGATCTCGTCCAGTTGCTTCAGGTCGTCCTGGCCGATGCCGGCCGGCAGGCACAACTGCTGCAGCGAGCACTGCGCGCAGCCGCGGCGCAGCTGGACCAGGTCGACAACGTTGGTTTCCATCCCGGTATCGTGCCACGTCGGGCGCTCCGGACGAACCCGCGGCGGCCCCCGGACCGGCGCCGCAACGGCCCCCACAAGCCCCGCAGCACAAGGCCCGGCGGCGATAGAATGCGCCGATGGACATCTTCAAGACCTTCACCCTGGAAGCCGCGCACCGCCTGCCCAACGTCCCCGAGGGCCACAAGTGCGCGCGCCTGCACGGGCACTCCTTCCGGGTCGAGATCCACCTGCGCGGCGACATCGGCGCAGACACCGGCTGGGTGATGGACTTCGCCGACGTCAAGCGCGCGTTCCAGCCGCTGTACGACCGCCTCGACCACCACTACCTCAACGACATCGAGGGGCTGGAGAACCCGACCAGCGAGCGCCTCGCGGTGTGGATCTGGGAGCGGCTGAAGCCCGCGTTGCCGCTGCTGGCCGAAGTGGTGGTGCACGAAACCTGCACCTCCGGCTGCCGCTACCGGGGCGACCAGTCGCAAGCCTGAACGCTCCATCCGGGCATGTTGCATCGCAACAATGGCCGCGCTATGCTGCACCGCACAAACCGGCAAACCCTTTGCCGGCGCAGCAGGAGCCCGCCATGTACCAGCAGTTCAACGAACAGTTCGCCGCCGCGACGCGCCAGTTCGCGGAAACCGCGGCACAGGTCAACCGCCTCGCCCTCGACAACGCCGGTGCCGTGTTCGGCCTGCAGCTGGCCGCGATCGAGGACCGCGCCAACGCCACCTTCGCCTTCCTCGGCGAAGCCACCCAGGTGCGTGACGCCGAGGGCCTGAAGGACCTGCTGCCGAAGGCCGCACAGGTCGCCCGCGAGAACATCGAGCGCGGCGTCGCCGCCGGCCAGGAAGTGCTCGGCCGCACGGTCAAGACCAACGAGCGCATCGCCGAGGTCGCCCGCGCCCAGTTCGAGTCCGCCGCCCGCACCACCCAGGCCAACGTCGAGCAGGCCACCCGCGCCGCCGCCGAGAAGGCCGAGGCCTACGTCGACAGCGCGACCAAGGGCAGCAAGGCGCGCCCGGTCAAGTAAGTCCGTCTCTCTCTCCGGCTTCGGCAGGAACACGAAACCCGGCAGCAGGCGCTGCCGGGTTTTTTGTTGCCTGCGATCTCAGCCGGCGGACTCCGCTCCCGCGTGGCCGGCTTCGCGCCGCGCCTGCGCGGCCGCGGCCTTCTGGTGGTTGCGGCCGATCAGCAGGTACATCACCGGCACCACGAACAGGGTGAAGAAGGTGCCGATGCCCATGCCACCTACGATCACCCAGCCGATCTGGTTGCGCGCCTCGGCGCCGGCACCCGACGCGATCGCCAGCGGCAGCGAGCCGAGCACCATCGCGCCGGTGGTCATCAGGATCGGCCGAAGGCGCAGCGCCGCGGCGTCCACCACCGCCTCGAACTTCGCCCGCCCCTGCTCCTGCAGCTGGTTGGAGAACTCCACGATCAGGATGCCGTGCTTGGCGATCAGGCCGACCAGCGTCACCAGGCCGATCTGCGAGTAGATGTTCCAGCTGCCTCCGCTCAACTTGAGCGCGAGGAACGCACCGAACGCCGCCAGCGGCACCGCCAGCAGGATCACCAGCGGGTCGACCCAGCTCTCGAACTGCGCCGCCAGCACCAGGAAGATGAACACCACCGCGAGCCCGAAGATCATCGCGAAATCGCTGGACGACTCGCGGAACTCGCGGCTCTGCCCGGACAGGTCGTAGGTCGCCTCCGGCGCGACCTCGGCCAGCGCGGCCTCCATCCAATCCAGCGCCTCGCCCATCGGGTAGCCCGGCGCGAGGCCGGCGCTGATCGTCGCCGATCGCATCTTGTTGAAGTGGTTGAGCTCCTTGGCCGCGACCGTCTCGGTCACGTCGACCAGGTTGGACAGCTGCACCATCTGCCCGTCGCCGCCACGCACGTAGATGTTGGACAGGTCGCCCGGGGTGCGGCGGTCGGCGTCCTCGACCTGCACCACCACGTCGTACTGCTCGGAGCCGCGCTTGAAGCGGGTGACGTTGCGCCCGCCCAGCAGCGTCTCCAGCGTGTGGCCGACGGTGGCGACGTCGCTGCCGACCGCCGCGACCTTCTCGCGGTTGACGCTGATGCTCAGCTGCGGCTTGTTGAGCTTGAGGTCGCTGTCGGGGTTGGTCAGGTTCGGGTTCTCGGCCATCTTCGCCATCATTTTCTGGACGACGACGCCGAGCTCCTCCCAGGTGCCGGTGCTCTGCACCACGAAGTTGACCGGCTGGCCGAAGCCTTCCTGCCCCAGCGGCGGCGGCAGGGTCGGGAACGCCATGATCCCCGGGATGCCCATGAACTGCGGGAACAGTGCGCCCTGCACCTCGGCCACCGAGACGTCGCGCTCGTCCCAGTCCTCCAGCATCACAAAGCCGATCGTGTTGGTCACCGCCGGGAAGCCGACCAGCTGGAAGTAGCTGACCACCGACGGCGCGCTGGCGAAGCCCTGCTCCATCATCCGCGCGTAGCGGTCGGTGTAGTCGACGGTCGAGCCTTCCGGCGCCTGCCCGAAGCCGATGATGACGCCCTGGTCCTCCTGCGGCGCGAGCTCACGCGGCAGGGTCACGAACAGCACGATTGCCAGCGCGAACACGCCGAGGCCGACGCCGACCACGGCCCAGCGCAGCTTCAGCGCGCGCGTCAGCACCGCGCGGTAACCGTCGTCCAGCTTGCGCAGCACGCGCTCGCCCATCTCGTAGAAGCGGCCGTGCTTCTTCTCGTGGCGCAGCAGCTTGGACGACATCATCGGCGACAGCGCCAGCGCGGTGAAACCCGACACCAGCACCGCGCCGGCGAGGGTCAGCGCGAACTCGACGAACAGCTTGCCGGTGCGCCCGGTCGAGAACGCCAGCGGCACGTACACCGCGGCCAGCGTCAACGTCATCGCGACGATCGCGAAGCCAATCTCCTTGCTGCCCTGCAGCGCCGCCTGGTACGGCGGCATGCCTTCCTCGATGTGCCGGTAGATGTTCTCCAGCATCACGATCGCGTCGTCGACCACCAGCCCGATCGCCAGCACCATCGCCAGCAGGGTGAGGGTGTTGATGGTGAAGCCGAACGCCAGCATCAGCGCGAACGCGCCGATCAGAGAAACCGGGATCGTCACCAGCGGGATCAGCGTCGCGCGCCAGCTGCGCAGGAACAGGAAGATCACCACGACGACCAGCAGCACCGCCTCGATCACGGTCTTGTAGACCTCCTCGATCGACTTCTCGATGAAGATCGTCGAGTCGAACGCGATGTCGAGCTTCAGCCCTTCCGGCAGCGTGCGCTGGATCTGCGGCACCAGCTCCTGCAGCGCGGCCGAGATCTCCAGCGGGTTGGCGACCGCCTGCTTGGTGATGCCCAGCGGCACCGCGTTGACGCCGTTGTAGCGCGCGCGGAAGCGCTCCTGCTGCGCGCCCAGCTCGACCTTGGCGACGTCGCGCAGCCGCACCAGGTAGCCGTTGGACTGGCCGAGGATGACCTCGCCGAACTCCTCCGGCGTCTGCAGGTCGGTCGCCGGCAGCACGGTGAACTCGCGGTCGGTGCCTTCGACGCGGCCGGCCGGGATCTCGACGTTCTGGTTGCGCAGCGCGCGTTCGACGTCGGCCGGAACCAGACCGAAACCGGCCAGCCGCTGCGGCTGGATCCAGATGCGCATCGCGTAGGTCGGCGCGAACACCTGCGCCTGGGCGACGCCGGGGATCTGCTGGATCCGGTCCTTGACCATGCGCTCGGCGTAGTCGGCGATCTCGACCTGGCTGTGCCGGTCGGACGAGAACGCCATGAAGATGATCGGCTCGGCGTCGGCCTCCTGCTTCTGCACGATCGGCTCGTCGACCTCGTCGGGCAGTTGCTGGCGGGCCTGCGCCACGCGGTCGCGCACGTCGCTCGCCGCACCGTCGGGATCGCGGTCGAGGCGGAACCGGATGGTCACCTGGCTGGACTGCTCGCGGCTGACCGACTGCATGTACTCGATGCCTTCGACACCCGACAGCGCGTCCTCGATCGGCTGGGTGACCTGCGACTCCATCACCTGCGCGCTGGCGCCGGGGTAGGACGTGTTGACCGTCACCACCGGGGTGTCGACGTTGGGGATCTGCCGGACCGCGAGGCGGTCGTAGGCGATGACGCCCAACAGCAGCACCACCAGGTTGATGACGGTGGCGAAGACGGGGCGGCGGATCGAGATGTCGGACAGGACCATGGGGCGTCTCTCGGCGTGTGCGGGTTCCCCTCCGCCGGGCGGAAGGAGCGGCGCGGCTTACTCGGCGTCCGCGGCGTCCGTGGCGGGCGCGTCGCCGGGCGCATCGGCCGGGGCGTCCGCCGGCGCGCCGGCGGGCGCGGCGCCAGCGGCACCGGCTGGCGGCAGCACCATCACCGGCACGCCGTCCTGCATCGTCGGCTTGCCCTGGCCGGCGACGATCACCACATCGCCGGCCTGCAGGCCTTCCACCACCTGCACCTTGCCGGGCACGCGGCGGCCGGTGGTGACCTCGGTGCGCACGGCCTTGCCGTCGACGACGGTGAAGACGAAGCGGGTCTCGCCCTCCTGCATCAGCGCCTGCTCGGGGATCAGCAGCGCCTCGCCGCCGGTGCTGGTGTCGAGCGTGAGCCGGGCGAACTGGCCCGGGCGCAGGCGGAAGTCCGGGTTGGCGATCTGCGCGCGCAACTGCACGCTGCGGCTGTTGGGGTCGATCACCGGCGCGATCGCGACCACCTGCCCGCCGAAGGCCTCGCCGGGAAACGCGTCGACGCTGACGCTGATCTTCTGGCCGGTATCCAGCTGCGGCAGCGCGCCTTCCGGCAGGCTGAAGTCGACCTCGATCGGGTCCATCCGCACCAGCGTCACGAGGTCCTGGCCGACGTTGACGAAGTCGCCGACGCTGACCTCGCGCAGGCCGATCTGGCCGGAGAACGGCGCCCGCAGGGTCATCTTCTCCAACGCGGTGCGGGCCGAGGCGACGCGGGCCTGGTCGACCGCGTAGTTGGCGCGGGTCTGGTCGTAGTCGGAGCGGGCGATCAGCTGCTCGCCGGCGAGTTCGGCGGCGCGGGCGTTGGCGCGGCGGCTGTTCTCGAGGTTGGCCTGGGCCTCGTTGAGGCTGGCGCGGGCGAGGCTGGCGTCGAGGCTGAACAGCGGTTGGCCGGCGCGGACGCGGCCGCCTTCCTCGAAGTGGATGCGCTCGATCCGGCCGCCGACTTCCGGCCGCACCACCACCGACTCGTCGGCGCGCAGGCTGCCGACGGTCTGCAGGCCGCCTTCCAGCGGCTGCGGCTGGATGGTCACCGCCTCGACCGGCAGTTGCATCCCGCCCGGCGGTCCGCCGCCGGCGGCACCTTCGGCGGCCGGGTCGCCACCGCATCCGCCCAGCGCCAGCGCGCCGGCGAGCAGCAGCCCAGTGAAAAGCAGATTGCGGCGCATGGGGGCCTCGTCAGCCATTTCGTGTACCGGGCAGTTTAGGGATGGCCGGCACCGCCTCCGCATGCCGGAAGTCAGCCCCGCCGATGGCACCGTCACCTTGGCGCAACGCTAGCGCCGCCCGGTTACGCCGGCGCGAAAACCTGCCTGGCCGGCGGGTGCGCCGTGGCCGTCAGTCCGGCAGCACGAGGTGCCGCGCCAGCAGGGCCGGGTCGGGCGTCGCCGCGTGCGGCAGCCGGCCCCAGCACGGCGCCGGCAGCCGGTCCCGCAGGATGGCGACGTTGTCGTCGATCCGCGCCATCGCCGGGTCGACCTCGTTGGCGACCCAGCCGGCCAGTTGCACGCCGTCGGCCTGCAACGCACGCACGGTCAGCCGGGCGTGGTTGATGCAGCCCAGCCGCAGCCCGACCACCAGCACGACCGGCAGCCGCAGCGCGCGCACCAGGTCGAGCTGGTCGAGCGTGTCCGACAGCGGTGCCATCCAGCCGCCAACCCCCTCGACCACGACCCGTTCGGCCTGCGCCGCGAGCCGCGCGTAGGCCGCCACCAGCGCTGCCAGCGACAGTTCGACGCCGTCGTCGCGCAGGGCCAGCTCCGGCGCCACCGGCGCGCGCAGCGCATACGGGTTGATGTCGCCGTAGACCGGGCGCGGGTCGCTGGCGGCCTGCAGCAGCAGCGCGTCCTCGTTGCGCCAGCCGTCGGCCGTGCGCTCGCAGCCGCTGGCGACCGGTTTCATCCCGACCGCGCGGACGCCGCGCGCGCGCAGGGCATGCAGCAGGGCGGCGGAGACCAGCGACTTGCCGACGCCGGTGTCGGTGCCGGTCACGTAGAAGTACGGGGGAACGTGCGCGGGGGATGTCTGCATGCCGCCATCGTAGACCCCGACGCAAGTGGGTCGCAGCGGCGTCGCTGCTACACTCGGCCGATGTTCACCGCCACCGCCCTGTCCGGCAGCAAGCCGGAGCAGTACGCCGAACTCGCCGCGCAGGCCCGCGCCCTGTTGGCCGGCGAATCGGACCGCATCGCCAACGCCGCCAACCTCTCCGCGCTGGTCTACCACGCACTGCCGGAACTCAACTGGGTCGGCTTCTACTTCTTCGACGGCCGCGAGCTGGTGGTCGGGCCGTTCCAGGGCCAACCGGCCTGCGTGCGGATCCCGCTCGACAAGGGCGTCTGCGGCGCCGCCGCGTCGACCCGCCAGAGCCAGCGGGTGGCCGACGTCGACGCCTTCCCCGGCCACATCGCCTGCGACTCGGCGTCGCGCTCGGAAGTGGTGGTGCCGCTGGTACTCGACGACGCGCTGGTCGGCGTGTTCGACATCGACAGCCCGCGGCGCGAACGTTTCGACGCGGACGACCAGCGCGGCTTCGAGGCACTCGCGCAGGTCTACCTGGAGTCGCTGCGATGAGCGAGGCCGCCAAGCTGCGCAACATCGGCCCGAAGTCGGCGGCGTGGCTGCGCCAGGTCGGCCTGCGCACGCGCGAGGAGATCGCCGAGGCCGGGCCGGTCGAGGCGTTCATGCGGATCAAGCGGGCCGGCTTCAAGCCGACCCTCAACCTGTTGTACGCGCTGGAAGGCGCCCTGCAGGACTGCCACTGGCAGGACGTGCCCGACGCCCGCCGCAGCGAGCTGGTCAGCGCCGCCGAGGCGGCGATCGCCGAGTTGCCGGCGCCGCGCCACAAGCCGCCGGCCGGGCCGGTGCGCACCACCGTGCTGGCGCCCGATACCGTCGCCGGTCGCCCGCAGGACGACTGACCGCGGCGCGGCGCCCGCAATCGCGTACACTGCGCCCGCTTCGAGGTGACCCGGCGGCGTCCTGCCAACGGGTTGAAACGGGAAGCCGGTGACGCCGCGGCGCATGCCACGGCCAGCCCGGCACTGCCCCCGCAACGGTAAGCGAGTGGATCCGCGCAGGCGGGTCCGGCCCGGGCCACCGCCACTGTGCAACCGCATGGGAAGGCGCCCCGGTCGTGTCGACGACACCCTCGCGAGTCCGGAGACCGGCCGCGGAGCTGACTGGTTGCGATGCGGCGGGCATGGCGGCGACGACGACGGCGCCTGCCCGCGCCGTCCCGGCCCGCACTCCTCTCCACGCGACTTCCCGATATCGGCACGGCACGCCGGGACGGCCGCCGTGCGCCTGGAGACACATCGATGCGCCTTCACCTCGCCCCGCTCGCCACCGCCATGGCGCTCGCCCTCCCCGCCGTCGCGCTGCCGGCCACCGCCCGCGCCGACGCCACCGCGCAGGCGACCGACCTCGACGAGGTCGTCGTCACCGCCACCCGCACCGCCACCACCGTCGCCCACACGCTGGCGCCGGTCGAGGTGATCGACCGCGACTCGATCGAGCGCAGCCAGGCGCGCTCGCTGCCCGACCTGCTGGCCGGCCGCGCCGGCATCTCGCTGGCCAACCAGGGCGGCGCCGGCAAGCTGACCACGCTGTTCCTGCGCGGCGCCGAGTCCGACCACATCGTGGTGCTGGTCGACGGCATCCGCATCGGCTCGCCCACCTCCGGCCTGGTGTCGCTGCAGAACCTTCCGCTGGCGCTGATCGAACGGGTCGAGATCGTCCGCGGGCCGCGTTCGAGCCTGTACGGCAGCGAGGCGATCGGCGGCGTGATCCAGATCTTCACCCGGCGCGAGGCGGCCGGCTGGGCACCGCGCATGCACGTCGGCGGCGGCAGCCATGGCGCGCACGACTTCGGCGTCGGTTTCGACGGGCGCGAGGGCCGCGCATGGTTCGGCGCCGACTACGCGTTCCAGCGCACGGAGGGCTTCAACGCCTGCGACGTCGCCGAGCCGACGCCGTTCTCCGGCGGCTGCTTCATCAGCGAGCCCGAGCCCGACCTCGACGGCTACATCCAGGACGCGCTGTCGCTGCGCGCCGGGATCGACCTCGACGACGCCTGGCAGATCTCCGCGCAGGCGCTGCGCAGCGAGGGCGAGAACGACTTCGACGGCGACTACGGCAACCGCTCCGAGACCGTGCAGCAGGTGGTCGGCGGCAACGTGCGCTGGCGCCCGTCCGACGCAATGCAGTTCAAGCTCACCGCCGGCCGCAACGTCGACGCCTCCGACCAGTTCAACGACGGCAGCTACACCGGCTACTTCGACACCGACCGCGACAGCGCCGCGCTGCAGGGCGACTTCGGCATCGCCGACGGACAGCTGCTGACAGCGGGCATCGACTGGCTGCGCGACCGCGTCGAGGGCAGCACCGTCTACGTCAGCGACGAGCGCGACAACCGCGCCGCGTTCGCCCAGTACCAGGGCCGCTTCGCCACCACGGCGGCCGGCACCCACGCCCTGCAGGCGGCGGTGCGCCGCGACGACAACGAGCAGTTCGGCGGCCACACCACCGGCAGCGTGTCGTGGGGGCTGGAGTTCGGCGGTGGCTGGCAGCTCGGCGCCGGCTGGGGCAGCGCGTTCAAGGCGCCGACCTTCAACGAGCTGTACTACCCGTTCTTCGGCAACCCCGACCTGCGGCCGGAGGAATCGCAGACCGTGGAGATCGGCATCGGCTGGGGCAACGACGACTTCGACATCCGCCTCGACGCGTTCGACACCAAGGTGGACGACCTGATCGCGTTCGACGCCGCGCTCAACCTGCCCAACAACATCGAGCGCGCCCGCATGCGCGGCGCCGAGCTCGGCGTCGACGCCACCGTCGCCGGCTGGCAGCTGGCCGCCAGCGCGAGCTGGCTCGACACCGGGAACCGCACGTTCGACACCGACCTCGAACTGCCGCGGCGCGCCCGCCACGGCGCCCGGATCGAGCTGGACCGTGCGTTCGGCAGGCTGGGCCTGGGCCTGACCGCCGTCGCCGAGGGCCCCCGCTACGACGACGTCGCCAACACCCGCCGCCTGCCCGGCTTCGCCACCCTCGACCTGCGGGCCGAGTACGCGCTGACCGACGCACTGACCGTGCAGGGCCGCGTCGCCAACGTGTTCGACCGCGATTACGAGACGGTGGCGTTCTACAACCAGCCGGGACGGGAGTGGTTCGTGACGCTGCGGTACGCGCCGACGCCGTAGTCCCCGCACGCTACACCCGCCACAGGAAACGAAGCCCGGCATCCACGTGACCCTGGCTCCGGGCTTCGAGCACACCGAGCTGCTGGGCAAGTAAAGCGAAACTGGCGGGGGGGCCTCCAGGAAGGCCGCCGGGAATTTCCCGGCGGCCTTTTTTGGCAGCGCTCGACTTGCCCATCGTTTCCTTTTCGTACCGCGGATGTACGGCAAACGCGGGACGGGAGCGTGTTCAAAACCAATTCACTGCATCGCGCGCATTTTTCGCTCATGTCCTGCACTGCCGCAGGCGCTGAGGAGAATGCAATGAAACATGTATCCCGTTGGTGGGTCTCTACGGCACTTGTCCTCGGGTTGGGCCTGGGCGGCCTAGGCCAGGCTCAGGCGCAGGATTCCTTGGCCCGGGTGCTGGTAGATGTCGCGGATGTGGTGATGCGCGGCGGCGCTCCCTACTACCGCTATGGAAATTACGGTTATCAGGATCGCCTGGTTGTGCAATATGACCATCACGGACGCCCTGTGTATTACCGGAACGTCTATTCCGACGATGGGCATCACGACATGGACCACGGCACCGGCTATTCCGGATCGAATGGCTACTACGCGGATCCGCAGTATGGCAATGCCTACGGCTACCGCCGCGACGCGAACTATTCGAGCTATTACAGGTACGCAAACCCAACCAATTACAACCGCGGCTACTCCAACCGCCGGCATCGGCAGCATGATCGGCACCACGAGCATGACTGCCTGGATCACGGCCAGTGTGGCCATTGATTTCCGAACGGCGCCCATGGGCGCCGTTCCTTTTTCGACGCCTCATACATTCGCGATTCTGACGCCGGGCGGGAAAGCTGAAGGTCCGCCAACAGCGCCTCAAAATGGCGGTCATGCCTGCTCCACTTTCGCGATTTAGGCGTTTAATGAGACGTCGGCATGTTCGTGCCGAGCGAACGTCACGTTCGCGGAGGTGTGTCATGAAACTTCAGGCTCTCGCTACCGGGCTAGTCTTGCTGGTAGTCGCAGGATGCGCCTCGTATCAGCCATACGGCTCCGGCACCTACTACTCCGGCTATCCAGCCTATGGCTACGGCGGGTCCGCGATGTGTTACAGCCCGTACGGCTACAGCTACGGTTGCCGCGGTGGCTATATTCCCGGCTGGTATTCGGGATACGGCGTCACCCTCGGCTATTACGGTGGATATCACGGCCACTACTACGGAGGGCGCCACGGCGACGTTTCGCATACCGGCTGGCACAGCGGGCCGCATGGCAGCGGTAGCATGCGGCACAGCGGCTCGCATATTGGTATCCACCATGGACACCATTCCGGCCATTAAGAGTTATTGGCCGGCCAGTCATCAGTTGCGAATGAAAAAGAGCCCGCAGCGGGCGGGCTCTTTTCGTTCCGCATTGACGGTCAGAATCGGAATCGAGCGCTCACAAAGTAGCCACGCGGTGCACCGGTCGTGATATTGGTATCGCTATGCGCTGAAGGGAAATATTTCTTGTTGAACAGATTTTCGACGTTCAGCTGGAAATCGATGTCATCGTTAACCTTGTAGTACACGGCACCGTCATAGCGGGTGTAACTCTTCAGCGTCACGAGGTTGCTGGTCGTGGTGTAGGACTCACCGCGATAAATTGCCCCCAGGCCGACGCCCCAGTTCGGCGAGAAGTCATAGCGATTCCACAAGCCCACCATCTGCTTGGGTGACTGCGCCAACTCCGTGCCTTTCGGCGTCACGCTGGTTGCCGAGGTGCGGATGTCCTGGGTGATCTCGGCTTCCTGATAGGTATAGCTGGCGATCATCTGCCAGGCCTGGGTGATTTCGCCGCTCAGCGACAACTCGACACCTTCGGTACGCTGGCTGTCTCCGGAGAACAGGATCATTCGCGTATTGGTCGGGTCGGTCGGATCGATCACTGCGACGTTACTACGATCGAGACGGAACAGCGCAGCCGTTGCACCTAGGCGCGGCGTGATGTCCCACTTCGCGCCAATCTCGTAGTTCTTGTATTCCTCGGGGTCCAGCGACTGGGTGCTCGCTGTGAGCGAGGCCATCTGTTCGCCCGAACGCGGCAAGTATGTAATGCCGTAGCTGGTGTACAGCGAAATGTTTTCCGCCGGCTTGTAGATGAGGCCGACCCGTGGGGAGAGCAGGTCATCGGACGATGACAGGTAGCGGTTGGCCGCACTGGTTGACGCCCGCAGATCCTGGAAGTCGACGTCGAAGCGGTCGTAACGCAGGCCAACCAGCGCCTCCCACCGCGGCGAGAACTTAATCTGGTCTTGCACGTACACCGCGGCAATCTTGGTGACGCCCGTGTTGTTGGCATCGCTGCCGCTATTGGTATACGTCACCGGAACCGAAACCGTCGGATTGGCGAGCGGCACCAAGCAACTGGTCGCAGTGCTTCCGGCCAAGCATGGGCTCTGGGCCGGCACCGCGAACCGGCCCGTCCTGCGCAGGTTGTCGGTTACTTGACGGCCGAATTCAGCGCCAGCCATGAACTTGTGTTCGATCGACGCCGTTGTGGCGGAGAAAATCAGGTCGGTCTGGTTGAACAGGTTCTCCCGCTCGGTGAGATTGTTGTAAGCCGAGAGGCTGACCGTCGTCGCGGCACCGTTTACGCTGGCCGGAAAAACGTTCTGATAGAACTTGTCGTACTCCGCATAGCGAGTCCGGTTGCGCAGCAGCAAGCCGCCGAAGTCGTGCTCCACCAGCGCATTGAATGCATTGACATCCACCCAGGTCGGGCTGCCGGCGGGATCGCCGAAGAATGTCTCGCGGTCAGTCTCGACCGGATGGCGAGTGCCGTTGAACGCGTTCGCGTAGCTGGGAATGCCACGGTCGGCGGTGCGCTCGTCGTGGAAGTACTCGTAGCCGAGCGTGATCAGCGTATTTTCGCCCGGACGTAACGATAGGGTCGGATTGATGCCCTCGCGCTTCAGCTCGAAGCCATCGCGGAAACCCTCCGAATCTTCGTAGACGCCAGTAACGCGGAAGGCCGCCACGTCATTGAGCGCCTGGTTGAAGTCGGCGGTCAGGCGCTTCTTGTCCCACGAGCCGACCTGCAGGCCGACTTCCCGGCCGGAATCCCAGTCTGCAACCTTGGTGACGCGATTGAGCAGGCCACCCGGGCTGCCTCGGCCGAAGATCATCGCGTTCGGCCCCTTGAAGGCCTCGATGCGGTCGATGTTGTAGGTGTCGCGGAAATACTGCACGTCATCGCGCATGCCGTCAATGAACAGGTCGGCGGTCGAACTATTGCCACGAAAGACCAGGCCGTCGCGGTTGCCTTCGCCCTGCGTGACGCCGATACCCGGCACATAACGCACGGCATCGGCCATCCCCTGAACGCCCAAGTCCTGAATGAGGTCTTGGGTGATCACGGTGACCGCCTGCGGGACGTCGTTCAGATCGGTATCGGTCTTGGTCGCAGACGTCGAATGCTTCTGCACATAGCCGTAATCGACCTTTCCGATTACCTCAACGGTGTCGAGCTCGGTGGCCTGCTGGCTACTGGCCGCCGCGGAAGTCTGGGCGTGGGCCGGAGCGACGAGGGCAAGCGCGAGGGCGGCAGCCAGCGGGCTGGCGGCCAGAGTCTTGATGGTGGTGGCGTTCATGGTTCCCGTATGGAAGGTCTGCGGCTATGCCGCGGTGGGCGCCATGTTAATGAGAATCGTTATCATGAACAAGATGGCGGGACACCCGCGGATGAGCGAGGTTGGTGGCGACCGCACTGTCTGAGCCGAGTCCCTGGCCGATCTGCAAAAGGTGGGACAGCCGAGTGGATTGAGCTTTTACTGGACCTAATTCCAGAATCGGTGAGCCCGGGGGGGGGGG
>NZ_AVPT01000062.1 GCF_000768335.1 Lysobacter arseniciresistens ZS79
GCTGGTCGATGTCGCCGTGCAGGAACTCGACCAGGACTTCGCTGTTGAGACTCACCCTTGGGGTGCGGACTTGGTCACCACGCTCAACGGAGCGACCGCGTTGCCCTCGGCCTCTCTAAGCATGCGCCGGAAGATTTCGTCGCGATGCACCGGAACGTCTCGAGGCGCGGCAATCCCCAGTTTGACCTGCCCGTCGCGGACCGACAGCACCGTCACCCGGACCGAGCTGCCGACCGACATCACCTCCGCTCCCTGCGTGTGAGTAGCAGCATACTCAGAGCTTCGGGGCGGACTGGTCGGGCGACCATTGCCAGAAGGTCGCGCCATAAGCGCTGTCTTCGAACTCCGGGAACACTTCACCCTGCTTGAAGTAGCGGCGGCTAGCCTGCTTGGCGGGGGTGAACCAATAGCCGACTCGCGGACAGAGCCTACCGGCCTCGATACGTGACTGCACGCCAGCCGATACCGCCGATTCGTCCTCGGGTTCTTCAAAGTCACCCTCGATCACTTCGACGTAGTACCACTTGCAGGGTCGCTTCATCCGGCCTTCGCTGGAGATGAAAATGGTTGCCCAAGTTGGATCGTTAAGATGCCTCTCGGGGTCGAAGCGTTTGCCGCGGGACTCCCGCACGAAGGCTTCAAACGCACCAAAATGACGTGCCTTAACGAAAGCGAGTAGACGTGGGCTGTCCTTCCACAGGTGCTCACGCCCTACCGCGTTGATCGCTTCTCGCCCAAGTGCATTGAAGGTCACGCAGTCATCGGGCGAGCCATCCCACTCGCCACCAGTCCAGCAGAACTGTAACGCGCCCGCAGGATCGTCTTGGGGAACGTATACACCGGTGCGAGGCGGCGCCCTACCCGTTACAGCCTCGACATCGGTGCGCACCCGGTAGCGGGGAATTCGCGGGAACAACTCGGAGTGGCGTGACACCCTCAGACTTTCAAACTCCGATTGCACGCCGTGCCAGATGTTGTAGAACGCACCATCGTCACGACTCTGCGGCCTTGTAATCGAGCCGTCGATGTAGCTCGCATACGTAAACACCGCATCGAAAGAGCGCTGAAAATGCTCCTCTTCCTCCGGCGTAGCCCAACGCATGGACAGTTCGCGGAGCTTGCCGGCGCAATTTTGTGCATCGCTACCGCAGTAGGACTCAATAGTGCGTTGTGCAATCATCCAAGTAACGGCTTGCTGCCACTCTACAAGTGCAGGAAACCCGTAGGTACTCCAATTTGCTGCGGTATCCCGCCCCCCCCAACGTTCACTGACCATGAGCCGGTCGCGGCCCTCGTCGATTGCTGTATCCAGCGTAACGTCAGAGCCCTTGATCAGCGCGTCAATCCGTTGCTTCAGTCCCTTCAAATAGTCCAGAGAGGTGAAGTGATACAGCAGGGTTGCCTGGCGCTTCTGCCATACGTTCAACTCGAACGTGGGCGACCGCCCCAAGGGGTTTCCATAAAGGTCCGTACTCATCTCTAACCTGCATTGGTGATTTGGCCCGGCAATGCCGGCAGGCCGATCCGGGCATCGCGCAGCTGCGGGTCGAAGTCCGTTGTCCCCCAACCGGTTTCATAGGGTCCCTTGATCCGGGGATCGTTGATCTCCTGCCGAATCTGGGTGTAGGCCTTCTGCTTGGCTGGTGACAACCTCTGAAACTCCTCGCGCGATAGACCGGGTGGATGCAGTTTCTCACCGTGGCCGCCGCCACGCATGTAGTAGCGCGTGGTGTCGAACTCGTTACCAGCCGGTTTGATGACGATCTGTTCCCAGCCGCCTTCAAGGTGCTTGCCGGGGAGTTGCTTGTCCTTTACCTGGCTGGACGCAGGTCCTTTCCACCCCTTCAGCACCTGCCCCTCGGGAACCTCCATGACCACGAACTGGCCGTTGGCGTTCCAGTCCGGCCAGACCGCAAGATGCTTGCGCCAAGCCGCCTTGGGGTCGGACGACTTCATGAGGTTATGGAACACGTCCTCACTGATCCAGCAGTCGCCCGCCGCTCCATTCCCAGGAGAAGTTATCCGGTACAAGCGAGCCGGGCCGACAATGTCGTGCGCTTCAATTTTATGGAATGAGCCGATGTTATCCGGCGTAAGCTTTGGATACCCATCCGCATAATCTAATGCAAGTCTTCTTTGCAAGCCGGGATCACTTGGATCCAACATCTCATGTGGCCCCGCCCCCTTGCTCAACCAACTCGGCGACGGCTCCGTCGTCCGCATCAGCGTCACGGCGCGGGCCTCGGGCAAGGTGCCACGGAAGTGCACGTTCCGCGTATCGACTATAGCGCCGCGTTGCAGCAGGTCCTCCAGATCCAACCGCCGGATGATGTGGTCAAGCACATCCTGCAATGGCCTGAGTGCGGCACCCATATGATTCCTCGCAGCCGCCCTGACCGCCTCAACCATTTCCAGGTACCCGCGGGCAGTGCCTCCCACGAACGGGATATTGTCTACCTTTTCCACCAGATTTCGGATCAGGCGAATGCCGCGATCAAAAGCCCTCAACAATGCGGGCAAGGTCACGTGTCCGCGAACCACTTTGATGAGCTTGGACAGGTCGCCGAAGATGTGGTCGCTTCGTAGCACGCCGCGCCAGTACTTCATCACCTCCCGCTTGCGCAAGAGGGTGATGACCCAGGTCATCGCCTCATCGACAGCCTTGGCAATCGCAGCCCCTCCCGTGCGCCGCACGAAGTTGAAGAACAACTTCAGCACGCCCTTGACCAACGAACCCAGGACAGGGATCAAGCCAACCAGTGTCAAGCCGAGCGTAACCCATGCCCACTTGTTGGACCTGTCTTCTTCGATCAGCTTGCAGTTGGCGATGAGGTCACGCACATCGCAGACCTGATCTACGCCAGGAATCATGGAGATCGCGCTATCAAACACAATTTGCCCGGTGCTTCGCTCTCCATTGAAATCGCCCTGTATCGCTTCCCAAAGCCAGACAAAGACGTTCTGAGCACCGTCGGTGATCTGCTGATGCGTTTCGGCGATGAATGCGATCGCCTCACGCAGCTGCTCAATGGAAACTGGCGGGACTTGATTGGGCAGAACCGGCTGGGGAGCACTCATTACGCAACCCTTTGCGTGTTTGCTTTGACAAGAATTTCTTCAAGCGCTGCGTGCGGCGAGTCCTCCTCGGGGACTCGCGGCTTGTATACGACCTTTTCGACTTCCTTTTTCTCTACATTCTCGTGATCAGCCCGCCCTTTCTCGTCCAACGTGCCGCTAATTACCGGACCATCGACAAAGTGGATTTCGTACTCTGCGCCGTCAATGGCATCGCCTGTCTCGGGGTCTAGATAATGGAGCCCGATCCAGTGTTGCTGCTCGGATGTACTCGCCGCCCCGTCCGGCAGCACCTCCAACCCCGCCGCTCCCTT
>NZ_AVPT01000063.1 GCF_000768335.1 Lysobacter arseniciresistens ZS79
GTTCGGGACGTAGAAGTCGCAGGTTCAAATCCTGTCTCCCCGACCAATAGATTCAAGCAGTTACACGAAAACCGGCCTAGCGCCGGTTTTTTTGTGTCTGCAAAATGTCTGCAAAATCCGGCAGTCTCGGGCCGTGCGCCGGCCCGTCCCTACCCTGTCCCGATGGCGGATCAGTGGCGCAATCAGGCGGGGCGTTGGGAGCTTGTGCGGGGCGGCCGGGTCATTGCCTCGGTCATCCCCAGCGATGCCGGCGCCGACGTGTGGATTGATGCCCGTATGGCGTGGCAGGTCGTCCGGGGCCGCTCCCGATCCGTGGAAGCGGCCAAGCGTGGCGTGGAGCGTTGGCTACGCCACCACGCACCGGGTCAATCGATGGGACCGTAGTCCCCGACTCGGCAGCCGTCGCGGGCAACGGCGGCCACGATCATGCTGCCGCCGAAGCCCATCGTGCGGCCCTCGTCACTGGCCCGGCCATACGCAACCATCTCCTGCGCTACAGCCCGCAGGTGCGCGCGGTATGCGGCCGGATCATCCGGCAGCACCGATGCCCACCGTGCCCGGTCGTCAGGGAGCGGGACCATCGCGCACATGCCGACCATCGGCTCGCCGATCTGGGGCGCTTCGCCGTGGGTATAGCGGAAGATCGCCGACGCCATCGCCTGCAACTTGTCCGACCAACCGACCAGGGCCAGCTCAAGCTCGGCATCCCCGTAGCCTAGGACCGGTGCATCGAACGCCTCGGGCAGTTCGTCGAAGATCGCCGGCACCAACGCCACCAGGTCATCAAAGCTGCCATGCGGTCGCGTGCTGGTCAGGAAGTGCGTAAGCGCAAACGCAAAATGCGTCGATATCCCCCGATACACCACGACGGTATTGGCCGCCGGCAGGGGGATCAGCTTGCATCCACGCTCTGGCGCGCGGTCCTCGCCCACCGCTACCGCGTCCGTATCCACCATGACCAGCGCATCGCGCTCGCTGGCCCAAATCGCAAAGATGCTCACACCATCACCCCCAAAGTTGTCCGATCCATCTTCATAACCACCGGGGAACCGATGGCGCTGCCCTCAAATGCGCTCACCGGTTGCAGGTTGTCGAACACGCCGCCCTTGGCGTATCCCTTCACCGACCCTCCGCCGGTGAACATGTCGGCGATCATCCCCCAGAATCCGCCGCCTCCTTGCGCGCCGGCATACTCGCCAATGCCCTTGAAGATCGCCGATGCCGCCGCCTCCGCTGCCATCCGACGCAGCGCGTTGGCAAAGCCCTCCACCATCCCGTCGATGCCATCCTTGAACGGGTCAAAGAGGAAGTCGGCCAAGGTGTCCTGCATGTTCCCGGCGGCCTGCTTGGCGAACTCGCTCATCTGGCCGTAGGACTTGCCGGCCTCCTCTGCCATCGCGCGGAAATGCTGCCCGGAGGTTTGCTCGATCACGTCGAACACCTCCCCCATCTCCTTCTGCCAGTCGGCCCATTGCGCCTGCTCCATCAGCACGGATTGAAGATCCTCTGACAGCCCCTGCAGTGATCCGTGCTGGATTTCGTAGGCCACCCGCGCCGCCTGCCCGGTGTCGCCGTACAGCTCGATCTGACGGTGCAGTTGCCCGTTGAGCGACTCATACGCACTCGCCAGCCGCTCGGCCGCGCGTTGCTCCTCGGTCAGTTGGGCGCGGTTGCTTGTCCGCCGTTCCCGCTGGCCGGCGGTCGTTTCGGCATCGCTCGAAACCTCGCTGAAGTCCGCCAGCGGCACGGGAGCCGCCACGGCGCTGGGCGCGCTGCCGGGTGGCGGGTTAAAGAGGTTCTGCAGGCTGTAGGCGAACCCCGGCCCGCTGCCGCCGATCCGACGCAAGCGATCAAAGAAGCCGTTGAGCGTGTTGAGGTATTTCTTGGCCTCCCGGTCCGCTCGCCCCATGCCGGTGACGAACTCATCAATGACTTCGCCGGTCGCTTCCTTGATCCAGTGCCAAGCCCCCTCCACCAGCCCCAGGTTCTCGACAATCTCGCCGGAGCGGTCGTCAATGACGTTGGCGTACAGCCTGACCGCCTCGGTCACGGCGTCCTGCTCGCGACCTTCCTCCTGCAATACCCGGATTCGCTCGATTTGCTCGCCGGTCAGGAAGTGCTCGGCCTCGTTGAGCTTGCGCAGCGCCTCAACCGGGTCTTTCCCGATCTCGCGGAACTTGCCGATCGTCTCATCCAGTGACGCCCCGGTGGCAATCCTCATCTGCTCGGCCGCCTGCGCCACCGCCAGCAACTGCTCGCCGGTGAATCGCCCGGTCGCTGCCACCTTGGCCAACGCCTCCGACGCGCTGCCGGCGGTCACGCCCTCCAGCTCGTCCATCTCGTCCGCCAGCTCGGCCAACTGCTCAGCCGTCAAGCCGGCATAGTGGCCCGTCGCGGTGAGTGCCTTCTGGAACTCGACCATGCGTTGCTCGGCCGAATGCAAGGCCACCGCCAAGCCGCCGACAGACGCCGCCGTGATGGTCAACGGGCTGACCATGCCTGCGATGGACGCCCCCAAGGCACGCGCGGCCGGCGCGATGCCGCCGAACATGTCTTTCAGCTGGCCGCCCTGCTGCAGCGCCACGGTCATCGGGTTCTGGCCCGACGCCAGAGACGTGAAGATGTCAGTCAGCTGCGCCGGAACGCCGCGCATCGCCGCCGCCGTCTGCTTCGCGCTCACGCCGTAGCGGTCGAGCTGCTTACCGCCCGTCGCCAACCCGGTATTGGTCTGATTGATCCGCGCCAGCAGCTCCTGCTGAACCGACCCGCTCGTCCGGGTGGCTACGTTGTAAGCCAGCACCTGCTGACGATTCAGCCCGAGCATGTCGGCCTGCCGCTTCAGCGCGTCTACGCGTCGCCGTTCGGTTTTGGTGAGCTTTTCATACTCGGCTTGCGCCGCCGCGCTCATGCCGGACATGCTGCGCTTGGCGCGGTCCAGCGCCACCTGCATGTCGGTCGTGTCCACCGACAAGCTGATACTTGCGGTGCCAATGTTCTCTGTCATGTGTGGTCCCCTTGCCCGCGTTCCCGTTGGCCGTAGCGTTCATTGCGCTGCGCCTCGCGTAGCTGCCTAAGACTGGATTCCAGCCCGGCATCGGCCAGGTCGCGCACCAGCAGGTCAACGCCCCCGCCGTGCAGGTGGAACGCACCGCTTGGGCGGCGGGTGATGGTGATGCCAGCAGCGGCGGCAAGCTCTCGCGTCCGCTCGCGCAGCGTGTGGGTGTGTGCAGTCATTCGGTTCTCTTCGCAAAAGAAAACCCCCGCCGGTCAGGGCGGGGGCATCTGCTAGGTCACGCCGGGT
>NZ_AVPT01000098.1 GCF_000768335.1 Lysobacter arseniciresistens ZS79
CGGCCCGGCGCAGCGCGCCGGGCGTTCGCACCCGCGCGCGGCAGTGCCGCGCAAGCAGCGGGTACTCACCCCTGCCCGACTCACCGGGCGCGGCCATCCATGGCCGCTCCGGCAACATCCGGGCAAGGCCTCGCGCCCTCCCGGAGCCGGCGTCGCCATCCGGCGCGGATTCCCAAGCCGGCGAGGCCATGTCGCGCGGTTCGTTGTCGCGGAGATCGCTTG
>NZ_AVPT01000065.1 GCF_000768335.1 Lysobacter arseniciresistens ZS79
TCCGGATGCGACGCGGCACGCGGGATGCGGGCGCGCGGGTGCGGGATGACCAATGCCGGGCCGGGATCGGGAGTGGGCGTGGCGGAGCAGGGGGGCTGGAACGACGACGGCCCGGGGATGCCGGGCCGTCGGGTGCAACCGGGTCGCGCGATGGCCGCGACCGGTTACGCGACCGTCGCGGCCAGGTCGCGCACCCGCGGTCAGATCGCGTAGTACATCTGGTACTCGAGCGGATGCGTGGCGGCGCGGAACGCGGTGACCTCCTTCATCTTCAGGCCGATGTAGGCGTCGATGAAGTCGTCGGTGAACACGCCGCCGGCCTTGAGGAAGTCGCGGTCCTTGTCGAGCGCCTCCAGCGCCTGGTCGAGGCTGTGGCAGACGGTCGGGATGTTCTTCTCCTCCTCCGGCGGCAGGTCGTACAGGTCCTTGTCCGAAGGAGCGCCGGGGTCGATCTGGTTCTTGATGCCGTCCAGGCCGGCCATCATCAGCGCGGCGAAGATCAGGTAGCCGGAGTTCATCGGGTCGGGGAAGCGCATCTCGATGCGGCGCGCCTTCGGGTTGGCGACGTACGGGATCCGGCACGACGCGGAACGGTTGCTCGCCGAGTAGGCCAGCATCACCGGCGCCTCGAAGCCCGGCACCAGCCGCTTGTAGCTGTTGGTGGTCGAGTTGGTGAAGGCGTTGAGCGCGCGCGCGTGCTTGAAGATGCCGCCGATGTACCACAGCGCCATCTGGCTCAGGCCGCCGTAGCCGTCGCCGGAGAACAGGTTCTGCCCGCCCTTGGCCAGCGACTGGTGCACGTGCATGCCGCTGCCGTTGTCGCCGACCAGCGGCTTGGGCATAAAGGTCGCGGTCTTGCCGTTGCGGTGGGCGACGTTCTTGATGACGTACTTCATCGTCAGCAGCTCGTCGGCCTTGGCGGTCAGCGAGTTGAACCTGGTGCCGATCTCGCACTGGCCGGCGTTGGCGACCTCGTGGTGGTGCACCTCGACCTCGATGCCGAGCGAGGTCAGCGTCTTGCACATCTCGGCGCGGATGTCGTGCAGCGAGTCCAGCGGCGCGACCGGGAAGTAGCCGCCCTTCACGCCCGGCCGGTAGCCGGTGTTGCCGCCCTCGTACTCGCGGCCGGAGTTCCACGCGGCTTCTTCCGAGTCGACGTGGAAGAAGGTGTGGCCCATCTCGTTGGCGTAGCGCACCGAATCGAAGATGAAGAACTCCGGCTCCGGGCCGAAGAAGGCCTGGTCGGCGATGCCGCTGGACTTGAGGAACGCCTCGGCGCGCTTGGCGATGCCGCGCGGGTCGCGCGAGTAGGCCTGCATCGTCGCCGGGTCGAGGATGTCGCAGGTCAGCACCAGGGTCGGGTCGGCGGTGAACGGGTCGAGGAACGCGGTGGACGCGTCCGGCAGCAGGACCATGTCGGAGTCGTGGATGCCCTTCCAGCCGCCGATCGAGGAGCCGTCGAACATCTTGCCGTCCTCGAACAGCGACTCGTCGGCGATCGACACCGGGTAGGTGACGTGGTGCTGCACGCCGCGCATGTCGGCAAAGCGCAGGTCGATGAACTCGACCCGGTGGTCCTTGATCAGCTTCTCGATGGTTTCGAACGACATGGCGGGGCTCCGGAGGCGGTGGCGGGTGAGGGCGGCGGGGCCGCGGGACAGCGGCGACCTGTTCTTGCAAGCATCGAGCGTGCCAACCGGTGCGGGATCGCAAGCTGTTGATTTTGCGGCCCGTCCGCCGGGCGTGCGCGGCCGCTGTGCACCGTGATGGCGCGGCTGGCCGGTGATTGCACCGTGTTGGTGCGTCGGCGGAGCGCCGATCGATGCCCCGACGCGTTGCTATCCTGCGCCGCGCACCGCCCTCCGCCTTTCCCCAGCGACCCGCCCATGTCCGACCTGCTCGCCGCGCTGCTGCTCGGCATCCTCGAAGGCCTCACCGAGTTCCTGCCGGTGTCCAGCACCGGCCACCTGCTGATCGCCCAGCACTTCATCGGCGAGCAGCGGCCGGACCTGTTCAACATCGTCATCCAGGCCGGCGCGATCCTCGCGACCACGCTGGTGTTCCGGCACCGGCTGTGGGCGCTGGCGACCGGCCTGGGCGAGCGCGCCAACCGCGACTACGCGATGAAGCTGGCGGTCGCGTTCGGGGTCACCGCCGCGGTCGGGCTGCCGGTGCGGCTGCTGGGCTGGGAGCTGCCGGAGACGGTCACGCCGGTCGCGTGGGCGCTGATCCTCGGCGGCGTGTGGATGGTGGTGGCCGAGCGGCTGGCCGCGCGCCGCCCGGAGTCGGCCCACATCACCTGGACGGTGGCGGTGCTGGTCGGGCTGGCGCAGGTGGTGGCGGGCGTGTTCCCGGGCACCTCGCGCTCGGCCGCGGCGATCTTCATCGCCCTGCTGGCCGGCACCGGGCAGCGCTCGGCGGCGACCGAGTTCGTGTTCCTGGTCGGCATCCCGACGATGTTCGCGGCCAGCGCCTACGCGCTGCTGGAGCACGTCCTCGACGGCAACGCCGCGCCGGTGGCGTGGGACGAGCTGGCGCTGGCGTTCGCCGCGGCGACCGCCACCGGCTTCGTCGCGGTGCGCTGGCTGCTGGGCTACATCAAGCAGCACAGCTACACCCCGTTCGCGGTGTACCGGATCGTGCTGGGCGTGGCGCTGCTGCTGTGGTTGCCGGTGGGGATGTAGCGGGCGCGGGCGGGCGATCATCCGATCGCGGCTGAAGCCGCTTGTGTCTT
>NZ_AVPT01000064.1 GCF_000768335.1 Lysobacter arseniciresistens ZS79
CTGTTTTTTACACGAATCCCTGCCGACCCTCTTACCGGGCTGCCAGCAGGGAGGGCGCATTTCGACGGCTCCATGTGGCGAGCCAGTCACGCACGCGCCGCGTGATCGCCCGGACAGCCGACTTCGCATAATGCATAGAGTTGCGCCCAGCACTGGCGCAGATGTAGATTCAACCCGTCGGCCCAAGCCACGGGCCGACGGTCGGGTCGATGACCTGGCTACCGAGCAGACTGCGACGCAGCCTGTCGGGCGAGCAGGAACCGTGGGTGTAGGGGCTCCGTACGAGTTCCACGGCGATCGCGAAGACCCCGACCGGTCAGGTCACGGAGAGCCCGGGCCCTCTGCCCATGCAGAGACTGGCACCCCCGGCAGTCGGCAAGCCACGCGGGGGCAGCGGAACCGGCGGACTGGCGGATACGCCGCGGCGGTAGGAGATCGGCAAGCGGACGGCGGCGACGCCACGTCCCTTAGCTTGACCCTACCAGTCCGCCCAGCGATTACGCATAGCGAACACCTTCGGGCAGCACTGTCTGCCTACTACCACCAGCGAGATACAGCAGTCGAGTTGCGCGCCGAAGAAACGGCCGCCGGGGCCGACCTGCGCACCCGTCTGGCCTGGGCCTCCGTGATCCAGACGATTGACGGGTGGATTGCCGAGACCCACCGCGAGCTGTCTGTGATCGCTCGACGGGGCAGTGCGGCGGTGCTGCCATGAGCGCCAAACCGACCTACGACGAAGCACTGCAATTCATGGCGGATGCCGTGCTGTACCAGCGCATTGACCTCACCGGCCCATGGCAGGGCTGGAAGATTCGCGGGCAGTACCTGGTATCGCCCGAGAAGGATCGGGTCCCGATGCGCGAGCTGGTCGGTCTGCTGATCCACTACCGCGGAAAGTTCGGCCATCACCGTCCACGCGCCACGCCGGTCCAGGCGGAGAGCAACGTGATTCCGTTCGCACCGGCAGCAGTCGCACAGCTTCAGGCCCGACAGCGTGTCGCTTGACGGCTTCTGGCAGGGCGCGGAGCGCCTTGAAAGGGCCATGGATGGCCCGCCTTTGTCCATGGACGGACGGGGGCCGCTCTGGAGGATCTACGACAGCTGCGGCTGCCACGGCGCGAACCGCCGGCCGCCCGCTGCCGGAAACCGCCCACGCGCCCGCCGAACGCTGTTAGGCACTCACGACGGGGGTGAGAACGGAGCGGGAGCGACGGTCGACCCCGCGGCGTGTGTGCCGCGCACCGATCGCCGAACACCTGGACGGCTGACGCCAGCGACCGACCGCCAGTCGCGTCGATCGCCTCGGCTCTTGGTTCGACGCTCGCACGTTTCGCGCAATTGCGCGATGCTGCTGGTGCTCACCGGCGACAAGGGACGTCCGCCGCCTTACTTGCAGACCGATTTCATGGGGACGAAATCGCAAGCAAATCAATAGGATAGGACGACCATGACGACCCTTAGCTTGATCAATCAGGGTGAAGCCGAACTTCGCATAATGCATATTATGTAAATACCGAGCCATCGCAGGCTACTTGCACGCTCTCGAGAGGCAACTAATTTCCGGATTGGCAGAAATTGACCGGCTTGGGATCCTTAAAAGCCGGACTCGCCCACACCGCACTCATACATGTATAGCGCTAGTCAACAGCCCAGCTGCCCTCTAAGCCTGTTCCTGGGTACGTTCACTCCCGCATTGACTTCAAGATGTTTCTTCAAGCCCTTACCCACTCAATCGACCGCCCGACTGCTTGTTGGACGCACTCCGTGGACCGTGCGCGCTCATTATCCCATCCACCTAGCTTGGCTAGCTGTATAACCGCCCCAGAGCTTGGTCCAGCGGGCCTCTGACGCTCGTCCATCCCTCACCGCCACTCTGCCGGCGTCAGATCCCTGGCCGCCAAGTACAACGGAAGCTTACGGCTATGAAAAAGGCGCGCAAGGCGGTTGCGATTTCGCCCCACAAAGAGCCAGAGGTGATGCCGGTCAAACTGGAAATCTGAGCGGAATGGGTATGTTGGCTCATCGTGCTTACGACCTTCCAATAGATCGAACCCAACCAACACCAGAAGACGATTCGGCGGTAAGTTCGTATCCTGCGGCTGCCGATTGACTGTAACGATGCGCACCGTGACTCGGTCGAGGAGTTCGCCTGGCGCGGGGCGTAGGTCAATCATTTCAAGTGTGACCCCGCGGGCAGCCACGGCTTGGGTCATTGCGTCCAGAAGCGCGGGCAAATGCTTGTCCGGACAAGCAATGAAACCGGGCTCGACAAAAGAGGGAAACAGGCGATGGACAAATTTGTCTACGACCTGCTGAAGGATACTTTCGGTCTCATGGCTCACGAGTCGTTGGTCCCCTGCTAGCTGCCCGTCCGTCGGCACCTGGTTGCTCCTCGGGCCAGCCAAGCCGGGTGCGATAAGTAAGCGGTCCGTGTAGACACTCTTTGGCCCATTCGGGATGAGCGTCGGGGTCTACCAGTCCGGGGCCCATTCCCAGATGGAACGTGGCCGTAGACATGGCGCCCACCTGTTCAATGGTTGGGAAATGTCTGGCGATCGAAACGGCCTGCCGACGTAGGGCCAACGGCAAGGCCTTGTCTCGTGCAATCTCGATCAAGAATCCGCCCGCCCAGACCAAGGCACGGGTTCGTTCATTCGGCATGGTCATCGTGCTCTCCCATCAATTGAAGCGCCCCGAATTTCGTCTTGAGCGGTTAGAGATTGTGCGTTCCTCGTTGCGATAAGTGAGATTTCGCTCGGGGTCTTCCTGCCGCTCCGGAACTTCGTTCGCGCTTGGCCCGGTTCAGATGAGTGGTCTTTCCATTAGTTCCATACGACGAGACCTCAGCCTTTCCATGGCAAAGGAAAGCTCTCTATCCGAGGGTCGGCAGGGATTCGTGTAAAAAACA
>NZ_AVPT01000066.1 GCF_000768335.1 Lysobacter arseniciresistens ZS79
CCGAGCGCGGCTTCGACGTCGGCCGCGGTGACGGTCTCCGCCGGCGCCAGCGCGGCCAGCCGCCAGCAGACGTTCTCCAGTTCGCGCACGTTGCCGGGCCAGCGGTGCGCCAGCAGCCGGCGGGTGGCGGCCGGCGCCAGCCGCCTGGGCGCGGCGTCGAAGCGGCGCGCGGCGACCGCGAGGAAGCGCTCGGCCAGCAGCGGCACGTCGTCGATCCGTTCGCGCAGCGGCGGCAGCCGCAGCCGCACCACGTCGAGCCGGTGCAGCAGGTCGGCGCGGAAGCGGCCGTCGGCCACGCGCGACTCCAGGTCCTGGTGGGTCGCGGCGATCACCCGCACGTCGACCCGCACCAGCTCGCGGCCGCCGACGCGGAAGAACTCGCCCTCGGCCAGCACCCGCAGCAGCCGGGTCTGCAGCGCCGCGGGCATGTCGCCGATCTCGTCGAGGAACAGGGTGCCGCCGTCGGCCTGCTCGAACCGGCCGATGTGGCGCCGGCTCGCGCCGGTGAAGGCGCCGGCCTCGTGGCCGAACAGTTCGCTCTCCAGCAGCTCGGCCGGGATCGCCGCGGTGTTGAGCGCGACGAACGGCCGCGCCGCGCGCGGCGACTCGCGGTGCAGCGCACGCGCGACCAGCTCCTTGCCGGTGCCGGTCTCGCCGGTGACCAGCACCGACAGCGGCGCCTGCGCGAGCCGGCCGATCGCGCGGTACAGCTCGCGCATCGGCGGCGAGTGGCCGACCAGCAGCGGGGCGTCGGTGGCCGGCGTCGGCGGCGGCGTGGCCGCGCCGTCGTCCTCGCGCGCGGCCAGCGTGCGCTGCGCCAGCGCCACCGCCTCGTCGAGGTCGAACGGCTTGGACAGGAACTCGCGCGCGCCACCGCGGAACGCGCCGGCGGTGCTGGCGACGTCGGTGTAGGCGCTCATCACCACCACCGGCAGGTCCGGCGCGCGGCTGCGCAGCTTGTCGAGCAGCACCAGCCCGTCGTCGCCGGGCATGCGCACGTCGGTGAACAGCAGCCGGGGCGCCGGCAGCTCGGGCGAGGGGTGGTCGATCGCCGCCAGCGCGCTCGCCGCGCCCTCGAACTCGGTCACCGCGTAGCCGGCCTCGCGCAGCGCGGTGGCCAGCACGAAGCGGACCGCGCGGTCGTCGTCGACCACCCAGATGCGTGCGCTCATTGCGGTTTCTCCGCCGCGGCCGGCGCCGGGGCTTCGCTGTCGTCCGCCCCGGCCGCCGCGTCGGCCGGGTTCATCGGCAGCAGCAGGGTGAACACGGTATGGCCCGGCCGCGAGCGGTAGGCCAGCGAGCCGCGGTGCTCGCGCGCGACCTGCTGGGCCAGCGCCAGGCCCAGCCCGCTGCCCTCGGCGCGGCCCGACACCAGCGGCAGGAACACGCGTTCGGCCAGCGCCTCCGGTACGCCGCGGCCGTCGTCGACGATCTCCAGCCGCAGCACCATCGGGTGGGCGTCCTCGCCGATGCGCACGCCGTGCTCGGCGCGGGTGCGCAGGCTGACGGTGCCGGCGCCGGCCTCGATCGCGTTGCGCACCAGGTTCCACAGCGCCTGGGTCAGGCGGTCGGGGTCGCCGGTGAACTCGGGCAGGCTCGGGTCGTAGTCGCGCAGCAGCCGCACCGCCCAGCCGGCGTCGCTCTCGGCCAGCCTGAGGACCCGTTCGAGCACGGCGTGGATGTTGAGGGCGTCGTGCGGGCGCGGCGGCGCCGGGCTCAGCAGTCGGTCGAGCAGGCCGGCGAGGCGGCCGACTTCGCTGTCGATCAGGCCGACCAGCTCGCGCGAGGCATCGTCGCCGGCGCGGCGGCCGAGCAGCTGGGCCGCCCCCTTGAGTCCGGCCAGCGGGTTGCGCAGTTCGTGGGCGAGGCCCTTGAGCGCGGCCGACAGGGCCGACGGCAGCAGCAGGGCGGGGTCGTCGCCGGGGAATTCGTCGACCGGGTGGGCCTCGACCAGCACGCCGTCGCCGTGGGCGCTGAGCCAGAGGTCGGCGAAGCGTTCGTCGGCCTCGGGGTGGCGCAGGTGCATGCGGCGCAGGCGCAGCGGGGCGGCATCGGGGTGGATGCGGGCGAGGGCGTCGGCGAGGCGCTCGGGCTGCTCGGCGTCGAGCGCCGGCAGCGGCCGGCCGACCACCCGGCGGGCGCCGACCCCGAGCCAGCGGGCGAAGGCCTGGTTGCAGCCGGCGATGCTGCCGTCGGCGCCGGTCCACGCCAGCGGCGTGGTGAGGGCGTCGAACTCGGGCGCGTCGGCGGGCATCGCACCATCTTAGTGCAGGGGCGGGAGGTGGCGTGCGTGTGCCCGACCGCTCGACGCGCCACCCGTCGCCCCGTCGCCCCCGACGCGCGAATGGACGCCTGTAGGAGCAACTGTCTTCTTCAGATC
>NZ_AVPT01000067.1 GCF_000768335.1 Lysobacter arseniciresistens ZS79
TGTCAACGCCGATTCAAATGTGACCCACTTGTTCCCGTTATCGCCGAATGAAATCTGACCCAGCCTGGGCGTTCAAGTAGTGCCCTGCGGCCGGACCGTTCCGGCCTTGCGCTTGTCCTTCAACCGATAGCTGTCGCCGCTGATCGGCACGATGTGGGCGTGGTGCAGCAGGCGGTCCAGCAGGGCCGCGGTCAGGGTCGCGTCGTCGGCCAATGCGCCGGCCCACTGCGGGAACGACAGGTTGCTGGTCAGGATCATGCTGCCGCGCTCATACCGCTTGGCGACGACGTTGAAGAACAGGCTGGCCTCCTCCCGGCCGAACGGCAGGTAGCCCAGCTCGTCGACGATCAGCAGTCGTGGGCCCAGCACCGCGCGGTTGAAGTACTCGCGCAGACGGCCCTGGCTGTTGGCCGATGCCAGCTGCAGCATCAGGTCAGCCGCCGACAGGAACCGCGTCTTGATACCGGCGTGGACGGCGCGCATCGCCAAGGCGATCGCCAGGTGCGTCTTGCCCACGCCCGATGGCCCCAGCAGCACCACGTTCTCGGCGCGCTCAATGAAGGCCAGCGTCGCCAGCTCCATCACCTGCGGCTTGGACACGCCAGCGGCAAAGCCGAAGTCGAACGCCTCCAGCGTCTTCACCGACGGCAGCGTGGCCAGCTTCTGCAGGGTCTGGCGGGTGCGCTCGGTGCGGGCGGCCATCTCGGCTTGCAACGCCTGCTCCAGGAACTCGCCGTAGCTGGTCTCGGTCGCGACCGCGTGCTGGGCCAATGCCGGCCATTGGGCGGCGATCGCCGGCAGGCGCAGCTGTTCGCACAGCGCCTGCACCCGGTCGTGCTGCAGGTTCATGCCGTCGCCTCCATCAACTCGCCGTACACCGACAGCGGATGCTGGATCGACGGGAACGGCAGCACCCGGGCGGGCGGGGCGGGTGGCATCAATCGCATCATCACGCCGCCCGGCAGCGGCTGCAGGTGCTGGCGCTCATACACCAGCAGGTCGCAGGGCCGGGCCTTGGTGGTGCCGTGCATGCGGCGGTTCGCCACCTGGTCCAGCCAACGGCGGACCTCGCGGTTGGCGGTCTGCACATCCAGCCCCAGCCCGCCGCTGCGCAGGGTCGCCGCCAGCGGCACCACGAAGCTGCCTTTCAGGTAGCTGTTGAAGCGCTCCACCTTGCCCTTGGTACGCGCCCGGTACGGACGGCACACCCGCGGGGTGAAGGCGCACTGCTCGGCCAAGGCCAGCATCTGCGGGTTCCACCGGTGCCGACCCGGGCCGTACACGTCGCGGTCCAGCAGCACCGGCTTGGCATTGTCGAACAACACGTGCTGCGGCACGCCGCCGAAGTAGTCGAACGCGCCCACCAGCCCGGCCTCCCACGCCGGAAAGCTCTCGTCATCGCCAAAGCGCACGTAGGTCGTGCGGCTGTAGCCCAGCGTCGCCACGAAGGCGACCAGCCGGTCACGGCCGCGCCGCACCGTCGTGAAGTCGGCCTGCATCTGCTCACCCGGCTCGGTCTCGAAGCGCACCACCGGATCGCACGGCGCCCGGCGCAGCGGCGCCATGAAAGCCTTGAGCTGGCTGATACCGCCGGTGTAGCCCTGCTCGGCCAGCTCCCGCAGCAGCACCGTGGCCGGAATCACGTCCGGGTGCGCGGCCGCCAGCCGTGCCCGGACGTAGTCCTCGTATGGCGCGAGCTTGGTTGCCCTTTTCGGCCGGGGCGCGTACTGCGCCTCAGCCCCGCGCAGGTACCGCCGCACCGTATTGCGTGAGATCCCCAGGGCCCGCGCGATCTCCCGTACTCCCTTGCCCTGTCGGGCCAACACTCTCACTTCCACTGCTTCCTCCTGGGTCAACATCCAGGCGGCCTCCAAAAGACCGCCATCCTCGCCCGGGTGGGTCAGTTTTCAGTCGGCGTGGGTGGGTCAGTTTTGCGTCGGCGCTAACAT
>NZ_AVPT01000085.1 GCF_000768335.1 Lysobacter arseniciresistens ZS79
GTAGGGAAACTGGAAGACATAAGGCGTTAGGGCGCACTGCGAGGTACTCGATGATCGTCTACACGCACACTCTTACTTGTCCGATGTGTGGCACCAGTGAGTCAGTGCGGGTGACTGACGAAGGTACATCAGAAGCGCCTCGCCACCGACCGAGCAAGAACTTTGAAAGCTTCTTGGCGGCATGGAAGCTGGATAACCCTAGTTTTGTTTCGCCTGGCCTTTCTCAGTGCATTCGTTGCGGCTCATGGGCCGTCAACTCTTGGCATCTAGAAGTTGCAACGCAACCTCTCGAAATTACGCTTTCAAAATCTCCGAGAGAGCCAAGACCAAGCGATCTGGCACCCTTTCACAGCCGCTCAGAACTAAACAATGGCCTCAGAAAATTTGAGCGCTGGCTTCGATCTACACTCAAGTCTGACGAGAAGTTTGTAGACGATTTTCGAGTTCTCAATGCGCAAATCGATTATGGGGCACAGTTTGAGGAGATTCAGCGCGAAGCAGACATCCTGCTGAATCGTGCCCGCCCCGAAGATCGCGACTATGCCTCTCGAAAAATTGAGAAAATCATGGAACACGACAGCTATGAAGCTAACGGCGATGACGATATCTGGGGTGCGCCCTAACAATTCATTCAAGCCGACGCCGCTT
>NZ_AVPT01000071.1 GCF_000768335.1 Lysobacter arseniciresistens ZS79
AGCAACAGTCTTCGCAATAGTCCGGCTCAGGCGGCTAACAGTTCTCCTGCCTCGCCCTTTGCACTCCGCCCGCCCGGCGCACCGTCACACTCAGGAGTCGTATGAAACCGTCACCGGAGCAATCCCCCGCCGCCGCCGATCACGCCCGCATCGTCCGTGATATCCGCTGGCTGAAGGCCTATGCCGCCGTCGCCACGCTGGGGCTCGCGGTCATCGGGCTGACCGCCGCCAAGTCGCCGGTTTCCGATGCGGAAATCACCGTGGAGCGCATCAACGTCGTCGACCCCGATGGCACGGTCCGGCTGGTCATCGCCAACGCCGAGCGCTTCCCGCTTCCAAAGCTGGGCGGGAAGGAATACCCCCGCGCGGTGCAGCCGGCCGGGCTGGTGTTCTACGACGCCAGCGGCAGCGAGGTCGGCGGCATCGCGATCACCGACGCCGACATGGGCAAGGTCTCGGCGCTGGCGTTCGACTACCCCAACTACGACGCGATGGGGATGATCACCCACGTCAGCGCCGACGGCAGCAGTGCGCTGGCCGGGCTGCACATCAACTCGCGCCCACCGGCCGGGCTGGATGTCATCGAGGCCAGCAAGGTGGTCGAGCGCCGCATCGCGATACAGAACCGGAACGAGAACGCCGAGATCCTGTTGAGCGACCCGCAGGGCCGCGACCGGATCCGCCTGCGGGTGGGCGATGACGGCCAGGCCCGCATCGAGATCCTGGACGAGGCCGGCCGGGTCACGTTCAGTGCGCCGGGCGAGGTGGACGCCGGCACCCGCAAGGAGGGGTAGCCGCGCGCGGTCGAAGCCCGAGGCCTGCTGCGCCCACACAACGGGCAAACCCGCGGCGTGCGACAGTCGTGCCACCCCCGAACCACGAGGTGCGGCATGACCGGGCAAGCCGAGATCATGGAGCTGGAGCGCCGTTTCTGGCAGGCGATGGTGGACATGGACGTGGACGCGGCCATCGCGCTGCTGGACGAGCCGGCGGTGACCGCCAACGCGCACGGCATCCACCACTTCACCCCGGCGGAGTACAAGGCGATGGCGCTGTCGGAGGACGCGCGGGTCACCGACTTCGAGTTCTTCGACGAGCAGGTGCTGTTCCCGACGCCGGACGTGGCGATCGCGTCGTACCGCGCGCGGCAGGCGTTCACCGCCGGCGGCGAGCATGTCGAGATGCTGGTGTACGACCGACGTCCCCCCGCTTTCAGTAGCGGATCG
>NZ_AVPT01000068.1 GCF_000768335.1 Lysobacter arseniciresistens ZS79
TACCTCACCCCCAAGGGCGTAGCCGCATCAGGTTCCAATGCTTTTCCAAACAGGGCCAACGGCCCATCAAACGCTTTTGACTTTGAGCCAGGGATCAAAGCCCGAAGGGGCAAGCACTGCTTGCGTGCAAAGCACCGCGGGCCCGATCGCGCAGCGAGGATCCAATAGAAAAGGGCCCTCGGTGGGGCCCTTTCTTGTAAATTGAATCTGCTGGGATCAGAAGTCTAATGTGATCGAGATATTCTGCGCATAGAGCGAGCGACCATCTACCGTCTCGTATTCGTATCCCTGGCAGTTCAAGGCCTTTTGGGCATTCTCGATTGAGATAAACCCGGTCCTCCCGTCATCACCGATCACTGAAAGCGGCAGCATTACGTTCTTGTCAAGCATCGCTTCCATTTCGTTTAGGGCGTTGATCTTTTCGAATGTGGTTTGAATGTTCATTGCGTTGTTTCCTTGATGTTTACAGGCCAGCACAATTGCTTTCCATGTATTCAAGTTAAGACAAACCGACATTTTGTAAACCCTTTTGAGGCTACATTATCAACTTAATTTACGAGATCAATATCACTCTTTTAGGCACACGCTTACCCTACCCTCCCAGGGCGTAGCCGCATCAGTTCCATTGCTTTTCCAAGGTGTCAGCGTGTTTGGTCAAATGCATTTTAACCGGGCGCAAGCCCAGTTAAACGCTCTTGATTTTGCTCTTCCATCAAGCAGCCGAAGGCCGATAGGCTTACCTTCTCACGCCATCGAACTCGTGCTCGCCGCGGCTTCATCCGGCGCGCACTCATTCAAGTCTTTCACTTGCCCTACCCGAACCGCCAGGTGCACCAGGCATAGCGACACACCCAACGCCGGCCAAGAACCAACGAAGAAGGGAAAAGCGATGGCGGTTGCAAGTAGCGCGGCACGAATCATGGTTGCTCTAAGTAGCGGTGGATGAGTTGGCGGATAACCTCGCCTTGTTGCGTTCCGTTTTTTACTGCCACTTGGGCAAGCTTGGCGACTTGCTCCGGCGTGTTCTTCGCTCCCGTGTAATGCGCCGATCGATCCTCGTTCCACACCCTCGGGTGCAGCTTGAACGGGTGCGCCAGGTAGCTTGCAATCAGCTGGCGGATCCCTTCCCCTTGCGTAATGCCCACTTGTGCACACTTGCGCTTGAAGGCCTCGACTATGGCCGGGTGCTCGCGGACAACCGGATGCCTGGCGGTGAGCTTGGCGTTTGATGGTTTAGGCGAGAGCATGGGTTTCGGCGAACCTTTCGATGTAGTCGATGATGAAATAGGCGGCAACTGCACCGATGGTAAGGGAGATGATGGCAAAGGCAAGAAAGCTCATGGGGTTATTCCTTGTTAGATGATGTAGGCAAGAGCGACGGCAGCGGGAACGGTCAAGATGGAACCGAAGGCCACCATGGCGAAGTTGTCCCGGACGAAATCGCAAAGCGCGTCGGTCAGGGAGATTGCGGCGTTGAGTGCGTTGGTCATTAGAGGTCTCCTTAGTTGAGGACGGGGCGGATGGAAAGGCCTGTATCGGTCTGGCGAACCAGGTAGCAGATCAGGTCCGAGCGGGTGGTAGCAGGAACTTCAACCTTGCCCTGGACTTCGCCGTCTTCATCGGTGAGCACCAGTTCAAAAGAGAGATCGTATTCGGTGAGGGTTGTGAGGTTCATTGCGTTATCCGTTGCGTTTTTCATACTTTTAATATAGGGCATTTGGCTAGTTTGTAAACCCTTTTGGGGCTACATTTTGAC
>NZ_AVPT01000032.1 GCF_000768335.1 Lysobacter arseniciresistens ZS79
TTACCTGGGATAGCACTGTATTCCCCAGGATACGAATCTATTCCCCCACCACACGTCACGAGTCCGCGGCGGAGCCGCTACTCCACCGTCACCGACTTGGCCAGGTTACGCGGCTTGTCGACGTCGGTGCCGCGCGCCAGCGCGACGTGGTACGCCAGCAGCTGCACCGGGATGGTGTGCACGATCGGGCTGAGCACGCCGACGTGGCGCGGCGCGCGGATCACGTGCACGCCGTCGGACGGGCCGAAGTGGCTGTCCTCGTCGGTGAACACGAACAGCTCGCCGCCGCGCGCGCGGACCTCCTGCATGTTCGACTTCACCTTCTCCAGTAGGCGATCGTTGGGCGCGATCACCACCACCGGCATCGCCTCGTCGACCAGCGCCAGCGGGCCGTGCTTGAGCTCGCCGGCCGGGTACGCCTCGGCGTGGATGTAGGAGATCTCCTTGAGCTTGAGCGCACCCTCCAGCGCGATCGGGTAGTGCACGCCGCGACCGAGGAACAGCGCGTTGTCCTTCGGCGCGAACCGCTCGGCCCAGCCGGTGACCTGCGGCTCCAGGTTCAGCGCGTGCTGCACGCTGCCGGGCAGGTGTCGCAGCGCGTCGAGGTGCTCGGCTTCCTGCGTGGCATCGAGCCGGCCGTGCAGCTTGGCCAGCGTCGCGGTGAGGGTGAACAGCGCGACCAGCTGGGTGGTGAAGGCCTTGGTCGAGGCGACGCCGATCTCGGCGCCGGCGCGGGTGTAGTAGACGAGGCGGCTGGCGCGCGGGATCGCGCTCTCGGGCACGTTGCAGATCGACAGCGTCCGGTCGTGGCCGAGCGACCTGGCGTACTTCAGCGCCTCCATCGTGTCGAGGGTTTCGCCCGACTGCGAGATGGTGACGACCAGGTGCTTCGGGTTGGCGACGGCGGTGCGGTAGCGGTACTCGCTGGCAATCTCGACGGAACACGGCAGCCCCGCGATCGCCTCGATCCAGTAGCGCGCGGTCAGGCCGGCGTAGTAGCTGGTGCCGCAGGCGAGGATCTGCACGCCCTCGATATCGCGCAACACTTCGGCGGCGTCGGCGCCGAACAGCTCGGGCGCGAACGCGCCGTTGTCGATCACCGCCTCGATGGTGTCGGCGATCGCGCGCGGCTGTTCGTGGATCTCCTTCTGCATGAAGTGGCGGTAGGGCCCGAGTTCCAGCGACGCCAGCGAGACGTCGGAAACGTGCACGTCGCGCTCCACCGCGGCACCGGCGCCATCGAACACCTGGACCTGGTCGCGGGTGATATCGGCGGTGTCGCCCTCCTCCAGGAAGATCACCCGGCGCGTCGCCTGGATGATCGCCGAGACGTCGCTGGCGACGAAGTTCTCGCCGTCGCCGAGGCCGACCAGCAGCGGGCAGCCCATGCGCGCGGCGACCAGGCGGCCGGGTTCCTTCTGACTGACAACCGCCAAGGCGTAGGCCCCGTGCAGCTCCGCCACCGCCTGCTGCACCGCGGCCAGCAGGCCGGCGCCGCGCGAAAGATGCGAATCGATCAAATGGGCGATGACCTCGGTGTCCGTCTCGGACTCGAAGACGTAGCCCATCGCGCGCAGCTTCTCGCGCTGCTCCTCGTGGTTCTCGATGATGCCGTTGTGGACCAGCGCCACGCCCTGGCTGATGTGCGGATGGGCATTGGCCTCGGTGACGCCGCCGTGGGTCGCCCAGCGGGTATGGCCGATGCCGACCGCCGCGTGGAAGTTCTCGGCCTGCGCGGCGGACTCCATCTCCGCGACACGTCCGGTGCGGCGCACCCGGCGGACCACGCCGTCATCGAGCACGGCGATACCGGCGGAGTCGTAGCCGCGGTATTCGAGCCGCTTGAGACCTTCGACGAGGACCGGTACCACATCGCGATCCGCGATCGCGCCGACGATTCCACACATGGGGAGGAAGCTCCTGCAAGTAATCCGGACAGTTTAGCGGTCCTGCCCGGCCGCGACGGGGGCTGGATGCTCGACGATACGTCCGCCCTACTTCTTTTTCGGCCGTTGCCAGCCCTCGACCACGCTCTGCCGCGCCCGGGCGACCGTGAGCCGCTCGTCGGGCGCGTTGCGGGTGATCACCGACCCGGCGGCGACCGTCGCTCCCCGGCCGATCGTCACCGGCGCCACCAGCGAGCTGTTGGAGCCGATGAACGCGCCGTCCCCGATCGTCGTGGTCGACTTGTTCACGCCGTCGTAGTTGCAGGTTATGGTGCCGGCGCCGACGTTGACGCCGACCCCGATCAGCGCGTCGCCGATGTAGCTGAGGTGGTTGACCTTGCTGGTCACGCCGATCTTCGCGTTCTTGGCCTCGACGAAGTTGCCGATGTGCACGCCGTCGGCCAGCACGGTGCCCGGCCGCAGCCGCGCGAACGGGCCGATGGTGGCGGCGCCCTCGACCACCGCGCCGTCGAGGTCGCAGTGCGCGCGCACCTCGGTACCGGGGCCGAGCCGGACGTTGCGCAACCGGCAGAACGGGCCGATCCGCACGCCGTCGGCAAGCTCGACGTTGCCTTCGAACACCACGTCGACATCGATCTCCACGTCGCTGCCAACCGTCACGTCGCCGCGGACGTCGACCCGCGCCGGGTCGGCCAGGCGCGCGCCGGCGAGGCACAGCGCGCGTGCCGCCCGTCGCTGGAACGCACGCTCCAGCTGGGCCAGCTGCCACGGATCATTGGCGCCCTCGACTTCGATCGGGTCCGCCACATGTACCATCTCGGCCGCGCTGAACTCGGAGGCGGCGGCGGCGAACACGTCGGTCAGGTAGTACTCGCCCTGCGCATTGTCGTTGCCCAGGTGCGCCAGCCAGCGGCGCAACGGCTCGCCGTCGGCGACAAGGATGCCGGTGTTGACGGTGTCGATCTCGCGCTGCTCGTCGTCGGCGTCCTTGTGTTCGACGATCCGCGCCACGTTGCCCTGCGCGTCGCGCACGACGCGGCCGTAGCCGGTCGGGTCGTCGAGATCGGCCACCAGCACCGCGATCCGTCCGGGCGCGTCCAGCAGGCGTTGCAGGGTGTCGGCAGTGATCAGCGGCACGTCGCCGTACAGCACCAGCACGCGCGCATCCTGCGGCACGTCCGGCATCGCCTGCTGCAACGCGTGGCCGGTGCCCAGGCGCTCGACCTGTTCGCTCCAGTGCAGGTCGGGCTGGTCGGCAAACGCGTCGCGGACCCGCTCACCGTGATGGCCGTACACCACGTGGATGCCCGCCGGCTGCAACGCGCGCGCGGTCGCGACCACGTGCCCGAGCATCGGCCGCCCGGCGACCTTCTGCAGCACTTTCGGGAGCGCGGACTTCATCCGCTTGCCCTCGCCGGCGGCGAGGATGACGACGTGCAGGGGGGCGGGCATCGGGACTCCAGGGGAACGGCGGCCAGCGGGAATTCTAGCGACCCGCGTTGTTATCATCCCGCGTTTCCCGCCGGGACCGCCTGATGAGTGAGCGTGCCAGTCGCCTGCAGGCGAACGTCGACGGTTCGGCAGGGCGCCTTGCCGCCTCGCGGGCACTGTTGTTCGCGGGCGTCGCGCTGGCGGTGGGCGGGTTCGCCTGGCACGGCATGTGGCGCGTGTTGCCGTGGGAGCGGTTTGCGCTGTCACTGCTGCTGGCATTGCTGGCATGGGCGCTCGGGTGGCCTCTGCGGCGGTTCGCGCACTGGTCGCTGGCCTCCTCCACTGCACTCGTGTGGGTACTGGCACTCGTCCTGTTCGCCGGCCCGGCGCCGGTGATCGGTGCCACGGCGCTGGCGGCGACGGCGCTGGCAATCGGCCTGCCATGGCTTCCGCCCGGTACGCCGGCGCGTCTCGCGATCGCCACGACCGCGGGGCTTGCGTTGATCGCGGGTGTCGGCGGCTGGGCCCTGTCGTGGCCGGTGCACCACCAGGCCGTCTGGGGCCTGCTGGTGCTGGCGGTGCTGGTCTGGCAGCGGCGCGTACTGCGCAATGTCGCGGCCAGCGCGGTGCGCGAGTGGCAGTCCGCCGTGGCCGCCGCGCCGCGCTGGGCGGGGTTCGCGGTGATGCTGCTGGGGCTTGCGTCGACCGCCTGCTGGCTTCCGACCATGCAGGTCGACGACCTCGCCTACCATCTGGGTCTTCCCAGCCAGTTGCTGATGTACGGCGAGTACCGCCCCGACCCGGCACACCAGGTGTGGGCGTTCGCCCCCTGGGCCGGCGACGCGCTGCAGGGGTTCGCCGCAGTGCTCTCGGGCGGGAACGCGCGCGGCGGGGTCAACGCGCTCTGGCTGGGCCTCGCCGCGGCGGCGATCTGGTCCGCGGCTACCGGTGCGGGCGCCCGACCGGCCGAGCGCTGGGCGTGCGTCGCGCTGTTCGCGAGCCTGCCACCGCTGGTCTGGATGGCGGCCGGCATGCAAACCGAACTTGCCGCCACCGCCGCGACCGCGTCGCTGCTGGCGGTGATCGTGGGCACCGGCACGGGGCGCCTGTGGGCCGGCGCGGTGCTGTTTGCGATGCTGGTCGCACTCAAGGGGGTCCACGTCCTCGCAGCGCTGCCGCTGCTCGCCTACGCCGGCTGGCGTCATCGGCATGCACTGCCCTGGCGACGGATGCCCGCGGCGATCCTGCTGGTGGCCGTGGTCGGGGGGTCCAGCTACGCGTTCTCTTGGTGGCATACCGGCAATCCGGTGCTGCCGTTGTTCAACGGCTATTTCGAGTCGCCGTTCTTCCCGGTCGAGAACTACCGCGACCCGCGCTGGCATACCGGTTTCGGGCCCATGCTCGGATGGAACCTGGTGTTCGATACCGACCGCTACGTCGAGGCCTGGGACGGCGGGCTCGGGCTGAGCCTCATCGCGCTTTCCGGCGCGTGGCTGGCCGCCATGCTGGACGGGCGCTCGCGCGCACTGGCGCTCGCGTTGGCCGCCTGCTTCCTGCTGCCGCTGGTTCCGATGCAGTACGCCCGCTACGCCTACCCGGGGCTGATGCTGCTGGTGGTGGCGATGCTCCCGCACGGGCAGGCGCGCTTCGGCAGGCGCACCTTTGCCTGGATCGTGGTGGCCAGCTGCATGATCAACCTGGCGCTGCAGGCCAACGCCAGCTGGCTGCACCACTCGTCCGCGCTCAAGCGGGTGATCCGGTCGGCGGGTAACCCGGCCGAAGTACTCCCCTATTACGTTCCCGAGCGCACGCTCCTGCAACGCATCCCCGAGGACGATGACGGGATGGTGCTCGCGACCAATCCGAGCCGCGCCTACATCGCCGAGCTCGGTGGTCGCGGCCGCGGCGTGCTGGACCACGATCCACGCCTGAAGGCGGCGCGTGCCGAGGCGGAAACCGATCCCAGCGGCGCGCGTTGGCGGGCGCTGTTGGGCGAGCACGACATCCGCTGGGTGCTGGTGACGCCGGCGACCGCAAGCCCGGCGTTGCAGTCAGCCGTACGGCAGATCGGCGTGCGCGTCGCCGCGGTCGGCGATGCCGAGCTGTGGCGCGTCGACGGGGCCGGAGTCACCCGATGAGTCTCACCCGCCAGGGCCGCAGTTTCCTGCTCGTCGGTGCGCTGCAGTACCTGGTCGACTGGGGCGTGATGGTGCTGCTCAGCCACAACGGCCTGCCGGTCGAGCCGGCCAACATCGCCGGGCGGGTGAGCGGCGCGCTGCTGGGATTCTGGTTGAACGGCCGCTTCACCTTCGCCGGCGACGAGACCGCGGTCGGGCGGCTGCAGTTCGTGCGGTTCATGCTGCTGTGGTCCCTGACGACGGCGATCAGCACCTGGTCGATGGGTGCGATCGACGATGTCGCGGGCCTGAAGTGGTCGTGGCTGGCCAAGCCCGGCGTCGAGATCCTGCTCGGCGGCTTCGGTTTCCTGGTCTCGCGGCACTGGATCTACCGGCGCTGAGTTCCGGCGGCGGGCCCGGACAGCAGAACGCCGGCGCGAGGCCGGCGTTCCGGGTATTGCAAGGGCGATGCGCCGTCAGTGCTTGACGTTCTTGCGCAGGCGCTCCAGTGCCGACAACTGGGCCATCACTTCGGCCAGCTTCTGCTGGGCTTCGGCGATTTCCATCGGCTCGGCGCGGCGGGCGAGGATGCGCTCGGCCTCTTCCTTGGCGGCGCGCACGGCGGCCTCGTCGATGTCCTGGGCGCGGATCGCGGTGTCGGCCAGCACGGTCACGACCTGCGGCTGCACTTCAAGGATGCCGCCGGACACGGCGAAGTCCATCTGCTCGCCGTTGGGCAGGGTCACCACGACCTTGCCCGGCTTGAGGCGGGTGATCAGCGGTGCGTGCTTGGGCGCGATGCCGAGTTCGCCGAGCTCGCCGGTGGCGACCAGCAGCACGGCCTCGCCGTGGAAGATCTCTTCCTCGGCACTGACGATGTCGCAACGGAAGGTGGATGCCATCTGGTGTCTCGCTTTGCTCGGAGGGGAAGACCGCTGCCGGCGTCACGCGGCGCGCGGCGCCGGCCGGTGATCAGGCGGCTTCGCCGGTGATCTTCTTGCCCTTCTCGACCGCTTCCTCGATCGAGCCGACCATGTAGAACGCCTGCTCCGGCAGGTGGTCGTACTCGCCGTCGACGATGCCCTTGAAGCCGCGGATGGTGTCCTTCAGCGGCACGTACTTGCCCGGCGAGCCGGTGAACACCTCGGCGACGTGGAACGGCTGGCTGAAGAAGCGCTCGATCTTGCGCGCGCGCGACACCGCCTGCTTGTCCTCTTCGCTCAGCTCGTCCATGCCGAGGATGGCGATGATGTCCTTCAGTTCCTTGTACTTCTGCAGGGTCGCCTGGACCTTGCGCGCGGTCTCGTAGTGCTCGTTGCCGATCACGTTCGGGTCGAGCTGGCGCGAGGTCGAATCGAGCGGGTCGACCGCCGGGTAGATGCCCAGCGAGGCGATGTTTCGCGACAGCACGACGGTGGCGTCGAGGTGGGCGAAGGTGGTCGCCGGCGACGGGTCGGTCAGGTCGTCCGCGGGCACGTACACGGCCTGGATCGAGGTGATCGAGCCGGTCTTGGTCGAGGTGATGCGCTCCTGCAGCACGCCCATTTCCTCGGCCAGGGTCGGCTGGTAACCCACCGCCGACGGCATGCGGCCCAGCAGCGCGGAGACCTCGGTGCCGGCCAGGGTGTAGCGGTAGATGTTGTCGACGAAGAACAGCACGTCGCGGCCCTTGCCGGATTCGTCCTTCTCGTCACGGAAGTACTCGGCCATGGTCAGGCCGGTCAGGGCGACGCGCAGGCGGTTGCCCGGCGGCTCGTTCATCTGGCCGTAGACCATCGCCACCTTGTCGAGGACGTTGGAGTCCTTCATCTCGTGGTAGAAGTCGTTGCCCTCGCGGGTACGCTCACCGACGCCGGCGAACACCGACAGGCCTTCGTGCGCCTTGGCGATGTTGTTGATCAGTTCCATCATGTTGACGGTCTTGCCGACGCCGGCGCCGCCGAACAGGCCAACCTTGCCGCCCTTGGCGAACGGGCACATCAGGTCGATGACCTTGATGCCGGTTTCCAGCAGTTCGTTGGTCGCGGCCTGCTCTTCATAGGTCGGCGCGTCGCGGTGGATCTCCCACTGGTCGGTCGCCTCGACCGGGCCGGCCTCGTCGATCGGCGTGCCGAGCACGTCCATGATGCGGCCCAGGGTGCCCTTGCCGACCGGCACCGCGATGCCGCGGCCGGTGTTGGTGGCGACCAGGTTGCGCTTGAGACCGTCGGTGGAGCCCAGCGCGATCGCGCGGACCACGCCGTCGCCCAGCTGCTGCTGCACTTCCAGCGTGATGGCGGTGTTGTCGACCTTCAGCGCGTCGTAGACGTGCGGGACGGACTCGCGCGGGAACTCGACGTCGACGACGGCACCGATGATCTGAACGATCTTGCCCTGGCTCATGATGTTTCCTCGTATCTCTGATGCTGCGTTGCGGCCCGCAGGTTGCGCCCGCACTGGATGGTTTGATGACGCGTGGGGTCAGACCGCCGCGGCGCCGCCGACGATTTCCGAGATTTCCTGGGTGATCGCCGCCTGCCGCGCCTTGTTGTAGACCAGCTGCAGGGTGTCGATCAGCTTGCTGGCGTTGTCGCTCGCCGCCTTCATCGCGACCATGCGCGCGGCATGCTCGGAAGCGACGTTCTCCAGCACCGCCTGGTACACCAGCGACTCGACGTAGCGGGTCAGCACGTGGTCCAGCACGCCCTCGGCGTCGGGCTCGTAGATGTAGTCCCAGTCGTGCCGGGCGATCTGCGCTTCCGGCGCCGGCAGCGGCAGCAGCTGGTCGAAGCTGGCCTTCTGGGTCATCGTGTTGACGAAACCGTTGTAGGCCAGGAACACGCGGTCGATGGTGCCGCTGCTGTAGCCGTCGAGCATGACCTTGACCACGCCCACCAGCTGCTCCAGGTGCGGTGCGTCGCCAAGGTGGCTGACCGAGGCCAGCATGTTGACCTTGACCCGGCGGAAGAACACCGACGCCTTCTGGCCGACGGTGACCACGTCGACCTCGACGCCCTGCTCGTTCCAGCGGCGGATCTCGCCCAGCAGCTTGCGGAACAGGTTGTTGTTGAGGCCGCCGGCCAGGCCGCGGTCGGACGACACGATCAGGTAGCCGACCCGCTTCGGGTCCTTGCGCTCGACCATGTACGGGTGCTGGTAATCGGCGTTGGCCTGGGCCAGGTGGCCGATCACCTGCTTCATCACCCGCGCATACGGACGCGAGGTCTTCATCCGATCCTGCGCCTTGCGGATCTTCGAGGCCGAGACCATCTCGAGCGCGCGCGTCACCTTGCGGGTGTTCTGCACGCTCTTGATCTTGGTTTTGATTTCGCGTCCGCCTGCCATCGTCGTGCCCGCCTTACCAGGTGCCGGTCTGCTTGAACTCTTCGATGCCCTTCTTGAACTGGGCCTCGATCTCGTCGTTCCAGTTGCCGGTGCTGTTGATCTTGCTCACCAGCTCGCCCTGAGTATTGGCGAAGTGGGCGTGCAGGCCTTCCTCGAAGGCCATGATCTTGTTGACCGCGACGTCGTCGAGGTAACCCTCGTTGACGGCATAGATCGACAGCGCCTGCATCGCGATCGACATCGGCGCGTACTGCTTCTGCTTCATCAGCTCGGTGACGCGCTGGCCGCGCTCGAGCTGCTTGCGGGTCGCCTCGTCCAGGTCCGACGCGAACTGCGCGAACGCGGCCAGCTCACGGTACTGGGCGAGCGCGATGCGGATGCCGCCCGACAGCTTCTTGATGATCTTGGTCTGGGCCGAGCCACCGACGCGCGAAACCGAGATGCCGGCGTTGACGGCCGGGCGGATGCCGGCGTTGAACAGGTCGGTCTCGAGGAAGATCTGGCCATCGGTGATCGAGATCACGTTGGTCGGCACGAACGCGGAGACGTCGCCGGCCTGGGTCTCGATCAGCGGCAGCGCGGTCAGCGAGCCGGTCTGGCCCTTGACCTCGCCGTTGGTGAACTTCTCGACGTACTCCTCGGACACGCGCGCGGCGCGCTCGAGCAGGCGGCTGTGCAGGTAGAACACGTCACCCGGGTAGGCTTCGCGGCCCGGCGGGCGCTTCAGCAGCAGCGAGATCTGGCGGTAGGCGACGGCCTGCTTGGACAGGTCGTCGTACACGATCAGGGCGTCCTGGCCGCGATCCATGAAGTACTCGCCCATGGTGCAGCCGGAGTAGGCGCTGATGTACTGCATCGCGGCCGACTCGGAGGCGGTGGCGGCGACCACGATGGTGTGGTCGAGCGCGCCGTTCTGCTCGAGCTTGCGCACGATGTTGGCGACGGTCGAGGCCTTCTGGCCGATCGCCACGTACACGCACTTGATGCCGGTGCCCTTCTGGTTGATCACCGCATCGATCGCCATCGCGGTCTTGCCGGTCTGGCGGTCACCGATGATCAGCTCGCGCTGGCCACGGCCGATCGGGATCATCGCGTCGACCGACTTGTAGCCGGTCTGCACCGGCTGGTCGACCGACTTGCGCCAGATCACGCCCGGCGCGACGCGCTCGACCGGCGCCGACAGCTTGGCGTCGATCGGGCCCTTGCCGTCGATCGGCTCGCCCAGCGCGTTGACCACGCGGCCGAGCAGCTCCGGACCGACCGGCACTTCGAGGATGCGGCCGGTGGTCTTGGCGACGTCGCCCTCGACCAGGTGCTCGTAGTCACCCAGGACCACGGCGCCGACCGAGTCGCGCTCCAGGTTGAGCGCGAGCGCGAACGTATTGTTCGGCAGCTCGATCATCTCGCCCTGCATGACGTCGGCGAGGCCGTGGATGCGCACGATGCCGTCGGACACCGAGGTGACCGAGCCTTCGTTGCGGGACTCCGCGGACAGCTTGACCTTCTCGATGCGGGTCTTGATCAGTTCGCTGATTTCGGACGGGTTGAGCTGGGTGGTTGCCATCTTCTTTTCCTGGTTGGGCGGGACGGGCCCGCCTTCGCGTTCGGCGGACACCGTCCGCCCACGTGTTGCCTTGTCAGTGGGCCAGTGCGCCCTGGAGCCGCTCGAGCTTGCCCTTGAGCGAACCGTCGATCACCACGTCGCCGGCGTCGATCACCGCGCCGCCGATCAGCGACGGATCGACCGCCGTCTCGATCTCGACCTCGCGGCCGAAGCGGCGCTTGAGGCCGGCGCGGATCGACTCGAGCTCGGCCGCCGGCAGCTCGCTGGCCGCGGTCACCCGCGCCTTGACGATCCGCTCGGCCTCGGCGCGCAGCTGCTCGAACAGCCCGGCGATCTCCGGCAGCAGCGCCAGCCGGTGGTTCTCGGCGAGCAGGCCGATGAAGCGGCGCAGCTCGTCGTCGGCACCGTCGGTGGCGAGCAGGGCGACCGCGTCGTCGTTCGACAGCCGCGGGTGCGACAGCAGCGACTGCACCCGCGGGTCGGCCGCGACCTGCGCGGCGAACGCGAGCGCCTGCGACCACGACGCGGCGCGGCCGTCGTTGCGCGAGGCCGCGAACGCGGCGCGCGCATACGGGCGGGCGAGGGTCAGGGACTGGCTCATTGCTTAAGGCTCATCGCTTGGGGCATCGGTCGGAGCGCGTCAGAGCTGCGCGGCGAGTTCGTCGAGCAGCGCCTTGTGGGCGTTGGCGTCGATCTCGCGCTTGAGCAGCTTCTCGGCGCCGCTGACGGCCAGCACCGACACCTGCTTGCGCAGGTCCTCGCGGGCGCGGTTCTGCGCGGCGACGATCTCGGCATCGGCCATCGCCTTCTGGCGGGTGGCTTCCACCGCGGCGTCGGTCTTGGCCTGGTCGACGATCTGATTGGCGCGCTGGTGCGCCTGCTCGATGATCTCGTTGGCCTTGACCCGTGCTTCGCGCAGCGCGGCGTCGGCGCTCTGCTGCGCCTGGGCGAGGTCCTTCTGGCTGCGCTCGGCAGCCGCCAGGCCCTCGGCGATCTTCTTCTGGCGCTCTTCGATGGCCGCGTTCAGCGGCGGCCAGATGAACTTCATCGTGAACCAGACAAGGATCGCGAAGGAGATCATCTGACCGAAGAAAGTCATGTTGGGATTCATGACGGGTCCTCGACGTTACTGGCAGTGGACCGGCCGCGATGGCCGTCCCGGGGGCGCGACCCGCGCCGGAGCACGGGTCGCCACGCGGATCATCAGCCCTGCAGGATGCTGATCAGCGGGTTGGCGAAGCCGAAGAACAGGGCGACGGCGAGGCCGATGATGAACGCCGCGTCGATCAGGCCGGCGAGCAGGAACATGCGGCCCTGCAGCATCGGGACCAGCTCCGGCTGGCGGGCGGCCGACTCGAGGAACTTGGCACCCATGATCGCGATGCCGAGGCAGGCGCCGAGCGCGCCGAGGCCGATGATGATGCCGATCGCGATGGCGGTCAGACCCTGAACGTTGGCGATGAACTCCATGGTGCTTCTCCTGGGTGAAAGCGTTGCTTTGAAGGGAATGGAACGAAGGTGGAAACGGAACGCGGTGCGGGGCCGGCGGACCGGCCGCGCGGATCAGTGACTCTCGCGGGCGCCGGCGATGTAGACGACCGTGAGGATCATGAAGATGAAGGCCTGCAGCAGGATGATCAGGATATGGAAGATCGCCCATGCCGCGTTGGCGATGATGCCCGGCACGAAGGTGACCCAGCTGGCGAACAGGCCGGCGATCAGCATGAACACGAGCTCGCCGCCGTACATGTTGCCGAACAGTCGCATGGCGAGCGAGATCGGCTTGACCAGCCACTCGATGATGTTCATCAGCAGGTTGACCGGCGCCAGCACGATGGCCATGAAGCCGTGTGCATGGAACGGCGCGGTCAGCAGCTCCTTGCCGAAGCCCATGCCGCCCTTGGCCGACCAGGCGTGGCCGATCAGGATCAGGAACACCGAGGCGGAAATGCCGAAGGTGGTGTTGAGGTCGGCGGTCGGGACCAGGCGCCAGTAGGTGTGCGCGGCGGCTTCCTCGCCGGCGATGGTGTGGATGCCCCAGCCGACCAGGTCGAGCGGGATCAGGTCCATCGTGTTCATGAACACGATCCAGACGAAGATCGTCAGCGCCAGCGGCGTGACCGAGCGGCGGTCGCCGTGGAAGGTGTCCTTGACCTGGCCGTCGACGAACTCGACGATCATCTCGACGAAGGCCTGACCCTTGCCCGGCACGCCCGGCGTCGCACGGCGCGCGGCGAGGCCGAACCACAGGATGAACACCAGGCCCAGGCCGAGACCGACGAGCCAGGAGTCGATGTTGAACTGGCCGCCCAGCACCTCGACGGTGTTGTGCCCGAGGTGGTGCTGGATGTATTCGTTCAGGCCGCCCGAACCGGTCTGTTCACTCACGAAAGACACCTTATCGTTTCAGAATCTGGGCCAGCACGAAGGCCAGCGTCGCAGCCAGCAAGCCGGCCAGCATGGGCAGGGGGGCCAATCCGAACCCGGCCATGCCGAGCACGAATACCGCAACCACCACCAGCCACTTCAACACCACTCCCGCCAGCAGTCGCGCGATGGCCGCGCCTGCCAGCTGGACCCCGCCGCCGAGCGCAGCCAGCGCGGCGATGCCGCTGCCGGCGACCAGCGCGCCCCCTCCGACCAGCGCCCCAAGCGCCGAAGGCAAGCCGTGGGGAAGGAGGATCAGGGCGACCAGCACCGTCGCGCCCGCCTGGAAGACAGTCGCGCGCAACGCCAGCCGGCGGCCTGCGGACATGGGATCGTGCACGCGGGGTTCGTCGGTCCGGAGGGCTGGGCGACAAGCGCCCGATGGAGCCGCGGAATTATAGGTGTGCCCGCCGGCTCCGGCAACCGTCGCGGACCACCGGCGACGGGCCGTACCTGAACGCGACCCACGGGCGGCGGAACCTTTGCCGGCGCGCCCGGTCTGTTGTCCTGCACGTCCCGCCGCGACTCTCTCCTCGTCAAGGCAAAACAGCAGCGGTGGGAAAAACGAAGCCCCGGCCTGATCCGCCGGGGCTTCACCTTTCACGCAGCCGGAAAGCCCGCCGCGGCTATTTCTTCTTCGGGATGTAGAGATCGGTGATGGTGCCGTCGTAGACCTCGGCCGCCATCGCCACCGACTCGCTCAGGGTCGGGTGCGGATGGATGGTGTGGCCGATGTCGGCGACCTCGCAGCCCATCTCGATCGCCAGCGCGACCTCGGCGATCAGGTCGCCGGCGTGCGGGCCGACGATGCCGGCGCCGATCACGCGCTGCGTCGCCTCGTCGAACAGCAGCTTGGTGAAGCCCTCGGTGCGGCCGATACCGATCGCGCGGCCCGACGCGGCCCACGGGAACTTGCCGACGCCGACCTTCAGGCCCTTTTCCTTCGCTTCGTTCTCGGTCACGCCGACCCAGGCGATCTCCGGATCGGTGTAGGCGACCGACGGGATCACCCGCGCGACCCACTCCTTCTTTTCGCCCGCGGCGACTTCGGCGGCGAGCTTGCCCTCGTGCGTGGCCTTGTGCGCGAGCATCGGCTGGCCGACCAGGTCGCCGATCGCGAAGATGTGCGGCGCGCTCGTGCGCATCTGCCGGTCGACCGGGATGAAGCCGCGCTCGGTGACCTCGACGCCGGCCTTCTGCGCGTCGAGCTTGCCGCCGTTGGGCGCGCGCCCGACCGCGACCAGCACGCGATCGAAGGTCTTCGTTTCCGGCTCGCTGTCGCCCTCGAATTTGCAGGCGATGCCGCTCTTCTGCGCCTTGGCCTCGACCACCCTGGTCTTCAGGTGCACGGCGACGCCCTGCTTCTTCAGGCGGTCGGCCAGCGGCTTGACCAGGTCCTTGTCGGCACCGGGCATCAGCTGGTCCATGAACTCGACGACGGTGACCTCGCTGCCGAGCGCGCGGTACACGGTCGCCATCTCCAGTCCGATGATGCCGCCGCCGACGACCAGCAGCTTCTTCGGCACGTCGGCCAGCTCGAGCGCGTCGGTGGAATCCATGACGCGCTCGTCGTCCCACGGGAAGAACGGCAGCTTCACCGCCTGCGAACCGGCGGCGATGATGCACTGCTCGAAGCGGACCAGCTGGATCTTGCCGCCACCCTCGACCTCAAGCTCGTTGGCCGAGATGAACCTGCCGGTGCCGGCGACCACGCGCACCTTGCGCTGCCTGGCCATGCCGGCCAGGCCCTTGGTCAGCTGGCCGACGACCTTCTCCTTGTAGCCGCGCAGCGCGTCCAGCGCGATCTTCGGCTTGCCGAAGTCGATGCCGAAATCCTTCGCGTGGGCGGCCTCGTCGACCACCGCGGCGGCGTGCAGCAGCGCCTTGGACGGGATGCAGCCGACGTTGAGGCAGACGCCGCCGAGGCTGTCGTAGCGCTCGACCAGAACGGTGTCGAGGCCGAGGTCGGCGGCACGGAACGCAGCGGTGTAGCCGCCGGGGCCGGCGCCGAGCACGAGCATGCGGCATTCGACGTCGGCCTTGCGGCCGGAGGCCGGTGCGGCGGCGGGCGCGCTGGCGGCCGGCTTGCCGGCGGGGGCATCGGTGGCCGCGGGAGGCTTGCCGGTGGAATCCGGACTGGCTTCGGCGGCGGCGGATTTGTCTGCCGGGGCCGTGGCCTTGCCACCCTCCGGCTTCGCGCCGTCGCTGCTGGCCGGTTTCGCGTCGCCCTTGCCGGCGCCGGTGTCCGCGCCCTTGTCCGAGCCCTCGCCGGCGGCTTCGAGCACGGCGATCACCGCGCCCTCGGCCACTTCGTCGCCGACCTTGACCTTCAGCTCCTTGACCACGCCGGCGGCGCTGGACGGCACCTCCATCGTCGCCTTGTCCGACTCCAGCGTCACCAGCCCCTGGTCGACCGCGACGGTGTCGCCGACCGCGACCAGCAGCTCGATCACCGGCACCGCGTCGAAATCGCCGATGTCGGGGACCTTGATCTCGATGGTGTTGGCCATGTCAGTTCCTTGTGTGAATCGGGGGATGGGGCGCGGGCGCCCCGGGGCCGGCGGCTCAGGCCCCGGCCAGCACTTCGTCGAGTTCGTCGAGCGAGCGCCACAGGTCGTCCCAGCGCTCCGGCAGGTCGTCCGGGTCGCCCTCGCCGGCGGCGTCGATCAATGCTTCGGCCTGCTCGACCACCACCTCGCCGGGGCCGCAGCCGGGCTCGACGCCGCTGTAGCGCGCACCGTCGACGACGAAGCTCAGCAGGTCGCCGTCGTGGAACCGCGCGGCGCGGTCGGCGGCCACGCCCGTCTGCAGCGTGCGGGTCCAGCGGTCGACCAGCCGGCTGGCGAGCGAGGCCGGCATCGGCACCTCGTGGATTTCCGGCGGCTGCTCGACGCGCAGCACGCGGCGACTGCCACCGGCGATGGACTCGCGGTGGTCGACGCGCTCGACCGCCAGCGCGTGGCGCAGCGTCCAGGCACCGCCGTCGGCCGACGGCAGCAGCATCAGCGCGCTCTCGACGCCGCGCACCGGCAGCCAGGTCAGCTGCAGCGCCGGCTGCACGTCGGCGGCCAGCAGGCCCTCGACCGCGACGCCGTGGTTCTCGGTCGCCGGCGGCCAGCCGTGGCCGAGCGGCAGTTCGCACTCGGCGGCCTGCGCTGCCGGCATCGCCAGCATCAGCAGGAGCAGCGCGCGCCTCACAACAGGACCCGACGCATGTCGGCCAGGACCTGTCCGAGGTAGGTGGTGAAGCGGGCCGCGGCGGCGCCGTCGATCACGCGGTGGTCGTAGCTCAGCGACAGCGGCAGGTTGAGGCGCGGCTGGAAGGCCTTGCCGTCCCACACCGGCTTCATCTCCGAGCGCGACACGCCGAGGATGGCGACTTCCGGCGCGTTGACGATCGGGGTGAACGCGGTGCCGCCGATGCCGCCCAGCGAGCTGATCGAGAAGCAGCCGCCGCTCATCTGCGCCGGGCCGAGCTTGCCGTCGCGCGCCTTGGCGGCCAGCTCGGCGGTCTCGGCGGCGATCTCCATCACGCCCTTTTTGTCGCAGTCGCGCACCACCGGCACCACCAGCCCGTTGGGCGTATCGGCGGCGAAGCCGATGTGGAAGTACTGCTTGAGCACGAGGTTCTCGCCGGTGGCGTCGAGCGAGGCGTTGAAATCGGGGAACTTCTTCAGCGCGCTGACGCTGGCCTTCATCAGGAACGCCAGCATGGTCAGCTTGGTCGCGTTGCCCTTGGCGATGGCCTTCTCGTTCTCCTTGTTGAGCTGGACGCGCAGCGCTTCCAGCTCGGTGATGTCGGCATCGTCGAACTGGGTGACGTGCGGGATCATCGCCCAGTTGCGCGCGAGGTTGGCGCCGGAGAGCTTCTGGATCCGCGACAGCCCGCGGGTCTCGACCGGGCCGAACTTGCTGAAGTCGACCTTCGGCCACGGCAGCAGGTCGAGGCCGCCGCCACCGGTCGCGGCGCCCTTGCCGGCACCCGCGCCGCCGGACATCACGCCCTTGACGAACTTCTGCACGTCCTCCTTGCCGATCCGGCCGCCGCGCTGGCTGCCGGTCACGCGCGACAGGTCGACGCCGAGCTCGCGGGCGAACAGGCGCACCGCCGGGCTGGCGTAGGGGACCTTGTCGGGCAGCAGCTCGTTGGCGTCGAACACCACCGGCGGCGAGCGGGGCGCGGGGGCGTCGCCGCCAGTCGCGGCATCGTCGCCGTGGGCGGCGGCCTCGCGCCGGGCCAGATTGTTGGGCTGGCCGACGTTGGCCGGCTCGGTGCCGGTGCCGGTCTCGGCGGTGCGCACCTGCTCCTTCGGCGCCTCGGGCTCGGCGCGCTCGGCGGATTCGGGCTTGGCGGCGGTGTCCGGCTTGGCGGCACTCTCCGGCTTTTCGGCCTTGCCGGCATCGGCCTTGGCGTCACCGCCACCGGCCGTGCCCTCGGGCTCGATCATCGCGACCACGGCGCCTTCGCCGATCTCGTCGCCGACCTTGACCTTCAATTCGCGCACCACGCCGGCAAACGGCGCGGGGACTTCCATCGTCGCCTTGTCGGATTCCAGCGTGACCAGCCCCTGGTCGACCGCGACGGTGTCGCCCACCGCCACCAGCACCTCGATCACCGGCACGCCGTCATAGCCACCGATATCGGGGACGCGTGCTTCCTTCAACTCAGCCATGCTCGGCTCCGACCTGCGCGAAAGATCCTTATTGTGGCCGCAGTGGTGTAGGGGTGCCAATCACGCCGGGCGCGGGCGTTTGCCGAAGCGGGCGGCTCGCACGGACACGACGCCTTCGAAGTGGCGGTCCAGCACGGGTTCAGGCGCGTGCCGGAGTGTCGCGCGGTGCGCGATAGCACGAGCGGCGATGAAGGTTCCATTGGGACGGCGATCACACGGCAAACGCGGTTCATCCGCGCCTCGTCAGGATGGCCGCGCCTGCCAGCACACCGGCGGGCGCCCCCACAGAACGAGGAGACAACTCCCATGAAACGCATCCACACCTTGACCCTTGCCCTGCTTGCCTTCGCCCCCGCCGCGTTCGCCCAGGACGCCAGCGACACCAGCGACAAGCGCTGGGCCGTCGTCGGCGGCTACGCCCTGTCGGAACCCACCGGCGACACCACCATCGCCGGCCAGGACGCCGAGCTCGACGGTGACGGCGCCGCGACCCTCAGCGCGTCGTACTACGTGACCGACAACATCGCCATCGAAGCCTGGGGCGCCGCCGACAAGTTCAGCCACCGCGTCAACACCGCCAACGGCAAGGCCGGCAGCGTCGAGGCCCAGCCGTACGCGGTCAGCGGCCAGTACCACTTCGGCAGCAGCGCGCAGACCGTGCGCCCGTTCGTCGGCCTGGGCTACTACGAGAGCAACTACGACGGCGAAGAGGTCGAACCGACCGGTGACCTTGCCGGCCAGCGCCTCGGTGTCGAGACCGCCAAGGGCGCGATGGCGACCGCCGGCGTCGACGTGAAGCTGAGCCCGAGCTGGTTCGCGCGCGCCGACGTGCGCTACCTGCACGGCAACTCCGACGTGATGCTCGACGGCCAGACCGTCGGCGAGGCCGAGCCGAGCCCGGTGGTGGTCGGCGTGGGCCTGGGCGCGCGGTTCTGACCGCCGGCGCCTGCGGGCGCCACCCTGGCCACGCTTGCCCGTCCACGTGACGGGCCCCGCGGGCGGCGGATCGTTACGGTCCGCCGCCCGCGTCACGAAGGGCCGCCACGCGCGGCCTGTTCAGGAAACACCCCGACCCCGCCGTTACGGTGGGAGCCACCTGAGCCGGGAGAACGCCATGACGACCAAGCTCGACAAGCCCGTCCGCCGCGAAGTCACCGTCGGGGACGTCGCCTACACCCTCACCATCGACCCCGACGGCCTGAAGCTGGTCCAGAAGGGCCATCGCAAGGGCCACGAGCTGCGCTGGCAGGACATCGTCAACGGCGATGCCGCGGTGGCCGCGGCGCTGCAGGGCAGCCTGCAGCAGTAGCCGCGCGCGAGGGCCGGGTGCCGCGCCTCAGAGGTGCTCGGCCTCGACGTGGAGGCGTTCGCGGCGCAGCAGGTACAGGCCGCTGGCGATGATGATGGCGGCGCCCAGCCACGTCACGGCATCCGGCAGCACGCCCCACAGGCTGACGTCGAGCAGCACGCCCCAGACCAGCGCGGTGTATTCCAGCGGCGCGATCTGCGAGGCCTCGCCGACGCGGAACGCCTCGGTGATCGCCCACTGCCCGAGCGCACCAGCCACGCCGACGCCGAGGATCACCCAGCCGTCGCCGGGCCGGATCGGCACCCATTGCGGCCACGCCAGCAGGCCGCCGCCGACCGCCAGCAGGGCAAGCAGCCAGACCATCATCGCGGCGGTGGAATCGGTGCGACCGAGCACGCGCACGGTGATCGCGCTGACCGCGTAGCCCAGCGCCGCCAGCAGCACCGCGAACGCGGCCCAGCTCAGCATGCCCTCGCCGGTCGGCCGCAACAGCACCAGCACGCCGACCAGGCCGATGGCAATCGCGCCCCAGCGACGCGGGCCGACCTTCTCGCCCAGCAGCGGCACCGACAGCGCGGTGATCAGCAGCGGCGCGACGAAGAAGATCGAGTACGCGGTGGTCAGCGGCAGCGTCTGCAGGGCGTAGGCGAACGCCGCCATCATCCCGATGCCGATGGCGCCGCGCAGCAGGTGCAGCGGCCAGCGCACCCGCAGCAGCGTCCCAAGCCCGCCGGTGGCGGCCACCCATGCGAGCACGAACGGCAGCGACGAGGCGCCGCGCAGGGTCGCCACCTGCAGCGGCGGGTAACTCGCGGCCAGGGTCTTGAGGCCGGCGTCCATCAACGAGAACACGGCGACGGCGAACAGCATGATCATCGCCGCGCGCATCGACACGGAAGAATGCGGGGCGGGCGGGATGTCCAGGGTCGGGCTCCAGCCGCGCGGGCTGTCAGTCAGGCGGCGGACAGCATAGCCGGCCGCCGCCGCGCATCACCGCCCCGGGGCGGCGCCTCAGAAACCGTGGCGGTAGCTGACGCCCGCGCCCCAGTCGGGGCTGCCATCGGACAGGCCCTTGAGCGCGTAGACCTGCACACGACCGTCGGACGGCGTGCGCCAGCCGTAGAAGCCGGTCAGCTCGCTGCGGTCGTCATAGCCGAACGACGCGGCTTCGCGGAAGTCGTACGCGACGCCGACGTTGCCGCGGCCCGCAGTCCAGCTGGCGCCGATGTTGGCACCGGCCACGTCGTCGACATCGACGTAGTCCGAATCGCCCAGCCAGGTGTAGGACACGCCGCCGAACAGCAGGGTGGCGTCGAACTGGCGGTACAGGTCGAGGGCGAGGCCGAGGTCGCTGGCACCGGTGCCCAGGCCCTTGTCCTCGTCGGCGGTGGCGATCTTGGCGTTGCCGGTCAGGTCGATGCCCAGCGGGCCGCCGGTGTCGAACGCGTAGGTCGCGGCCAGGCGCAGGTCGCCGACGCCGGAGGCGGCGCCGCTGGGCGGTTCGTCGGTCGGCGACGGCTGCAGGCCGCCACGACCGCGGCCGCGCGGGTTGGTATTGGTGACGCTGCCGACGCCGGGCAGCACACCCGGGTCACCATCGACCCGGAGCCACGGCAGGCTCGCCTTGAAGGTCCAGTTGCCGGTGTCGAGGCGGGCGGTGACCGGCACCGACAGGATGGTGGTGGTGGTGTCGCTGCCGTAGTCGCCGCTGCTGTAGTCGAGCCCGGCGCCGAGGCTCAGGCCATCGGCATGGGCGCCGCCGGCGGCCAGCGCGAGCGCGGCCACGAGGATGGAACGGTTCATCGCAACTCCTTGCATGCGCGATGGCGGCCGGGGCCGCCATCGCATCGTGGTTGCCGGACGTCAGGACCGCCGGCCACGTGGTTGCCGTCGCTCAGCGACCGCCGCGCTCGGGGCGCTCCGGCCGTTCCGGACGCTCGGGCCGTTCCGGACGCTCGGGCCGTTCCGGGCGCTCGGGACGTTCCGCCCGCTCCGGACGCTCGGCACGCTCCGGACGCTGCGCGCGCTCGCCGGCGGCCGGCCGGTCGGCACGGTCGGCGGAGTTGCCGCGCTCGGCGCGGTCCGCGCGGGCGACCCGCGCACCTTCGGCGCGACCGGCGTCGGCCGCCGCCGCGGCGGCGTTGTCGGAACGGTTGGACGCGCTCACCAGCGAGCCGAGGTTGAAGCCCAGTTCCTTCGCGATCGCACCCCAGCCCATGCCGTCGGCACGCATCTCGAGCACGCCGGACTGGTAGCTGGTGGTGGTGGTGCCGTCGGGGTTCTCGACGACGATCTCGGCGCCGGCCAGCGCGGTCTCCAGGTCGGGGTAGACCCCGCCGTCGACCAGAGCCTGCGCCATCGCCAGGGTGATGTTGACCTCGCCCCAGCCCATCGGGCCGTTCGGGTTGACCACGGTGCGCTCGACCAGCTCGGTGGTGGTGGTCGTGCTGCCGTCGTCGTTGGTCGTGGTGGTGGTGACTTCCTCGACGACCACGAAGTCCTCGCCGCCGCGCAGCTGCGAGACCAGCTCGGCCGAGGCCTCCGGCGAACCGGCGAGGTCGACGTAGCGGTCGGCGATGCGCTCGGCCGGGACGCCGGCTTCGGCGATCACGTCGGCGTCGCTGCCGGCGTCCTGCGCCACGGCGGGTGCGACGCCGGCCATCGCGACGGCGAGCGCCGCGGAAAGGATCAGGTAACGGGGGTTCGCGCTCATCGCGCTTCTCCTTGCAGAGTGGAAAGGGACCGCCATGGGGGGATGCGGCGTCCGGATGGTAGTGGCACCGATCCTGTACGGAGCATGATCCGGGCGCCGGATGCGCGGGCTGTGCCCGGGCGCGGAAACAAAACGTGACCGTCGCCCCGGATGGCCGCCGCCGTGCGCTGCGGTACCCTTTGCTGCCCATTGCCGGAGCACCGCCATGCCCTCCTTCGACGTCGTCTCCGAAGTCGACACCCACGAGCTGACCAACGCGGTCGACCAGGCCAACCGCGAGCTGGGCAACCGCTTCGACTTCAAGGGCGTCGACGCGAAGTTCGCCCTGGAGGAGCAGGTCATCAGCCAGTCGGCGCCGAGCGACTTCCAGCTGCAGCAGATGACCGACATCCTGCGCGCGCGGCTGATCGCCCGCGGCATCGACGTACGCTGCCTGGAGTTCGGCGATGTCGAGACCAACGTCGCCGGCGCGCGGCAGAAGATCACCGTCAAGCAGGGCATCGAGCGCGAGCTGGCGAAGAAGATCCAGTCGGCGCTGAAGGAGGCCAAGCTCAAGGTCGACAGCCAGATCAACGGCGACAAGCTGCGGGTCAACGGCAAGAAGCGCGACGACCTGCAATCGGCCATCGCGCTGCTGAAGGGGCAGGAGTTCGAGCTGCCGCTGCAGTTCGAGAACTTCCGTGACTGAACGCGCGAGGGCGGTGCCCGCGGCGGCTGGCCGCGGCTGACGGCTGCCCGCCGCGCGGAACGCACCCGGCCATGACCACCGACGACGACGACCCGATCGCCGCCACCCGCCGCTGGCTGCAGCGGGCGGTGATCGGGCTGAACCTCTGCCCGTTCGCCAAGGCGGTGCACGTGAAGGACCGGATCCGCTACGTCGTCAGCGCGGCGACCACCCCCGACGCGCTGCTGGAGGAGCTGGCCAGCGAGCTGGCGTGGCTGGCGGGGATCGACGCCGAGGTGGTCGACACCACCCTGCTGATCCACCCGCAGGTGCTGGCCGACTTCGACGACTACAACGACTTCCTCGACCAGGCCGACGCCGCGGTCGACGCGCTCGGGCTGGAGGGCGAGATCCAGGTCGCCAGCTTCCACCCGGACTACCGCTTCGCCGGCAGCGCCGACGACGACCCCGGCAACTGCACCAACCGCTCGCCCTACCCGATGCTGCACCTGCTGCGCGAAGCCAGCGTGGAGCGCGCGGTGGCGGCATTCCCCGACCCCGACGCGATCGTCGAGCGCAACATCGAAACGATGGAACGGCTTGGGGTGGAGGAGTACTGGCGGTTGCTGGAGCCGTAGGCGGACAAACGCACGACGATGCCGCGCGACGATGCACCGCGGCGATGATTGTCGGCGGCGCGCTTGCGGCTTTCGGCTCTTGTAGGAGCGACGTGAGTCGCGACCGCGCAGGGCTGACCTATTGCTGCGCGGTCGCGACTCACGTCGCTCCTACAGGAGGCCTGTGGTCCGCAGGGCACCGGCGTGCACCCGACCCGGGATGCCGACAACCTCCGCCGTCAGCCGCCCGCGAACAGCCGCGCCACGTCGGCCTCGCCGAGCACCGTCCACTCCCCGGCCGGCAGGTCCCCAAGCTCCAACCCACCGACCCGGCGGCGATGCAGCGCCTCCACGTGGTTGCCGACCGCGGCGAACATCCGCCGCACCTGGTGGTAGCGGCCCTCGGTCAATGTCAGCCGTGCCTGCCGCGGCGCCACGAGCTCCAGCGCCGCCGGCGCCAGCGGGGCCTTCTCGGACTCCAGCATCAGCGTGCCGCTGGCGAACACCGCGGCCTCGTCGCCGCGCAGGTCCTGCGCCAGCGTCGCCTCGTACACCTTCGCCAGGTTCGACTTCGGCGACACGATCCGGTGCAGCAGCTGGCCGTCGTCGGTCATCAGCAGCAGGCCGCTGGTGTCGCGGTCGAGCCGGCCGACGGTCGACAGCAGCGGCGAACGCAGGCGGAAGCGCGGCGGCAGCAGGTCGTAGACGATCCGGCCGGGGTCCTTCGTCGAGCAGGTGTAGCCAACCGGCTTGTGCAGCATCAGCACCAGCCCGGCCGGCGGGTCGAGCGGATCGCCGTCGATGCGGATCGCGGCGTGCAGCACCTGGTCGTCGGCATACAGCACCTCGCCCCCGGCATCGGTGACGCGGCCCTCGCGGAACATCAGCGCGACCTGCTTGCGGCTGCCGTAGCCGAGGTTGGCGATCAGCCGGACCAGCCTCATCGCCAGTCCTTCCGGCCGCGGCGGTCCGGGCGAGTCGGGGGCGCCGGCCGCGCCTTCACCGCCTCGATGATCTTGAAGCCGTCGCGCTCGGCCACCGCGCGCACCTCGCCGAAGCTCCCGGTCAGGACCGACTCGTACGGCAGGTGGCGGTTGGCGACCAGCCACAGCCGCCCGCCCGGCTTGAGCGCCTGGGCCGCGACGGCGATGAAGCGACGGCCGATGTCGGGCCGGTCGGCACGCATCTGGGTATGGAACGGCGGGTTGGTCACGATCACGTCGTACTGCGCCGGCAGGCCGGCGGTGACGTCATGCCAGTGGTAGCCGATCGCCGCGCGCGACTCGAACGGCGCGAGGTTGCCGCGTGCCAGGTCCAGCGCGCGCCGCTCGGCCTCGTACAGGTCGAGCGTGGTGATGCCGGGGCAGCGTTCGAGCAACTCGACCGAAAGGTAGCCGAAGCCGGCGCCGAGGTCGGCCGCGCGCCCGGCGAGGTCGGGCGGCAACTGCTCGGCCAGCAGCGCCGAGGCCGGGTCGACCCGGTCCCAGGCGAACACGCCCGGGCGGCTGGTGAAACGCCCGTCGGCGATCGACCTCGGTGCATCCAGCGCGAGCCAGCGCGCGAGCAGGTCGGCGTCGAGCGTGGCACCGCCATCGACATGCAGCGGCGCACTCCAGCACGCGCGGCTCTTGTTCTTGACCAGGCTGCCGACCGGGCCGACCAGCTGTCGCAGGTCGGCCTCGCCCGACTTCGCGCCCTCGTTGTTGGCCAGGCAGGCCACCACCCGTCCGCCCGGCGCGACCAGCGACACCGCGCGGGCGTACAACGCGCGCGCCTCGTCGCGCTGGCGCGGCGGCAGCACCAGCACCAACGGGTAGCGGCAGTCGTCGCTTTGCTCGACCAGCGCCAGCCCCGCGCGCGTCAGCGCCTCGGCGTCGGGGCGGAAGCTCTGCTCGCAGACCAGCCCGGGCCAGTCGCGGCGGTGCAGCGCCGCGCCCTCGCGCGCACGCAGCAGCAGCGCGCCGCCGTCGGCGGGCCACGGCAACAGGCCCTGCTCGAAGGGCAGCAACAGCGTCTGCAGCGCGGGATCGTCGTGGGCCATGCGGTCGGGTCGGGCAGGTGGGGCACGCAGTTTAGCGAGCGGCGGGCGGACGCACGTCGGCTTCGCCCTGCGCGTGCACTTCCTGCTGTGGGGCAGCCTTCCGCGCGAAGCTCGGCGGCAGGCAGCGCCGCGCCTTCTTCTGCGAGCACTGCCAGAAGCGTTACGGTTGACCCGGTTCAGCTACCCGGATGCGCGCCGAATGTTGATCGCGAACCCATGAATGTTTCATCGCGCCCCAACGCCGGCGCCGCCACGCTGGGGCCACACTTCCACCGGAGAACGCCATGCGCGCCCTGTTCGTAGGAGGCACCGTCGACAACAGCGAGCTGGACATGGACGGCGAACCGCCGGCCCACTACCCGGAGAACACCGGCGGCGGGCGCCCGCGCTACCGGCTGCACCACGTCGGGCGCAACGACGGCGCCACCGCCTACGCGGTGTACGCGGCGCCAGAAACGCCCGACGACGAGGTCGAGCGCATCGCCGACGAGCGCGACTACGCGCGGCGCTTCGGCGCGACCGAGGTCAGGAGCGGGCTGACGGCGATGTAGGGCCGGCTCGATCGCAAACACCTGCAGGAGCGACGTGAGTCGCGACCGGGTGGATGTTGCCGAGGCCGTCCAGGTAGGGCGGCGCCGCTTTTGAAGCATTGGCTCCGGAGGGATGCGCTCTCTCCGGTCGTTATCGCGACCCGGCTGCCAACCCGGTCGCGACTTACATCGCTCCTACGGTCGCTTCGCTCACGCCAGCTCACGCAGGGTCACCGACGGCGGAGCGTCCAGCACGCGGCGGGTGGCGAACAGGCCGGCCGCCAGCGCCGCCGCGACACCCAGCGCGCCGCCGGCCGCCGCCATGCCCCAGTTCGCCTGCCACGGCAGGTCGAACACGCGGGTCGCGACCACGCCGGCCAGCACCGACGCGGCGATCGCGGCCACCAGTCCGGCCAAGAGGCCGATCGCGGCGAACTCCGAAGCCTGCGCTAGCCGCAGCTGGCGCCGGCTGCCGCCGAGCGTCCGCATCACCCCGCCCTCCAGCAGCCGCTCGTCCTGGCTCGCGCTGACCGCCGCCATCAGCACCAGCAGGCCGGCCGCGAGCGAGAACCAGAACACCACCTCGACCACGGTCGACACCTGGTCGGCGGTGCCGCGTACCTGGTCGAGCAGCGCGTCGATGTCGATCACGGTCAGGTTGGGGAAGCGTCCGACGAGGTCGGCGGTGAAGCGGGTCCGTTCCGGCGGCACGCTGACCGCGGTGATGTGACTGGCGGGGAAACCGTCGAGCGCGCCGGGCGAGGCGACCACGAAGAAGTTTGGCCGGAAACTCTCCCAGTTCACCTCGCGCAGGCTGGTCAGGCGCGCGGTGAAGCGCTGGCCGGCGATGTCGAAGGTGACGTCGTCGCCGAGCTTCCAGCCCAGCGACTCGGCATACCCCTGCTCGACCGAAATCTCCGGCGTGGACGGTGGCGTCGCGCCCCAGAACTCGCCGGCGACGACTTCGTTGTCCTCGCGCAGGGCCGTGGCCATCGACAGGTTGAACTCGCGGTCCGCGCGGCGGCGCGACCGGCGCGCCTCCTCGTCGACTTCCTCGCCGGCCTGCGCCGGGGCGAAGTCGTCGCCCGTCACCGGCTCGCCGTTGTGCTCGACCAGCCGCGCGCGGACCATCGGGAACAGGGTTGGCTCGCCGATGCCCTGCGCGGCGATGAACGCGCGCACGTCGTCGACCTGGTCGTCCTGCACGTTGATGATGAAGCGGTTCGGCGCCTCGGCCGACAGTTGCAGCTGCCAGCGGTCGAGCAGGTCGGTGCGCACGAAGGTCAGCAGCAGCAGCGCCATCAGCCCGAGGCCGAGCGAGGCGACCTGGGCGATGCTGGTCGCCGGCCGCCGGCTGACGTTGGCCAGGCCGTAGCGCAGGCTGCCGCGCAGACGCGAGCGCAGCCGCCGCAGCAGCACGATCAGGCCCCAGGCCAGCACCGCCAGCACCGCGAACGTCCCCAGCAGCCCGCCCAGCATCGCCAGCGCCAGCGTCGGCGAGCCGGCCTGCCACCACAGCAGCGCGCCGAGCCCCGCCAGCCCGGCCAGCGCCACCAGCAGCGCGCTCGGTTCGGTCGGATCGAGGTCGCGCCGCAGCACGCGCAGCGCGGGCACCCGTCGCAGCGCCAGCACCGGCGGCGCGCCGAACGCCAGCAGCACCAGCAGGCCGACGCCGTAGCCCTGTAGCGCCGGCAGCCAGCCGGCCGGCGGGATCGACATGCCCAGCATCGGCTCCAGCCACAGACCGATGCCCCATTGCAACGCGAACGCCACCGCGACGCCGACCGTGCACGCCAGCAGGCCCAGCAGCACCAGCTCGCCGATGTGGACGCCGGCCAGGGTCGCCTGGCTTGCGCCGAGGCAACGCATCACCGCGGTACCCGACAGGTGCCGCTCGCTGTGCCGACGCGCGGCCATCGCCACCGCGACGGCGGCCAGCACCACCGACACCAGCGCCGCCAACCCGAGGAAGCGGCCGGCGCGGTCGAGCGCGGAGCGGATCTCGGGGCGCGCGTCGGCCACGGTCTCCAACCGCTGCCCACGCGCGAGCGCCGGCTTCGCGGTCGCCACGAAGCGCTCGACCGCGGCGGCGTCACCGGCCACCACCAGCCGGTGACGGATACGGCTGCCTTCCTGCACCAGTCCGGTCGCGGCGAGGTCGTCGAGGTTAAGGAAGACCTTCGGCGCGACGTTGAAGTAATCGAGCGCGGCGTCGGGCTCGGCGACCACCAGCGCGGCCAGCCGCAGCTGCGAGTCGCCGATCGTCACGCGGTCGCCGATGCGCGCGTCGAGGGTGTCGGCGCCGGCGCGGCTGAGCCAGACGGTGCCGGGCGCCGGCACGCCGTCGGCGACGCGCTCGCGGCCGTCCGCGCCGGCAACGGTGAACGATCCGCGCAGCGGGAAGCCCTGTCCCAGCGCGCGCAGTTCGCCGAGCTGCAGGCGTGCATCGGCGGCGTCGCCGACGCTGATCATCGTGTTGAGTTCGACCGTGCGGGTCTGCTGCAGACCGTCGTCATCGGCGGCCGCGGCGACGGCACCCCCGATCGGCGTGTCGCTGCGCACCACCGCGTCGCCACCGAGCAGGCGGTTGGCCTCGATCGCCAGCGCACGCTCGGCGCGGTCGGTGACGAAGCCCACTGCCGTCACCGCCAACACCGCCAGCACCAGCGCGGCCAGCAGGATCCGCACCTCGCCCGCGCGCAGGTCGCGGCGCGCCTGCCGCCACGCCATCGCTACCACGCCGGTGGCGCCGAGGCGACGGCTCATGCGCCGGCCTGCCCGTCGCCCACGCGAGTGTCGGCCGGGCGCACGTCCTCCACCAGCCGCCCCGCATCCAGCCGCAGCCGGTGGCGGCAGCGCTCGGCCAAATGGTCGTCATGGGTGACCAGCACCAGCGTGGTGCCGGCCTCGGCGTTGAGCGCGAACAGCAGCTCGATGATCGCCTGGCCGGTGTGGCTGTCGAGGTTGCCGGTGGGCTCGTCGGCGAACAGCAGCGACGGCTCGGTGACGAACGCACGCGCCAGTGCGACGCGCTGCTGCTCGCCGCCCGACAGCTGCCGCGGGTAATGGCCGAGCCGCTCGCCGAGGCCGACCTTGGCGAGGATCGCGCGCGCCGGCGCCTCCACCTCGGCGTCGCCGCGCAGCTCCAGCGGCAGCATCACGTTCTCGAGGGCCGTGAGCGACGGCAGCAGCTGGAAGTTCTGGAACACGAAGCCGACCTTCTCGGCCCGCACCCGCGCGCGGCCGTCCTCGTCGAGCGTCGACAGCGACTGCCCGTGCAGCACCACGCTCCCGCTGCTGGGCAGATCCAGCCCCGCCATCAGCGACAGCAGCGTGCTCTTGCCCGAACCCGACGCACCGACTATCGCCACGGTGTCGCCGCGGCTGATGGTGAAGCCGACATCGTCGAGGATCACCAGCGGCCCGGACGGCAGCTGCACGCACTTGCCGAGCGACGCAACGACCAGCGCGGGAGGCGTCGGGTCCGCACCAGTGGAGGGATCGGGGGAATGGAGCCGGACGGAATCGGTGGTCATCGTGGGGTCTTGTAGGGGAGCAGACGGGTCCGGTTCCGCGCGGCGGCCGGACATGGGATTTGGATGCGGACGCAGGACGCGCCGCCGGTTCCGCCCGACTCGATTACCCTCGACCGGCAACCCGGCGCGCGAACGATGCCGGACGACCCCATCGGAGCGGACGATGCAGCGAACCGGCCACAACCCCGTCAGATATGCGGCATCGCGCCGCGCGCTTCAATGTGCCATTGGCTTGACCCTGTGGCTGCTGGTCGCCGCGCTGCAGGTGCACGCCGCGCAGGCGCGTGGCGGCGACGCGGACAACCGCACCGTGCTGGTGATGGGCGACTCGCTCTCCGCCGGCTACGGCATGGCCGCGGCGCAGGGCTGGGTGGCGCTGACCGCCGAGCGCATCGACGCCGAGAAGCCGGGCTGGGACGTCGTCAACGCCAGCATCAGCGGCGAGACCACCGCGGGCGGGCGCTCGCGGATCGTCGATGCGCTCGCCCGCCACCGTCCGCAGGTCGTGGTGATCGCGCTGGGCGCCAACGACGGCCTGCGCGGCCTGCCAACCGCGCGGACCGCCGCCAACCTTGCTTACATGATCGGCGCTGCGCACGGGGCCGGCGCGCAGGTGCTGCTGGTCGGCATGCAGATGCCGCCGAATCTGGGCGCGGCGTACACGCAGGCCTTCGCGGGCAACTACCGCACGCTGGCGGAGCACTTCGACGTCGCCCTGCTGCCGTTCCTGCTGGAGCCTATCGCGCTGGACCGCGACGCCTACCAGGCCGACAACCTGCATCCGGTGGCCGAGGCGCAGCCGGCGTTGCGCGACCACGTGTGGAGGGCGCTGGAGCCGCTGCTGGATTGAAACCCGCGCTTTACCCGCACCTGGCCGCTTGTAGGAGCAACTGTCTTCTTCAGATCGGCT
>NZ_AVPT01000069.1 GCF_000768335.1 Lysobacter arseniciresistens ZS79
CTATTGACAAAGTTTGGGTTTGCCTTTGACTGAAAGGTATACAAAACATCTCGTATCACAATTTTAAAGGGGACCCATGACGAATTACCAAGAGACCGATGTTTACCTAGAAGCAATGGCCTTGCGGAAAGGCATATACATCTCCCAATGGATCTTCCATTCCTGCGCTGTTCTATGTCTGATCTCACTATTTTACAGAGGCACAGAAGGGTCAGGACTGGTTAGCCTTTTTATCATTGCATTGGGAGTTGGGTTCACTTTCATGGGGGCGGTTGCTGGTAAGGCGCAAGGAGGGTGTGAGCAGCACATTCGCAAGCTAAAAACCATGGATGCAGTGTCGTTGTCAGAAGCTCAAAGCGATTGGGATGCCCGCCACCTAGCAAGGTTGACACCGGAAGCTGCGGCGCCGGCAAGGGCGGTGCGGCTATGAACAAGATCACCAGTGAGTGGATAGACGCTTATAGGAGAAATAGAGGCCCCACCGGAAATGACTGCGCGCTCAATGAGATCTTCCATGTATGGATGCATCTCCCTGGCGCCAATGCTTCCTTGCTTATCTCTAAAGCTGATCAGCTTCTCGATGAGGGCGCTCAATGGGATGGTGAGCAGATGCTGTTCCATGTTGCAGGTGGAAGCATCCACTCTTGCACAGAACCAAAGTCGATTGATGAAGTGATGTTGCGTTACCTGCACGACCGTGGTGTAGATCTTGGGCCGCTGCGCGAGCACGCGATGGAGTGTGGGGGCGTGACGTATCAGGCTGAATGGTTTGCGGTTATGGACCGCGCCGAGTGTGCCGGCAGGTTGCAGGCGGCGACCGTAGAAGCGCCTGCGCCTGCAAGGGTGGGGCGGCTATGAACATGTCCCAGGCAGACTACTTACGGAAGAATCTGCATCTCGATTTGAAGGATCTGCGTGGTCGCAAGCAGTCAGCGCTATTCACCAATTATTTGGAAATGGTGAACTCCATCATCCACGATAGCAGCTACCCCACGAGTGCCAAATTGATCTTTATCTTGCAATCCCCATTTAAGTTCAAGGCATACCGACAAGAAGAGGCCGAGGAGATTGCTTGGGTAAATGCCTTGCCGGAGCGAGTGATAAAGGGCCTCAACGACAATGAAATGAGTTGTGCATATTCACTGCGCTATTTCCCATGTTCTCAGAAGTTTGATGACGAATTTTCCTCATTTGTAAAACTAGGGAAGTGGAATCACTGGGTTGCCGTCAGAACTGAAAGGAGACAGCGCCGCGATGAGATCCAGCGCAGATGGGATATCCGAAAGTCCGCGCATGCGCTGAACAGGGCGACACCCGAAGCCGCGGCGCCGGCAAGAGCGGTGCGCCTATGACACTGCCCGAGTTCACGACATGACAGCATTCTGGGCCGACTGCACCCCTGAACGCGTGGCAGATCTGTTGGATCTCGATGCGTCGGCCGACCCTTGGGATGAGGGCGTGTTGGTCTGGCTACGCCAGCAGCGCAGGCGCGACTTGAAGCAACTGGCGTTGAACCTGGCACCGATGGTCATGGAGCGACGGCGCCGCATCATCCAGGCGAAGTGGGATGCAAGACGGTTGAGCAGAGTGATGCCGCGGGTGATAGGAATAAGTGTTGCAAGACGACTGTAAGAGCAAAAGAGGTTAATGGGCCGTTGGCCCTGGTGAAAAGCAAAGGCACCAAAAGGTGCTTTTTG
>NZ_AVPT01000070.1 GCF_000768335.1 Lysobacter arseniciresistens ZS79
ACCTACAGTAGGGAAACTGGAAGACATAAGGTGTTAGGCGCTAGCTTGTTTTTTTGGAGTTGGACGCAACGCGCCAAGGGTGTATCGGGCCGTTGTTTCGGCAAGTTTTCCGTCGCGCGGGGCGCGCCCGGAGTTCGCGTCGGGTGGCAGCTCGGCTTCGGCGGCTCGGCGACTTGCGGACACCACGGCCAGATTCGGGTGCTCGCTTCGGCCAGGTCCGGCGGATTGTCTCGGGGGGCGCGCACGGCTATCGTCGGGCTTCGTACCAAAAGCAGCGAGGTGGCGCAGTGGCTCGGCTTTACTCGCTTGGCCGTAGCGCCTAACAAGTCATTCAAGCCGAACCCGCTTCGTGGCTTCGGCAACATCGCTGCATCGGCAAGCGCGTCGCTCTCCGGTTCTTCGCGCTGCGGGTCGGCTTAATTCCGGTGTTAGGCGCTCACAGGGGGAGTCAAATGAATCGCAACTATCTTGATCACATTCGCAGCAATAGCTTCTATCCAGCCTTCCGAGGCTTCATACAGTTCTTTACTTTGGTCGGCTACATTGCAGCGGGTCTCGTTGCGTTGTTTGGCTTCTTCACCAAGAGCATTGGCGCAATCCTGCTTTTTTTGCTTGGTACCGCTGTGTTAGCAGTCCTTGTCCGGGTGGCAAAGGAGGTGTCGCTCATGCTCGCTGACATTGCTGATGCAACTATAAACTTTGCTGGGTCGCAGCCAGACGCGTTCAAAACCTTGCCTTCTTTCGGAGACAAGATTCCTAGGCCAGCTGATCAGCAGCGCGCCTAACAATGTGTTCAAGCCGAACTTGCTTCGCTACACCAAAAACATGGCAGGAAAAGCTTGCCATGTTGTTGGCTCCGCTACGCAAGTCGGCTTAACTTAGGCGTTAGGCTGCACATGACACATCATGGCTGATCTGATCGTTACACGTGCAATTGCTGCGAGAGCTCGCATCAAGCGAGATAACCTGGGCGCGCCAGAGGAAACCGATGCGCCGCTCGGCAACTGGTACGTCACTTTTTTGCCCATGGCGGAGCGGAATGCCTTTGTGTACATGAGCAGCCGGACTCAAATGAGCTTTCTCATGCTCGAGGGTGAGCGCCTCACACCGGAAAAGTTGTTTGTCAGCCTGATACGTGGCATTTCACTCGTACTCGAGCTTGCTGGTTTCCCCGAGTGCGTGCGTGAGAGGGTGATGAATGGATACCGCTCGGTAGCGCTTGCCCGGGCATCGGATCTGTCTATGCTCGGCGTGCTCACCAACTGCGCGCTGGACTATGAGGCGTTCATCGAGCAGGACGGCGGGCTTAACCGTTGCAACCTGGACCATCTCGTGATTGAGATGAACTGCAGACCGGCCAAGAAGTTGGGGTTCAAAACTCCACTTGAAGAGACAGCCATAGCTCTCGGTGTGCAGCCTAACAATTCGTTCAAGCCGAACTTGCTT
>NZ_AVPT01000076.1 GCF_000768335.1 Lysobacter arseniciresistens ZS79
GGAGGGCACGCTGTAGAAGCTGCCATTGACCTCGATGTGGTAGTCGATGCTGACCTTGCAGCGCTTGAAGGTGGCGACCTCGTAGGGATGCACCGGCAGCGCTCGCAAGGCCGGGCGATCCAGACGCTCGAACCAGTCGCGCCGGCAGCCATCGAGCCGCTTGAACGGGCGCCGATTCAGATCCTCCAGCAGCTCGGCGATGGCCTGGTTAAGCGCATGCAGGCTGAAGAACTGCCGATGGCGCAGCCGCGCCATGATCCAGCGCTCGACCACCTGCACCGCCACCTCGGCCTTGGCCTTGTCCTGAGGCTTGCGTGGCCGTGCCGGCAGGATCACCGTCTGGTAATGACGCGCGCACTCCAGCGTGGCCCGGTTCAGGCCCGGCTCGTAGCGATCCGGCTGGGCGACCAGGGCGCGCGGATTGTCCGGCACAACCATTTCCGGCACGCCGCCAAAGTAGGTCAGAGCCTGGCCCAGCGAGGTCAGCCAGTCCACCTGGGTTTCGCCTGGCGTCGCGCAGGCATAGGTGTAATTCGAGGCGCCCAGGGCGGCGACGAAGATGTGCGCCCGGCGCACTTCGCCGGTGGCCGGGTCGACCACCGGCAGCGTCGGCCCGGCATAGTCGATGAATAGCTTCTCGCCCGCACGGTGCAGCTGACGCATCGAACGTTTGAGCGTCTGGGCGTAGCGCCGGTAGTGCTCGACGAACTGGGTGTAGCGGTAGGTCGGCTGGCCCGCATGCGCGGCGAGATATTCCTCCCACAGCAGCTGCAAGGTCACGCCCTTGCGTCGCAACTCGCGGTGGATGCTCAGCACATCGGGCAGCACTCGCTCACCGCGCGGCTTGTTCGTCGACGTCGGTGCAAACAAGGCGGCCGCCAGCGCGGCCTCGTCCATGGCCACCAGCGCCGGCCAGTCCAGCCCGGCCACCCGCGCCGCCGCGATGTACTTGCTAACCACGCCCTTGGACAGCTGCAAGGCACGGGCAATCTTCTCGTGGGACAAGCCGGCCTCAAACTTGAGGCGCAGACATTCTTTGATGTTTCGCATGGCTACTCGCGGCGCCGCCATCTTCCTCTCCCGAAATCGGTCGAGGATGGCGGCGCATCAGGTCATGCGCAACGAAGGGGAAGGCTTTCGCTAAGTCGTGACCGGCGATTTCG
>NZ_AVPT01000072.1 GCF_000768335.1 Lysobacter arseniciresistens ZS79
CGCGACGTCCCCCCGGTTTTGAGTAGCACCGCGATCTGGAGTCCAATCCCCAACGACAAGGAGATTGGACGTGAAGAAGCGTTTTACCGAAGAACAGATCATTGGCTTCCTGCGTGAGGCGGAGGCCGGCCTGCCGGTCAAGGACCTGTGCCGCCGGCACGGCTTCAGCGAAGCCTCGTACTACCTGTGGCGCAGCAAGTTCGGCGGCATGAGCGTGCCCGACGCCAAGCGGCTGAAGGAGCTGGAGGCGGAGAACACCCGCCTGAAGAAGCTGCTGGCCGAGCAGATGTTCGAGAACGACGTGATCAAGGACGCCCTGCGAAAAAAGTGGTGACCGCACCGGCTCGACGCGAGCTGGTGCGGCATCTGGTGGACCGGGGTCTGAGCGAGCGGCGGTCGTTGGCGGTGGTGCGCATGAGCGCCAGCGCCTACCGCTATGCGCCGCGTCCGGACCGCAACGTCGAGTTGCGGGCGCGGATCCTGGCGCTGGCGCAGCGGCACAAGCGCTACGGCGTCGGGATGATCCACCTCAAGCTCAGGCAAGCGGGACTGCTCGTGAACTACAAGCGCGTCGAACGGCTGTACCAGGAGGCGAAGCTGCAGGTGCGGCGCCGCAAGCGCAAGAAGGTGTTGCCGGGCGAGCGCCAACCGCTGATCCGGCCGCTGGCCGCCAATCAGGTGTGGTCGATGGACTTCGTGTTCGACCGCACCGCCGAAGGCCGGGTCATCAAATGCCTGACGATCGTCGACGACGCGACCCACGAGGCGGTGGCGATCGAAGTCGAGCGGGCGATCTCCGGGATCGGCTTGACACGGGTGCTGGACCGCTTGGCGCTCGCCCGCGGCCTGCCGCAGGTGATCCGCACCGACAACGGCAAGGAGTTCTGCGGCAAGGCCATGGTCACCTGGGCCTACGAACGCGGCGTGCAACTGCGTCTGATCCAACCCGGCAAACCGAACCAGAACGCCTACGTCGAGTCCTTCAACGGCCGCCTGCGCGACGAGTGCCTCAACGAACACTGGTTCACCCACCTGCTGCACGCCCGGACGGTCATCGAGACCTGGCGCCGGGAGTACAACGAGGAGCGGCCGAAGAAGGTATTGGGCGGACTGACACCGAGCGCCTACGCGAAGCAACTGGCATCCACTACCATCAACCCCGGACTCTAGATCGATCCGCTACTGAAAGCGGGGGGACGTCGG
>NZ_AVPT01000073.1 GCF_000768335.1 Lysobacter arseniciresistens ZS79
TTACTTGATGATCTTCGAGACCACGCCGGCGCCGACGGTGCGGCCGCCTTCGCGGATCGCGAAACGCAGGCCTTCGTCCATCGCGATCGGGTTGATCAGCGTCACCGACATCTTCACGTTGTCGCCCGGCATCACCATCTCCACGCCCTCCGGCAGCTGGCAGGCGCCGGTGATGTCGGTCGTGCGGAAGTAGAACTGCGGACGGTAACCCTTGAAGAACGGCGTGTGGCGGCCGCCCTCGTCCTTGCTCAGCACGTACACCTCGCCCTCGAACTCGGTGTGCGGGGTGATCGAACCCGGCTTGGCCAGCACCTGGCCACGCTCGACGTCGTCACGCTTGGTGCCGCGCAGCAGCAGGCCCGCGTTGTCGCCCGCCTGGCCCTGGTCCAGCAGCTTGCGGAACATCTCCACGCCGGTGACGGTGGTCTTGGTGGTCGGACGGATGCCGACGATCTCGATTTCGTCGCCGACCTTGATGATGCCGCGCTCGATGCGGCCGGTCACCACGGTGCCGCGGCCCGAGATCGAGAACACGTCCTCGACCGGCATCAGGAAGGTCTTGTCGATGTCGCGCTCCGGCTCCGGGATCCAGCTGTCCAGCGCTTCCACCAGCTGGATGATCGCCGGCACGCCAATCTCGGACTGGTCGCCTTCCAGCGCCTTCAGCGCCGAACCCTTGATGATCGGGGTGTCGTCGCCCGGGAAGTCGTACTTGCTCAGCAGCTCGCGCACTTCCATCTCGACCAGCTCGAGCAGCTCGGCGTCGTCGACCATGTCGGCCTTGTTCAGGAACACCACGATGTACGGCACGCCGACCTGGCGGGCCAGCAGGATGTGCTCGCGGGTCTGCGGCATCGGGCCGTCAGCGGCCGAGCACACCAGGATCGCGCCGTCCATCTGCGCCGCACCGGTGATCATGTTCTTCACGTAGTCGGCGTGCCCCGGGCAGTCGACGTGCGCGTAGTGGCGGGTCGGGGATTCGTACTCGACGTGCGAGGTCGAGATCGTGATGCCGCGCGCCTTCTCTTCCGGTGCACGGTCGATCGCGTCGTACGCGCTGAACTCGCCACCGAAACGCTCCGCGCCCACCTTCGTCAGCGCTGCGGTCAGCGTGGTCTTGCCGTGGTCGACGTGACCGATCGTGCCGACGTTGACGTGCGGCTTGCTGCGCTCGAACTTACCCTTGGCCATGGCTGT
>NZ_AVPT01000074.1 GCF_000768335.1 Lysobacter arseniciresistens ZS79
TCGGCAGGGATTCGTGTAAAAAACAGCCGTTCCTAGCTTAAGCCGCTGTTCCTTCGGCTGTTTTTGTGGCTTCAGGCGCTGCCGATGTTCGGATTTGAGCCAGCGCGTCCTCGAGCCCCTGCAGGCGACCTTGTGTACGCATGAGGTCGGATTCTGCTTGGGTGCGACGTTCCCGTTCCTTCGAGACGACGGCAAGCGCGTCGGCCAAATCAATACGCAAGGCGCCCAGCACTTTGGTGTCCTCAGCCCACCGCGCCTGCACGACTTGGTGCTCCGCCGCGGTTAGCCTCAAGGCGTCTAGTTCCTGCTGCTGCCCCTCATGCTGGGCTCGCGCCGCACGCAAGTCCTGCTCGAGGCGCACCTGCAGTTCCAGCATGCGGCCATTGTCGCGATTGAGTTGCAGCAGTTCATGGTTCTTGCCAGTCAAGGCGTCGTTGGCCTGGCGCAGTGCGACCTGCAGCTCCTGCACCTGGTGTTCGTGCCGGCGCTGCTCCTGGTCGCGTTGCTCTTTGATCGAGGTCCGGTAGTGCTCCAGCGCCTCGCGCGCGTGCTGGTGCTTCTCTTCCAAAGACTTGGAATGGGCGTCGTGTTCGGCCAGACGCATGGTGAGGCCGGCAATGCGCTCTTCAAGTTGCGCGATTTCGGTTGTTCGCTCGGTCAGGGCTTGCGTCGTGGCGGCGTGGGCAGATTGTTCGACCTGCAAGGCAGTTTCTGTACGTTGCAACTGGGCGCTCAGCGCCGCCGCTTCCTGTCGAAGGCGTTCCAGCGCCTGGTCGCGCTCCTGCAGTTGTGCCGCGAAACGTTGCTGTGTCTCGGAGACCACGGCCTCGGCCTCCTCATGCAGGCGCCCAGCGAGCCGGCCGACCAGGTCCTGCAGCGCCTCGCTAACCGCAACCTTGGCACCCAAGCCTTGCCCCTCCTCTTCCTCCAGTTCCTTGAGGTAGCGGTGGATGGTGGTCTTGGAGCCGGTGTTTCCCAGCGCCACCCGCACGGCGTCCACCGAGGGGTGCTTACCTTGTGCCCGCAAAGTGTCACGGGCCTTCTGGATGTCGCTCTTGTACAGGCCGCCGCGTGCCATCACCCTCTCCGTATTATTTCATAATGCGTTACATACCACGTAATTACATACTACTCAATAGCTAGAAGATGGCGGCTAAGTGGCCAAATATCAGGCGGGATAATGGTGAATTATCCCGC
>NZ_AVPT01000075.1 GCF_000768335.1 Lysobacter arseniciresistens ZS79
GTAGGAGCAACTGTCTTCTTCAGATCGGCTGCATTCGCCACGGGGTTCCATCGCGGACCATGGCATTGAGACGGCCCAGAAAGGAGCGCATGCAGGCGACCAGGGCGACCTTGGCGCATTTGCCGCGGGCGCGCAGCGCCAGGTAGCGGCCTTTCAGGTCAGGCTGGGTGCGGATGGCGCTCCAGGCGGCCATGTACAGGACGCGGCGCACACCGGCGCGGCCACCGCGGATTCGGCGCTGGCCGCGTTTGGCGCCGCTGTCCACGTTGTAGGGCGCTACGCCGACCAGCGCGGCAATCTGGCGCCTTTCCAGTTGGCCCAGTTCGGGCAGGAACGCGATCAGGGTGGCCGCGGTGACCGGACCAATCCCCGGCACCGCCTGCAGCTGCCGGGCTCGGTCGTGGTCGGCCTCGGCCATGGCCTGGGCGATGGCCTTGTCCAACCGGGCGATCTCGACCGCCAGCCCGTGCAACTGGCGCTTCAGGCTGGCAATGACGGGCTCGCCCTGCACCTGCTGCAGGCGGCGCCGTTCGTCGTCGCGCTGTTGCACCAGTTGCGCCCGCCGCTGGACCAATCCTTGCAGCAGTCGTTGCTGCGGTGACTCCACCGGTGCGGGCGTCGCATCGACGACTTCGGCCAGGTGGGCCAGCATGGCAGCGTCGATCGGGTCGGTCTTGGCGATCCGGCCCATCGCGGTGGCAAACGCCCGCGCCCGGTGAGGCGCCACGCGCACGACCGGCCACATGCCGGCCAAAGCGGCCATGACCACTCGCTCGTAGCCGCCGGTCGCCTCCAATACGATCCGCTCGACCGGCAGATCCTGCAGCCGTTCGATCAGGGCGCGGTGCCCCGCGGCATCATTGGCCACCTCGAAGTGATCTCCGCTCGGACGCACTGCCACCGCCAAGCTTGCCTTGGCCACATCAATTCCCACGAACACCGACATCGACACCTCCCCTAGACTGGACGGGAGAGCACTCTTGCTGGCCCACGCTTGTGCAGTTCGAGCTGCCGGCTCGTTCAACTGTTCGGGCTTGGCAAGAGTTTGGAGCGCGGGCGCCCTGGCTCCTACACGTGCTTCAGGCACTCCGGCTTGTCGGCGTCCCGCGCTCCGCTCTCACTTGCAACGCTAGGTCAAATCGAAGACACAAGCGGCTTCAGCCGC
>NZ_AVPT01000086.1 GCF_000768335.1 Lysobacter arseniciresistens ZS79
AGCCGCACCCGGAGATGGGCTACCGCGCCTGCCTCGGCCTGCTCTCGCTGGCCCGGCGCTATGGCAATGCACGCCTGGAAGCCGCTGCCGAACGTGCCGTACACCTGCGCGCCTTCACCGGGCGCAGCGTGCGCAACCTGCTCCAGCAAGGCCTGGATCAACAGCCGCTGCCCCAGCGTGCCGCCGAAACGACCTTACCCGGCGACCACGAGAACGTCCGTGGCGCCGACTACTACCAACCCCCGCAACAGGAGCTGTTCGATGATGCCGCAACACACCCTGAATCAACTGCACCAGCTACGCCTGGACGGCATGGCCCGCGCCCTGGAAGAGCAATGGACGCTGCCGGCCAGCCACAGCCTGAGCTTCGATGAACGCCTCGGCCTACTGCTCGACCGCGAACTGGCCTGGCGTGACAACCAGCGCCTGGTACGGCTGCGCAAGAAGGCCAAGCTCAAGTACGCCAACGCCTGCCTGGAAGATCTCGACCGCCGCTCCGGACGCGCCCTGGACGAGCGTCTGATCGCCACCCTGGCCAGTGGCGACTGGATCCGCCAGCAGCACAACCTGCTGCTGACCGGCCCGACCGGTGCCGGCAAAACCTGGCTGGCCTGCGCCCTGGGCAACCAGGCCT
>NZ_AVPT01000092.1 GCF_000768335.1 Lysobacter arseniciresistens ZS79
AACAACTGCGCATCGCTCATGGCGACGGCAGCTTCGGCCGTACCCTGCAACAGCTGGCAAAGGTCGACGTCCTGGTGCTGGACGACTGGGCGCTAGCCCCGCTGGAGGAAGGAGCCCGGCATGACCTGCTGGAGGTGATCGACGACCGCGCTGGCAGCCGCTCCACCATCCTGACGAGCCAACTGCCCATCGAGCACTGGCACGGCTGGATCAACGACCCGACCCTGGCCGATGCCATCCTCGACCGCCTGGTGCACAACGCCTACCGACTGACGATGAAAGGCGAGTCGCTGCGCCGAAAAAAAGCCGAGGAACAAGCCGCATCGTGACCGATGCGATTACAATCCAGAACCCGCGCAACCGGGGTGGAAGCACCGGTCACGTATTAGCGAAACGCTCGGTCACGTTCACCGAAATCCGCA
>NZ_AVPT01000005.1 GCF_000768335.1 Lysobacter arseniciresistens ZS79
TAAGTGTCCGTGAAAACGGGGGTGAACCCAAATCATCCAGCACGTTGAACAACCGGAAGCTGCGCCCGTCGCTGAGCTGGTCGTGCATGAAGTCCATCGACCAGACCTGATTGATCGCCTCCGGCACCGCCAGCGGTTCCGGACGCTCGCGCACCAGGCGCTTCTTCGGCTTGATCCGCAGGTTCAACTCCAGCTCCCGGTAGATGCGGTAGACGCGCTTGTGGTTCCAGCCGAAGCCTTTGACGTTGCGCAAGTGCAGGAAACACAGGCCGAAGCCCCAGTCGCGGTAGGCCGTGGTCAGCCGGACCAGCCAGTCGGCGATCCGGGCGTTCTCCTCGCTGGCCTTGGCCTGGTAGCGATAGCAGGTCTCGCTCAGCTCGAAGGTCCGGCAGGCGTGCCGGATGTTGGTGCGCCCGCCGTCCACTGCCAGTCTGGCCATCTCCCGGCGTTGAGATGGCCTCACCATTTTTTTCCCAGCGCCTCCTTCAGCAGATCGGCGCTGAGCTGGGCGTCCGCGTACATCTTCTTCAGCCGCCGATTCTCGTCCTCCAGCTCTTTCATACGGGCGACCATCGACACCTCCATGCCGCCGAACTTGCTGCGCCACTTGTAGAACGTGGCCGAGCTGATGCCGTGCTCGCGGCACAGCTCCGGGACGGGCGTGCCGGCCTCGGCCTGCTTGAGCACGGCGATGATCTGGCTGTCGGTGAAGCGGGACTTCTTCATGGAACCTCCTCGGGGTCAGACTACGAGAAAATTCCACTTCTGGCGTCAGCTAATGGGTGGGGGGATTACCACCCTGCGTGGTTCCCGGCGCAAGCAGCGCAACACTCGTGACGTCGCGGGCGACGGGCAGTCGCTCGATCGTCTCCTGGGTGACGATGGTCGTAGACTCGACCGAGGAGAAGTCGATCGGCGGAATGTAGCTTCCGGTGACCTGCACGCGATCGAGTTCCACCGCGTCGCCGGCCGTCGCGCCACCGGTGAAGTCCACCGAGGTGCCGGCACCCACCGCGACACCAACGCCGTTACGCACGCCGGTGGTGCCATCGGCATTCTTCAGGGTCACGGTATACGTGCCCGGCGGAAGTGCGCCCGCGCGGAAACTGCCATCGGCGCTTACCGGGACTTCGCGGCTGAAGCCCGTTGCCGGATTGACCACCGTGACGGTCGAACCGGCCGGAGCCTGGCCGACGATGTTGCCGGTGGTGTTGGACTGGGCGTGTACGCCGGAGGCGAAGCACAGGCCGAGCGCTACGGTCAGTGCGCTGCGGCGCAGAGCGCGGTTGATAGTGGGTCTGGACACGTGGTGATCCCCTTGACGCGGTGGGAAGGAAACCCTGACGGGCCGGCCGAATATGACTTTGGTAACGAACCCACAACAACCCACTAAGGAAATATTTATGTAAATATGTGACTTTGATCACACTTTTTGAGGCATTCGTTCACTTGTGCACTGCAATAATTTGTGTCTCTGTCGCATTAAGTAATGTCAGGCACTTGTAGACGCCTGGTCCTTCGGTTAGCTCGACCCGCTCTCGCCTTCACCCGCTACAATTCCGCAGCCTCCCCCGCCTGAGATCCCCATGCCGCAACTCGCCTATCGCCGCGTCCTCCTGAAACTTTCCGGCGAGGCGCTGATGGGGGACGAGGACTACGGGATCGACCCCAAGGTCATCACGCGGCTGGCCAGCGAGGTCATCGAGGCCCAACAGGCGGGCGCGGAGATCGCGCTGGTCGTGGGGGGCGGCAACATCTTCCGCGGCGCCGGACTGGCCGCCGGCGGCATGGACCGGGTCACCGGCGACCACATGGGCATGCTTGCCACCGTGATCAACGCGCTGGCGATGCAGGACGCGCTGGAGAAGCTCGGTGGCAAGGCCCGGGTGATGAGCGCGATCAAGATCAACGACGTGTGCGAGGACTACATCCGCCGCCGCGCGATCCGCCACCTGGAAAAGGGCCGGCTGGTGATCTTCGCCGCCGGCACCGGCAATCCGTTCTTCACCACCGACTCGGGCGCCGCGTTGCGCGCGATCGAGATCGGCGCCGACCTGCTGCTCAAGGCCACCAAGGTCGACGGCGTCTACGACAAGGACCCGAACAAGCACCCCGACGCGAAGCGCTACGACCGCCTCGGCTACGACGAGGTCATCGCCCGCAACCTGCAGGTGATGGACACCGCGGCGTTCGCGCTCGCCCGCGACAGCGACCTGCCGCTGCGCATCTTCGACATGGGCCAGCCCGGCGAGCTGCTGAAGATCCTGCGCGGCGAGGAGATCGGCACCCTGGTGCAGGGCCGGGGCTGACCGTTGCAATAGTGTCCGCCCACGCCGCGTGACACGATCACGCGCATGCACGCCCATTCGCACTCGCCTCGGCACGGCACCCGCGCGTTTGCCGCGGTCACCCTGATCAATCTCGCCTATACCGCCCTGGAGGCGGGCTACGGGTTCGCCACCAATTCGCTGGCGCTGCTCTCGGACGCGCTGCACAACCTGGGCGACGTGCTCGGCCTGGGCCTGGCGTGGGGGGCGGCGGTGCTTGCGCGGCGGATGCCGACCGAGCGCCACACCTATGGCTGGCGCCGCGCCACCCTGCTCTCGCCGCTGGCCAACGCGGTGCTGCTGGTGGCGTTCTCGGGTGCGCTGGCGTGGGAGGCGATCCGCCGCTTCAACGCGCCGCCGGAGATCCCGGCGCTGCCGGTGGTGCTGGTGGCGCTGCTGGGCATCGCGATCAACCTCGGTTCGGCCTGGTTCGTGCGCGACGGCCACGACCACGACCTCAACCGCCGCGGCGCTTTCTTGCACCTGATGGCCGATGCGGCGGTGTCGCTGGCCGCGGTGCTGGCCGGCGTCGGCATGTTGTGGTTCGGCTGGGCGTGGCTGGACCCGGTGATCGCACTGCTGATCGGCGTGGTGGTCGCGGCCAGCGCGGTCGGCCTGCTGCGCGAGAGCTTCAACGCCGCGATGGACGCCGTGCCGCGTTCGATCGACCAGCCGGCGGTACGCGACTTCCTCGCCGCGCAGGCGGGCGTGACCGCGGTGCACCACCTGCACATCTGGTCGCTGGGCGCCGGCGAGATCGCGATGACGGCGCACCTGGTCCGGCCCGGCGCCCACGACCACAACGCCTTCATCGACCGGGTCAACACCGCGCTGGACCAGCGGTTCGGGATCAACCACCCGACCCTGCAGATCGAGCACGGCACCGCCTGCGAGCACGACCGCCACGACCTCGCGCCGCATGGCGAGGCGCCACGCGCACACGGGCACGGCCACCACGGCCACTGACGACCCACGGGCCGGGCGCGGCCCGCCCCCTCCGCTATACTCCCGCGATTACCGCACGAGACCGGAGCCGGCAATGCTCGACGATATCAAGAAAGACGCCCAGACCCGCATGAACAAGAGCGTCGAGTCGCTGCGCCACGACCTGACCAAGGTCCGCACAGGCCGCGCTTCGACCGCACTGGTCGACCACCTGAAGGTCAACTACTACGGGTCGGACATGCCGCTGACCCAGGTCGCCAGCGTGGCCGTCACCGACGCCCGCTCGCTCACCATCACCCCGTGGGAAAAGCAGATGGTCTCCGCGGTGGAGAAGGCGATCATCAACTCCGACCTCGGCCTGACCCCCAACACCGCCGGCACCGTGATCCGGATCAACCTGCCGGCGCTGACCGAGGAGCGCCGCAAGGAGCTGACCAAGCTCGTGCACGGCGAGGGCGAGAACGCCAAGGTCGCGATCCGCAACATCCGCCGCGACGCCAACCACCAGGTCAAGGAACTGCTGAAGGAAAAGTCCATTTCCGAGGACGACGCCGCGCGCAGCGAGACCGAGATCCAGAAGATCACCGACGAGGGCATCAAGCACGTCGACGAAGTGGTCAAGGCCAAGGAACAGGAGTTGATGGCCGTCTGATGGCAGTGGCGACGATTCCGTCCGTCCCGGCCATGCCTTCCGAGTCCGACCCCGAAGCACGCGTCCCCCGCCACCTCGCCGTCATCATGGACGGCAACGGCCGCTGGGCCGAGCGCCGGCGCCGGCCGCGCATGATCGGCCACCGCGCCGGGGCGCGCGCGGTCAACGTCTGCGTCGACTTCTGCCTGGCCCGCGGCATCGAGGTGCTGACCCTGTTCGCGTTCTCCAGCGAGAACTGGGGGCGCCCCGCCGACGAGGTCGGGGCGCTGATGAAGCTGTTCATGGGCGCGCTGGAACGCGAGGTCGACGAGCTCGACCGCCGTGGCGTGCGCATCCGTTTCATCGGCGAGCGCGAGCGCTTCAGCGAGGCGATCGTGCGCCGGATGAACGCGGCCGAGGCGCAGACCGCCGGCAACGCCCGCCTGCACCTGGTGATCGCCGCGAGCTACGGCGGCCGCTGGGACATCGCCCGTGCCGCCCGGCTGCTCGCGCAGGACGTCGCCGCCGGCACGCTCGCACCCGAGCAGATCGACGAGCACGCGCTCGCCGCGCGCATCAGCCTGTCCGATCTGCCAGCGCCGGACCTGTTCATCCGCACCGGCGGCGAGATGCGCATCAGCAACTTCCTGCTGTGGCAGCTGGCCTACACCGAGCTGTGGTTCACCGATCTGTTGTGGCCCGAGCTGGATGCGGCGACACTGCAACGCGCGATCGACGACTACGCCGGCCGCGAACGCCGCTTCGGCCTGACCGGCGCGCAGCTGGCCGCTCCCGACGAGATTCCCGAATGACCCGCACCCGTATCCTCGCCGCGCTGGTGATGGCCCCGCTCGCGATCCTCGCGATCCTGCTGCTGCCCACCGACTGGATGATGATGCTCGCCGCGGTGGTGTTCCTGCTGGGGCTGTGGGAATGGTTCGACCTCGCCGAGATCGAGGACACCCTCGCCCGCACGGTGCTGCTGGTGGCCCACCTCGCGGTGATGGTGGCGCTGGTATGGGCGTCGCGGTCGACCACCGGCTTCAGCTTCGTGCTGTTCCAGCTGATGACCGTGGCCGGCGTGATCTGGTGGCTGCTGGCGCTGGCGTGGCTGGGCCGCTACAACTTCGCCAGCGACCACGAGACCTACGCGCGCGTGTTCAAGCTCGCCGCCGGCGCGCTCAGCATGATCCCGGCCTGGTGCGCGCTCGCCTGGATCCACGCAAGCGAGCCCAACGGCCACCGCTGGCTGCTGGCGGCGCTGGCGGTGGTCTGGGCGGCGGACACCGGCGCCTACTTCGCCGGCCGCACCTTCGGTGGCAAGTGGTTCGGAGGCCGCAGGCTCGCGCCGCGCATCAGTCCCAACAAGACGTTCGAGGGCCTCGCCGGCGGCATGCTGGCGGCGGTACTGGCCGGCGTCGCCTTCAGCCTGATCGCGGGCGCGGGCGTGGCGCAGCTGCCTGCGGTCGCGCTGGTGTCGCTGGCCGCGGGCCTGTTCTCGGTGGTCGGCGACCTGTTCGAGAGCCTGCTCAAGCGGCATGTCGGGGTGAAGGATTCCGGCCACCTGATCCCGGGCCACGGCGGCATCCTGGACCGCCTGGACGGCGTCCTCGCGGCGCTGCCGGTTTTCGCGCTGGGCAAGGCGCTGCTGGGCTTCTGAGCATGAAACAGGTTGCCGTCCTCGGCGCCACCGGCTCGATCGGCGCCTCGGCGCTGGACGTGATCGCGCGCCATCCCGCGAGCCTGCGGGCCGCGGTGCTGGCCGCCGGCCGCCAGGTCGATGCGCTGGTCGAACTGTGCCGCCGCCACCGCCCCGACCACGCCGTGATCGCCGACGGGGCGCTGCTGCCGCACCTGCACGACGGGCTGCGCGACGCCGGCCTGGCGACGCACGCCCACGCCGGCGACTCCGCGCTGGTCGAGCTGGCCGGCAGCGACGCCTGCGACACCGTCGTGGCCGCGATCGTCGGCGCCGCCGGGTTGCCGTCGACGTTGGCCGCGGCCCGGGCCGGCAAGCGCCTGCTGCTGGCCAACAAGGAGTCGCTGGTGCTCGCCGGCGAACTGCTGATGGCGGCCGCGCGCGACGGCGGCGCGACCATCGTGCCGGTCGACAGCGAGCACAACGCGATCTTCCAGTGCCTGCCCGATGCGCCGTCGCGCGCGGGCCTGGCGCGCATCATCCTGACCGCGTCCGGCGGCCCGTTCCGCGGCCGCGACCGCGCCTCGCTCGCCGACGTCACCGTCGAGCAGGCCGTGGCCCACCCCAAGTGGTCGATGGGGCCGAAGATCTCGGTCGACTCGGCCACCCTGATGAACAAGGGGCTGGAGGTGATCGAGGCGCACCACCTGTTCGATGTCGCCGGCGGGCGGATCAACGTGCTGGTGCACCCGCAGAGCCTGGTCCACTCGCTGGTCGAGTTCGTCGACGGCTCCACCCTCGCCCAGCTCGGCCTGCCCGACATGCGCACCGCGCTGGCGGTGGGTTTCGGCTGGCCTGAGCGCATCGCCTCGGGCGTGAGCGGGCTGGACCTGCTGGCCGAAGGTGGCCGTCTGGATTTCGAGCCGCCCGACCTCGACGCCTTCCCCTGCCTGCGGCTGGCATTCGACGCGCTGGCCGCCGGCGGTACTGCGCCGGCCGTGCTCAACGCCGCCAACGAGGTCGCCGTTTCAGCGTTTCTTCAGCGGCGGGTGGGTTTCCTGTCGATCCCTGCGATCGTCGAGGACACCCTCGCGGCACTTCCGGCCATTCCCGCGGTCTCACTGGACGCACTCCACGACGCCGACGACCGCGCGCGCCGCCACGCCGCGCAGGCCGCGGCCGCGCGGGCGACGGCATGACCCTCCACCCCTTTCCGCCAGGACCCACGGCATGACTGAACTGCTCGGTTCGATCTGGTGGCTGATCGTCAGCCTCGGCGTGCTGGTGACCTTCCACGAGTTCGGCCACTACTGGGTCGCGCGGCGCTGCGGGGTGCGGGTGCTGCGTTTCTCGGTGGGTTTCGGCAAGGCGCTGTGGTCGCGTCGCGGCCGCGACGGCACCGAATACGTGATTGCCGCGATCCCCCTCGGCGGCTACGTCAAGATGCTCGACGAACGCGAGGGCGAGGTGCCTGACGCGCAGCTCGGCCAGGCCTTCAACCGCAAGTCGGTGTGGAAGCGGATCGCGATCGTCGCTGCGGGGCCCATCGCCAACCTGCTGCTGTGCGTGGCGCTGCTGTGGGCGATGTTCGTCATCGGCCGGCCGGATTACGCGCCGGTCGTCGGCAGCACCGACGGCATCGCGGCCGAGGCCGGGTTGCAGGCGGGCGACCGGGTCCTTGCCGTCGGCGAGCGTGAAACCCCGACCTGGAGCGACCTGCAACTGGCACTGATCCCGGCCGCGCTCGACCGCGCCGACGTCGAGCTGCGGGTGCGGGATGCCGCAGGCCGGGAATCGGACACCACCCTGCCGCTATCCGCCCTGCCGGCCGACTTCGACGAGCGCCGCATCATCGACGCGATCGGCCTGGTGCCGCGGCACCTGCTGGTCCCGCCGGTGATCGGCCGCGTCGCGCCCGACACGGCCGCCTGGGGCGTGCTGGCCGAGGGCGACCGCATCACCGCGATCGACGGCCATCCGGTACAGGCCTGGAACGACATCGGGCCGCTGGTCCAGCAACTGGGCGAGCGCGACGGCACCGCAATGGTCGAGGTCGAGCGAGACGGCGACCGCCTCGCGCTGGAACTCGCCCCCACCCGGATCCAGCCCGAAGGCGGCGGCGAACCCTACTGGGCGCTGGGCGTGAGCTCGGTCCGCCCCCAAATGCCGCCGATGGACGCGGAACTGCGCCACGGCCCGCTGGCGGCGGTCCCGGCGGCGCTGCGCGAGACCGTCCACCAGGCCGGCGAACTGGTCTCGATGATCGGCCGCGCCTTCACCGGCCGGGTCGAGGTCGAAAACACCGTCGCCGGCCCGATCACGATCGCCCGCGCCGCCAATGCCTACGCAGACCAGGGCCCGGCCTGGTACCTCTCCCTGCTGGCCATGCTCTCGCTGAGCCTGGGCATCCTCAACCTGCTGCCGATCCCGATCTTGGACGGCGGTCACCTGCTGTATTACCTTATCGAGCTGGTCAAGGGCAGCCCGGTCAGCGAGCGGACGATGGCTGTCGGGCAGTACGTGGGCCTGCTGCTGATCGTCGGGCTGATGGGCCTGGCGTTCTACAACGACATCGTGAACAACCTGATGCGCTGATGCACAGCCGGTCGAACGTGCCTCTTTCCCAGCCGAGCCCCACCCGCCCCGCCTCTGCCCGGCATCCGCAACCGCGGGCGCCGCAGAACCCCAACCGGACGTGATGATGACGCGACCCACCCACCGCCGCCTGCTTGTCCTCGCCCTCGCCTCGGCGCTTTCTGCCGCCCCGGCACTGCCGGCGCTGGCACAGTCGGCCACGGCCGCTCCGGTTGCCCCGTTCGCGGTCAGCGACATCCGCGTCGACGGCCTGCAGCGCATCTCCGCCGGCACCGTGTTCACGTACCTGCCGATCGAGCGCGGCGACACCGTCGACCAGGACCAGGTCGGCGACGCGATCCGGGCGCTGTACAAGACCGGGTTCTTCGAGGACATCGCGATCGGGCGGCAGGGCAGCATCCTGGTGGTCACCGTCACCGAGCGCCCGGCGATCAACAAACTCACGCTCAGCGGCAACAAGGACATCGAGACCGAGGACCTGATGAAGGGCCTCGCCGACATCGGCCTGACCGAGGGCAATACCTTCGACCGGCTGAGCCTGGACCGCGTCACCCAGGAGCTGACCCGCCAGTACAACAACCGCGGCAAGTACAACGTCGCCATCACCCCGACGGTGACCAATCTGCCGCGCAACCGCGTCGACGTCGCCATCGCGGTCGAGGAAGGCAAGGCCGCGCGCATCCAGCACATCAACCTGGTCGGCAACGAGCTGTTCGACGACGAGCAGATCCTCGACACCTGGGAGTCCGGCGAGCACAACTGGCTCAGCTGGTACCGCCGCGACGACCAGTACTCGCGCGAAAAGCTCTCCGGCGACCTGGAGAAGCTCAACAACTTCTACCTCGACCGCGGCTACGTCGATTTCGCCATCGAGTCCACCCAGGTCTCGATCAGCCCCGACAAGCAGGACATGTTCATCACCGCCGGCGTGACCGAGGGTGAGCAGTACAAGGTGTCCAGCGTGCAGGTCACCGGCGACACGGTGCTGCCGAAGGAAGAGGTCGAGGCGATGGTGCTGGTCAAGCCCGACCAGATCTTCTCACGGCGCCTGCTGGAGATCAGTTCCGACGCGATCACCGCGACCCTCGGCAACGTCGGCTACGCGTTCGCGCAGGTCAACCCGATCCCCGACGTCAACCGCGAGGACAAGACCGTCGGCATCACCATGCAGGTGGTGCCGGGCCCGCGCGTCAACGTGCGCCGGGTGGTGTTCAAGGGCAACAGCCGCACCGCCGACGAGGTGCTGCGTCGCGAGATGCGCCAGTTCGAGGGCAGCTGGTACTCGCAGGCCGCGATCGACCGCTCCAAGATCCGCCTGCAGGGACTGGGCTACTTCGACACCGTCGACGTGGAGACCCAGCAGGTGCCGGGCTCGCACGACCAGGTGGACGTGGTCTACACCGTCAACGAAGTGGCCGCCGGCAGCTTCGTGTTCGGCCTGGGCTACTCCGCGCTCACCGGCCTGAGCACGCAGGTGCAGGTGTCGCAGAACAACTTCCTCGGCAGCGGCAACCGGATCGCGGTGCAGGCGCAGCGCAACTCCTACCTGCAACGCTACGACTTCTCCTTCATGAACCCCTACTTCACCGACAACGGGGTTTCGCTGGGCTACAACCTGCGCTGGAGCGAGTTCGACAACTCCGACTTCAACACCGCGCAGTACTCCAGCACCAGCGGCGTCGGCCAGGTGGTGATGGGCGTGCCGATCACCGAGACCGACAGCGTCACCGCGCTGCTGGGCATCGACAGCAACCAGATCTTCGCCCGCCGCGGCCGCACGCCGGAGTCGCTGGTCCAGTACATCGACGCGGTCGGCCAGCGCACGTTCCACGCCTGGCGCGGCGAGATCGGCTGGGGCCGCAACACGCTCAACAGCGCGCTCACCCCGACCCGCGGCACCAACCAGCGGATCTGGCTGGAAGCGACCCTGCCCGGCTCGACCGTCGAGTACTACAAGCTCAACTACAGCTTCTCCAAGTTCTGGCCGCTGTCGCGCCACCTGGTGCTCAACACCCGCACCGACCTCGGTTACGGCGACAGCTACGGCGACGAATTCGTCCGCAACGTCTGCTTCACCGGCGGCAGCATGGTCGACACCGACGGTAATCCGGAGACCCCGGCGGTGTACGTCCCGGGCCCGGACCCGACCGAGCCGTGCCTGCCCGACTCGCCGGACTACATCAACACCATCACCGCCGACGGCCTGCCGTTCTTCGAGAACTTCTACGCCGGCGGCGTGCGCTCGGTGCGCGGCTTCACCGACAACACCCTCGGCCCGAAGGAGGCCGCGCTCGGCAGCAACTACCTGCAGCCGATCGGCGGCGCGTTCAAGACCACCGGCTCGCTGGAGATGTTCTTCCCGACGCTGATCGAAAGCTCGGCGGCGCGCGTCTCGGCGTTCATCGATGTCGGCAACGTCTTCAAGGACTTCGACACCTGGGATGCCGGCGAGCTGCGCGCGTCGACCGGCCTGGCGCTGATGTGGCGCTCGCCGATGGGGCCGATCTCGATCAGCTACGCCTACCCGTTCCGCAAGGAAGAAGGCGACGACCTCGAGCGCCTGCAGTTCACCTTCGGCGGCACGTTCTGACGGCGCGGGCAGCCGTCGTGCAGTCCGCTCCCGCCACGTTCACCGCCGACGAGCTGGCACGACGCTTCTCGCTCGAACTGCGCGGTGACGGCGCGGCGCGGGTCGAAGGCGTCGGCACGCTCGCCGGCGCACGCCCGGGGCAACTCGCCTTCCTCGCCAACCCGCGCTACCGCGGCCAGCTGGCGTCGACCGGGGCGACGGTGGTGGTCATGCGCGGCGACGATGCGGATGGCCACGACGGCACCGCGCTGGTCGCGCCGGACCCCTACGTCGCCTTCGCGAAGATCTCGGCGCTGTTCGAGCCGGTGCCCGTGCGCGCACCCGGCATCCACGCGTCGGCCGACATCGACCCCAGCGCGAGCGTCGACCCGGCCGCCCATGTCGGCGCGTTCTGCAGCATCGGCGCGCGCAGCCGGGTCGAGGCCGGCGCGGTGGTCGGCCCCGGCTGCGTGATCGGCGACGACTGCGTGGTCGGCGCCGGCAGCGAGCTCATCGCCCGCGTCACCCTCGTCACCCGGGTCCGCCTCGGCCAGCGCGTGCGCATCCATCCCGGCGCGGTGCTCGGCGCCGACGGTTTCGGCCTGGCGATGGAAGCCGGCCGCTGGATCAAGGTGCCGCAGCTGGGCGGCGTGGTGATCGGCGACGACTGCGAGATCGGCGCCAACACCTGCATCGACCGTGGCGCGATCGACGACACCGTGCTCGAGGAGGACGTCCGCCTCGACAACCAGATCCAGATCGGCCACAACGTCCGCATCGGCGCGCACACGGCCATGGCCGGCTGCGCCGCGGTGGCCGGCAGCGCGAAGATCGGCCGCTACTGCCTGATCGGCGGCGCCGCCGGCGTGCTCGGCCACCTGGAGATCTGCGACCGCGTGGTGATCACCGCGATGAGCCTGGTGAGCAGCTCGATCCGCCAGCCGGGCGAGTACTCTTCGGGCACCGGCCTGATGGACAATCGCAGCTGGCGCAGGAACGCCGCGCGCTTCAAACAGCTCGACAGCCTCGTCCGCCAGTGGCGCGGGCGCGATGACTGAACGGAAGACGGCCCGCACCGGACGGGTCGGCAAGCAAGGAAAAACGAAACCGTGAAACTCCCGATCGACGTCCCCACCATCCAGGCACTGCTGCCGCACCGCTACCCGTTCCTGCTGGTGGACCGCGTGGTCGAGCTCGAAGCCAACAAGCGCGTGCTCGCCTACAAGAACGTCACCGCCAACGAGAACTTCTTCAATGGCCACTTCCCGGGCCGCCCGGTGATGCCCGGCGTGCTGGTGATCGAGGCGCTGGCCCAGGCGGGCGGCCTGCTGACCCAGCTGTCCACCGGTGGCGAGAGCGACGGCAAGCTGTTCTACCTGGTCAAGGTCGACGGCGCGAAGTTCAGCAAGATGGTGGTGCCGGGCGACCGGCTCGACCTGGAAGTCATCCTCAAGCGCACCATCCGCAACATGGCGCTGTACCAGGGCATCGCCCGGGTCGACGGCGAGCAGGTCGCGTGCGCCGACATCCTGTGCGCCGAGGTCGCAGCGGCCGACGCATGAGTACCGCCGCCGTCCATCCCAGCGCGATCGTCGAACCGGGCGCCCGGCTCGGCGACGGCGTGCGCGTGGGCGCCTTCAGCTACATCGGCAACGACGTGGAGATCGGCGACGGCACCGACATCGGTCCACACTGCAGCATCCACGGCCCGGCGCGGATCGGCCGCGACAACCGCATCCTCGGCCACGCCGCGATCGGCGGCGAACCGCAGGACAAGAAGTACGGTGGCGAGCGCGTCGAGCTGGTCATCGGCGACCGCAACACCATCCGCGAGTTCGTCACTGTCAACCGCGGCACTGCCGGCGGTGGCGGCTGCACCCGCATCGGCGACGACAACTGGCTGCTGGCCTACACCCACGTCGCCCACGACTGCGTGGTCGGCAACCACTGCGTGTTCTCCAACAACGCGACGCTGGCCGGCCACGTCGAGGTCGGCGACCACGTGATCCTCAGCGGCTTCGCCGGCATCCACCAGTTCTGCCGGATCGGCGCGCACGCGTTCATCGGCATGGGCGCGTTCGTCAACGGCGACGTGCCGCCGTTCGTGATGGTCGCGCAGGAGGGCTACGGCCGCCCGCGCGGGATCAACAGCGAGGGCCTCAAGCGCCGTGGTTTCGACGCCGACCGGATCGCCGCGATCAAGCGCGCCTACCGCGCCCTGTACGTCGCCGGCGGTTCGCTCGACGAGGCACGCGCGCGGCTGGTCGAACTGGCCGGCGACAGCGACGACGTGCGCGCCCTGCTCGAGTTCATCGACGCCGGCGAGCGCCCGCTGCTGCGCTAGCCGGGGGCCAACAGGGTGGACGACATTTTCAACGACCCCGTGCATGTACCGCGCAAGCGCATCGCGCTGGTTGCCGGCGAGGCCTCCGGCGACCTGCTCGGGGCGGGGCTGGTCGAACGCCTGAAGCAGCGCTGGCCGCATGCCGAATTCGTCGGCATCGGCGGCGATACGATGCGCGCAGCGGGCATGGATACCTGGTTCGATGCCTCCGAGCTGTCGGTCATGGGCCTGGCGGAAGTGCTGCGCCACCTGCCGCGGCTGCTGCGCCTGCGCCGCGAACTGCGCCAGCGCGTCCTGGACTGGAAACCCGACGTCTTCATCGGCATCGACGCGCCGGACTTCAACCTCGGCGTCGAGCGCTGGCTCAAGCAGCGCGGCATCCGCACCGTGCACTACGTCAGCCCGTCGGTGTGGGCCTGGCGCGAGAAGCGCGCGGCGAAGATCGGTCTCAGCGCCGACCGGGTGCTGTGCCTGTTCCCGATGGAACCGGCGATCTATGAGCGCCACGGCGTCGACGCGCGCTTCGTCGGCCATCCGCTGGCCGATACCATGCCGCTGGAGCCCGACCGCGACGCCGCCCGGCGCGAACTCGGCCTCGCCGGCGACCGTCCCCTGCTGGCGCTGCTGCCCGGCTCGCGCGTGGGCGAGATCGAGCGCCTCGGCAACGACTTCCTCGCCGCCGCCGCGCGCGTACTGGCCGCCGAACCGGCGCTGCAGGTGGTCGCGCCGATGGCCAGCGGTCACGCCCGCGCCGCGTTCGAGCGCGTGCTCGCCGCGCACCCCGATGCCGCCGCGCTGCACCCGGCGCTGCGGGTGATCGACGGCAACGCGCGCACGCTGATGATCGCCAGCGACGTGATCCTGCTCGCGTCCGGCACCGCCACGCTGGAAGCGATGCTGGCCAAGCGGCCGATGGTGGTCGGTTACCGCGTCGCCGACCTGACCTACCGCATGGTCAAGGGCCTGGGCATGCTCAAGGTCGACCACTACGCACTGCCCAACGTGCTCGCCGGCGAACCGCTGGTGCCGGAGCTGATGCAGCACGACTGCACGCCCGACAAGCTCGCCGACGCGCTGCTGCGCTGGCTGCGCGACCCGGCCGCGGTCGCCCGGCTGGTGCCGCGCTTCCTCGCGCTGCACGAACAACTGCGCTGCGACGCCTCGAAACAGGCCGCCGACGCCGTGGCCGGGCTGGTCGAGGCCGTACCGGCGACGGCCGGCGCCGGCGGAGCCGATGGGCACCGCTGAGCAGCTCGGGCTGGAGCTCGCCGTGGCCCGCGGCGGCCAGCGCATCGCCGGCGTCGACGAGGCCGGCCGCGGCCCGCTGGCCGGCCCGGTGGTGGTCGCCGCGGTGGTGCTGGGCCCCGGCCGCACACCGGTCAACGGCCTGGCCGACTCCAAGCAGCTGTGCGCCGCGCGCCGCGAGGAGCTGTACGCGCGCATCGTCGACAAGGCGATGGCGTGGCACGTGGTCAGCGTCGAGGCCGACGAGATCGACCGCATCAACATCTACCAGGCGACGATGCTCGGCATGCGGCTGGCGCTGGAAGGCGTGCGCGCGGTGGCCGAACTGGCCCGCATCGACGGCAACGCGTTGCCGCGCGGGCTGCCCTGCCCGGCCGAGGCGTGGATCGGCGGCGACGCCCGCGACCGCGCGATCATGGCCGCGTCGATCCTTGCCAAGGTCACCCGCGACCGCACGATGGCCGCGCTGCACCAGCAGTTCCCGCAGTACGGGTTCGACGGCCACAAGGGGTACTCGACGCCGGCGCACCTGGCCGCGCTGGCCGCGCACGGCCCCTGCCCGCAGCATCGGCGCAGCTTCGCGCCGGTGCGTGCGGCACTGGGGATCGCCGCGCCGGCGCCCGACCAGGCGGTCGCGGAACTGCTCAGCGAATGATGATCGCCGGGTCGATGGCCTGTCCGTCGACCACGATCTCGTACGGGTACACCGTTCCCGACGCACCGGTGACCACCATCGACACCTTCTGCCGGCCGTCCTCCTCGCTCGACGGATGCCCGGTCGCGGTGCGCCGCCACTCGTGGCCACTGCTGCTGGCGAACAGCACGGTGAACGCGCGGGTCTCGCCCGGCGGCGCCCGCCAGGTGACCTGCGTCCCCGAGTCGACCGTGCAGTCGCCCTTGGGTCCGGCGTCGTAGGACGGGATGTCGATGTAGATCGCCGTCGCGCCGCGGAAGCTGTATTCGCAACTGATGCCGTCGGCGTCGGGCAGGTGCCGGCAGCCGGCCAGCACGGCCACGGCGGCGATGGCAAACACGGGCAGCACACGCATGTCGCACTCCTGGGGTTGGCCTGCGACAGGCAGGCCTTCGGTTACAACGCGCCCCCGCGCCCGTCCTGTGTCTCCACGCCGGCCGGACCGGAATCCCCGGCCGCCAGCGCGCGCAGCATCGGCGAAGCTTCGATCCGCTGGTCCGGGATGCCGGCGCCGCGCGCCAGCCGCAGCCGGTCGCGCGCACCGTCGCCGTCGCCCAGCCGCGCCAGCGTCTGTGCATTGATCAGCGCGACCTCGGCCTGCTCGGTCGCCAGTGCCTCGGCCGCCGCCACCTGCACCCGCGCCGCCTCGTCCGCACCGAGGTTGGCCCGATACCAGCCCAGCAGCGCCACCGCCTGCGCGTCGCTGAACTTGATGTCGAGGTAGGCCGCGGCCATCCGCGCCGCCCGCGCGTAGGCCTTGCGGACCTGGCCGTCATCGCGTGGTTCGACCGCCGAAAGCGCGTCGCCGATGTTGCCCCAGATGCGGAAGTCGTCCGGGTCCAGCCGCGCCGCGCGCCGGTACAGCTCCGCCGCCTCGGCATACCGGCCCTGCCCGTAACGCAGCGTGCCGAGGTTGCTCAGCGCGCCGTAGCCCGGCGCGATCGCCAGCGAACGGTTGAACGCCTCCGCCGCGCGCGTGGCGTCGTCGCGGGCGAGGTACAGCCCGCCCAGCGAGGACCACAGCGTGGCGTCGTCCGGCCGCAGGGTGGTCGCCTTGGCAAACGAGGCGATCGCGCCGTCGATGTCGCCGGTCGAGTACTGGTGGATGCCCAGCTCGCGATGGATCTCGGCATCGCCGGGGCGCATCTCCAGCGCACGGGCGAAATACTCGCGGGCCAGTGCGTCGTCGCCCTGCGCCGAGCGGGTCCGGGCCAGGCCGACCCAGGCTTGCGGCCGCAGCGACAGGTCGTCGAGGGCGCGCGTGTAGTGCTCGATCGCCGCCGCGTCGTCGCCGCGCACGCGGTGCAACTCGCCGAGCGCGAGGCTGACTTCGCGCAGTTCGGGGTCGGCCCGCGCGGCGGCGGCGCAGGCATCGCGGGCACGCTTGAACGCCGGCGTGTCACGCGCCGCCTCGAAACGCTTGAGCTCGACCCGGCAGACCCCGGCCCGCGCCCGCGGGAACTCGCGGTCGATCATCAGCGCGCGCCGGAAGTAGCCCAGCGCGGCCTGCAGCGACGCGTCGTCCTGTGCCTCGCGCAGGCGCTGCTGGCCCTGCAGGTAGGCCTCGTAGGCGGCCAGCTCGCGGGTCGGGGCGAGCCGCTCGCGCAACCCCTCGCCGTCGCGCGGCAGCACGCCGAGCAGCGCCCGCGTCACCTCGTCGGCGATGTCGCCCTGCACCGCGAACACGTCCTGCAGCTCGCGGTCGAAGCTGTCGCTCCACAGGGTGAAGCCACTGGCCACGTCGACCAGCCGCGCGTTGATCCGCACCCGCTCGCCGTCGCGCCGCACGCTGGCGTCCAGCACCGTCGCCACGCCGATGGCCCGGCCCAGCGCCTGCAGGCCGAGGTCGCGCCGGCGGGCGGCACCGGCGCTGTCGATGGCGGCGACCTTGAGCCCCGGCACGCCGGCCAGCGCATCGTGCAGCTCGACCGCGAGGCCCTGGGCGAAGTAGCGGTCGTCCTCGCGCCGGCTGAGGCTGGCGAACGGCACCACCGCCACCGAGGCCTCCGCCGGCCGCGCCACCGGCGCCGCCGCGCGGTCCCACCACAGGCTCGCCACCAGCGCGACCGCCAGCACCGCCGCGGCCGCCATCCATGCGTGGCGGACCCGCCAGCGCCGGGCGGGTGCCGGCCCGGGCGACGCGGACGCCCCAGGCACCGTGGGTGGCGGCAGCGCGACCACCGCCGTGGACGCCGGCGCCACCACCGGCAGGGCCGCGCCCTCCGGTGCATCGGGCACATCGGACGCATCGGGGACGTCCGGCACCGGCGCCGCCTCGTCCTCCAGCGCTCCCACGAACACGTAGCCCAGCGCATGCCGGGTCTGGATGTAGCGCGGCTCGTGCGCGTCGTCACCGAGCACCCCGCGCAGCTGCGCGATCGCCCGCGTCAGCACCCCGGGGGTGACGTGCCGGTGCCCCCACACCTGGTCGAGCAGGTCGTCACGGCCGACCAGCTCCCCGCGGTGCCGCAGCAGCGTCAGCAACACCGCGAACGCCTTCGGCTCGACCGCCAGCGTGGTCCCGCCGCGGCTCAGGGTGTGCGCCACCGCGTCGACCAGCACCCCGTCGAAACGGTAGTGCTCGCCGGGGGTGTGCAGCTCTCCCCGAAGCCCGAACGGTTCCATCACGGAAACCTCGTGTTTGCCTCGCGATCCCTGCGACAAACGTGGCCGAAAACTCGCATCGACCTCATGACTGCAACGCCGGGCGGCGCGACGCTGGCCACGCACCGAGCCGGTGCCACCCTGCGAGACCATCCATGAACGCCATGCTTGAAAACGCCATCCCGGCGACCGTCCTGACCGCCGTCCTCCGCGCCCCGGGCGCATCCGGCCCGCACCGGCGCCATAGCATCGGCGGGTTCAGCCCGAGCCCCTGGGCGCTCGACCGGTTCAATGCCGTGCTCCGGCAACTCGGGCGTGAACAGGCGCCCCTCGATTGTGATCACCTCGCCACCGCGGCGCGTGAATTGTGCGATTGCAGCAACGCGCTGGCCGCAACCGCCATCGGCGTGCGGATGCGCCGCGCCGCCGCGCTGGACCGGATGATCGCCGACCGCGACTGGCAGGCCGCCAACGAGGCGCTGGAGGTGGGCGCCCGGATCGTCGACTACATCCGCGACCGCGACGACCTGATCCCCGACACCCTGCCGCGGGTCGGCCGCCTCGACGACGCCATCGTGGTCGACACCGCCTGGCCGCGGGTGGCCGACGAAGTCCGCGCCTACACCGACTACCGCCGCCTGCGCCGGGTCGAGGCCGGCCTGCGCGGTTGCGACGTGCACGCGTTCGCCTTCGACCGCGACGACTGGCTGCAGGCGCGCGAAGCCGAGGCCGCGCTGGCCGCCCACCGCGCCCGGGTCCGCGACAGCGCCTACGTCCCCGCGCCGTGCGCCACCTTCCGCGTCCACTGAGCCGCCACCGGTGTTCAGCCGGCGTTTCCAGAGGTGTACGGGCCCCGTCGCCAAAGCCCGCAGCGACGGGGCCCGCCGCCGTCCCTGCCATTCGTCGCCCCACTTCCGGGACGGCGACAACGCCGACGCAACGGCGCACGATGGGCGTGCATCCAACGCACCGGATCACCGCAGCCGCACGCCCCCACCGGCCGGCGCGCGGCCCGCCCCACCGGCCGGTACAGCGAGGTGTGCCATGCGCATGTCAGTCCCGACACCGACTGCCGACCCGCTGCCGTACTTCAGGCACGACGGACCGGCACCCACCACCGGAGCCCCTCCCCACCTGTCGTTGCGCAGCGATGCCATCGCCCGCTTCGACGCCCTGCTGCACGAGATCCACCCCGACGCCGCGCGCGTCGACCCGGACCGCCTGCAGCACCTGACCGACTGGCTGCTGTCGCTGCCGCCGGCGCGCGCCCACGACGTGCTCGACCGCCGCCTGCGCCGGATCGACGAGCTGCGCGCGATGCTCGACGACTACGACTGGGACCTGCCGCAGTCCACCCGCGCGCGGCTGCTCAAGCTGCTGGCCTACGTCGATCGCGACGACGACCTGATCGACGACCACCGGCCGATGCTCGGCCTGCTGGACGACGTGCTGCTGGTCGAACTGGCCTGGCCGGCGTTCGCGATGGAGGCCGACGAGTACCGCGACTTCTGCGCGTACCGCAACGACGAGCACCCCGACGGCGGCGGCGACCTGCAACGCACCGCCTGGCTGCGCGACCGCCTGGCCGAACTGGCCCTGCTGCAGCACCAGGCCCGCGTGCACGACAGCCACTACGCGCACTCCGGCGACCCGCAACCGCGCTTCCGCGTGGTCTGAGCGCCACCGCCACGGGCCGCGGCGTCCGCGGGGCGGTGTCAACCCTGACCCGCCCCCGCGGGGCTGCTAATCTGGCCGTCGCCCTCGCCGGTACGCCACGGCAGCATGTCCGCATCGCCCTTCGTACACCTTCACCTCCACAGCGAATTTTCCCTCGCCGACTCCACCATCCGGATCGGCGAGCTGGTCAAGCGCTGCGTGGAGCTCGGCCAGCCGGCCGTCGCGCTGACCGACCTCAACAACCTGTTCGCCGCGGTCAAGTTCTACAGGAAGGCCGAGGGTGCGGGCATCAAGCCGATCCTCGGCGCCGACATCGGCCTGGCCGACGGCAACGAGGCGCCGTCGCGCCTGACCCTGTTGTGCCGCGACCGCGAGGGCTACCTGACCCTGTCGCGCCTGCTCAGCCGGATGTGGATGGAGGGGCACCGCACCGACGGCGTCGCCCTGCGCCCGGAGTGGCTGCGCGAGGACAACGCCGGCCTGTTCGCCCTCGCCGGCCGCCAGAGCCTGGCCGGGCGGCTCGCCACCGGCCACCGCGCCGAATTGGCCGAGGCGTGGATCGCCGACTGGCAGTCCACCTTCGATGACCGCCTGCACCTGGAGCTGACCCGCACCGGCCGCGACGGCGAGCAGGTCTTCAACGACCTCGCCCTGCACCTGTCCGCCAAGCGCGGCCTGCCGGTCGTCGCCAGCAACGACGCCCGCTTCCTCCACGCCGAAGGCTTCGAGGCGCACGAGGCGCGCGTCTGCATCTCCACCGGCCGCGTGCTCGACGACCCCAAGCGGCCGAAGGAATACAGCCCCGAGCAGTACCTGCGCTCGTCCGAGGAGATGGCCGCGCTGTTCGCCGACGTGCCCGACGCGCTCGACAACGCCGTCGCGCTGGCGACCCGCTGCAACGTCGAGATGCAGCTGGGCACCTACTACCTGCCGGCGTTCCCGGTGCCGGACGAGCACACCATCGAGTCGTGGCTGCGCAGCCAGTCGCGCGAGGGGCTGGCCAAGCGGTTGGAGAAGGCGCCGCTGGCCGAGGGCAAGTCGCGGCAGGACTACGAGGACCGCCTGGAGACCGAGCTCGACGTCATCATCAAGATGGGGTTCCCCGGCTACTTCCTGATCGTCGCGGACTTCATCAACTGGGGTAAGCAGCAGGGCATCCCGGTCGGCCCGGGCCGCGGTTCCGGTGCCGGCTCGCTGGTGGCATGGGCGCTGGGCATCACCGACCTGGACCCGCTGCCGTACGACCTGCTGTTCGAGCGTTTCCTCAACCCCGAACGCGTGTCGATGCCCGACTTCGACATCGACTTCTGCATGGACCGGCGCGACGAGGTCATCGACTACGTGGCCCGCAAGTACGGCCGTGACCGCGTCAGCCAGATCATCACCTACGGCACCATGGCCGCCAAAGCCGTGGTGCGCGACGCCGGCCGCGTGCTCGGCCACCCGTACGGCTTCGTCGACGGCATCGCCAAGCTGATCCCCAACACGCTGGGCATCAGCCTCGACGACGCGCTTGGGGAATCGGAGGCCTCGCACAAGAACCCGGCGCTCGCCTCGACCGACCTGATCGAGCGCTACCAGCGCGAGGACGAGGTCCGCGACCTGCTCGACCTCGCCCGCTCGCTGGAGGACCTGACCCGCAATGCCGGCAAGCACGCCGGCGGCGTGGTCATCGCGCCCAGCCCGCTGCACGACTTCTGCCCGCTGTTCGCCGAACACGACGGCGAGGGCCGCGGCAAGAGCCCGGTCACCCAGTTCGACAAGGACGACGTCGAAGCCGTCGGCTTGGTGAAGTTCGACTTCCTCGGCCTGCGCACGCTGACGATCATCGACTGGGCAGTGAAGGCCATCAACGTCCGGCGCGCCGCCGCTGGCGAAGCACCGCTCGACATCACGGCGCTGCCGCTGGACGACCGCGCCAGCTACGAGCTGTTCGCACGCGGCGACACCGTTGCGGTGTTCCAGTTCGAATCGCGCGGCATGCGCGAACTGCTCAAGCGGGCCCAGCCCGACACCTTCGAGGACATCATCGCGCTGGCCGCGTTGTTCCGCCCCGGCCCGCTCGGCTCGGGGATGGACAAGGACTGGGTCGACCGCAAGCACGGCAACGCCGAGGTCACCTACCCGCACGAATCGCTGGAGCCGGTGCTGTCGCCGACCTACGGCGTCATCGTGTACCAGGAACAGGTGATGCAGATCGCCCAGGTGATGGCCGGCTACTCGCTCGGCGGCGCCGACCTGCTGCGCCGCGCGATGGGCAAGAAGAAAGCCGAGGAGATGGCCAAGGAGCGGGCCAAGTTCGAGGCCGGCTGCGAGGAGCGCGGCATCCCGGCCAAGGTCGCCAGCCCGATCTTCGACCTGATGGAGAAGTTCGCCGAGTACGGCTTCAACAAGTCGCACTCGGCCGCCTACGCACTGGTCGCCTACCAGACCGCCTGGCTGAAGGTGCACTACCCGGCCGAGTTCATGGCCGCGGTGCTGTCCAGCGACATGGACAACACCGACAAGGTCACCGGCTTCCTCGACGAGTGCCGGGTGATGGGGCTGGACGTGCTGCCGCCGGACGTCGACACCTCCGCCTACATGTTCGAGGCGGTGGCGCCGGGCACCATCCGCTACGGCATCGGCGCGGTGAAGGGCGTCGGCCGCGGCGCGTGCGAGTCGATCGTCGATGCGCGCCGTGCGGGCCCGTTCACCGACCTGCTCGACTTCTGCAAACGTGTCGACGGCAACAAGCTCAACCGCCGCACCGTCGAGGCGCTGATCATGGCCGGCGCCCTCGACAAGCTCGGCAGGAACCGCGCCAGCCTGATGCTGCAGCTGCCCGAAGTGCTGAAGGCCACCGACCAGATCGCCCGCGAGCGCGCCGCCGGCCAGGTGTCACTGTTCGGTGGCGGCGACACCGCCGCGCCGGCCCTGAAGCTGGACCTGCCCGAGACCGACGAATACCCGCTCGGCCACCTGCTGGGCGGCGAGCGCGACACCCTCGGCCACTACCTCAGCGGCCACCCCTTCGACCCCTACCGCGAGGAAGTGCACGCCCTGACCGGCCACGACCTCGGCGACCTCGAAAAGATCTGGGAAACCCGCCCCGAGTCCGCCCGCAGCGGCTGGCGCCCGGAGGTGGAAACCGTCGTCGCCGGCCAGGTGGTCGCCCTGCGCAAGAAGGGCGACAGCCAGATGTTCGTGCAGATCGAGGACGGCCGCGGCCGTCTGGAATGCGCCTTCTTCTCCGAGACCTACAGCGAGTTCGCCCAGCTGCTGACCCGCGACCGCCTGATCGTGGTGCAGGGCGGCCTGCGCGAGGACGCCTTCAGCGGCGGGTTTGCCCTGAAGGCCGCACGGTGCTGGGATTACGAACAGATCTGCGCGCAGCACGCCCGGCGGCTGTCGCTGCGGCTGGACCTGCGCGTGCCGGGGACGTGGGACCGCGTGGATACGCTGCTGGCGAAGCACCGGCCCGGCAAGACGCCGATTCGCGTTGATCTGATCAAGGCCGGCGCCGCGGGGATGCTGGATTTGAATGGCAGCAGCTCGGTGCGGGTGGATGCGGAGCTGGTGGGGACGTTGAAGGCGGTGCCGGGGGTCAAGGCGGTGAAGCTGGCGCTGGGGCGGCCCTGGGGCTAACGGACCACGGAAAGCCGCACGTCTACCGCGGAGAGACACAATGAAAATAACACTCACCTATGGAAAAAAACGATACGGAACCTCTGACGATGAAACAGTCAGAGACTATCGCGCGACAGCCATCAAGCGCGGGCGTGAAATAACTCTTTGTGTTGATTTCCCTATGGGTGAACTGGGAAAAGGCGTTGGCGATGGTGCGGGCATGGTGCAGGAAGCCAGCCTCACTCTTTCAGAAGAAGAACTCGCGCTATTCTCCGAGCTCTTGGAAAGAGCTAGCAACAATCAAGAAATCTCTGAGTCGTCCTTTTTTGGAGATGATTCCGAAGATTACCGCGAGCAGCTTCGATCAATTCGAGAATGGCTCTCTTTACATCCCGAGAAGAACTTCTTCGATGCATTGAAAGCTATTCGTTAGGAGGGGACTATATGCAAGCAGCAATTTCCGTCGCGCTCTGGGCGGTCGGACTTGTCCTTGGCGTGCCAATAGCGATGCTCGGGATAATTCACTTAGACCATGAGCTAGCGAAGCGAAAGCCTGCTCTCCGCGAAAAGATGGTAACCCACCTTAAACGCATCATGTTCTGGCTGTATGCTTTAGTCATTTCAGCAGTAGTACTGATTGGAATCCCTGCCAGCTGCATGGAAGTGGATAGATGCAACAGTAACAAACATCGACTCGGACTCTGCTAAGGAACTGATTGGCGCGCATCGACAGCATAGAGGAGCGACATGAGAATTGGCAGCCCTTTCATATTAAACGAAGCACAGCTGGCCACCTTGGTAAGCATTACCCCGAACAACTCTTTATTGTTAGAGACAGTAAAAGAAGGCGTCTCCTCAGGGGACGGGAAAATCCACATCAACTGCAATATCAGTGAGGCCAATTATATCAAAGAACTAATCGAACGAGAGCTTGAAAAGGACAGCCAAAACACCTCACTTCTTGATTTGTACATCATTATCGACAAGGCGAGCAAGTCATATCGCACGCACCGCTGAGCCGGAATTAACAACAAGCCTCTGGGAGACCGGCCACAAGGCCCCGCTTCGGCAGATTACCAGTGCAACTTCGACTAAAATCAAGATTACATTTAGCGCAGCTCGCCACGACCATCCAGCAAAGCCGATGCCAGCACACAGCCAGGAGTATTCGCCCATCTACTACACGTAGGCTAGATGTGATTTCTACTGCTTGCGCGGCAACGATCTTCAACTGATATTTTATACGAGGCGGCCGAATGCTGACAAAACAGGATGCATTACTCGCATACGCGAAGATGATCAATGTGCTCGACGTTGCGCCACTGGAACCGCTACTCGCGAACGACTTTACTTATGAGTCTCAGACCGTGTTCTCCGCGTTAGATTCAAAACAAGCCTTCTTGGACTACATTCGACCCAAGCTTCTCGCCATTCGCGAAGCGGGATTTCAAATCTACGCCGAAATGGGCACTATATCGGCTTATGGGGAGAAGCAACCGTGCGTCGTGCTCGCAGAAGGCAGCAAAGATAATCTCGTCGGCATAGTGTTGGCATGCGTCTCGGGAGACAAACTAAGTCGCCTAGACTTGTGCATTGTTCCACCTGCTCAGTGCGCGGAGCGGACCGGCCATTACCCGTCAACCCTCTGATAATTCGTCTGCTACGAAGATATAAGCAGACATCTATGAGCACGACAGGATTTCGCGCAAGACAGCTGGCGAAGGCGCTGGCCTTTATGACGGCGCTGACGGCGTGCCAGTCCGGTTCCCGCCCCCCGTCTTCTGAACACGCCGGGCTGCATGTAGCGTCCGTATCCCCAGCGATGCCCGACCCGTCCTCCTCCGACGCGGGTCGGTTTCCGGGGCTCTGCGAGGGCTGGTCGCTTACCCCGGAACAGGTGGAAACGTTTTTCGCTCTCAGCACGGAGATGGATTCCCGCGCCTACCACCACGAATACGACACTGCGCCCTGCATGATCGAGGGCGAACTGGTCGACGGCGGGCGGGACTGGGCGTTCCACATCAACGGGGCGGCCAAGGGCTACTGGAGCGACGGCAGCGACACGCGCTATTTCGGCTGCACCGCCGACGCCTGCGATTCGCTGGTGCTGGTGCCGCACATCGGCATGGATCCCTGACCCTGCCTTAAGCTGGCTCCGGACCCGCGCGCCCGACGCCGTAGGACGATCAACGTCGGCCGCGCGTCAACTCCACCGTGCGGGGCACCCACCGACGGCTGATGCGGAAGCACGCCGAGGTGCGGATAACCCGCCTCAAGGCCTCCTGACGGCCCCGGGCCGGGTTGCTGCCAATCACGCCGCCCGCCCCTTCTGCGCCGATCGTGACGCCATCTCCGGCGAAAACGAGGTCCCGAACCTCATCGATGAGGTCTGGAACCTCATCCACGAGGTCCACAACCTCACGCACGAGGTGCGCAACCTGACGACCGAGGTCCGGCACCCCACGGACGAGGTCGCGGACCTCACGCCCCGGGTCCGGCACCCCGCCAGCCACCTCCGCAACCTCACCCGCGAGGTCCGCGACCTCGTCGCCGGCCTCCTCGACCCCGTCGCTGCGCCGCTGGCGGGATTCACCGGCCCGCCGCGCGCACTTGGCAGCGCGCGCCGATTGCCGGACGCTGCGGCAACGCCGCTGATTTGGCCGCCAGACCGCCCGGAATCCATGACCGCACACCGCGTCAAATTCGACTTCGTCGTCCACTTCACCAATGGCGGCAGTTTGTCCGCACAGGACTTCCGCCTGGACATTCCCGGCAGCGATATCTCCGACGACCAGCTCGCCGCCCACCTGATCCAGGACATGCGCCTGCTGATGGCCGGCCGCGTGGATATCACCAACAAGCAGATCATCGAGGAGCCGCACAAGCGGCAGGCGATCCCGACCGACGACCTTCCACGGGCAACCGTCGATCTGGCTGACGCCGCACTGTCCGCGTCGGAGCTCATATCCCGGGCCCGCCACCACCCGATCCGCGTGGTGGCCGGTGACGGCGAGAGCTACAAGCTGTCACGGCTGGTGGCCTGACTTCACCCGCGGAGACAACCATGGCAACCGACCGCGACTTCATCGATTACGTCACCGAACAGGCCGGCCTCGGCAGCCGCCTGACGTCGAAGAAGATGTTCGGCGAGTACGCGCTTTACCTGGACGGCAAGGTGGTCGGCTTCGCCTGCGACAACAGCCTGTTCATCAAGCCGTCCGCGGCGGCGGCGACGCTCGCGCCGGACCTGCCCCGGCGGCCGCCCTACCCCGGCGCGAAGGACTACCCGGTCGCCGACGAGCTGCTGGACGACACCGACGCGCTGCGCCGGCTCATTGCCGCAACCGCCGACCTCATGCCGCCGCCCAGGCCCGCCAGGCCGCGGAAAAACCGGCCAACCCGGGGCCCTGCCGCATGACCGCTCGCCACGCTGATCGACGCCGGCCGCCCGGTCGACCTGTACCTGTTCCCCGACACCGACCACGGCATGTACGAGTACACCGTGCAGCCCGACGGCACCCGCGAGGCCACGCGGATCACCCGCGGCTACCTGCGCCTGCTGGGCGACTGGATCCGGGGCGACGTGCAGGGTCCGTATGGTCGCGGCGAGCGCCTGGACGGCGGAACGCCGGAGTCGGTTCCAAAACCCACCCCCACTACACAAGGAGTCCCCATGACCTTTGCACTGATCGTCAAGCACACCACCCGGCCCGGGAAGCGGGACGAAGTCCGCAAGGTGTGGGAAAAGCACATGGCGCCCGCCGTGGCGGCCAACCCGGGGCACCTTGCCTACTTCTACTGCTTCGACAACGCCGACCCGGACTCGATCAGCGCGTTCCAGCAGTACGTCAGTGCGGAGGCCTCGCAGGAGTTCCTGGAAGCGGACAGCTACGCGGCGTACCTGAAAGACGTCGAGCCCCTCCTGCAAGGCCCGCCGCAGGTCACGGCGCTGACCCCGATGTGGTGCAAGGGCAGCACCGCGCGGCGATGACGGACGGGGCGGCCCACCCGGTGGACGATCCGATCGAAGGCGGCCGGGCGAGCCACTGACATGCCGCAGAGCCCCGAACTGCTGCGCCGGCTGCTGCGCGCGAAGGACCGGATGGACGCCGCGCCGCACGAGGAGTGGCCCGTCGCGAGGCTGGCGCAGGTGAGCGCGGTGTCGGAGGCCCACTTCGCGCGCGGGTTCCGCAAGGCGTTCGGCACGCCGCCCCACCGCTACCTGCTGACGCGCCGCATCGAGCGCGCCATCGCCCTGCTGCGCGATACCGACCTGCCCGTCACCGAGGTGGCGTATCGCACCGGGTGGAATAGTCTGGGCACGTTCGGGCGCGTGTTCCGCGACATCACCGGCGAAAGCCCCGGCGAGCCGCGCTCCCGCGAGCGGCCCGCGGCGCATGACGCCGGACGCGCTCCCGAGTGCATGGTGCGGGCGGCGCACCGGCCCGACCTCAGGACCGCAGTTTCGGAGAAGCGCCGCGGCGAGGGGATTGGCATAAAGAAGCGCCAAACAACGGAGGTTCCATGACTCAAGGTGTCGGTGTCGCCGGTCTGTATGTCCGGGACCAGGACGAAGCCCTCGGGTTCTACGTCGACAAGCTGGGCTTCCGCGTCCACACGGATGCCCGCAACGGCAATTACCGCTGGCTGACGGTGCAGCATCCGGAGCAGCCCTCGTTCCAGCTCGGGCTGTTCGCGCCGGGTCCGCCGCTGCACGACGCGGCCACCGCGCAGGCGCTGTGCGAGGCAGTCGCGAAGGGCGCCATGCCGCCGCTGGTGCTGATGGTGGATGACTGCCGCGCCGCCTACGAACGGCTGAGTGCGCGCGGCGTCGAGTTCACCCAGGAGCCGGTGGAACGCTATGGCACGGTGGACGCGGGCTTCCGCGACCCGTCCGGCAACGGCTGGAAGATGATCGAGGCGGGTGCCCGATGACCACGTCCACCATCCGTTTCACCGCCAGACTCCACCGCCCCGCCCGGCCGGAGAAGGGCGGCACGTGGAGCTTCCTGGTCCTGCCGAAGTCGGCCAGCGCGAGGCTGCCGACGCGCTCGATGACCAGCGTGGAGGGCACGCTCAACGACCAGCCCTTCGCCGCCACGCTGGAGCCGGACGGCAACGGCAGCCACTGGCTGAAGGTGAGCCGCGAGTTGCGCGGCAAGGCCGGCGCCGAGCCGGGCGACGAGGTCGCGCTGGCGATCCGCCCGGCCGCGGAGGAGCCCGAACCCGAGGTGCCGGCCGACGTGCGCAAGGCGCTGGCCGCCGCGCCGGCCGCGAAGGCGACGTGGGACGACATCACCCCGGTGGCGCGCCGCGACTGGGTTCACTGGGTCACTTCGGGCAAGCGCGAGGAGACCCGCGTACGCCGCATCGAGGTGGCCTGCGACAAGCTCGGCAAGGGCCAGCGCCGCGCCTGCTGTTTCGACCGCTCGGGGATGTACAGCAAGAGCCTGTCGGCGCCGGAAGCGGCCGACTAGATGGGTTTCAACCGCGCCAGCGCGTCCAGCGCGCCGCGCCGCCCCTCCGCGAGGTCCACCACCGGCTGCGGCGGGTAGCGGCCGATGTCGCCCAGCGCGCGCGGAACTTCCCAAGGCGCATGGCGCGCCGCCGCCGGCACGCCGCGCAGCTCCGGCACCCACTGCGCGATGTAGGCGCCGTCGGGGTCGAACCTGCGTGCCTGCAGCACCGGATTGAACACGCGGAAGTACGGCGCGGCATCGACGCCGGTACCGGCCACCCACTGCCAGCCCAGCGTATTGTTGGCGAGGTCGGCATCCACCAGCCGGTCCCAGAACCAGCGCGCGCCGTGGTGCCAGTGCACGCGCAGGTGCTTGGTCAGGTAGCTGGCGACCACCATCCGCACGCGGTTGTGGATCCAGCCGGTGGCCGTGAGCTGGCGCATGCCGGCATCGACGATCGGTACGCCGGTGCGCCCGAACTTCCACGCGCGCAATGTGTCGGGGTCCGGCTCGGCCCAGTCGAAATCATCGAAGCGCGGGTTGAAGTTGGCGTCGGTGGTGTGGGGGAAGTGGTGCAGCACGTGGTGCGCGAACTCGCGCCAGCCCAGTTCGCGCACGTAGGCGAAGCGCTGGTCGGCCGGTTCGATCGACGCCAGCTCGGCGACCACGCGCCACGGTGCGATCTCGCCGAAATGCAGGTGCGGCGACAGCCCCGAGGTGAGCGGCTGGTCGGGGCGGTCGCGGCCATCGCGGTAGTCGTGCAGCGCACGCTGGGCAAACGTGCCGAGGGCGTCGGCGGCGCCCTGTTCGCCGGGCCTCCAGGCGTCCCAGAACCCGGTGTCCCAGCGCGGATCGGGTTGCAGGCCGAGATGGCCAAGCAGCGCCTCCCCGGGCAGCCGCTCGAACGCGGGAAGCGACGGCGGGGCCTCGTTCAGCGTGTGCCGCGGCCAGGCGGCCAGCGCGGCTTTCCAGAACGGGGTGAATACACGGAACGGGGCGTCGTTGCGCGTCGCCACCTGCCAGGGTTCGAACAGCAGGCTTCCGTTGTGGGCCTCGGCACGCAGGCCGCCGCGGTGCAGGGTGCGCCGGATCGCGGCGTCGCGCTCATCCACGCAAGGCTCGTGCCGGCGATGCCAGAAGACGGCGGCGGCGCCGGTGGCGGCGGCGATGGCCTGCAGCGTCTGGAGGCTGTCACCGGCGAACACGTGAAGACGCGAACCCCGCGACCGCAGGTCCGCGTCCAGCGCCGCCAGTGACCGGTGCCGCCATGCGTCCGATGCCGCGCCGGGCTTCCACGCCCCTTCTTCATGCGGGGCGTGGATGTAGACCGGCAGCGGTGCCATGCCGGACTTGAGCGCGGCCTGCAAGGCCGGGTGGTCTCGCAACCGCAGGTCGTTGCGGAACCAGACGATGGCAGGCGTCACCGGATCACCGATACGGGGGCCGGGCGCGCATCAGCGGCGGACTTCGGCACGCGACGGCGCGGCGGTACCGCCACTGAGCAGCGGGACGATCTGGTACAGCGCCGACAGGCCGGCCAGGATGTAGACGACGCGCGCCAGCAGGGCGTCCTGCCCGCCGAAGATCGCGGCGACGAGGTCGAACTGGGCGATGCCGACCAGCCCCCAGTTGATGCCGCCGACGATGACGAGCACGAGGGTGATGACGTTGAGCGTTTTCATGGTGGGTCTCCGGTGAAGGGTTGCAAGGGGGTACAGGTGCGCAGCCCGCCGAGGAGCGCGGCGGGCTGCGCGGCGACGGTCCGGCCGGCGATGGGTATCGAAGGGGTGGCCGGCCCGTGCGCGAGGCGTGGGCGTCAGCCGCCCGGCATCAGGACCTTGTCGATCACGTGGATGACGCCGTTGGTGGCCTTGACGTCGGCCATCACCACGTTGGCACCGTCGACCATCACCGCGCCGTCGGCGGCGACGATGTCCACCGCATCGCCGTTGACGGTGGTGGCCTCGTCCAGCCCGCCGACGCGGCTGGCGGGGTAGCGGCCGGGGACCACGTGGTAGGTCAGGATCGCGACCAGCTTGTCCTTGTTCGCGGGCTTGAGCAGCTCTTCGACGGTGCCGGCGGGCAGCGCCGCGAAGGCCTCGTCGGTCGGCGCGAACACGGTGAACGGACCGTTGCCCTTCAGCGTGTCGACCAGCCCGGCGGCGGTCAGCGCCGCGGCGAGGGTGTTGAACTGGCCGGCGGCAACGGCGGTGTCGACGATGTCGCCCTTGGCCTGGGCGGCCTTGGCATGGTCGCCCTCATGGTGGCCGGCGTGGGCCAGCGGCACGGCGAGCCCGAGTGCCAGTGCGACGACGAGGGTGCGGAGGGATGCATTGCGGTGGTTCATGGCGGCGTGCCTGTTGGGAGGGACGGCGCCAGCTTTGCCCGGCTCCCGTTAGCCGTTTGTACAAACTGTAGTTGTACGCTTGTTGTACATTGCTTCGCATGTTCCCCGTCAAGGCCGCCGCCGAACTGAGCGGGCTCACTCCCGAAACCCTGCGTGCGTGGGAGCGCCGCCATGCCGCGGTGGTGCCGCACCGCGACGGCAAGGGGCGCCGAATGTACGACGCCGCGATGATCGAGCGGCTGGCCCGGCTGCACCGGTTGACCGGCCGCGGCCATCCGATCCGCGACCTCGCAGGGCTCGACGACGCCGCGCTCGACGACCTGCTGGAGGAAAGCCGCCAGACCGGCTACGGCGGCGTGGAGGAGCTGCCGGCACGGATGCTCGACGCCATCGCCGACTACCAGGTCGACGTGTTCGACCGCGACCTGTCGGTGGCGATCGCGACGCTGCCGGTGTCGGTACTGGTCGCGCGCGTGGTCGCCCCGCTGCTGCGCGAGGTCGGCGTGCGCTGGGCCGACGGACGGCTGGCGATCGCGCAGGAGCGGCTGGTCAGCAGCCTGCTGCGGGCCCGGCTGCTGTCGGTGCTGAACCAGCACCCGCGCGGGCACGAGCCGCGGGTGCTGTTCGCCACCCTACCCGGCGAGCCGCACGAGCTCGGGCTGCTCGGCGCGGCGCTGCACGCGCACGAGGCGGGGCTGCCGGTGCTGTACCTGGGCACCGGGCTGCCGTCGGCGGAGCTGGCGCGGGTCGCCACCCGGCTGGGCGCGGCCGCGGTGGCAATCAGCTCGGTCGACCCTGGCCAGGCGCGGGAGGCGCTGGCCGGGTTGCGCGAGCTCGACGGCCTGCTGCCGCCGGGGATGCCGGTCTGGGTCGGCGGTGCCAACGCGCGTTACCTGGCCGAGGCACTCGGGCTTGCCCGGGTCGCGGCGGTCACCGACCCGGGTGCGTTGGGTGCGCTCGGCCGTCGCCTGCAAAAAGCACGCACCTCGCGTAAATGACGCCGTCTTGCCGCCGCGCCCGCCACGCTGGCGGAAACCCCTACCTCCCAAGACCATGCCCATGACAGCTCACGACCGCGCCCGTGCCTTCAAGGGCCTCATCGTCTGGCTGCTGGTGACATTCGTCGCCGCCGGCATCGGCAGTGCCGCCTCGATGCGGGCCGGCGACTTCTACCAGCAACTGGTACGGCCCGGCTGGGCGCCGCCGGCCGACGTGTTCGGTCCGGTCTGGACCGTGCTGTACGTGCTGATGGCGATCGCCGCGTGGCTGGTCTGGCGCCGCGCCGGCAGCTTTGCCGCGGCGCGCACGGCGTTGACGCTGTACCTGGCGCAGCTGGTGGTCAACGCGCTGTGGAGCTGGCTGTTCTTCGGCTGGCACATGGGAGGCGCCGCGCTGGCCGACCTGGTGCTGATGTGGGTGCTGGTCGGCGCCACGGTGATGGCGTTCTGGCAGATCCGCCCGCTGGCCGGTGCGCTGCTGTTGCCCTACTGGGCGTGGGTGACGTTCGCCGGCGCGCTCAACTACGCGACCTGGCAGTTGAACCCGCAGCTTCTGTGAACGGTTAAGGTTTCCGGCCGGACCGCCGTTAACGCCCGTATCGACAGCATCCACGCCAATGCCGACACGCCACCGTCGATGCGCCGACGCATCGGGGCGGCGATGTGCGCGCTGCTGGCGGCTTTCCTGGCCCTGCCCGGCCAGGCCCACGAGAACGTGCCGGGCCAGCCGCCGGTGCACCCGGAGATCACCCCGGCCCAAGCCGCGTTCGACAAGCTGTTCTGGGACATCGACGACGGCGCCTTCCCGCTCGACTCCTACGCACAAACCTACGCCGTGCTGGCCAGGCTCGAGCAGGCGATCCCGCCGGGTGACGTGCACCGGCAACTGCAGTACCGCTATATGCACTGCCTGGTGGGCTTCAACCACGGCACCACCGGCGCGGTGGACTACGCCCGTGAAAGTGCCGAGGCGGCCCGCGCGGCCGGGGACGAGGCCTCCGAAGCCGCGCTGCGGGCCTGCCTGGGCATCCACCTCTCCAACAACGGCGATGCCGCGTCCGCGGCCGTGCAGTACGAACAGGCGGCGCAACTGGCCCGCCGTGGCCGCGACTTCAACGTCGAGGGGGTCGCGCTGGTGCGGCGCGGCAACCTGCGGATGGACGCCGGCGACATCGCCGCTGGCCTGCAGGACCTACTGGATGCGCAGCAGGTGTTCGAGCGCGGCCAGGTCGCCTTCCAGGTCGATTTCAACCTGTTCGCGATCGCCCAGGCCTACCGCCGTCTGGGCGAGCTCGACCGCGCGCTGGAGTACATCAACCGGGTGGTCGAGTTTGGCCAGGCACGCAGCGACGAGCTGGTGCTGGCTTCTGCATTGAACGAACGCGGCCGCATCCGCATGGCACGCGGCGAGTTCGACCAGGCCGAGGCCGACCTGCGCCAGGCGCTGGTGTACGCCACCAACGAAGGTCGCCCGGCCAGCATCGGCTACATACGGCTGCAACTGGCCGAGCTGCAGAACCGGCGCGGGCGTCCGCGCGACGCGCTGGACGAGTTGCAGGCCGCGCTCGTCGCCTACCGGCAGACCGGTGGCCCGCCGCCGCAGGACCTGCTCGATCTGCAGACCGGCATCGCCCGTTCCCGCCTCGGCCAGCACCGGTTGGCGCTGCAGTCACTCGGCCGCGCGCTGCCGGCGCTGCACGACGCCGGCGACCTGGCCAGCGTGATGGAGGCGCACCTGTGGCGCGCCGACAGCCGCGAAGCGCTGGGCGACGCCACCGGTGCGCTGGCCGACCTGCGCGCGTTCGCCCGGCTGCGCCGGGAGTCGGCCGGACGGGCGACCCACCAGCGCGTGCTCGCCATGAGCGAGGGGTTCGACGCGCGCTACACCGAGTTGCGCAACACCCGCCTGCGGGAGCAGCAGGCACGCGCCGAGCGACTGGCCGCGGCCGAACGACAGCGCAAACCCTGGCGGATCGCCTCGATCGCCCTGGGCGCGATGCTGGCGCTGGTGCTCGCATGGCTGGCGCTGCGGCAGGCGCGTCGACTGCTGCGGCTGCGGGGCATGGTCTCGACCGACCCGCTGACCGGCGCGATCAACCGTCGCGAGGTGCAGTACCGGGTGGCCAAGCATCTCGCCGGTGGCGATGCGCAGCTGTGCGTCGTGCTGATCGACCTGGACCACTTCAAGCAGGTCAACGACCGCCACGGGCACGCCGCGGGGGACCAGGTGCTGGTGCGCGCGGTGGCGGCATGGCACGGCGTGCTGCGGGCCGGCGAGCGGCTGGCGCGGCTGGGTGGCGAGGAGTTCGTCGCGGTGCTGCCGGGGGCCGGGATCGACGCGGGCGCACAGGTGGCCCGGCGGTTGCTGGAGGCCACCCGCGCGATCGACCTGGGGGATGTCGCGCCGGGGCTCTCGATCACCGCCAGCTTCGGCGTGGCCGCCGCGTTGCCGGGCGAGCGCACGCTGGAGGAAATCCTCGGCCGCGCCGATGCGGCGCTGTACCGGGCCAAGACCGCAGGCCGCGACCGCATCGAGATCGCCGATGGGCCCGCGCCGGAGGCCTCGCAGTGACGCCGCGGTTCCGCCTGCTGGCCGCGCTGCTGGCCGCCGCGTCGATGGCGGCGACGGCGACGGCGAGTGTCGCGCCCGTCGCGTCGACAGCCCGGCCGCTCCTTCCTTCGCACGGCGACGCGGCGCAACCCGACGCCGACGCCTTCGACGCACTGGCCACCCGTCTCGAACGGGGCGCGTTGACGGCCGCCGCCCCCGAGCAGGCCCGCGACCAGCTGGCCCGGCTGCGGCGCCTGCTGCCGCCCGGCGACCCGCGGCGCGACCTGCGCTACCGCTACCTCGCCTGCGGAGCCGCTCCGGGCGATGCCGAGGCCACGATCGCGCTGGCGACCCGCGGGATCGCCGATGCGCGTGCGCTGGAGGACGCCCACGCCCAGGTGCGGTTCCTCTACTGCCGGGCCGATGCCCGCGCGAGCGTGGCGCCACCCGACCAGACCCTGGGGGACTGGGAGGCCGGCCTCGCCATGTCCCGTGCCAACCGCGACTGGCGGCTGGTGGCGGACGGACTGGTCGGCCGCGGCTACATGCGCTCGCTGGACGGCGAGCACGCCCGCGCGCTCAACGACTTCCTCACCGCGCAGCAGCTGTACCGCACCACCGGCCACGATGCGCTCGCCCGCGAGAACGCGCTCAACCTGGGCATCGCCTATCGCCGCATGGGTGATCTGGAGGAGGCCCGCACCCACGTTCAACAGGCGCTGGACGAGGCCACCCGGGGCGACGACTGGGGCACCCGCTTCAACGCGCTGCTGCAGCTGGGCTACCTGTACGAGGACCTCGGCCAGCTGTCACGCGCGCAGCAATCCTACGAACAGGCCCTCAACCTGGCCCCCCGCGAGCAGGCACGCGCCCAGGCCGGTGCCGCACGGCTGGCATTGGCCGGGGTGCTGATTGCCCGCGGCCACCATGCAACGGCGCTGGAAGCGCTCGACCAGGCCGAGCGCGAACTGGCGGGGACCTCCGACACCGGTCGCTCCGGCCTGCTGCGGATGCGCCGCGGCCTGGCGCTGGCGGGCCTGGGCCGCAACGACGATGCCCTGCGCGAGTACGAAGCGGCCGAGCGCCTGATCCGGCAACAGGACAACGAGCGCTACCTGGCGATGCTGCTGCCGGCCCGCGCCGAAGCACTGGAGGCGTCCGGCCAGCCGGACCGCGCACTGGCCGAGTACCGCCGGTTCGTCCAGCTGGAGGGCACGTTGCTGGACGGGAGCGCGCGCCAGCGCGCCACGGCGATGCGCCACCGGTTCGACGCCCGCCGCCGCGAACTCGACACCCAGCGGCTGCTGGCCGACACCGAACTGCAGCGGCAGGAGCTCGATGCGCTGGTGCGGGCACGCCGCTGGCAATGGCTCGCGCTGACGCTCGGCGCCGTGCTGGTACTGGTGCTGGCGGCGCGGTTGCTGCGGCAGCAGCTGCGGACCCGACGCCTGCGCTCGCTGGCGTCGACCGACGCGCTGACCGGCGTCGCCAACCGCCGCGCGATCGACCACGCCGGCAATACGCTGTTCGCCGCCGCGCGTGACGGCGACACCGCGATGAGCGTGCTGATGTTGGACATCGACCGTTTCAAGCAGGTCAACGACGTGCACGGCCACCTCGCCGGCGACGAGGTGCTGCGCCGCGTCGTCGCCGCCTGCCAGGGCGCGCTGCGCAATTCCGACCGGCTGGGGCGTTTTGGCGGCGAGGAGTTCGTCGCGGTGCTGCCGGGCACGGAGGCGGCCCCGGCCGCGCAGGTCGCCGAGCGCTTGCGCCTGGCGGTCCAGGCGATCGACCTGGACGACGTCGCCCCCGGGCTGCGGGCCACGGCCAGCGTCGGCCTGGCCACGCTGCGGGCCGATGATGGCGGTTTCAACGCGCTGGTCGAGCGCGCCGACCGGGCGCTGTACCGGGCCAAGGCCGGCGGTCGCAACCGGGTGGAGCGCGACAACCCGCCGGGCTGAAAAACCGCCGCGACGTGCCGTCGGGCGCCCCCAAAAAGAACGGCCGCCCCGGAGGCGGCCGTCCTGCAGCAACTACCGCTTGATCAGAAGCTGATCAGAAGCGGTACTCGCCGCCCAGCGCGATCGTGTCGACATCGACGTCGACGCCGCGGAAGTCGGCCTGGCGACGGTCGAAGTTCAGCGACACGCCGAAGTTGCGGTTGAAGTCGTAGCCGGCGCTGACGCCGAAGTACGCCTTGGTGGAGTGCTCGTCGTCGATGACGTCGAAGTTGTCCTCGCGGACCTGCGCGGTCAGCCGGGTGATGCCGACGCGGCCGCCGATGAAGAAGCCGGTGTGGGCCGGGCCGAAGTTCTTCTTGGCCGCGACGCCGGCGCCGAAGGACACCAGGTCGAGCTCCTGGTCGTTGCCCAGGTACTCGTTGTACAGCGTGCCGACGTGGCCTTCGACGGCGAAGTTCGGGTTGAACCAGTAGCCGCCGCCGAACGTGGCGGAGGTGTCGCTCTCGCTCGCCGAACCGACGCCGGTGTCGACGTCGACATCGCTCTGGCCGATCTCGGCGCGGATGTAGCCGGCGCTGCCGTCGGCGTTGGCGGCCATCGCGGCCGGGGCCATCGCGGCCAGGGCCAGGGCGGACGAGAGGATCAGGGTCTTCTTCATGGTGCGTGTCATTCCTTGGGTAGGGTTTGCCCGTGCGTGGGCGGCGCGCAGCATCGGCGGGGCGGGCCTGTCTGTCAAATTTTCGTTAACCGTGAAAAGCAATTAATGAACCCCTCAGTACACTGCCGCCTTTCCGTCGCCGGAGTCGCCCATGCCCGTGTCCGCCCGTCGCTGGCTGTCGCTGGCCTGCCTTTGCCTGGCGCTGGCCGCCTGCGGGGGCGATGACGCCGCCGACGATGCCGCGACCGAAGCGAGCGCCGGGATGGCGGTCACCACGGCGCCGGTCACGCGACGCGAGCTGGCCAGCGGGGTCACCGCGTCGGGGCCGATCACGGCGGTCGAGGAAATGCAGCTCGGGGTCGAGCTGAGCGGGCTGCGGGTGACCGCGGTCAACGTCGACGAGGGCGAGGTGGTCGACGCCGGCGACGTGCTGCTGACGCTGGACGCCCGCACGCTGGACTCCGACCTCGCCCAGGCCCGGGCCGCGCTCAACGAGGCCGAGGCCGGCGCGGCGCTGGCGCGGTCCAACCTGGCACGCGGCGAGCAACTGGCACGCGGGCAGTACATCAGCGCGGCCTCGCTGGACGAGCTGCGGGCGGCGCGCACCCAGGCCGAGGCGCGCGTCGGCACCGCACGGGCGGCGCGCGACGCGGCGCAGTTGCGGCGTGATTTCGCGACCCTGCGGGCGCCGGCCGACGGGGTCATTTCGGCGCGCCTGGTGCAGCCCGGGCAGGTGGTCGCGGCCGGCAGCGAGTTGCTGCGTCTGATCCGCGACGGCGAGCTGGAGTGGCGCGCGGAGTTGCCGGCGGCCGACCTGGGCACCGTCAACCCCGGCGACCGGGTGGAGTTGCGCGACCGTGACGGCGACCGGGTGGTCGGCACCGTGCGCGCGGTCTCGCCCGGCGTCGATGCGGCCAGCCGCACCGGCACCGTGTTCGCCGACCTGCCGGAGCCGGCCGACCTGCAACCGGGCACCTACCTGGAAGGCCGGATCAACACCGGGCTGGCGACCGTGCCGGTGGTGCCGGCGGACGCGGTGGTGCTGCGCGACGGCTTCCCGACCGTGTTCGTGGTCGAGGACGGCACCGCGCGGATGGTGCGGATCGAGCCCGGCGCGCGCGACAACGGTTTCGTCGAGGTGCGTGCGGGGTTGGACGACGGCGCGCAGGTGGTGGTGCGCGGCGCCGGCTTCCTCGCCGACGGCGACCGGGTCCGCGTGGTACCGGTGGACGACGCAGCGACACCCGCCACCCCGGCACCCGCCCCATGAGCGGCGGCGGCACCCTCTCCTCCTGGGCGATCGACCGGCCGCTGCCGGCGGTGCTGGTGTTCATCGTGCTGTGCGTGGCGGGGATCTGGGGCTTCATCCAGCTGCCGGTGGCGCGCTTCCCCGACGTCGCCTTCCCGATGACCACGGTCACCGTGGTGCAGCCCGGTGCCTCGCCGTCGCAATTGGAGACCGAAGTCACCCGCCGCATCGAGGATTCGGTGGCGACCATCCCCGGCATCAAGCGGGTGGTCTCCAGCGTGACCGAGGGCACCAGCACGACGATGATCGAGTTCGAGCTGGAGGTCGACGTCGACAGCGCACTGGACGAGACCCGCGACGCGGTCACCCGGGTTCGCACCGACCTGCCGCAGGACATCCAGGAGCCGCTGGTCGGCAAGGTCGACATCGGCGGCGCGCTGGTGACCTACGCGGTGTCGGCGCCGTCGATGACGCCCGACCAGCGCTCGTGGTTCGTCGACCGCGAGGTGTCGCGTGCGCTGTACGGCGTCGACGGCGTCGCCCGGGTGTCGCGCATCGGCGGTATCGAGCGGCAGGTGCGGGTCGACCTGGACCCGCAGCAGCTGCTGGCATACGGCGTCACCGCCGCGGAGGTGTCGCAGCAGCTGGCGCGCATCCAGGTGGAACAGGCCGGCGGCCGCGCCGAGATCGGCGGCAACCAGCAGACCATCCGCACCATCGGCACGGTGGACGACGTGCAGCAGCTGCGCGACTACACCATCAGCCTGGCCGACGGCCGCGCGGTGCGGCTGTCGTCGATCGCCACCATCACCGACGGCGCCGCCGACCCGACCCAGGCCGCGCTGCTGGACGGCGAGGCGGTCGTCGCGTTCTCGGTCTCGCGCAGCCGCGGCGCCGACGAGCTGGACGTCTCCGAAGGCGTGCGCGCCACGCTGGACGAGCTGGCCGCGGCGCACCCGGGGGTCGAGTTCGAGCTGGTCAGCGACATGGTCCAGGAGACCCGCAACTCCTACGAGTCGTCGATGACGATGCTGTGGGAGGGCGCGCTGCTGGCGCTGGTGGTGGTGTGGCTGTTCCTGCGCGACTGGCGCGCCACCTGGGTCAGCGCGGTGGCGCTGCCGCTGTCGATCATCCCGACCTTCGCGGTGATTTACCTGCTCGGCTTCTCGCTCAACATGATCACGCTGCTGGCGCTGGCGGTGGTGGTCGGCATCCTGGTGGACGACGCGATCGTGGAGATCGAGAACATCGTTCGCCATCTCGGCCAGGGCAAGAGTCCGCGCGAGGCGGCGCGCGAGGCCGCCAACGAGATCGGTACCGCGGTGATCGCCACCTCGATGACGCTGGCGGCGGTGTTCGTGCCGGTCGCGTTCATGCCCGGCATCGCCGGCAAGTTCTTCCGCGAGTTCGGCTGGACGGCGGCGACCGCGGTGCTGTTCTCGCTGCTGGTCGCGCGCCTGCTGACGCCGATGATGGCCGCCTACCTGCTCAAGCCGCACGCCGACAACCCCGGCGAGTCGCGGCTGATGAAGCGCTACCTCGGCTGGGTCGACGCCGCCCTGCGCCACCGCGCCCGCACGCTGTGGGCGGCGTTCGCGCTGTTCGTGCTGTCGCTGTGCCTGGTGCCGCTGATCCCGGCCACCTTCATCCCGACCGGCGACCTCGGCCGCAGCAACCTCAGCATCGAGTTGCCGCCGGGCACGCCGGTGGAGGAGACGGTGGCGGTGTCCGAGCAGGCCCGCGCCCAGCTGGAATCGATGCCCGAGCTGCAGAGCGTCTTCACCATGGTCGGCAGCGTGCTCGACCTCGGCGACCCGAGCCAGAGCGGCACCGGCGACCCGCGCAAGGCGACGCTGGTGATCGACTGGGGCAACGCCGACGACCGCGACCGCAGCCAGCAGCAGCTCGAACAGGAAGTGCGCGAGCGGCTGGCCGACCTGCCCGGCACGCGCGTGAGCTTCATCAGCGCCGAGCCGGGCGGGCGCATGCAGCTGGTGCTGGCCGGCGACGACCCGGAGAAGCTGCACGCCGCGGCCGCCGCGGTGGAGCGCGACCTGCGCACGTTGCAGGGGCTGGGCAGCATCTCCTCGTCGGCGTCGCTGTTGCGGCCGGAGCTGCGGATCGAGCCGGACCCCGCACGCGCGGCCGACCTCGGCGTGTCGACCGCGCAGATCGCCGAGGCGGCGCGCGTCGCCACCGCCGGCGACTACACCCAGCGCATGGCCAAGCTCAACCTGCCCGACCGCCAGGTGCCGATCCGGGTCGGCTTCGCCCGCGAGGACCTGCGCGACCCGGCGCTGGTCGGCCAGCTGCAGGTGCGCGGCAACCAGGGGCCGGTGCCGCTGTCGGCGGTGGCCGACATCGAGGCCGGCAGCGGGCCGTCGGTGATCTCCCGCTACAAGCGCCAGCGCAACATCACCCTGACCGCCGAACTCAACGGCCGCCCGCTCGGCGAGGTGATGCAGGAGGTGCAGCAGCTGCCGAGCGTCAACCGGCTGCCGGCCGGCGTCGACTTCCTCAACACCGGCGACGCCGAGGTGTTCGTCGAGCTGTTCACCGGCTTCGCGCTGGCGATGGGCGCCGGCATCGTCTGCATCTACATGGTGCTGTTGCTGCTGTTCAACCACCCGGTGCAGCCGCTGACCATCCTCACCGCGGTGCCGCTGTCCGCCGGCGGTGCGTTCGCGGCGCTGCTGCTGAGCGGCAACATGCTGTCGATCTCGGCGCTGATCGGCCTGCTGATGCTGATCGGCGTGGCGACCAAGAACTCGATCCTGCTGGTCGACTACGCGGTGATGGCCGAGGACGAACACGGGCTGTCGCAGCACGACGCGCTGATCGACGCCTGCCGCAAGCGCGCCCGGCCGGTGATCATGACCACGCTGGCGATGGGCGCCGGGATGATGCCGCTGGCGCTCGGGTTCTCCGGCGATTCCAGCTTCCGCGCGCCGATGGCGTGGGCGGTGATCGGCGGGCTGATCACCTCGACCCTGCTCAGCCTGATCGTGGTGCCGGCGGCCTACACGGTGCTGCACGACGTCGGCGACTGGTTCGCACGGCGGTTCCGGCGTGGCGCGGCCGGGACGCACGCGTCGGCCTGATCGGTACGGAAGGCCCCCGCCGGTGCGCGCGCCGGCCCGGCAGCGGTGCATCATTTCCGCTCCGTCCCTGCTCCCGTTCCGGCCCGCCCATGCACGCGACCTGGACCACCATCGGCCTGCTCACCCTGAGCAACGTCTTCATGACCTTCGCCTGGTACGCCCACCTCAAGGAGCTGGGCGGCAAGCCGTGGATCATCGCCGCGCTGATCAGCTGGGGCGTCGCGTTCTTCGAGTACCTGCTGCAGGTGCCGGCCAACCGGATCGGCTACACGGTGATGTCGCTTGGACAGCTGAAGATCCTGCAGGAGGTCATCACGCTGACGGTGTTCGTGCCGTTCGCGGTGTTCTACATGAAGGAGCCGCTGAAGCTGGACTACCTGTGGGCCGGGCTGTGCATGCTGGGCGCGGTGTATTTCATGTTCCGTGACAAGATCGGTGCCTGAACGAGCGACCTTGACAAGGCCGCATAGGGCCGATAGGGGTACAGCGCCAATAGGGCATCGCGAGGAGAAGGAAATGCTCGTCAACAGTGCAGGAATGCTGATTTTCTGTGCAATAGCCTCGCTTTATTTTGCCGCATCGCCTCCCGCCAACGCGCAGTCGGTAAAAGTCGAATCCTCTGTCAGCACGACATATCAAGCCGGATCGCGCGAGTCGAGCGAGGTTCGCGGGTGGCTGATCGATCACGCGGAATATCGCAATGGCACACCCCTCGGTGAGTTTGAAAAACTCGGCCAGATAGTTGTCACCTACGAAACATCCCACCCGGGCAGTGGGGTGACAGCAAGTAGCCCTGGCAACCAACCGCCGGTGCCACTACCTGCAACCGGGCGCCACGGCGATACGATCACTATCTCCTCTTGCGGCGGCGGAGCTTCCCAGAGCTGGTCCTATACGTGGGTCGCCAACCCGAATGGCGGCGGCTGGGTGCTGATCAGCTACAGCTATACCAGGACGCGGGCATGCTCGGGCAGCGGAGCCTAGGCTCCGGTTAACCAAAGCGGGAATCGCCGTCACCACGCCCGGCCGTACTGCGGCGGCGTGGTGATCCCGGCGCCGAGCGTGTGGGCGGCGCGGCGCGGGAAGTACGGGTCGCGCAGCAGTTCGCGGGCCAGCAGCACCATGTCGGCCTCGCCGTCGGCGACGATGCGCTCGACCTGGGCCGGGTCGGTCAGCAGCCCGACCGCGCCGGTGGCGATGCCCGCCTCGCGCCTGATCCGGCAGGCGAACGGCACCTGGTAACCCGGCTGCAGCGGGATTTTCGCGTTCGGCACGCTGCCACCGCTGGACACGTCGACCAGGTCGACGCCGCGGTCCTTCAGCCGCCCCGCCAGCGCGAGGCTCTGCTCGATGTCCCAGCCGCCGTCCACCCAGTCGGTCGCGGAGATCCGCAGCCACAGCGGCAGGCGCTCCGGCCAGGCCGTGCGGACCGCGTCGACCACCTCCAGCAGCAGCCGGATGCGGTGTTCGAAATCGCCGCCGTAGCGGTCGGTGCGGCGGTTGGACAGCGGCGACAGGAACTCGTGCAGCAGGTAGCCGTGGGCGGCGTGGATCTCGACCATCTGGAAGCCGGCGTCGAGCGCACGGCGGGTGGCGGCGGCGAAGTCCTCGACCACCTGCTCGATCCCGGCCGCGTCGAGCGCCTCCGGCACCGGCGAGCGCTCGTCGAACGCGACCGCCGACGGTGCGACCGGGGTCCATCCGCCGTCCTCCGGCCCGACCGCCCCGCCGCCGCGCCACGGGGCGTCGGTGCTGGCCTTGCGCCCCGCGTGGGCCAGTTGCACCGCCGGGACCGCGCCCTGCTCGGCGATGAACCGGTTGATCCGCATCCAGGCGTTGGTCTGCGACTCGTTCCACAACCCGGTGTCGGCCGGCGAGATCCGGCCCTCCGGCGACACCGCGGTGGCCTCGGCGATGACCGTGGCGGCGCCGCCGACCGCGCGGCTGCCCAGGTGGACCAGGTGCCAGTCGTCGGGCAGGCCGTCGCGGGCGGAGTACTGGCACATCGGCGACACCGCGAGCCGGTTGCGGAAGGTGACGCCACGCTGGACGAGGGGCTGGAACAGGCGGGACAAGGCACGCTCCTGGGTCGACGGGGGTCACAGCATGCCCCCGTTGCGGCCGCCGTGGCGCGTGCGGGCCGCGCCGGACGCCTCGGTACGGCCCCGGGCGGTCGGCTAGACTGTCCCGATTGACCGGCAGCCCGCCTGCCCCGGACGACCGCATGAACCCGAACTACCTCGATTTCGAACAGCCCATCGCCGACCTGGAAGCCAAGATCCAGGAGTTGCGCCACGCCAGCCACGGCTCGGCGGTGGACGCCGACGCCGAGGTCCACGCGCTGCGCGACAAGCTGCGCAAGCGCACCGCGCAGATCTTCCGCGACCTGACCCCGTGGCAGGTCTCGCAGCTGGCCCGCCACCCGGCGCGGCCGCACACCAACGACTACATCCGGGTGATGTGCGACGAGTTCCAGGAGCTGGCCGGCGACCGCGCCTACAGCGACGACGCCGCGATCGTCGGCGGCCTCGGCCGGATCGACGGGCGCAGCGTGGTGATCATCGGCCACGAGAAGGGCCGCGATACCAAGAGCAAGATCCGCCGCAACTTCGGCATGCCGCGCCCCGAGGGCTACCGCAAGGCGCTGCGGCTGATGAAGCTGGCCGAACGCTTCGACCTGCCGATCCTGACCTTCATCGACACCCCCGGCGCCTACCCCGGCATCGGCGCCGAGGAGCGCGGCCAGTCCGAGGCGATCGCGCGCAACCTGCTGGAGATGGCCGAGCTGAAGGTGCCGATCATCTGCACCGTGATCGGCGAGGGCGGCTCGGGCGGCGCGCTGGCGATCGGCGTGGGCGACTGCACGGTGATGCTGCAGTACAGCACCTACTCGGTGATCTCGCCGGAAGGCTGCGCCTCGATCCTGTGGAAGGACGCCGGCAAGGCCAAGGACGCGGCCGAGCAGCTCGGCCTGACCGCAACCCGCCTGCACGGGCTGGGGCTGGTCGACAAGGTGGTGCGCGAACCGACCGGCGGCGCCCACCGCAACCCGCGGCAGGTCGCCACCCGCCTGAAAACGGTGCTGATGAACGAGCTCGACGCGCTCGAGGCGCTGCCCACCGCCGAACTGCTGCAGCGCCGCTACGACCGCCTGCGCGGTTACGGCGCCTACGAGGCCGCGTGATGTTCGGCTACCGCGCCGCCAAGTACTGGGCCGCCGTCGGCGCGCTGTTCGCGGTGGGCACCTGGCTCAGCCTGTCGAACAACGTGCTGGTCGCGCTGGCCTTCGCCGGCCTCACCGCCGCCTGCCTGCTGGTGGCCGCCAGCTGCCTGCTGGTGCCGCCGCGGCCGCCGCACCGCGAAGACGACGGGCACGACCACACCGACGCGGCGCCGCGCCGGCGCAACTGGCGGCCCTGAGTTCGACGCAGTAGCGCTCGCGTCGGGCGCCCGCTGAAACCGCTGCAACGCCGGGCCGCCCGGCGCTTCATGGCACCATCGCGCCCATGCCGACCGTGCCCCCAGTGCTCGAAGACGCGGTGGGACCGCTGCCTGACGCGCCGCTGTGCGTGGGCTTCAGCGGCGGCCTCGACTCGGCCGTGCTGTTGCACCTGCTGGCATCCCTGCCCGCGCCGCACGAACGCGGCCTGCGCGCAATGCATGTCAATCACGGACTGCAGGAACGCGCCGATGACTGGGCCGCCCACTGCCGCGACGTCTGCGCGGCGCTGTCGGTTCCGTTGACCATCCACCACGTGACGGTGCCGCGCGACAGCGGGCTCGGTATCGAGGGCGCCGCCCGGCAGGCCCGGCGGGCGGCGTTCGCGGAGCAACTGGGCGACAGCGAGGTGCTGGCGCTCGCCCACCATCTCGATGACCAGGCCGAGACCTTCCTGCTGCGGGCGCTGCGGGCATCCGGGCCGGACGGCCTGGCAGCGATGCCGGCGTGGCGGCCGTTCGCGCGCGGGCATCTGTGGCGGCCGTTGCTGCACGTTCCACGCGCGGCGCTGGAGCGGTACGCGCACGCACACGGCCTGCTCTGGATCGACGACCCGTCCAACACCGACGTGTCGTTCGACCGCAACTTCCTGCGCCAGCGCGTCCTGCCGCTGCTGCGCGAGCGCTGGCCGCATGCCGCGGCATCGATGGCGCGGTCGGCGGCGTTGTGCGGGGAGGCGGGCGGTTTGCTGGCCGACGAGGATGCACGGGCGTTGCGTGCGTGCGCTCTGGCCGTTGGCACGCCGCCGATGGAGATGATCGCCGCGCCTTCGGTCGCGACCGGTTCCGCTCCGCCTCCGCGCCTTGGAACCCCCGCCGCAGCGACACGATTGGGGCCGCTCGCGGCCCCGGAGGCGACCTCGCCGTCGCTGTCGCGCGCCGCGCTGATCGCGCTGCCGTCGGCGCGACGGGCACGTGTGCTCCGGCGCTGGATCGACGAGCTCGGCTTGCCGCCGCTGCCGGCCGGGGGCATCGCCCGGATCGAATCCGAGGTGCTGCCGGCGCGCGGCGACGCGGACGCGGCCTTCGAATGGACCGGCGCATCGGTGCGGGCGTGGCGGGACTGGTTGCATGCGGAGATGGTGCAACCGCCGCTGCCGGCGGACTGGGGGGCGCGCTGGGACGGCCGGGAGCCGCTATCGCTGCCCGGTGGAGGCCTTCTCGAACTCTCGGCACTCGACACGCGCTCCGGCCACGCACAGCCTCCTCCCGACGCCCCCGCCTTCACTCCACCCCTGATCGTCCACCCGCGCCGCGGCGGCGAGCGCATCACCCTGCCGGGTCGCAGCCACTCGCACTCGCTCAAGCACGTGCTGCAGGAGTCCGGCATCCCGCCGTGGGAACGCGCACGGCTGCCGCTGCTGTCGTCCGCCGAAGGCGAGGTGCTGGCCGCGGGCGACCGGATCATTTCCGCGGCGCTGCGCGACCGGCTCGATGCCCGGCAGCTCACGCTGGTCTGGCGCCGGCACTGAATACGGCTGCCCCGGCCAACCGGCCGTCGACGCCGCATGGCGCCGGCCCCCGCCCCGCGTTGACCCGCCCACCACCGCCCCCCCACACTTGCGGCATGCCTCGCAAACCCCAACCCGAAGCCTCGCCGGTCGCCGATTTCGAGACCTCGCTCGACGCCCTCGAGCAGCTGGTCGAGAAGATGGAGCACGGCGAGATGAGCCTGGAGGAGTCGCTGGCCGCGTACGAGCGCGGGGTCGGGCTCTACCGCCGCTGCCAGACCGCGCTGGAGCAGGCCGAGCTGCGCGTGCGCCTGCTCAGCGACCCGCAGGATCCTGCGGCCGGACAGCCGTTCGAGCCTCCCGCTTCGCCCGATGCCTGAGCCGTTGCTGGCCCGTTGGCGCGCGCGCAGCGACGCCGCGCTCGAGCGCGCCCTGCCCGCCGCCGACACCGCTCCGCAGCGCCTGCACGCCGCCATGCGCCACGCCGTGCTGCTCGGCGGCAAGCGCATGCGTCCGTTGCTCGTGCACGCCAGCGGCGCGCTGTTCGACGTCGAACCGGCGGCGCTCGACGCCCCGGCCACTGCGATCGAGCTGGTCCACGCCTACTCGCTGGTCCACGACGACCTGCCCGCGATGGACGACGACGCCCTGCGCCGCGGCCAGCCGACCGTGCACGTCGCCTTCGACGAGGCCACCGCGATCCTCGCCGGCGACGCGTTGCAGTCGCTGGCATTCGCGGTGCTGGCCGAAGCCCCGGTCGTCGCGGACATCCAGGTCGAACTGCTGCGCACGCTGGCCGGCGCCGCCGGTGCGGGCGGGATGTGCGGCGGCCAGGCGCTCGACCTCGACGCCACCGGCAACGGCCACGGCATGACCGTCGCCGACCTTGAGCGCCTGCACGCGCTCAAGACCGGCGCACTGATCCGCGCCGCGGTACGGATGGGTGCGCTGTGTGGCGGCGCCGACGACGGCGCGCTGGCCGCGCTCGACCGCTACGCCGACGCGCTCGGGCTTGCGTTCCAGGTGCGCGACGACATCCTCGATATCGAAGGCGACAGCGCCACCCTCGGCAAGACCGCCGGCAAGGACGCGGCGCAGGACAAGGCGACCTTCCCCGCCCTGCTCGGCATGGCGGCCTCGCGCCGGCGGCTGGACGAGCTGGTGGAGGTGATGGCCGACGCCCTGGCGCCGTTCGGCGACCGCGCGGACGGCCTGCGTGCATTGGGCCGGCTTGCGGTGGAGCGCGACCGCTAGGGTCCGTGGTCGCGAGTGTCGCGGCTGCCGGGTTCGTGGGAATCCGGATCGTGAAGTCCGGACCCCGAATTGGCGTGAACCCGTAGGAGCGACGTAAGTCGCGACCCGCCGAAAGCCCGGGACGATGTAGAAGTCGCGACTCACGTCGCTCCTGCATCGAAGCCCGAAGCCCAGCCCCGGCCGCTCCCCGCACCCTCCGGTGCGGGGATGACCGCGTTACTTGATCAACCGCAGCGTCAGCGGATAGCGGTAGGCAACACCCTCGTTGGCCTTGACTGCGGCGAGGATGGTCAGCACCAGCCACGCGATGCCGACGATCACCCAGCCGGGGATCGCGATGATCAGGCCAACGCCGAGGGTGACGATCGACAGCAGCACCAGCGCGAGGCAGACGATCGCGACGGTGATGTTGAAGTTCAGCGCCTCTTTGCCCTGGTCATTGACGAAGGGCATGGTGTCCTTCTTGACCAGCCAGATGATCAGCGGGCCGATGAAGGTGCCCCAGCCGCCAGCGGCGGAGGTCAGCAGACCACCGACCAGCGCCGAGAGGTGGGCGAACATGGCCCATTGGCGCTCCTCGGCGGAGATGCCACTGGCGTTGGCGCTGGCGGCGGGCTCGACCGGCGGCGGCTGGTTGAACGGCGGCGGGGTGGACGGGCTTTCGGACGGGTCGTGCTCGTTCTGGTTCACGTGCCTTCTCCTGGGTGACCGGTGACCGGATCTGACCGGATTGTGGCACGGGCCTTCGCGGCCTGTAGGTGCCGGTTGGCCTACCCCTCGCCGGCCACCGTCATATTCCCGACCAGGATCGAGCCGGTGCGCACGTGCGAGCGCGGGTCGACGTCGCTGCCGACCGCCTCGATCGCGGCGAACATCTTCCTGAGGTTGCCGGCGATGGTGATGCCGTCGACCGGGTACTGCACCGCGCCGTCCTCCACCCAGAACCCGGCCGCGCCGCGCGAGTAGTCGCCGGTGATGCTGTTGACGCCCTGCCCCATCAGCTCGGTGACCAGCAGGCCGCGGCCCATGCCCGTCACCATCGATTGGAAGTCGCCGGCGTTGGCGGCGACCTGCAGGTTGTGCACGCCGCCGGCGTTGCCGGTGGTCTGCAGGCCCAGGCGGCGCGCGGAGTAACTGCCGAGGATGTAGCGCTGCAGCACGCCGCCGGCGACCAGCGGCGACTCGCGCGTGGCCACGCCGTCAGCGTCGAACGAGGCCGAGCGGAAGCCGCGCGGCAGGAACGGCAGCTCGTCGATCGCGAACCAGTCGGGGAACAGCTGCGTGCCCGCGCTGTCGAGCAGGAAGCTGGCGCGACGGTACAGCGCGCCGCCGGACACCGCGCCCAGCAGATGCCCGATCAGCGAACGCGCGACCTCGGCCGAGAACAGCACCGGGTACTCGCCGGTCGGCACCTGCCGCGGGGACAGGCGCGAGACCGCGCGCTCGGCGGCCCGGCGGCCGACCGCCGACGCCGCCTCGAGCTCGTCCGCCGACAGGGCGATGGTGTACCAGCCATCGCGCTGCATGTCGGCGCCGCGGCCGGCGATCAGCGCGCACCCGAGGCTGTGCTGGGTGCTGCGCTCGCGGCCGGTGAAGCCATGCGAGTTGGCGTACACCGACAGGCTGCTGCCGCTGCCGACCGAGGCGCCGTCGGAGTTCTCCAGCCGCGGGTCGAAGTCGCGCCCGGCCTGCTCGCAGGCCAGCGCCAGGTCGATCGCGTGGTCGGCCTCGACCGCCCACGGGTGCCAGCTGTCGAACTCGCGGATGTCGGTCGCCATCAGTTCCGCGTCGGCCAGCCCGGCGGCCGGGTCGTGCTCGGTGTGGCGGGCGATCGCGCAGGCCTGCTCGACGGTCGCAACCAGGCTCTCCTCGCGCAGGTCGGCGGTCGACGCGGTGCCCTTGCGGCCGCCGAAGTAGACGGTGACGGCGATGCCGCGATCGCGGGTGGATTCGACCGTCTCGACCTCGCCCATGCGCACGTTGACGTTGAGCCCGGTGTCCTCCGAGCACGACACCTCGGCCTGGTCGGCGCCGGCGGCGCGGGCGCTGTCGAGCAGGCGCTGCGACAGCGCGGCAAGCGCGTCGAGGCGGGCTTCGCTGTCGCCGTGGGCGGGCGCTGTGGCGGGGGCGATGTCATTCAATGGCTTATCCTTGCAGCGGTTGTCCGAGGCCGGGCCTGGGACGTTCAAGAGAAGTTGGCGCCGGCGGTGGCGGCGCCCGGAAGGGATCGGACACGACGATGCGCGGACGCGACGAAGAAACCGGCGAGTACCTCGGCGAAAGCCGCAGCCAGCAACGGCGCGACGCGCTGGAGGTGCTTGCGCTGGGCCAGCAACTGGTCGCGCTGACCGATGCCCAGCTTGCGAAACTGCCGGTGCCCGAGGCGCTGCTGCCGCACATCCGCGAGACCCGCCGCATCACCTCGCACATCGCCCACAAGCGTCAGCTGGCCTTCCTCGCCAAGCAGATGCGACGCGAGGATGACGAGGTGCTGGAGGCGATCCGCGACGCACTCGACGAGAAGGGCGAGGCGGCCCGGCGCGAGGTCGCGGCGATGCACCGGGTGGAAGCCTGGCGCGACCGCCTGCTGGCCGAGGGCGACGCGGCGCTGGGCGAGTTCATCGCGCAGTACCCCGACGCCGACCGCCAGTCGCTGCGCCAGCTGGTGCGCAACACGCTGGAGGAACGCAAGCGCAACAAGCCGCCGCGGGCGTTCCGCGAGCTGTTCCGCGAACTGCGCGAACTGGTGATGGCCGGCGCCGCGCCGGCCGCCACCGGCGACGACCAGCCCGTCGACGACGCGTCCGAAGACGCCGCCGACTGAACCATCGCCCCGGGCGGCCACGGCGGTCACGCCTGCGTGCCGCCCACCGTCAGCCCGTCGATCAGCAGTGACGGCTGGCCGACCCCCACCGGCACGCTCTGCCCGTCCTTGCCGCAGACGCCGACGCCCTCGTCCAGCGCGAGGTCGTGGCCGATCATCCGCACCTTCTGCATCGTCTCCGGGCCGTTGCCGATCAGGGTCGCGCCCTTGACCGGCGCGGTGACCTTGCCATCCTCGATCAGGTAGGCCTCGGTCGCCGAGAACACGTACTTGCCGCTCGTGATGTCGACCTGGCCGCCACCGAAGTTGACCGCGTACAGGCCCTTCTTGACCGAGCGGATCATCTCCTCCGGATCGTGCTGGCCGGCGAGCATGTAGGTGTTGGTCATGCGCGGCATCACGAGGTGCGCGAACGACTCGCGGCGACCGTTGCCGGTCGGCTTCATGCCCATCAGGCGGGCGTTGAGCGAGTCCTGCATGTAACCCGTGAGCACGCCGTCCTCGATCAGCGGCGTGCACTGGGTCGGCTCGCCTTCGTCGTCGATGTTGAGCGAGCCGCGGCGCCCCGGCAGCGTGCCGTCGTCCACGATGGTCACGCCCGGCGATGCCACGCGCTGGCCCATGCGGCCGGCGTAGGTGGACGTGCCCTTGCGGTTGAAGTCGCCCTCCAGCCCGTGGCCGACCGCCTCGTGCAGCAACACGCCGGGCCAGCCGCTGCCGAGCACCACCGGCATCACGCCGGCCGGCGCGTCGACCGCCTCGAGGTTGACCAGTGCCTGCCGCAACGCCTCGCGCGCCCAGGCCTCGGGTTTGCCGTCGGCGAGCAGCTCGGTGTAGCTGTAGCGCCCACCGCCGCCGGTGTAGCCGCTCTCGCGGCGGCCGTTCTGCTCGACGATCACCTGCACGTTGAGCCGCACAAGCGGCCGCACGTCGGCGGCAAGCACGCCGTCGCTGCGCGCCACGAGCACGGTATCGACCCCGCCCGCCAGGCTGACCATGACCTGCTTGACCCGCGGATCGGCCGCGCGCAGCAGGCGGTCCAGCGTGCGCAACGCCTCGACCTTGGCTTCGTTGGGCAGCGAGTCGATCGGGTCATCGCTGGGATAGAGGTCGAGCGCGTTGCCGCGCACCAGCGAACGGGTCGTGACGGTCGAGCCGTCACGGGCGATCGCGCGGGCCGACTTGGACGCTTCGATGAGCGCGGCCGCATTGATCTCGTCCGAATAGGCGAAACCGGTCTTTTCGCCGCTGATGGCGCGTACGCCGACGCCCTGCTCGATCGAGTGGGCGCCGTCCTTGACGATGCCGTCCTCGACCGTCCAGCTCTCGCGCCGGGCGTGCTGGAAATACAGGTCGCCGAAGTCGATGCCCGGCCCGAGCAGGGTGCCGAAGGTGCGTTCGAGGCCGCCGGCGTCGAGGCCGGAAGGCAGCAGGAGCCGGGATTCGGCCAGTTGCAGCGGTAGGGTCATGGGGGTTCCGCGTGGCGTCGCGAGGGTGCGTATCCCCACGATATGCGGCCGTCGCCACGGGCTTCAACCGGTCCGTTCCCGGCCCGCCCGGCGCCCTCTCAGCCCGCCGGAACCGCCTGCGCGGCCGACAGCCGGCCCTGCTCGCGGCTGATCACCTCGACCTCGGGTTCCTCCCACGGCCCGGTAACCTTGTAGGTCTTGGCGCCGATCTGGCCCAGCGGCTTCTGCAGCACGGCGTTGGCGGCCGCGCCGATGGCCGCGCCGACCGGACCGCCGGCGATCGCGCCGACCGCGGTCAGCAGGTTGCCGGTCTTGGGCAGGACCTCGATGGTCTGGTTGAAGGTTTCCTCGCGCAGGTTGGCGGCGCCGCGGATGTTGATCTCGGCGGCCGGGCCGTCGATCTGCAGGTTGTCGCTGCGGGCCAGCCCGCGCGCGAAGCCGATCCGCCCCTCGATGTGGTTGAAGGCGAAGCCCTTCGAGAAGAAATCGCGGAAGTCGAGCGACAGCCGCCGCGGCAGCTCGGCGATGCTGAGCAGGCCGAGGACGCGGCCGGCGCCGGGTTCGACTTCGAGCAGGCGACCGTCGCGCGCGGCCAGGGTCAGGTCGCCGTCGAGCGTGGCGACGCTGAATTCCGCCGGGCTTCCCGTCCAGCCCGCATCGAGCCGCATCTGGCCCTCACCGCCGGCCAGCCGGCCGCCGTGGCCGAGCCCCGCCAGCAACTGGCCGAAGTCCTCGCTGTCGACCTTCGCCGCGACGTGGGTGCGCTCGCTGGCACCGCGCCCGAGCCAGCTGCCGGTGATGTCGACCACCTGCTTGCCGCTGCGGGCGTGCAGCTTCTCGACCCGCAGGCCGGCCGCGGTCGGGCGGGTCTGCAGGCTGGCCTTGCCGAGCACGGCGTCGACCAGCCGCAGGTCGTCGACCTCGATCAGCAGCGGCGGGATCCCGGCCGGGTTGATGCCGGCGGTCGCGGCCTGCGCGGCGGTCGGTGTCGCCGCGCTGGCGGGCGTCGTCGTCGCGGTGGTGGTGACGGTCGCCACGGCCGCGTCGGACGGGCGCCAATGCACGCGGGCGAAGCGGCCGGCGACCGCGCCATCGCCCGCCGGCAGCAGCAGTTCGCCCTGCAGCGACGCGCCTTCGGTCCGCACTGCGGTGGCGCCGCCCGGCGCAGGCACCACCAGCAAACGGGTATCCGGGAAGCCGCCGCCGAGCAGCTGGAGGTTGTCGGCGGTGACGTCGATGCGCTCCAGCGCCAGCCCGCTGCCGCCGGTCGCCGCGTCCGCACCACCGCCGACCAGGCCCAACCAGCCGATCGCGTCGAGCGTGGCGGCGCGGCCGGTGGCGACCAGCCCCGACGCCGGCGGCGGCTGGTCGACCCGGCCGCTGCCGAGCACGACGCGGATGCCGGTGCGGTCGCCGACGCTGCGCGCGCGGGCGGCCAGGCGCTGGCCCAGGCTCACCCGCACCTCGCCGGCATCCAGCGGCAGCGGCACGCCGACGGTGGTCGCCAGCGTCGTGCCGGCCGGCTTGCCCAGCGGCGCCGGCAGCGACAGCGCGGTGCCGGCGAGGTCGGAACGCAGCTGCAGGCGGGCCTGGTCGCCGGTGGAATCCTTCGGCACCGTCACGTCGACGTTCCAGCGCGAGCGCCCGTCGACATGCGGCTCCAGCCACGCCAGTTGCGACGCGCGGCCGAGCAGTTTGTCGATGCCGAAATCGGCCTCGATGCCGGCCTCGAACACGTTGCCGCGCGCCCGCACATGACCCTCGCCGGCCCGCAGCCGCAGCACGCCCGGGCGGCCGTCGTGACGCACCTGCAGGCCATCGGCATGGAAGCCGTGGCGGTCGAACACGGCCCGGCCGTTGACGCGGTCGAACGCCAGCTCCCAGCGCGGATCGGACAGCCGGGCACCGGCGAGTTCGACCTCGCCGTCGATCGCGATGCCCTCGCCGTGGCCCAGCGGGAGCCGCAGGTTGAAGTCGACCGCGGCCGGGCCGCGCGCCTGCACGCTGTCGAAGGTTTCCGGGTGCAGCTCGCGCAGCGGGCTGGCGCGCAGCACCTTGACCAGCTGGGCGGCGTCGCCGCGCCCGTCGGCATCCACCGCGAGGCGGCCGCCGTTGTAGTGATCGATGCCGGCGGTCAGTTCATCGATGCCGAAACCGCCCAGCGCCCCGCTGCCTTCCAGCGCGAAGCCGTCGCCGATGAACGCCGCCTCCAGCTCGACCTGCTCCGCCGCCGGCCAGTCGGGCTGGAACCGGATGGTCGCGTCGGCGATGTGCGCGGTCGCCTCGAAGCGGCCGTCGTTGCCGGTGAACGGCCAGTCGTCGAGGTCGCCCGAGACCAGCGCGCGGCCGTTGCGCACGGTGCCGGCGACCAGCGCGGTGTCGAGCCATTCGACCACTGTCTCCGGCATCAGGTGGCGCACCCAGAACCCCTTGGCGACCGGCAGCGCGGTCTCGTCGATGGTCGCGGCGACATCCAGCCACGGCCGGCTGCCATCGCCCTGCCACCAGAGGCTGCCGCGCGCGGTGGCGCCGAAGTCGTCGCCGTCAATGCGCAGCGCGTCGGTGCCGATGCGCCAGCCGTCGCCCTCGCGCCAGCCGGTGACGGTGCCGGCGAGGCTGGTCGCGTGCGCGCGGCCGAATCCGCTGGGCCAGTCGAAAACCCACGACGCGGCCGGGTCGAGCGCGAACTGGAAACCGTCGGCGTCGCCCTCGAACCGTCCCGCCAGCCCGCGCATGCCCGGCCGGTCGCCGACCGGTGCGAAGCCGAAGCCGTCGATCCGGGCAACCGCCCGCATCGGTCCGTCGCGGCGCCCGGCGACCTCGACCTCGCGCAACACCGCATGCGGGCGTGCCTGCAGCAGCCAGCGGCGCAGGCCGGCCGGCAACCGGTCGCTGAGCGAGGCGACGGATACCAGCGGCGCGATGTCGAGATGCTGCGAGCGGACCGCGAACCGCTCGCCGCCGGCCAGCAGCAGCCCGTCGAGCCGGCTCGCGCCGTCGTCGGTGGTCACCTGCAGCCGCGGCGCGTCGAGCCGCCAGCCGTCCTCGCCCTGCTGCCAGCGCGCGAGGGTGTCGACCGTCCGCAGCCGCACGCGCGGCGCCGGCGACGTGGGACTCAGCGGGGCGCCGCGCAGCACCACGCCATCGAGCTTGCCGGCGGCGGTCACCTGCACCACGCGCAGGCCGTCCAGCGTCGCCCAGGCCTCGGCGCGGCCGGTACCGGCGTCGGCCGCGACGCCCATCAGTTCCAGCAGCGGCGCCCAGTGCGACAGGTCGACCGCACGTGCGCCGGCGTACACGCGGCCGTCGCCGCTGTCGCGGTCCAGCTCCAGCACCGCCTCCAGCGGTTCGCTCGCACTGCCGCCGCGGGCCGGCCAGGCGCGCACGCCGGCTCGGATCCCGTCACCGTCGACGCGCAGGCGCAGGTCGATCTGCGGCAGCCGGGTGTCGATGCCGAGTTGCGGTGCGACCACCGCCAGCCGGGCGTCGATCACCTGCAGTTCGCCCAGCCGCTCCAGCGCGTCGAACGGGTCAGCGCCCGACTGCTGCTGGCCCGGCAGGCCGCGCACGTGCCAGCGGCCATCCGGGGTGCGTTCCAGGGTCAGGTCGAGGCCGCGCACGCGCAGCTCCGACAGCGGCGTGCCCGGCAGCAGGCCGGCGTAGATCGACACCAGCATCTCGGTGTCGCCGACGGTGAAGGCCTCATCGCCCGCGCCGACGCGCAGGTTGTCCAGCCGCAGCAGCGGGCCGCGGCGGGTCCATTCGGTCTCCACCCGGTCGAACGCCAGCGGCCGCCCGGCGCGCTGGCTCAGCCACTGCGCGATGCGTTCGGGATTGCGCTCGGCCAGCGGCAGCACCTGGCTGGCCACGCCGAGCACCAGCGCCACCAGCACCAGCACGACGGCGACGGTGTAGCCCAGGCCCCGGCGGACCCTGCGCAGGTGGCGACGCAGCGCGGTCATCGGTCAGGTCCGGTCAGAGCAGCACGACATCGAACTGCTCCTGCGCGTACTGGTCGTCGGCCTGGAACCGGATCGACTTGCCGAGGAACTCCTCCAGCTCGGCCACCGCCGCGGACTCCTCCTCGGTGATGCGCGTGACCACCTTCGGCGAGGCCATCACCAGCAGCCGGGCGGCGTCGAACTGCCGCACCTGCCGCACGATCTCGCGGAAGATCTCGTAGGTCACCGTCTCCGGCGTCTTCAGCATCCCGCGGCCGCCGCACTCGTGGCACGGCTCGCTCAGTTGGCGCTCGAGGCTCTCGGTGGTGCGCTTGCGGGTCATCTCGACCAGGCCCAGCGGCGAGAAGTCGTACACCGTAGTCTTGGCGTGGTCGCGGGCGAGTGATTTCTCCAGCTGCCGCAGCACCTGGCGCTTGTGCTCGGCATCGGTCATGTCGATGAAGTCGATGATGATGATGCCGCCGAGGTTGCGCAGCCGCAGCTGGCGCGCCACCGACTGCGCGGCCTCGAGGTTGGTCCGGTAGACGGTCTCCTCGAGGTTGCGCTGGCCCAGGAACGAGCCGGTGTTGATGTCGATGGTGGTCATCGCCTCGGTCTGGTCGATGACCAGGTAGCCGCCGGATTTCAGCGGCACCTGCTTGTCCAGCGCGCGGCCGATCTCGTCCTCGACCCCGTACAGGTCGAAGATCGGGCGGGCGCCGGCGTAGTGTTCGATCTTCTCGGCCAGGGCCGGCATGAACTGCGCGGCGAACGTGCGCAGCCGGTCGCAGGTCTCGCGCGAATCGACCCGCACCTTCTCGACGTCGCGCCGCATCAGGTCGCGCACGGCGCGCAGCGGCAGGGTCAGGTCCTCGTACACGCACTGGCCGACACGGGCGTTGCCGGAGCGCTCCGCGACCAGCTGCCAGGCGCGGCTGAGGTAGGCGATGTCCTCGGCCAGCGCTTCTTCGGGTTGCGACTCGGCGTTGGTGCGGACGATGTAGCCGTGCTGCTCGCCGGCCGGCGCCAGCGCGGCGACGTGGCCCTTCAGGCGCGCACGCTCCGCCTCGTCCTCGATCCGTGCCGAGACGCCGACCACGCGCGTGCGCGGCAGCAGCACCAGGTAGCGCGACGGGATGCTGATCTGCGTGGTCAGCCGTGCGCCCTTGCTGCCGATCGGGTCCTTGACCACCTGCACGATGATTTCCTGCCCGTCGCGCAGCAGCTCGGCGATCGGCGGCGTCGGCGTCGGCGGCAGCGCGGCCGCCTCGTCCCCGGTGTTGCCGACCGGCGGCGGCCGGGCGATGTCGGCCGCATGCAGGAACGCCGCGCGCTCCAGCCCGACGTCGACGAAGGCCGCCTGCATGCCGGGCATCACCCGCTGCACGCGGCCCTTGTAGATGTTGCCGACCACCCCGCGCCGCCAGCCGCGCTCGATGTGCAGCTCCTGCAGCATGCCGTTCTCGACCACCGCCACGCGGGTCTCGCGGGGGGTGACGTTGACCAGGAGCTCCTCCGTCATGCCGGCACCGCCAGCGGCCCGAGACCGACCCGCGCCAGCAGCCCCGCGGTCTCGCGCATCGGCAGGCCCATGACCGCCGAATGGCTGCCGTCGAGCCGGGTGACGAATGCTTCGGCGACGCCCTGGATGGCGTAGGCGCCGGCCTTGCCGAAGGCGTCGCCGCCGGCGACGTAGGCCGCGATCACCGCGTCGTCGAGTTCGGCGAAACCCACCTGCGACACCGCGACCGCATGGTGGCCGCCGTCGTGCGACAGCAGCGACACCGCCGACACCACCTCGTGCGTGCGGCCCGACAGCCGGCGCAGCATCGCGGCCGCGTCGTCGGCGTCGGCCGGCTTGCCGAACACCTCGTCGTCGAGGATCACTTCGGTATCGGAACCGAGCACCAGCGCGTCGCGGTCGCCGGCCACGCCGGCCAGCCCGGCCTGCGCCTTCTCGCGGGCGACGCGCGCCACGTAGTCGCGCGCCGGCTCGCCGGGACCGCGCTGCTCCGGGATGTCGAGGTCGATCAGCCCGAACTCCACGCCCAGGCGGGCGAGCAGTTCGCGACGACGCGGCGATTTGGAAGCGAGGTACAGCATCGGGTCGCGGGTCCGGTGGGTGGCGACGGCGGGCATCGGATGGGCGGCATGCGCGCGGCGCGACATGCGGCCCGGCGACACCGCCCCCACGCGTCGCCGGTGCACTGTTCAGGTAGCCGAAAGCATAACCCGCACTGACTGAGCGCCAGCCGACGCCAAGCCGCCCAACCCCGACCTGGCTCACGGTTCGTTCACCCCGATCGCCAGACCCTCACGGCGCCCACAAAGGACCCCTTCATGCGTCTTCCCAACACCCGCTCCATCCCCTCGCACGGCCTGCGCGCGCTGGCCCTGGCCACCGCCCTCGCACTCGGAGCCGCCGCCATGCCGACCCACGCCCAGTCCCTGCCCGCCGCCGCGATGAGCACCGACGGCACCCTGCTTTCAGTGTCGGCGCAGGCCGAAACCACCCGCGTGCCGGACATCGCCCACCTGTCGACCGGCGTGGTGACCCAGGCCGCCGACGCCAACGCCGCGATGCGCGCCAACGCCGAGCAGATGACCCGCGTGGTCAAGGCGATCCGCGACGCAGGCATCGCCGAGCGCGACATCCGCACCAGCGGCGTCAACCTCAGCCCGCAGTACCGCTACGCCGACAACCAGCCCCCGGCCATCACCGGCTACGAGGCGCGCAACACGGTCGACATCACCGTGCGCGAGATCGGCGAGCTGGGCGAGATCATGGACGCGCTGGTCGCGGTCGGTGCCAACCAGATCCACGGGCCGACCTTCGAGGTCGACGACACGGAGGGCGCCTACGACGAGGCCCGCCGCGCCGCGATCGAAAAGGCCCGCGCCCGCGCCGCGATGTACGCGCAGACACTGGGGATGCAGGTGCGCCGCATCGTCAGCATCAGCGAGGGCAACGGCGGCTTTGGTCCGCCGGTGCCGATGATGGCGATGGCGCGGATGGAGAAGGCCGACGCCAGCACACCGGTCTCGCCCGGCGAAAGCACGCTGTCGGTCAACCTCGACGTCGTGTTCGAACTCGGGCGCTGACGACCGTCCGTCGTCCCCCGCGCGCCGCTCTTCCGCCCGCGCTTGCCGTGCGCATGCGTACGGAGCAGGTTCGAGGCGTGGGCGCGGGGGACTTCCTCCACCAACCAACACCCGCAACCCCGCCCGCCGCGTCCGCACGTTTGCATCCCACAACGGCTGACTGAGGAGGTGGACCATGACCCATGCAATGGCTTCCCGTTCGCGCGGCAATGGATTGTCCGGGCGACTGGACGGACCGCGGATCGCCGCCGGCGCCGGCGCGATCGCGCTCAACGTGGTGCTGCTGATGCTGTTGATGGTGCCGTTGCGGATCGTCGCCCCGACGCCGGACACCACCCGCACCGAAGTCGACTGGCTGCCGACGGTGCCGGAGAAGCGGGTCGAACCGGTACCGGTGCCGGTCGAGCAACCGCGCACCGTCCCCCGGCCGACCACCGCGCCGACGCCACGGGTGCAGCAGCCGCCATCGCCGCAGCCGGTGGTCGAACCGCTGGCGGGCGACCTGCCGGCGACGCCGCCGGTGGCGGTCGCGCCCCGGGACGCCGCCGTGGCCGGGCCGGTCGAGGTGATGACCGGCGCGGTGCTGCGCTACGCGGCCGCCCCGCCGCCGCCCTACCCGCGCCGCGCCCTGCGTGCCGGCATCGAGGGCACGGTGCTGCTGGAAGTGCTGGTCGACATCGACGGCCGCCCACTCACGGTCGACGTGATCGGCAGCAGCGGCGACCGCGAGCTGGACCGGGCCGCCCGGCGCCAGGTGCTGGAGCAGTGGCGGTTCCAGCCCGCGGTGCGTGAAGGCCGGCCGGTACAGGCGATCGGCCGGGTGCCGGTGTCGTTCTCGCTGGAGTGAGGTGGCGGCGGCGTCGCGGTCACCGCCGCGGCGCCGCCAATTCGTGTGACACCGCCCGCGACAGGCCGGCGGGGTGACGTCAGGCGCGGTGGTACGGGTGGTTGGCCAGCATCGCCGCGGCGCGGTACAGCTGCTCGGCCGCGACCAGCCGCACCAGCATGTGCGGCAAGGTGAGCGGCCCCAGCGACCAGGACTCGTCGGCGCGCGCCAGCACCTCGCCGGCGTGGCCCTCGGGGCCACCGATCAGCAATGCGAGGTCGCGGCCTTGGCCACGCCAGTGTTCCAGCCGCTGCGCCAGCTGCTCGGAACTCCACGGCTTGCCGCGGCCGTCCAGCGTCACCACCAGCGGCGACTTCGGCAGTGCCGCCAGCACCCGCGCACCCTCGTCGGCGGTGGCGCGGGCGACGTCGCGGTTCTTGCCGCGCACACCCGGCTCGACCTCCACCAGCTCCAGCGGCAGCCAGTGCGACAGCCGCTTGCGGTACTCCTCGAACCCTTCGGCCACCCAGTGCGGGGCGCGCTCGCCCACTGCGATCAGCTTCGCTTTCATCCGCGCATGGTACCGGCAGGGTCGCGCCGGCCGCCGCGACGGTTTGTCATCCGCCGGTTACGGTCGCCCCCCAGCATCGGGCACTCCCCCGACAAGGAGTTGCACGATGGACCAGCTCGACCTTCCCCGTCGCCAGGTGCTCAAGGGCGCGGCCGCCGCGATGGCGGTCGGCGCGATCGGCAGCCTCGGTGCCCTGTATTCGCGCCAGAGCCTCGCCGCCGTCGGCCACCCGATCCGGACCGGCCCGGTCGCCGGCCCCTACGGCCCGCTGGCACCCGTCGCCGACCGCGCCACCGGGCTGGCGCTGCTGCAATTGCCGGCAGGTTTCAGCTACGAGTCCTTCGGCTGGTCCGGCGACCTGATGGACGACGGCCAGCCCTGCCCCGACCGCCACGACGGCATGGCCGTGCTGCCGCAGGCGCCGGGCCGACACGGTCGCGGACGCGGCGGCGAGCGCGGACGCGGCCACGAACTGGTGCTGATCCGCAACCACGAACGCGGTGCCGGCCAGGCCTTCCGCGCGCCGGCCATGTACGACACCGGCGACCTCGGCGGCGGCCGCGTCGCCGGCGGCGGCACCACCACCCTGACCTGGCGCAAGGGCCGGCTGGAAGGCATCGAGGCCAGCCTCGGCGGCACCCTGGTCAACTGCGCCGGCGGCCCCACGCCGTGGGGCACCTGGCTCAGCTGCGAAGAGATCAAGAGCAACCAGGTCTCGGCCAGCGGCCGGCGCCACGGCTACGTGTTCGAGGTGCATCCCGACCCCGCGCGCACCACCGGCCAACCGCTGGTGGCGATGGGCCGGTTCAGCCACGAGGCGGTGGCGGTGGATCCATCGACCGGCGCGGTCTACCTGACCGAGGACGACCGCAACAAGTCCGGCCTCTACCGCTTCATCCCCAATGACCGCAGCGACCGCCACGGCGCGCTGGAGAACGGCGGCCGCCTGCAGGCCGCGCGCGTGCGTGGCCGCCCCAACGCCGACCTGACGGTGCCGCAACCCGGTGCGGCCTACGCGCTGGAATGGGTCGACATCGCCGATCCCGACCTCGACAACCTGCCCGCACCCGCCGGTTTCCCCGACATCGGCGAGGGCGACACCCTCAGCGGCCCGTTCGCGCAGGGCTGGGCCGCCGGTGGCCTGCGCATGAGTCGCGGCGAGGGGATCTGGCAGGCGGCCGGCAAGATGTTCATCGTCGACACCTCGGCCGGGGTCGATGCGCGCGGCCGCCGCGGCCGCGGCAACGGTGCGGTGTGGGTGCTCGACCTCGCCAGCCAGCACCTGTCGCTGCTGTTCGCCAGCGGCAACCAGCTGGCCGCGCACAACCCCGACAACATCACCGTCAGCCCGCGCGGCGGCGTGGTGCTGTGCGAGGACGGCGGCGAAAGCCCGGACCACTACGGGCCGGGCTCGCGGCTGCTCGGGCTGACCCGCGGCGGCGAGTCGTTCTACCTCGCCAAGAACAACGTCGAGCTGCACCGCCAGCAGATCGCCGATGCGGGCAAGGTGATCGACGAGGGCGACTACCGCGGCAGCGAATTCTGCGGCGCCTGCTGGGACCCGCGCGGGGAAACGCTGTTCGTCAACATCCAGTCGCCGGGCATCACCGTCGCGATCACCGGTCCGTGGGTGCGCGGGCGGCTGTAGCGCGTTACCGGGTTGCGGATGCGACAACGGCGCCCCCGGGCGCCGTTGTCGTTGCGTCCGCCGCGAGCCTCAGAGCTCGTCTTCGGCGTCGGTCTCGCCGCGGTGGTCGTCACCGTACTCGTCGATCGCGTCCGGCGGCTGGTCGCCGACCGTCCACAGCCGCTCCAGCGCGTAGAACTCGCGCACCCGCGGCAGCATGACGTGGACCACCACGTCGCCCAGGTCGACCAGCACCCACTCCGCTTCGCGCTCGCCCTCGACACCCAGCGGCATCACGTCGAGCTTCTTGGCGAACTTCACCACCTCGTCGGCGATCGACTTGACGTGGCGCGACGAGGTGCCCGATGCGACCACCATGAAATCGGTGACGCTGCTCTTGCCGCGCACGTCGATCTCGACCGTGTCCTTCGCCTTCAGCTCCTCGACCGCTTCGCGCACCGCTTTCAGCAGGTCCTCCACGGCGGGCGGGGGGCTGGGCAGGCGGGTCTTGATGACTTGGGCGGGTGTGGTCAAAGGGCAGCTCTGGGACGGGGGCAAGGGGCGGATTATAGCGAAGCCGAGGATGCGGCCCCGCCTGCATACAGCCAGTGACGGGCGATGTAGGCGGCGACGGCGTCCGGCACCAGCCCGGCCAGCGGCCGCCCGGCCGCGACGCGGGCGCGGATGGCGGTGGCCGAACCCTCGTGCAGCGGCTGCCGCAACCGCAGCACTCGGCCGCCCGGCGCCCGGTTCAGGGCGGCGACCGAATCGGTCCAGCGGCCGTCGAGCCAGCCGGCCAGCGGCCCGGGCAACACCGACGGTGACAGGTCGATGCCTGGGCGCTCGGCGACGACGAAGTGCGACAACTCGAACAGCGCCTGCCAGTCCTTCCATTGCGGCAGGCCGAGCAGGCTGTCGGCACCGACCAGCAGCGCCACCGGGGCGGCATCGCCGAGCTCGCGGCGGATGCCTTGCAGGGTGTCGATGGTCCACGAGCGGGTCGTGCGCGACAGTTCGCGCCGGTCGACCTTCAGCCGCGGCTCGCCGGCCACGGCGAGGTCGAGCATGCGCGCGCGGTGGATCGCGCCGGCGCCGGGAGTGTCGCGGTGCGGCGGGTCGGCCGCCGGCATCAGCCGGATCGTGGCGTCGAGCCGGTCGCGCGCGTGGCGGGCGACGCCGAGGTGGCCGTTGTGGACGGGGTCGAACGTACCGCCGTAGAACACGGTCAGCGGTGCGGTCGCGGTGGCGACCTCAGGCACGCGCCAGCATCCGGGTCGCGCGCGGCTCGGCGACCGCCAGCAGCAGCCGCTCCAGCGCCAGCCAGGCGTCGGCCGGGTCCTCGCCGCGGACGCCGCGGCCCTTGGCGATGCGGTCGACCCGCCCGGCCTGCGAGACGAACGCGTCCCAGCGCGCGGCGGGGTGGCGCTGCAGCGCGCGCTGGTACATCGGCTGCTTCGAGTCCCAGATGCGCTGCGCCTTGAACTCGGCCGACAGGTTGCCGCCGCCGGCCTTGATCCGGGCCAGCGCCGCGGTGCGCTGCAGCTCCATCACCACCATGCCGAGCAGCGCCGGCACCGCCTCGCCCTCGGCGCGCAGGCCGGCCAGCATCCGCGCCACCTGCGCGGGCTGGCCGTTCATCGCCGCATCGAGCACGCGGAACACGTCGAAGCGCGCGGCGTCGGCGACCAGCGCATCCATCCGCGCCGCATCCAGCCGGCCGCCATCACTGAGCAACGCGAGCTTGTCGACTTCCTGCGCGGCCGCCAGCAGGTTTCCGTCGACCCGCTCGGCCAGCCGCAGCACCGCCTCGCGGTCGGCCTGCAGGCCACGCGCGTGCAGGCGCCGGCTGATCCAGTCGGGCAGTTCGTGCGGCTTGACCTGCCAGCCGACGGCGACCCGGCCGACCTTGCCGATCGCCTCGCTCCACTTGCCGGCGTGCTTGCGGCTCCACTCGGTGGTGGTGACCAGCAGCACCACGTCGGCCGGCGGCGACTGGCAGAAGTCGACGATCATCTGCGCGCCCTGCTTGATCGGCTTGCCCGACGGGATCCGCAGCTCGATCAGGCGACGGCTGGCGAACAGGCTCGGCGCCGCGAGGCTGGCGTGCAGCGCGTTCCAGTCGTCCTCGCTCTGCTTGCCCTCGAACTCGAACACCTCGCGCTCGGTGATGCCCTGCGCGCGCGCGGCGGCCCGGACCGCGTCGGCGGCCTCCAGCACCAGCAGCGCCTCGGCGCCGGCGACGAGGTAGGCCGGCAGCAGCGGGCCCGACTCGAGCTGGGCCGCCAGCTGTTCCGGCTTCAGTTCCATCTCAGGGGACGGGCTCGGGCGCCGGCTGGGGGTCGTCCTGCGCCGGCTCGGGCGCGGGTTCCGCGGCGGGTGCCGGCTCCGCGTCCGGCACCGGGTCGGCGCCCGGCAGCGGCATCGCGTTGGCCGCCTCCATCGCCGCCTCGGCAGCATCGGTCAGTTCGATGAAGACCTTGTCGGCACCGACCACGCCGCCCTCGGACGAGGCCGCGTCGATCCGGCGCAGCACCGAGGCCGCCATCTCGCGGCGCATCTCGCGCACCAGGATGTCGCGCTCGCCCTCGGTGCCGATCGAGGCTTCCGGGACCGAGATGTAGTCGCGCGACAGCTCGATGTTCTGGCGCGGTACCAGCAGCGTGCCGTCGCCGTTGCGCAGCTCGAACACCACCGCGTAGCGCAGGCTGAACTCCTGCGCGCGGCCGCGCTCGTCGACGCTGACCGGGGTGCTGCCCCAGCGCTCGGCCAGCAGTTCCAGCACCGCCGGGTTCTCGGTCGCGGCCGTGGCCGGCGTCGCGCCGGCGCGGGTCAGCGCCTCGGCCAGCGTCGCCGCCAGCGGACTGTAGCGGTCGGTCGAGACCACCTTCACCGGGTCGAGGTTGGACGGCAGCGCCATCGCGCCGCGCAGGTGGAAGCCGCAGGCCGACAGGGCCAGCACGAGGAAGACGGCCGTGAGCCGGGGAATCGTCAGGCGAAGTGTCATGCCGGGAGTCTGTATGAGGGGGATGGGGGCGGCAAGCAGCAGAACCGGGCCCGGCTGAACCGGGTGCGAAGCTCAGCTCGCCTCGCCGCCGCGCGCCGGCGTGCCGAAACGGCCCAGCGGCGCGCCGGCCAGCAGGTGCAGGTGGATCTGGAACACGGTCTGCCCGCCATGCTCGTTGCAGTTCATGACGACGCGGTAGCCGTCGTCGGCGAAGCCCTGCCGTTTCGCGTACGCGGCGGCGGCGACCGCCAGCCGCCCGACCACCTCGGCCTGCGAGGGCTTCAGGTCGTTGAGCGTGGCGACCGGCGTCTTCGGCACGAACAGCACGTGCACCGGCGCCTGCGGGGCGATGTCGCGGAACGCGATCAGGTGCTCGTCCTCGTAGACGATGTCGGCGGGGATCTCGCGGCGGATGATCTGGTCGAAGATGGTCATGGCCGGCTCCGTGGTGGTGTGCCTTGTTGTAGGAGCGACGTCAGTCGCGACCTGTACATCGTTTCGGGCGCTCGGCGGGTCGCGACTCACGTCGCTCCTACCAGGCGCTAGGTCATTTCGCTGCGGGTGCCGAAGGCGTGCGACAGGGTCCCGCGGTCGACGTATTCGAGCTCGCCGCCCAGCGGCACGCCGTGGGCCAGCCGGCTCGGGCGGACGCCGTGCTGGCGCGCAAGCTGGCCGAGGTAGTGCGCGGTGGCCTCGCCCTCGACGGTCGGGTTGGTGGCGATGATCATCTCCGACACCTCGCCCTCGCCCAGCCGCGCACCCAGGCGGTCGAGCCCGAGTTCGCCCGGGCCGATGCCGTCGAGCGGGCTCAGCCGGCCCTGCAGCACGTAGTACAGGCCGCGGTAGCCGGTCGCCTGCTCGATCGCGAGGCGGTCGGCCGGGGTCTCGACCACGCACAGCTGGTGCACGTCGCGCGCGGCGCTGGCGCAGGTGGCGCAGACCTCGTCCTCGCTGAAGTCGCGGCAGCGCGCGCAGTGGCCGATCTTCTCGACCGCCGCGGCCAGCGCATCGGCCAGCCGCCGGCCACCGGCGCGCTCTCGTTCGAGCACGTGGTAGGCCATGCGCTGGGCCGACTTCTGGCCGACCCCGGGCAGCACCCGGAAGGCTTCGACCAGTTGTTCGAGCAGGGGCGAGGTCATCGCGACGCGGCGCCGATCAGAACGGCATCTTCATCCCGGGCGGCAGCTGCATGCCGGCGGTGGCCGCGCCCATCTTCTCCTGCGAGGCGGCGTTGACCTTGTTGACCGCGTCGTTGATCGCGGCGGCGACCAGGTCCTCGGTCATCTCGGCGTCGCTGATCACGCTGGGGTCGATGCGGACCTTGCGGCACTCCATGCGGCCGGTCAGGGTCACGCTGACCATGCCGCCACCGGCGTTGCCGGTGACCTCGATGTTGGCCAGTTCTTCCTGCGCACGCTGCATGTTTTCCTGCATCTTCTGCGCTTGCTGCATGAGTTGGGCGATGTTTCCGCGCATGTCGTCTACTCGGTTCGGATTGAAAGGTGCGTCAGGCGTCGTGGGGCCGGATCGAGTCCGGCACAAGGCGGGCGCCGTGCTGGTGGATCAGGCGCTGCACCTCGGGGTCGCCGAGGAAGGCGTCCTCGGCCGCGGCCTGGCGTTCGTCGCGCGCGCGCTCGTTGCGCTGGCGCAGGGATTCGGACGGCGCGCCGGCGCTTTCGAAACGCAGCTGCGGGCGGGCGCCGAACAGCGGCGTGAGCGCTTCGGCGATGTCGTCGACCAGCGCAGGCAGCTTCAGCATTTCGTCGTCGGCCGACAGGCTCAGGCGCAGCAGGCCGTCCCCGCAACCGACAAAGCCGGCGTGCTCGGCCAGCATCCGCGCGGGGCCGCGCAGCGGGCTGCGGGCGACCCAGTCGAGCCAGTCGTCGGCGGTGTCGAGGCCGGGGTTGGCGTTGGCATGGGTGGACGGGGCCGGCGGCGAAGGTGGCGTGGGCGTGGCCGGGACTGCGACTGCGGCCGGCTTCGATGCGGGTTCCCGCTCCAGCTCGGGTTCGGGTTCCGATACCGCGATCCGCACCGGTTCACGCACATGCTCCCGGGCGGGCGTCGCAACCGCCGGTGGTTCCATGCCGGCAGCCGGGCCACCGGTCGATCCGTGCGGCTCAGCGGCGCTGGCCGCGGCAGCCGCCGGCGCACCGGTCGCCTCGCGCCGGGCATCGCTCCGCGACGGGGCAGCACGCACGCCCTCCCCGCCCGCCGGACGGAACGCGAGCATCCGCAGCACCGCCATCTCGAAACCGGCGCGCGGGCTCGGCGCCAGCGGCAGGTCGCGGCGGCCGTGCAGCGCCATCTGGTACCACAGCTGCACCAGCTCGGGCCGCAACGCGTCGGCCAGCCCGTCGAGGTCCACGCCCTCGGCTTCGTTCGCGGCGGCCGGCACCAGCTGGCGCACCTGCACGCGGTGCAGCGCGTCGGTCAGGGCCTCCAGCACGCTCGACCAGTCCGGCGAGAACTCGGCCAGCCCGGCGACTTCCGCCATCAGCGCCTCGCCGTCGCCGTCGGCCAGCGCCTGCAGCAACGCGCCGACGCGGGTGCGGTCGACGGTGCCGAGCATGGCCGCGACCGCGGCGTCGGTCAGCCCCCCGCCGGCGGTGCCCGACCCGGTGTAGGCGATCGCCTGGTCCAGCAGCGACAGCCCGTCGCGCAGGCTGCCGTCGGCGGCGCGGGCCAGCTGGCGCACCGCGCCCGGCTCGGCGACGATGCCCTCGGCCGCGAGGATTTTGTTGACCTGGCCGGTGATCTGGTCCTCGTCCAGCCGCTTGAGGTTGAACTGCAGGCAGCGCGACAGCACCGTCACCGGCAGCTTCTGCGGGTCGGTGGTGGCCAGCAGGAACTTCACGTGCCCCGGCGGCTCCTCCAGCGTCTTCAGCAGCGCGTTGAACGCCGCCTTGGAGAGCATGTGCACCTCGTCGATCAGGTACACCTTCATGCGCCCGCGCGACGGCATGTACTGGGCGTTCTCGATCACCTCGCGGACGTCGTCGACACCGGTGTTGCTGGCCGCGTCGATCTCCAGCAGGTCGAGGAAACGGCCGGCGTCGATGTCGCGGCAGGCGCTGCACTCGCCGCAGGGCTCGGCCGAGGTGCCGCGCTCGCAGTTGAGCGACTTGGCGAAGATCCGCGCGATGGTGGTCTTGCCGACGCCGCGGGTGCCGGTGAACAGGAACGCGTGGTGCACCCGGCCGGTGTCGAGCGCGTTGGTCAGCGCGCGCACGACGTGTTCCTGCCCGACCAGTTCGGCGAAGCGCCGGGGGCGCCATTTGCGGGCGAGGACGAGGTAGGACATCGGGATCCCTGGTTGCTGCGTGGTCTGCGGCGCCGGCGCGTCGGGCGGCCCCGGGCGGGCCGCCGGACCGGCTCGGGGCATTGTGCCACGCCCGTCCAGACGGCCCGTGCCCGGGGCCGCCACGTATCCGCGACCGCGGCGTCGCCCTTGTCCACAGCCCCCGCGACCGCTAGAATTTGCGGCCCTGTTGGCGGCCGGATGCCGCGCTCGGGGTTGCGTGACCCAGGTGCGGAGAGGTGTCCGAGTGGTTGAAGGAGCACGCCTGGAAAGTGTGTAAGCGTCTAAACCGCGCTTCGGGGGTTCGAATCCCCCTCTCTCCGCCAGATTCACCGCAAGATTCCATGGTGGCCCCGTCGGCCCCTCGCGACGCTAGGTCGAAAACCCCGCCAGGGCCGGAAGGCAGCAACGGTATCGACTGACGCGGGTGCCGAGGCCAGCCGGCGGGGTCATCGCCATTTCGGGCGCCGCCCGCACCTACGTCTGCGCCGAGCCACGCCGTGTCGCACCGCTCAGCGGCCGGTACCGACCTGCATCGAGGTCGTCGCGCGCAACTCGACCCTCTCGCCCGGCCGGCCGATCCGGTAGCCGCGCGCTTCCAACTGCCGCCCTTCTTCCTCGCTGGCGTAGTGGTATAGCAGGCAGCGCGCGAGCAGTTCGCGCGGGTACTCGTGCTCCAGGTCCTCGATGCCGCTGTGCGACGGGTTGCCGTGCAGCGCGCAGTCGTGCGCGACCAGTTCGCCGTCGTCGGCAACGCGGGCCAACACCTCGGGGATCGGCCGGGTGTCGCCGGTCCACACCACGCTGCCGCGCAGGCGCAGGCCGAACGAGGTGTCGGGCCAGTGGTGGCGGGTCGGGAACACCTCCAGCCGCACGCCGTCGTGCCAGAACGCATCGCCGACCGGGATCACCTGGAACGCGTCCCAGAAGTTGGCGCCGCCCTCGGCCAGCGGATTCGGGTAGTCGCCGACACGCTGGTGCAGCAGCGGCACCAGCTTGGCGGGTACGTACAGGCTCACCCGCCCGCGGCGGGACTCGTCGAAGTAGCTCTCGACGAACAGCCGCTCGAAACCGGCGACGTGGTCCAGGTGGGTGTGGGTGATGAACAGCGCGCGCGGCGCCTCGCCGTATTCGCGCAGGCAGGCGGTCAGGCCCTCGCCGCCGCAGTCGATGGTCAGCCACGGCCGGCCGTCGCGCTCGAGCGTCGCCATCGCCGAGCCAAGCTCGACCGCCGACGCGTTGCCGACCCCGTGCAGTCGCAATGCCCACGCCATCTCAGACGCCCCTCGCCCAGACGCGGTCGTAGGCGTCGCGCAGCCGCGCGAAATCGCGCTCGACCGCCTCGACCGTACGCTCGCCGCGCAGCTTCAGCAGTGAGCGCTTCAACCGCACGAGGTTGCGCTCGCGCCAGCCGGTCGCGGGGATGCGCAGCCGGCCGCGGTCCAGGTCGATCACCCAGCCACGCCCGGTCGGGTCGAACATCAGGTTGTGGGCGTTGAGGTCGGCGTGGTCCAGCCCGGCACGGTGGGCGCGCGCGACCAGCCGGCCGGCCTCCTCCCACGGCGCGCCATCGCCGGCGACCGCGGCGCGGTCGGCCAAGGTGCGGACGCCAGGCAGCCGCTCGATCAGGATCGCCGCGCGGTAGTGCGCGCCCTCGCGCCGGTAGTACGCGGCGATCGGCGCCGGCACCGGCACGCCCTTCGCGGCGGCGGCGCGGGTCAGGCGGAACTCGGCGAAGCTTCGGGTGCGCGTCGCCCCGTGCCACAGGTAACGGTCGTGGTTGAAATGCGCCACGAGGCCGCCGCGCAGGTAGCGCCGCAACACCGCCTCGCCGAAGTCGGCATCGATGAACCAGGCGCCGCCGCGGCCGCCGCTGGCCACCGGGCGCGCGCGGTCTTCCCACCACGCAGGCGAAAACCACTCCGGCTCGACTTGCCGCACCCGAGTCTGGTCGAACAGAATCGCGCCGAACCCGCTGTCGTCGCGGAACGGCGTCAGTCCTTCAGCGGCGTCATACCCCGTCATCCGCCGGAGCATAGCAATTCACATCCCGCCCGCACCTGCTTCCATCTGCCTGCTGCGGCTTTCCGCGCTGGGCGACGTGACCCACGTGGTGCCGCTGGTGCGCACCCTGCGCGCGGCATGGCCCGACGTGCCGCTGACCTGGGTCATCGGCAAGGGCGAACACCGCCTGCTGCAGGGGCTGGAAGGGGTGGAGTTCGTCGAATACGACAAGAAGTCCGGGCTGGCCGGCATGCGGGCGTTGCGTCGCGAACTGCGCGCGCGGCACGGGCGGTTCGACGTGCTGCTGCAGATGCAGGTGTCGGCGCGTGCCAACCTGCTGTCGGCATTCATCCCGGCGCGGCTGCGGGTGGGCTACGACCGCAGCCGCTCGAAGGATGGCCACGGGCTCTTCATCAACCGGCGGATCGCCGACCGCCCGGGCATCCACGTGCTCGACGCGATCGGCAGCTTCAGCGAGCCGCTCGGCCTGCGGCAGGAGCACGTGCGCTGGGACCTGCCGGTGCCGGACGACGCCCGCGCCTGGGCCGCGGCGCAGTGGCCCGCCGACGGCGCTCCGGTGCTGATGATCTCGCCGTGTTCCAGCCACGTCCGCCGCAACTGGATGGCCGACCGCTACGCCGCGGTGGCCGACCACGCCGCCGACCGGGGCTGGCGCGTGGTGCTGTGTGGCGGCCGCAGCCAGCTGGAGCGCGACACCGCCGACGCGATCATCGCCGCGATGCGCGGACCGGTGCTCGACCTGGTCGGCAAGGACACGCTCAAGCAGTTGCCGGCGCTGCTGGAACGCGCCGACCTGGTGATGACGCCGGACTCCGGCCCGATGCACATCGCCAACGCGATGGGCAGCAAGGTGCTGGGGCTGCACGCGGCCAGCAACCCGGCCCGCAGCGGCCCGTACTCGGACCGCCGCTACTGCGTCGACCGCTACGACGACGCCGCCCGCCGCTACCTCGGCAAGCCCGCGGCGGAACTCGCCTGGGGCACCAAGATCGAGCACGACGGGGTGATGGAACTGGTCACGGTCGACGACGCCGTCGCCGCGTTCGAGCGCTACCGCGCGGACCACCCCGCACGGCCACCGGCCTAGCGCCGGCGCTGCGCGTCAGGGCGCGTCGCCACCGGTGTAGTCCTCGTACGACTTCTCCTCGACGTACGCCGAGCCAAGCGCGGTGTTGATCTCGCGCTTGAGGCGGGCGCGCTCGTCGTTCTGGAAGTACACGCTGCGGGCGAGCTTGACGAAGCCCTCGTCGAAGGCCTGGGCCTTCTCCTTGAGCCGGATGTCGTCCTCGATGTCCCACAGCCGCTCGTTGACGGCCTTCAGGTCCGCACGCAGGCGGACGATGTCGGTGCCGGCGGCCGGGTGCGCCAGCCAGGTCTTCTCCAGCGCGGAGAGTTCGTTGCGGACGTTGGCCAGCTTGGCCGGATCGCTCATGCGCTCGGACTTGATCTGCAGGATCGCGATCTTGTCGAGCAGTTCGCCAAAGGACACCGGGACCAGGATTTCGGACATGACGCCGCCGTTCAGCCAAAGGGGGTGGGCAGTGTACCGCCGCGGCGACGGCGTGCGTCCGGGATATTGCCGGGGCGGCCGGTCACCCGTATCATTCCCGGCTCGACTGCAACCGGAGAGGTGGCAGAGCGGTTGAATGTACCTGATTCGAAATCAGGCGTACGTTAATAGCGTACCGGGGGTTCGAATCCCCCCCTCTCCGCCAGATCGCAAGGGCTGCTCCGGCAGCCCTTTTTTCGCCCGGTGCTTTCGCCGCACCCCGCCGGCCGCGACGCGACGCCGCGCGCGCCTTGCCTCGCGGCCGCACGGCCCCGATGATTCCGTTCTACGCATTGGAAGAGCCGACGCCGCGACAGGCATGACCGACCCATGATCGAATTCGGACACCTGACGCACGTCGGCCTGCGCCGCGAGCTCAACGAGGACAGCTATTACGGCGACAGCGAACTCGGGCTGTGGCTGGTGGCCGACGGCATGGGCGGCCACGAGTACGGCGAAGTGGCCAGCGCGCTGGCACGCGAGACGATCGTCCGCGAGGTCCGCGACGGCACCCCGCTGGCGCAGGCGATCCGGATCGCCGACGAGGAGATCATGCGCACCTCGCGCCGCCGCCACGACGCGCTGCCGATGGGCACGACCGTGGTCGCCGCGCGGATCAGCGGCAACCGCTTCGAGGTCGCCTGGGTCGGCGACAGCCGCATCTACCTGTGGCGCGACGGCCAGCTGGCGCAGCTGTCGCAGGACCACAGCTACGTGCAGGAGCTGATCGCCAATGGCGCGATCACCCACGAACAGGCGCGCAGCCACCCGCACCGCAACGTGGTCACCCAGGCACTGGGCGTGACCGACCCGCGCAACCTCAACGTCGAGACCATGACCGGCGAGTTGCGCCCCGGCATGCAGCTGCTGCTGTGCAGCGACGGCCTGACCGAGGAGGTCGACGACCGCAGCATCGCGCGGGTGCTGGAGCACGACGACTGCAGCGCGCAGGAGTGCGTCGACCGGCTGGTGGCGGCGGCACTCGATGGTGGCGGCTCCGACAACATCACCGTGGTGCTGGTGCGCCGTCACTGAGCGACACTCCGGCGGGCACTGACCACCCCGCCGCGGCGCCTCAGCCTGCGACCGCCTCCGCTTCGCCGTCCGCGAAGGCACGGTCCCACAGCGCCACGCCGGCCTTTTTGCGCAGCGTCGCCAGGCGTGCCTCGTGCGCCGCCAGGTCGGCCGCTTCCACCTCGACCCGCGGCCGCGGACGACTGGTGTCGAGCTTGAAGCGCGGCACCGCGACTTCCTCGACCTGCGCCTCGGCGGCGTCGAAGCCGATCTCCTCCTGGCCCGAGGTCAGGCCGATGTAGACCTCGGCCAGCAACTGGGCGTCGAGCAGCGCGCCGTGCAATTGGCGGTGGGCGTTGTCGACGCCGAGCCGGCGGCACAGGGCGTCCAGCGAGTTGCGCTGGCCCGGGAAGCGCTGGCGCGCCAGCAACAGCGAGTCCTCCACCCGGCAGCGGTCGCCGAGACAGCCGTACTGCGCGCCCGCCATCCGCAGCTCGTTGTCGAGGAAGCCGACGTCGAACGCGGCGTTGTGGATCACCAGCTCGGCGCCGTCGATGAACTCGAGGAACTCGTCGACCACCTCGGCGAAGCGCGGCTTGTCGGCGAGGAACTCCAGCGTCAGCCCGGTGACCTCCTGCGCGCCCTGCTCGAACTCGCGGTCCGGGTTGAGGTAACGGTGGAAGGTCCGCCCGGTCGGCCGGCGCTCGACGAACTCGACGCAGCCGATCTCGACCACGCGGTTGCCGCGCTCCCAGCTCAGGCCGGTGGTTTCGGTATCGAGGATGACCTGGCGCATGGCGGTCAGTGTAAGCGAGCGCGGCGCAGCGGCTGCGACTCAGCGCGCATGGACCGCGGCGGCGGTGCGCAGCTTGATCGCCTCGTCGCGCGCGAGCACGTCGACGCGCTCGTTGTCGGGGTTGCCGGAGTGGCCCTTCACCCAGCGCCAGTCGACCGCGTGGCGCTGCGCGGCCGCGTGCAGGCGCTCCCACAGGTCGCGGTTCTTGACCGGCTCGCCGGCGGCGGTCTTCCAGCCGCGACGCAGCCAGTTGGCCATCCACGTGGTGATGCCCTGGCGCACGTACTGGGAGTCGGTGTGCAGGACCACCTCGCATGGCGCGGTCAGCGCCTCAAGCGCGGCGATCGCCGCCATCAGCTCCATCCGGTTGTTGGTGGTGTCGACTTCGCCGCCGACCAGTTCGCGCTCGCGTTCGCCGTAACGCAGCAGCGCGGCCCAGCCGCCGGGTCCGGGATTGCCGAGGCAGGCGCCGTCGGTGTGGATCTCGACCTGTTTTTTCGCATTCGTCATCCGCGCATTATCGGCGTTGCCGGCTGGCGGTGCGCGTCGGCGTGGGCCGGGTTCCGCCCGGCCTGCCAGCGCAGGCGCTGCAGGCGCGCGGGCGGCACCACGGCGCGCTCGCGCTTGTTGACCGTCAGCGCGAAGCTCGCGCGCAGGCGGTCGGTCGCGCCGACGCCGGCACCGCCTGAACCCTCGCGCCAGTGCGAGCCGATCCACTGCAGGCTGACCGCACCGGCCGGGAAACCGGAGCGCCGCAGCGCCGCCTGCCAATGGCCCGGGTCGCGCGCACGCAGGCCGCTGCGGGCCCAGCGCAACCGGTACGGCGTCCACGGGTTGAGCGCGGCCAGCCACAACGTGCCGCCGGGCGCGAGGATGCGGGCGCATTCGCCCAGCAATTCGTCGGGCGCCGCGGCGTCGTCGAGCACGTGCTGCAGCAGTACCGCGCCGAACGCCTCGCTGGCCAGCGGCAACGGCAACCGGCAGTGCAGTGAGCCGTTCCACCGGTCGGGGCCGTGCCGCAGCAGCAGTCCGCGCGCGCCCGCGTTCGGCAGCGGCGCGGCATCGACGCCGAGCCAGATCCGCGGCAGCGCCGGGCAGCCACTGATGACCCGCTGCACCGCGCGCGCCTCGTCGTCGAGCAGACGCTGGCCGGCCACGCCGGCGAACCAGTCGAAGGGCGAGCCGGTGGGCCCGGTTTGACGATCGGACAGGGTCAGGGGCATGGTCGCGAAGCCTCGCCACCGATGGCGACCCGGCCATTCTGCGCCAGACCCGGCGCGCCCCCAAGGAGCCGCCATGCAACTGCAAGCCTTGCCCGCGCTGGCCGACAACTACATCTGGTTGCTGCGCACCGGCGACGGCGCGCTGGTGGTCGACCCCGGTGACGCGGCGCCGGTGCTGGCGGCGGCCGATGCCGGAGGGTTCGCGGTCGACGCGGTCCTGCTGACCCACCACCATCACGACCACGTCGGTGGCACTGCTCAACTGCACGCGCGCTGGCCCGGGCTGGAGGTCCACGGCCCGCACGACACGCGTATCACGACCACGACCCGCCGGGTCGGCAACGGCGATACCGTCCGTGCCGCCGGCCTCGCTTTCGACGTGATCGAGGTCCCGGGCCACACCACCAGCCACATCGCGTTTTTCCACGAGGCGGGCGCGGAAAGCCTGCTGTTCTGCGGCGACACCCTGTTCAGCCTCGGTTGCGGCCGTCTTTTCGAGGGTAGCGCGGCGCAGATGCACGATTCACTATCGCGCCTGGCCGCCCTGCCGGGCCCCACCCGGGTCTGCTGCGGCCACGAATACACGTTGTCCAACGCCGCCTTCGCGCGCGTGGTCGACCCCGACAACCCGGCGCTGCGGCGCCGAACCGAAGAGGCCAAGGCCATGCGCGACGACGCCCGCCCCACCCTGCCCGGCACGCTTGCCGAAGAACTCGCGTGCAATCCGTTCCTGCGTTGCGACCAGCCGGCCGTGGTCGCCGCGGTCGAGCGCCACGCCGGCCAGCCGCTCGCCGACGCGACGGCGGTGTTCGCCGGGCTGCGTCGCTGGAAGGACGGGTTCGCCGGATGACCCGGCGCACACGCGGGTTCCCGTTGGCGGCCGCATGCGCGTTGGCGATGTTGCTGCCGGTGGCGGCGGCCAGCGATGCCCCGGCAGGCGCCACCGCCAGCAGCACCGCCCCCGGCAGCGCCGTCATCGAAACGCCGCCGCAGCCCCGCAACGGCCACGACATCTACCGCCAGTTCCGCGAAGGCCTCTCCGGCCCCGCCTGCACCGCCGGCGTGAGCGAGCGCTGGCGCAAGCACTTCGCCGGCGCGCCGGGCCGCCTCGCCGAAGCCGACGAGGGCACCCTCGCCCTGTTCGGCTACGTCGTCGACGCCCTGCAGGAGGCCAGCCTGCCGACCGAGTACGCGCTGATCCCGTTCGTCGAAAGCGGCTACAAGCCCGACGCCCGCAGCCCGCTCGGCCCGACCGGGCTGTGGCAGATGATCAAGCTCACCGCGCGCGCCCAGAAGGTGCCGATCCGCAGCGGCTACGACGGCCGCCTGTCGCCGATCGACTCGACCCGCGCCGCGGTGCGCTACCTCAAGACCCTGCACGGCATGTTCGCCGGCGACTGGCGCCTGGCGGCAATGGCCTACAACGCCGGCGAGTACCGGATCCTCGGTGCGCTCCGGAAGGCCGGCCAGGTCGCGCGCGACGCCCGACCGGAGGAGTTGCCGGGCGTCTCCGGCATCACCCACGCCTACGTGCGCAAGCTGCAGGCGCTGGCCTGTTTGCTTGAGGAAGCCGAGGATGGCGAACAGTGGATGCGAGCGCTCGACCGGCCGGTGCCGCGGCTGGTGCCGGTCGACGTGGCACCCGACGTCACCCGCGTCGAAGGCTGGGCGCAGGCCAACGGCCGCGACCCCAGGCACCTGCGACGGCTGAACCCCGCCTTCGTCGCCGGCCGTATCCGCCACGACGGCAACATGGTCCGGCTGCTGGTGCCCACGCCGGCGTACGCGGCGCTGGAACCGGTGGACGCTCAAGGGCAAGGCACCGGCGACGCCCCGGCCGCCGTCGCCCAGACGCGGGGCCCGGCCCCCGTCGCCGACGATCCGCGGGGGCGCGGCGCCGGCAGCGACTGACGGCCGCCGCGGCCCATCGATCCCTCGCCGGGTGGTTAAACTAGCGGATTGCCGGCCACGCCCGGCCGCAACGAGCATCGAGGAGCAACCATGGGTTTCCTGCAAGGCAAGCGCGCACTCATCACCGGCATCGCCAGCGACCGCTCGATCGCCAGCGGCATCGCCGAGGCCATGCACCGCCAGGGCGCGGAACTGGCCTTCACCTACCTCAACGACAAGCTGCGCCCGCGGGTCGAGAAGGCCGCGGCCGCGCTGGGCAGCGACATCGTTCTGCCGCTGGACGTCTCCAGCGACGAGCAGATCAACGCCTGCTTCGAGCAGCTCGGCCAGCGCTGGGACGGCTTCGACATCCTCGTCCACGCGATCGCCTACGCCCCGCGCGAGGCGATCGAGGGCGAATTCCTCGATGGACTGACCCGCGAGAACTGGAACACCGCGCACGAGATCTCGGCGTTCTCGCTGGCGGCGATGGCCAAGGCCGCGCGCCCGCTGATGAAGGACCGCAACGGCTCGATCCTGACCCTGAGCTACCTCGGTGCCGAGCGCGCGCTGCAGAACTACAACGTGATGGGCGTGGCCAAGGCCAGCCTCGAGGCGACGGTTCGCTACCTCGCGCTCAACCTCGGTCCGGAGGGCACCCGCGTCAACGCGATCTCGGCCGGCCCGATCAAGACCCTGTCGGCCGCGGGCATCGCCAACTTCCGCAAGATGCTCGGCCACTTCGAGCAGTACGCGCCGCTGCGCCGCAGCGTGACGATCGAGGACGTCGGCAACACCGCCGCGTTCCTGTGCTCGGACCTGGCCGCCGGCATCACCGGCGAGGTCACCTACGTCGACTCGGGCTACAACATCCTCGGCATGACCGGCATCGGCGACGAGGACTGAGCGGCAGTCAACCTCCGCCCACGAAAAAGCCCGGCGCGAAGCCGGGCTTTTTCGTGTCCGGGGCGAATCCGGTCGGTGGATCAGAGGTTCGCCTCGACCACTTCGATCTTCATCCCCGCGCGCAGCGCCGACACCAGCGCCTGCACGTCGTTCATGCCGGCGAACTGGGCGATCTGCCCCGCCAGCATCTCGCGCTGGGCGGCCGGCACCTCGGCGACGTCGCCCGGCACCACCTTCTCCACCGCGAACAGCACGATGGTGCCGTCGTCGAGGATCCGCACGCCGTGGGCCGGCTTGCCGTCGGCGGCGGGCCGGGTGGCGAAGATCGCCTGCGACACCGACTCGTCGATCAGCGGTGCGCCGCGCGGCACGCCGGGCACCGACTGCGGCGCCGGCAGCGATTCGGCCTCCGCCAGTGCCGCCAGGGTGGTGCCGCCGTCGAGCTTCGCCAGCAGCGCGTCGGCGCGCTCGCGGGCGGCCGTGCGGGCGCGGTCGGAACGCAGGTCGGCCACCACCTGCTCGCGGACCTCGGCCAGCGGCCGCGCGGCGGCCGGCAAGTGCTCGGTGACGCGGATCCAGGCGGTGCGGCCCGGCGCGATCTCGATCGGGTCACTGACGGTCCCGTCCTCGATCAGCACATCGGAGAACGCCGCCTGCCGCAGTGCCGGATTGGCCGCCAGCCCGTCGCTCGCATCGCGCGGGAACGGCCCGAGTTTCTGCACCTGCACCCCTGCGACCTCGGCCGCCGGCGCCAGCGCACCCGGGTTGGCGAGGACCGCGTCGACCACCTGCGAGGAGATGTCGTTGAACGCCTGCTCACGGTCGGCCTCGGCCTGCTCGGCGGCAAGGGTCTCGCGCACCTGCTCGAACGACTCGCTCGCGCCGGCCTTGACCTCGCGCAGCTGGATCACGTGCCAGCCGAAGTCGCTCTTGACCGGTTCGCTGACCTGCCCCGGCTCGAGCGCGAACAGCGCCTCGGAGAACGGGCCGGGCATCATGTCGCGGCTGATCCAGCCGAGGTCGCCGCCGGCGGTGCTGGAACCGGTGTCGTCGCTGTACTCGGCCGCCAGCGCCGCGAAGTCCGCGCCCTCGGCGCGCGCCAGCCCCGCGACCTTCGCCGCTTCGGCCTGGGCCGCCTGCTGCGCGGCGGCATCGGCGTCGGCCGGCACCTCGATCAGGATGTGCGAGGCCAGCCGCTGCTCCTGCGACGCGAACTTGTCCTGCTCCTCCTGATAGCGCGCGCGCAGGGTCGCCTCGTCGGCCGGCTGCGGCGCCGGCAGCGCCGACATGTCCAGCTCGATGTACTCGATCGCGACGCGCTCGGGCGCCCGGTAGTCCTCGAGGTGGGCTTCGTACCAGGCCTGCACCTCGGCAGCGGCCGGCGCGGCCGCGGGATCGGTCGCCGGCGGCGGGACCACCATCAGGCTGACATCGCGGCGCTCGCCCATCAGGCGGATCAGGCGGTCGAGTTCGGCGTCGGTGACGAAGTTGCTGTTGGCGATCGCGGTCGACACCAGGCTCTGCTGCAGGCCCTCGCGCACCAGCTGGTCGAACTGCGCCGGGCTCTGCGCCGGCACCTGCGAGGCGAGCGCGAGCTGGTAGCGCTGCGGGTCGAAACGGCCGTCGACCTGGAACGCGGGGATCGCCTGGATCGCATCGCGCACCATCGCGTCGCTGACCACGACGCCGGCCTGCTCGGCCGCCATCGCCTGCACGCGCTGGTCGATGAGCGTCTCCAGCACCAGGCGCTTGTTCTCCACGCTCTCGAACTCGCGCGCGTCAAACGCGTCGCCCAGTTCGGCGCGTTGCTGCTGGCGCACCTGCTCGAAGCGCTGGCGGAACTCGTCGACGTTGATCTCTTCGTGGCGCCAGAACACCGACACCGGCCAGAACGACGGCGCGCCCGCCCACCAGGTCGGTGGCGCCTGGATCGTCGCCACCGTGGTGTTGCTGCGCTGGACCATGTACTGCTCAAGCCCGAAGAAGGCGAACGGAACGATCAGCAGCCCGAGGATCACCGTGGCGATCCATCCGGAGGTCTTGTCGCGGAGTTTCTGCAGCATGGGAACGGTCAGTCGTCAGGCGGAAGCCGCACAGTCTAGCGCGGTTGCCGGGTCGGCTGGCTGGACCATAAAAAAAGGCGCCGTTTCCGGCGCCTTGGACAACTCGACGATGGCGGAGCGGACGGGACTCGAACCCGCGACCTCCGGCGTGACAGGCCAGCATTCTAACCAACTGAACTACCGCTCCACGTCGTGCAACCATGTTGCCGGCGGCGCTGCAAGGCAGCAACCGCGGCGGCAACGAGCCATGCGAAAAACGACGGCTCTCATAAAAAGAGAAGCGCCGGACGGATCCGGCGCTTCGGTGTTACTGGCGGAGTGGACGGGACTCGAACCCGCGACCTCCGGCGTGACAGGCCAGCATTCTAACCAACTGAACTACCACTCCGCACTTCGAACACTTTGGAACGTTACCCGGTGCTGGTGGGTGCTGAGGGTTTCGAACCCCCGACCCTCTCCGTGTAAAGGAGACGCTCTACCACTGAGCTAAGCACCCTGTATCACAGGACCGGCGCGATGTTCAGCGTCGGCGGGTGAGCTGCTTAGTTTACAGCGTCCTTCAGGGCTTTGCCAGCCTTGAACGCAGGATTCTTCGACGCCTTGATCTTGATGGTCTCGCCGGTCTTCGGGTTGCGGCCCTGGCGGGCGGCGCGCTTGCGGACCTCGAAGGTGCCGAAGCCGACCAGCGTCACGGTGTCGCCCTTCTTCAGTGCCTTGGTGATGACACTCACCATCGCGTCGACGGCACCGGCGGCATCGGTCTTGGACAGCTCTGCAGCGTCGGCGACGGCGCTAACAAACTCACCCTTGTTCATTCGTGTGGACTCCCTGTGCGGATTGGTACCGCGGTGTGCTGAGAATCGAAGTGCCACCGCGCACGGTGGACCTTCGACCGACTTTGCCGCATCTGCAACCTACCCCCCGGCTGCGATGCGGTTGCCTGCGTTATACCAGCGGCATTTTTGGGGTGCAAGCCGGAAACCCAGCAATGACGCGGGTTTCAGCCGATTTTGCGCAAATCCGGCCGTTCCCTGCGATCAGTGCTTGACGCCGGCCTGCGCAAGCGGTTCGTTCTTGCCCCGCACCGGCACCTGCCCTTCACCGGGCGCTGGCGAGGGCGTCACCGGGCGCTCCAGCGCGACATCGAGCACTTCGTCGATCCACTTGGCCGGGACGATCTTCAGGCCTTGGGTCACGCTCTTCGGCAGGTCGACCAGGTCCTTCTCGTTCTCCTCGGGGATGATCACCGTGGTGATGCCGCCACGCAGCGCCGCCAGCAGCTTTTCCTTGAGTCCGCCGATTGGCAGGACGCGGCCACGCAGGGTGATCTCGCCCGTCATCGCGACCTCGGCACGGACCGGGTTGCCGGTCAACATCGAGACCAGCGCGGTCGCCATCGCGATGCCGGCGCTGGGGCCGTCCTTCGGGGTCGCGCCCTCGGGCACGTGGACGTGGATGTCCTGCTTCTGCAGGAACTCCAGGTCGATGCCGAGCCGCTCGGTGCGCGCGCGGACCACGCTCAGCGCGGCCGAGGCCGACTCCTTCATGACGTCGCCGAGCTGGCCGGTCAGCATCAGCTGGCCCTTGCCCGGCACCATGGTCGACTCGATCTGCAGCAGGTCGCCGCCGACCTCGGTCCAGGCCAGCCCGGTGACCAGGCCGATCTCGTTCTGCTCCTCCGCGCGGCCGAAGTCGAAGCGGCGCACGCCGAGGTACTTGTCGAGGTTGCGCGGGGTGACGTTGACGGTCTTCGTTTTCTTCTGCGGGCCGGCCAGCGCGATCTCCTTGACCACCTTGCGGGCGATCTTGGAGATCTCGCGCTCGAGGTTGCGCACGCCGGATTCGCGCGTGTAGTAACGCACCACGTCGCGCACCGCCGCCTCGCTGATCTTCAGCTCCTCGGGCTTCAGTCCGTTCGCCTTGATCTGTTTGGGCAGCAGGTAGCGCATGGCGATGTTGAGCTTCTCCTCCTCGGTGTAGCCGGGGATGCGGATCACTTCCATGCGGTCCAGCAGCGGACCCGGGATGTTGAGCGAGTTGGAGGTGGCGACGAACATCACCTCCGACAGGTCGAGGTCGACCTCGAGGTAATGGTCGTTGAAGCTGTGGTTCTGCTCGGGGTCGAGCACCTCCAGCAGCGCCGAGGACGGGTCGCCGCGGAAGTCCATCGACATCTTGTCGATTTCGTCGAGCACGAACAGGGGATTCTTCGTGCCGACCTTGTTGAGGTTCTGCACGATCCGCCCCGGCATCGAGCCGACGTAGGTGCGGCGGTGGCCACGGATCTCGGCCTCGTCACGCACGCCGCCGAGCGACATCCGGATGAACTTGCGGTTGGTCGCCTTGGCGATCGATTGGCCCAGCGAAGTCTTGCCCACGCCCGGCGGGCCGACGAGGCACAGGATCGGGGCCTTCATCGTCTTGACCCGGGTCTGCACGGCCAGGTATTCGAGGATGCGCTCCTTCACCTTCTCAAGGCCGAAGTGGTCGGCGTCAAGCACCTCCTGCGCGGCACGCAGGTCCTTGCGGACCTTGCTGCGCTTCTTCCACGGCACGCCGAGCAGCCAGTCCAGGTAGTTGCGCACCACCGCGGCTTCGGCCGACATCGGCGACATCTGCTTGAGCTTGTTGAGCTCGTTGCGCGCCTTGGCCTCGACCGGCTTGGGCATGCCGGCCGCGGCGATCTTGCGGGTCAGCTCTTCGATGTCGTTCGGCGCGTCGTCGATCTCGCCCAGCTCCTTCTGGATCGCCTTCATCTGCTCGTTGAGGTAGTACTCGCGCTGGCTCTTCTCCATCTGCGACTTGACCCGGCCGCGGATGCGCTTCTCCAGCTGCTGCACGTCGATCTCGCCGTCGACCAGGCCAACCAGCTGCTCCAGCCGGGCGCCGATCCCGTGGGTTTCCAGCAGCTTCTGCTTGTCGCCGATGCGCACGCCCAGGTGCGCGGCGACGGTATCGGCGAGGCGACCGGGCTCGTCGATGCCCGACAGCGTCTGCATCAGCTCCGGCGGCAGCTTGCGGTTGGTCTTCACGTACTGCTCGAACAGGCCCATCAGCGAACGGGCGATCGCGTCGAGTTCGCGTTCCTCGCGGTCGGCCTGCGGCTCGATCACCTCGGCCCGGCCGGTCAACGCGCCGTCGTGTTCGGCAACCTCGCTGACGCGCGTGCGCGCGACGCCCTCCACCAGCACCTTGATGGTGCCGTCGGGCAGCTTGAGCAGCTGCAGCACGTGGGCCAGCGTGCCGACCTCGTACAGATCGTCGGCGACCGGGTCGTCGGTCTCGGCCGACTTCTGCGCCACCAGCAGGATCTGCTTGTCGGCCTCCATCGCCGCGTCGAGGGCGCGGATCGACTTGTCGCGTCCGACGAACAGCGGGATCACCATGTGCGGGAACACCACCACGTCGCGCAGCGGCAGCACCGGCAGTTCGAGCGGCTCGTGGACCGCGGTGCGGGGGGATTCGGTCCGGGTGGATTCGGTCATGGAGTGCTCCGGCGGTCGGGCCGCCGGACGGGAGCCGCCCGGCGCATGGAAACGGGAAGCCGCCGGGCATCGCCCGGGGCCTTGGAAGGGTTATGGGGGCCCGCGCAGGGGGATGCAAGCCAGCATCGCGGGCGCTTCAGGCCGCGCACGCAATTCCCAAACAAATCAGCCGCTTGCCCGGGCAAGCGGCTGGGGACTGGAGCGTCCGGTCCGGCCCGGTTCAGTCGCCGGAGGCGGCCTTCTGCTGCGGCGCCGCAGGTGGCGTCTGGTAGATCAGGTACGGGTCGGTCTTGTGGTCGATCACCGACTCGTCGACCACCACCTTGCTGACGTTCTCCAGCGACGGCAGCTCGTACATCGTGTCCAGCAGCACAGACTCGACGATGGTCCGCAGGCCGCGCGCACCGGTCTTGCGCTTGAGCGCCTTGCGCGCGATCGCGGCGAGGGCGTCGGGCCGGAACTCCAGCTCGACGTTCTCCATCTCGAACAGCTTCTTGAACTGCTTGGTGATCGCGTTGCGTGGCTCGGTCAGGATCGTGACCAGCGCGGCCTCGTCGAGCTCCTCGAGCGTGGCGACCACCGGCAGGCGGCCGACGAACTCGGGGATCAGGCCGAACTTGATCAGGTCCTCCGGCTCGACCTCGGCCAGGACCTTGCCGATCTCCGCCTTGCGCTCACTGCTCTTGACCTTGGCGCCAAAGCCAATCCCGCCGGCCTCGGTGCTGCGCTGCTGGATGATCTTGTCCAGCCCGGCGAAGGCGCCGCCGACGATGAACAGGATGTTGCGGGTGTCGACCTGCAGGAACTCCTGCTGCGGGTGCTTGCGCCCGCCCTGCGGCGGCACCGAGGCGACCGTGCCCTCGATCAGCTTGAGCAGCGCCTGCTGGACGCCCTCGCCCGACACGTCGCGGGTGATCGACGGGTTGTCGGACTTGCGCGAGATCTTGTCGATCTCGTCGATGTAGACGATGCCCTGCTGCGCCTTCTCGACGTCGTAGTCGCACTTCTGCAGCAGCTTCTGGATGATGTTCTCGACGTCCTCGCCGACGTAGCCGGCTTCGGTCAGCGTGGTCGCGTCGGCCATCGTGAACGGCACGTTGAGCATGCGCGCCAGCGTCTCGGCCAGCAGCGTCTTGCCCGAGCCGGTCGGGCCGACCAGCAGGATGTTGGACTTGGCCAGCTCGACGTCGTCGTTCTTCTGCCGGCTCTCGATCCGCTTGTAGTGGTTGTACACGGCGACCGCGAGCGTGCGCTTGGCGCGGGCCTGGCCGATCACGTACTGGTCGAGGACCTCGAGGATCTCCTTCGGCTTGGGCAGGTGACTGCGCGCCGACTGGGCCTTCTCCTCGAGCTCCTCGCGGATGATGTCGTTGCACAGCTCGACGCACTCGTCGCAGATGAACACGCTCGGGCCCGCAATCAGCTTGCGCACCTCGTGCTGGCTCTTGCCGCAGAACGAGCAGTACAGAATCTTGGTGCTGTCGCCGGTACTGCGGCCCTGTCGATCGTCGGTCATGCGCTTGCCTGAGGTTCCATGTGCGGCCCCGGTCGCGCAGGGTCTGTGCGCGCGGGTACCGGATAATGCGGCCCGAGAATAGCACAGCGTCCCGGCAAGCCCCGCGGGCCTGCCGGAATCGCCGAAAGCGTCACGGAATCAATAACTTGTAGATGAATTTGCTGGCGTTCCGGAGGGCGCTCAGCCGGCCTGGATCGACTCGTCCGGACGCCGCTCCAGCACCTGGTCGACCAGTCCGTACTCGCGGGCGGCCTCGGCGCTCTTGAAGTTATCGCGCTCGGTGTCGCGCGCGATCGTCTCCAGCGGCTGGCCGGTGTGGTGCGACAGCACCTCGTTCAGCTTCTGCTTGAGCGAGAGGATTTCGCGGGCGTGGATCTCGATGTCCGTCGCCTGGCCCTGGAAGCCGCCGAGCGGCTGGTGGATCATGACCCGCGAGTTCGGCAGCGCGTAGCGCTTGCCCTTGGCGCCGGCGGCCAGCAGCAACGCGCCCATCGAGGCGGCCTGGCCGACACAGATCGTGCTCACGTCCGGCTTGATGTACTGCATGGTGTCGTAGATCGCCATGCCCGCGGTGACCACGCCACCGGGCGAGTTGATGTAAAGGCTGATGTCCTTCTCGGGGTTCTCGGCCTCGAGGAACAGCATCTGCGCGACGATCACATTGGCTACGTGGTCGTCGACCCCGCCCACCAGGAAAATCACCCGCTCCTTCAGCAGGCGCGAATAGATGTCGTAAGCGCGCTCACCCCGGCTGGTCTGTTCGACCACCATCGGCACTAGGTTGAGGGCTTTGGTTCGGTTATCCATCCGGCAGGACCTTCGGGTTGGCGTTGGGGGCGACCGCTAAATCTGGGGCCGGCACTACCGCGGCGCAAGGGCCGCGACCGCCGCCAGGCCGCGAGGCCGACGGCGGTTCAGCGATCCTTACTGGCGGATCGCTTCGGAGAACGACAGCGGCTGCTCGGTGTGCTGGGCGCGCTCGGCGATCCAGTCGATCACCTGCTCCTCCATCACCCGCCCCTGCAGGCCCTGCATCAGCTGCTGGTCCTGGCGGTACAGGTCGATCACCTGCTGCGGCTCCTCGTAGGTGGAGGCGATCAGGTTGAGGGTCTCGCTGACGCGCTTGGGATCGAGCTTGAGCTCGTTGCGACGGGCCACCTCGCCGACCAGCAGGCCGACCAGGACGCGCTTGCGGGCGGCGTCGGTGAACTGCTCGTGGGCGTTGGCCGGCAGCTCGACCTGGCGGCCCTGGCGACGGGCCTGCTCGGCGGCCTGGCGGGCCATGTCGCGGGCCTCGTTCTCGACCAGCTTGGGCGGCATCTCGACCGAGGCGTACGCGGCGATCAGCTGCTCGCCGACCTCGCGGCGCAGGCGGGTCATCAGCGCACCCTTGAGCTCGCGCTCGAGGTTGCTGCGGATGTCCTTGCGGAACTGCTCCGGCTCGCCGCTCTTGATGCCGAAGCTCTTGATGAAGCCCGCGTCGACCTCCGGCAGCACCGGCTCGGAGACCTTGGTCGCCTTGACGGTGACGTCGACCTTCTTGCCGGCGAACTGCGGCACGCGCCAGCTGGCCGGGAACTCGACCTCGACGGTCTTCTCGTCGCCGGCCTTCATGCCGACCAGCGCCGACTCGATCGCCGGGAACATCGCGGCCGAACCGACCACGGTGGCGCCGCGCTCGGCACCCTCGGCCGGCAGGCGCTCGCCATCGACGTTGGAGAAGGTCTCCAGCTCGACCGCGTCGCCTTCCTTCGCCGCGCGCTCCACCGGGTTCCAGGTGCGGCGCTGCAGGCGCAGGTTCTCGATCATCGCGTCGATGTCCTCGTCCTTCACCTCGGACGTGTGACGCACGACGTTGAGCTTGGCGACGTCGATGTCGCCGAAGTCCGGCACCACCTCGAAGGTGGCGGCGTAGGCGAGCTCCTCGCCCTCGACCGGCTCGATCCGCGGGTTGCCGGCGATCTGCAGCGACTGCTCGCGCACGGCGTTGCCGAAGCTCTCGCGCAGCAGGCCGTCGAGCACCTCGGCACGGACCTGCTGGCCGAAGCGCTGCTCGATCACCTTGGCCGGCACCTTGCCCGGGCGGAAGCCCTTGATCTTGGCGCCGCGCGCGATCTCGCGCAGGCGGCCACCGACCGTGCTCTCCAGCCGCTCGGCCGGGAGGTTGAAGGTCATGCGGCGTTCCAGGTTACCGAGCGTCTCGACCGACACGGGCTTTTCTACGGCTGGCATATCCACTCCTGCGACCGCGGCCGGTGCCGCGGCAAGATGTTTGGTGAGCGTGTCGCCGCGACCCGGGCACGGGGCCGGCCGCTGGCGGAACGACGTATTTTGGCTGATTCCGGGCGCAGCTGCCAGTTGGGCGGCTGTCGGCCGGGCTGCTGTCGCGTTGCGGATGCGGGCATCACACAAAAGCCGGCCGCGACGGACGGAACGACGCTCGCGAACGCTCGCTGGGGGTGAGCGGGCTTTTGGTTTGCTGCCCGGGTTGGTGCGAAAGGGGGGACTCGAACCCCCACGCCTTGCGGCACTGGAACCTAAATCCAGGGCGTCTACCAATTCCGCCACTTTCGCGATGCTGCGTGCCGGCACCGCCGGCGGCGCGATTCTACGGGCGCCCGCCTGCCGCGCGCCACGCCTGCGACCCGTGTCGCGGGTCCGCGCGCCGGGCAAGAAAAAAGCACCTGGCGCGAACCAGGTGCTTCCGTCTTGGTGGGCCGTCAAGGATTCGAACCTTGGACCTATTGATTAAGAGTCAACTGCTCTACCAACTGAGCTAACGGCCCGTTAGCGCTGAAATTGTAACAGGAAGGCACCGCCGTGAGGCAACACTTCCGATGAACTGGGGTGGAAGACGGGATTCGAACCCGCGACCCCCGGAATCACAATCCGGTGCTCTAACCAGCTGAGCTACATCCACCACTGCAAACCACAACAACCTCAAACATCATCGCATCGACTGGCGCGCCCGGCAGGACTCGAACCTGCAACCACCGGCTTAGAAGGCCGGTGCTCTATCCGGTTGAGCTACGGGCGCCTGCAGACATCTTGCCAGCGCCGCCGAGTGGTCGGGGCAGAGGGATTCGAACCCCCGACCCTCTGGTCCCAAACCAGATGCGCTACCAGACTGCGCTATGCCCCGATCCGGGCTCCCGTTGCGCGCCAGCGCCGCGAAAGGCCGGTCATTTTGGGCGCGACCGCCGGGGCTGTCAATGATCCGCTGCCCACGGCGCGTTGTATGCTCGCCGGATCGCCCACGACGGGCACGCGACTCGACTCAGGGGAGAGCAACACATGATCCGCAGCGGCAACCCGACCCTCAAGGATTCCACCTTCCTCGACCTTGGCAGCGGTGCCATCGTGCGGGGCGGCGACGACGTGATGACCCTCGCCGGCACGGTCAACAAGACCGGCATGCTGTTGCTGATGGCGGTGCTGACCGCCGCGTTCACCTGGTCGCAGGTGTCGACCCCGGCCGGCATCGTCGGCGCCGGCCCGTACCTGTGGGGCGGCCTGATCGGCGGCCTCGTGCTGGCGCTGGTGACGGTCTTCAAGAAGGAATGGTCGCCGGTCACCGCGCCGCTGTACGCGCTGGTCGAGGGCTTCTTCCTCGGTGCGATCTCCGCGATGTTCAACCACATGTACGAAGGCATCGTGATGCAGGCGGTGCTGCTGACCTTCGGCACCCTGTTCGCGCTGCTGTTCGTCTACCGCACGGGGCTGATCAAGGCGACCGAGAACTTCAAGCTCGGCGTCGCCGCGGCCACCGGCGGCATCTTCCTGGTCTACCTGGCCAGCATGGTGCTGGGCTTCTTCGACATCCGGATCCCGTTGATCCACGAGTCGGGCCTCGTCGGCATCGGCTTCAGCCTGTTCGTGGTGGTGATCGCCGCGCTCAACCTGGTGCTGGATTTCGACTTCATCGAGACCGGTGCCGAACAGGGCGCGCCGAAGTACATGGAGTGGTACGGCGCGTTCGGCCTGATGGTTACGCTGGTGTGGCTGTACATCGAGTTCCTGCGGCTGCTGGCCAAGCTGCGCGACTGACGCATGCGGCCATGCCGATGAAGAAAGGCGCCCCTGCGGCGCCTTTCTTTTTGACCGCGTCGACGGTCATCGCGCGGCGGCGTCGCGACGGCCGGGCCAGAGCATGAAGGCGACCGCCGCCACCGCCAGCAGCCAGCAGTACCAGACCTTGCCGGCGATCAGCAGGGGCGACAGGCCGGCCAGCGATCCGGCCAGCAGGATCTGCGCGCCGTACGGCAGCACGCCCTGGACCACGCAGGAGAAGATGTCGAGCACGCTCGCCGCCCGGCGCGGGCTGATGCCGTGGCGAACCGCGATGTCGCGCGCGAGGCTGCCACCGACCAGGATCGCGACCGTGTTGTTGGCGGTCAGCGCGTCGCCGCCGGCGGCCAGCGCGGCGATGCTGAACTCGCCCGGACGCCGCCCGCTGTGGCCGCGGGCGAAGCGCGCGATCACCGCCGCCAGCCAGTCCAGCCCGCCACCGGCGCGGATCAGGGCGGCCAGCCCGCCGATCAGGATCGACAGCAGGGTGATCTCGACCATGCCCTCGAAGCCGGCGTAGATGTCGTTGGCGTAGCTGACCACGTCGTAGCCGTCGGCCAGCACGTAGCCGAACACGCCGGCCAGCACCAGGCCGATGCCGAGCACCAGCACCACGTCCAGCCCCAGCAGGGCCAGCGCCAGCACCGCGAGGTACGGCAGCACCAGCCACGCCGACGCCGCGTCCGGCGCCTCCACCGGCGCCGCCTCGCCGAGCCACGCCAGCAGCACCAGCGTCACCAGCGCGGCCGGCAATGCGATCTTGAAGTTCTCGCGGAACTTGTCGGCCATCCGCGCGCCCTGGCTGCGGGTGGCGGCGATGGTGGTGTCGGAGATGATCGACAGGTTGTCGCCGAACATCGCGCCGCCGACCACGGCGCCGAGCACCAGCGCCATGTCCAGTCCCGCGGCGTCGCCCAGGCCGGTGGCGATGGGCACGACCGCGGCGATGGTGCCCATCGACGTGCCGATCGCAAGGGAGACGAAGGCGGCCACCAGGAACAGTCCCGGCAGGATCAGCCCCGGCGGCAGCGCGCCCAGCCCCAGCGCCACCACCGCGTCGACCGCGCCGATCGCGCGCGAGACGCTGGCGAACGCGCCGGCCAGCAGGAACACCAGCACCATCAGCATCACGTTGGAGTGCCCCATGCCGGCCAGCAGCGTCTCGACCGGGCGGATGCCCCGCCGGTGCGCCAGCCAGGCGCCCAACGCCAGCGCCGGCAGGATCGCGACGGGTGCGCGCAACTGGTAGAAACCCATTGCCTCGCCCTGCGCGGTGAAATACAGGCCCGCGCCGAAGAACAGCGCCAGGAACAGCAGCAGCGGCGTCAGCGCGAGCGCGCTGGGGCGGACCGCCGGTTCGGCGGACGGCTCGGGCGATTCATTCATCGCTTTATCGGGATGCAGGAATAAGGCGCGAGTGTGCGGTCTGGCCGGAACGGTGTCGAGCGCCACCGGTGGAACGCTGTGCGACGGGTGATGGCACCCGCGCGCGATGCCGGCTCCCGGCGCGCCAAAAGAAAAGGGCGCCGTGGGGCGCCCTTTCCGGTCGAACCGATGCCGATGCTCAGACCCGGCTGGCGATCGCCTTGGCGAACGACATGGTGTCGCTGCTGCCACCGAGGTCGCCGGTCAGGCTGTCCTTGGCTTCCAGCGTGGCGACGATGGCCTGGCGCAGGCGGGTTGCCTTGTCGCCCATGCCGAGATGGTCGAGCATCTGCGCGGCGCCCAGCAGCAGCGCGCAGGGGTTGGCCTTGCCCTGACCAGCGATGTCCGGCGCGGTGCCGTGGACGGCCTCGAAGATCGCCGCGTCGGTGCCGATGTTGGCACCCGGCGTCAGGCCGAGGCCGCCGATCAGGCCGGCGCACAGGTCGGAGATGATGTCGCCGAACAGGTTGGTGGTGACGATCACGTCGAACTGCTCCGGCCGCATCACCAGCTGCATGCAGCAGTTGTCGACGATCATCTCCTCGCAGGTGATCTCCGGGTACTCGGCCGCCACTTCACGCGCGGTCTTCAGGAACAGGCCCGAGGTCGACTTCAGGATGTTGGCCTTGTGGACCACGGTGACCTTCCTGCGGCCGGTCTTCTTCGCCAGCTCGAAGGCGTAGCGGACGATCCGCTCGGAGCCGCGGCGGGTGGTCCTGGTGATCGAGGTGGCGGTCTCGCCATCCTCCGACACCGCCTGCCCCTCGGCGCTGTAGGCGCCCTCAGTGTTCTCGCGCACGGTGATCAGGTCGACCCCGGACGGGAAGCGCGACTTGGTGTTCGGGAACGAGGTCGCCGGGCGCACGTTGGCGTACAGGTCGAAGCGCTTGCGCAGCTCGACGTTGATCGACGAGAAGCCGCCACCAACCGGGGTGGTCAGCGGGCTCTTGAGGGCGACGCGGTTCTTGCGGATCGAGTCCATGGTCGCCGCCGGCAGCAGCTCGCCGGTCTTCTCCAGCGCGACCAGGCCGGCATCGGCGAACTCGTACTGCAGGCCAAGCTGCATCGCGTCCAGCACGTGCAGGGTGGCGTCCATGATTTCCGGGCCGATACCGTCGCCGCGGATGACCGTGATCGTTTGCGTCATTGGGGGGATTTCCAGCTGGGGCCACCGCACGGAAGGCCGTACGGCGGCGTGTGTGAACCGTGGAATTATGCCGTGCCGGCGCACGACTTGACAGCCCGGCCGCCCGTGCGGGTCGCCGCGTCCGGGCCCGGGGACAGCCCAGCCAAGCGCCGGCGATCAGCCGTGGGCGTGGTTTTCCGGTGCCGCGGCGGCGCCCTGCTCCAGCCGGTCGAGGAAGTCGACCGCACGGCGCAGGTGCGGGATCACGATCGAGCCGCCGACCACCAGCCCGACCGAAAACGCCTCGAACATCTCGTCGCGCTTCACCCCGGCGTCCCGGCACTGCGCGACGTGGTAGCTGATGCAGTCGTCGCAGCGCAGCACCAGCGAGGCGACCAGGCCCAGCAGCTCCTTGGTCTTCAGGTCCAGCGCGCCGGGCTGGTAGGTCTGGGTGTCGAGCGCGAAGAAGCGGCGGACGACCTGGTTGGGTTCGGCCAGGATCCGCTCGTTCATGCGCTTGCGGAAGGCGGTGAACTCGGCGACGCGATCGGCCTCGCTGTCGCCCCCGGCGACCCCGCCCTGCCCGTCGCCGGAAGCAGTGCTCATGCGGCGCCCTCGAGCAGCGGCTCCAGCTTGCCCTCGCGGTGCAGCGCGATCATGTCGTCGTAACCGCCGACGTGGGTGTCGCCGACGAAGATCTGCGGGACGCTGGTGCGGCGCGCCAGCGCGACCATCTTCTGGCGCTCGGCCGGGTCCAGGTCGACCCGCACCTCGGTCCACTCCTGCCCCTTGCTCTTGAGGAAGTTCTTGGCCGCCACGCAGTACGGGCAGACCGCGGTGGTGTACATGGTGATGCGGGGCGCGGGGGCGGAAGGGCTGCTCAAGGGGTTCTCCTGTGAACTCGGGGGGACGGCCGTTGTCGAACGACTGCACCGGACATGGGGCCGGCCCGGCGATTTTCCCACGGCCGCGGATCGCGAACGACGCGGCACCCGGGACGCTGCAATCCACCGCCGCGGCCGATACCCTCGAACCCGACCCGATTAACTGCATGTTCACGCCCGCGCGCCGGCCACCGCGCATGCTGCCGGCAACCGGCGCCCGCCAGGAGCCCCCATTGCGTCGCATCCTCCCGATCACCGCCGCCCTCACCTTCGCCCTCGCCAGCCTTGGCGCGCCGGCGCAGGACGCGCTGCCCGACATCGGCTCGTCGGCGGGCCAGCTGCTCACCCCGCACCAGCAGGAGCAGTACGGCGCGATGATGCTGGCGCAGCTGCGCCACTACGACTACCTGCTGGAGGACCCGCTGGTCGACGGCTGGCTGGACACCCTCGGCGCCCGGCTCGCGGCCAACAGCGACATGCCGCGCCAGCCCTTCACCTTCTTCATGATGGGCGACCGCCGGATCAACGCGTTCGCGACCCTCGGCGGCTACATCGGTGTCAATGCCGGCCTGGTGCTGGCGGCCGAGCGCGAGGACGAGGTGGCCGCGGTGATGTCGCACGAGATCGCCCACGTCACCCAGGAGCACGTGCTGCGCGGCGTGGAACGCGCCCAGCGCGACCAGGTGCCGATCCTGCTGGCGATGCTCGGCGCGGTGGTGCTGGCGCAGTCGTCCGGCGGCAACTCGAGTGACGACGCCGCGCAGGCCGCCATTGTCTCGGCGATGGGCCTGGCCCAGCAGCGCCAGATCAACTACACCCGCTCCAACGAGCACGAGGCCGACCGGCTCGGCATCCAGACGCTGTCGCGCAGCCATTACGACACCGACGCGATGGCGGATTTCTTCGGCACCATGCTGACCCGCTCGCGCGCCAACGCGGCCGGCGCCTACGACACCCCCGACTACCTGATGACCCACCCGGTCACGACCACCCGCATCAGCGAGGCGAAGGCGCGCGCCGAGCAACTGGGTCGCTCGCCGGGTGGTTTCAGCGTCGGCCCCGGCAGTACCGACAACCCGTTGCTGCCGGAAGGCCTGGTGATCGGCGGCGATGCGCTGCAGTCGGGTGGGACCGGCCAGTTCGAGCTGGCCCGCGAGCGCCTGCGCGTGTTGAGCGCGGAAACCCCGCCGGCGGCCGTGCGCGAGTACGAGCGGATGGCCGCCGGCGGCAAGCTCACCGAGGCCCAGCGCTACGGCCTTGCGATCGCCCGGCTGCGCGCCAACGAGCCCAAGGCCGCCGCGAAGGGGCTGGCGGAACTGCTCGATGACCGCCCGGGCGACCTGTGGATCGAGCTCGGCCTGGCCGAGGCGCAGTCCCGCAGCGGCAACCGCGAGGCGGCCGACGCGCGCTTCGCCCGCCTGCTCCAGCGCGCGCCGCGCAACCGCGCGATCGCCCTGACCTACGCCCGCGTGCTGTCGGAGCGCAATACGGTGGAGGCCGGCAAACGTGCCCAGGCGGTGCTGCGGCCGCTGCTGGCGCGCTCCTCGCAGGACCCCGAGTTCCAGCGCACCTACGCCCGCGCCAGCGAGATCGCCGGCGAGCCGATCCGCGCCGGCGAGGCCTACGCCGAGGCGACCCTGCTCAGCGGCCGCGCCGAGCAGGCGCTGGTCCAGCTCAACATCCTGAAGAAGCGGCCGGAAGTCGACTATTACGCCCGCCAGCGGATCGAGGCGCGGATCGCGCAGATCACGCCGATGGTGCTGGAGCTGCACCGCCAGGGCATCCACGACGAGGTGCTGGACCGCCGCTAGCGGGGCCGCGCCGGCATGTGACAACGGTGGCGCCGTTGTCACCGAAGTGTCACGCAACGGTAGTGTACTGGGCACCATCGGGCCACCGGATGGCCCGCCATGGTCCCTATGACCCCGGTGTCCCGTGCATAAACGCATCCTGATTGTCGAAGACGAACCCGCCATCCGTGACATGGTGTCCTTCGCCCTGCGCAAGGGTGAATACGAGCCCGTCCACGCCGGCGATTCCCGCGAAGCCCAGGCGGCCATCGCCGACCGCGTGCCCGACCTGATCCTGCTGGACTGGATGCTGCCCGGCACCAGCGGCCTGGAACTGGCCCGCCGCTGGCGCAAGGAGTCGCTGACCCGCGAGGTCCCGATCATCATGCTGACCGCGCGCGGCGAGGAAAACGACCGCGTCGGCGGGCTGGAGGCCGGGGTCGACGACTACGTGGTCAAGCCGTTCTCGGCGCGCGAACTGCTGGCGCGCATCCGCGCGGTGCTGCGGCGCTCGCGCGAGGACGACGAGGACGGCAGCATCACCACCGGCGCGCTGCGGATCGACGGCGCCGCCCACCGGGTATTCGCCCGCGGCGAGAGTGGCGAGGAGCCGGTCCAGATCGGACCGACCGAGTACCGCCTGCTGCATTTCTTCATGACCCATCCCGAGCGCGTCTACTCGCGCACGCAGCTGCTCGACCACGTGTGGGGCGGCAGCGTGTACGTCGAGGAACGCACGGTCGACGTCCACATCCGCCGCCTGCGCAAGACGCTGGAGCCGCACCAGCTGGACGGCATGATCCAGACCGTGCGCGGTGCCGGCTACCGGTTCTCGGCGTCGGCCTGAACCGCCGCGCGCGGTAAACATCGGATACTGCCGCCATGCCCCCGCGCGCCCGCTCCGCCTGGTTCCGCACCCTCGGCCTGCTGATGCTCTGCATGGCCGGCGCGGCTTTGCTCGGCCTCGCCATCGGTCATCCGTGGCCGGTGGTCACGCTGGCCGCGTTCGGCGTGCTGGCCTGGCACTACTGGCGGCTGCGGCGCGTGCTGCAGCGGCTGACCGCCCGGCGCCGGCTGCCGCCGCCGGAGGGCGTCGGGGTCTGGAACGAGATGGACCGGCTGCTGCACCGCGGCCAGGTCGAGATGCGGGGCCGCAAGCGGCGCCTGGTCGAAATGCTGCGCGCCTACCGCGCAGTCGCCGCGGCGCTGCCCGACGCCGTGGTGGTGGTGGAGCGCAACAGCCAGCGCGTGCAGTGGTTCAACCAGGCCGCCGGGCCGCTGCTGGGCCTGCGCTACCCGGGCGACATCGGCGTGCCGCTGGTGCAGCGCCTGCAGCCGCTGCCGCTGGCCCACTGGCTGGCCGCGGGGCGCAATGCGGAGCCGCTGGAGACGGCGTCGCCGCTGGACCCGTCGGTGACCCTGAGCCTGCGGCTGATCCCGTACTCGGAGAACCTGTGGCTGCTGGTCGCGCGCGACGTCAGCCGGCTGCTGCAGCTGGAGCAGATGCGCCGCGACTTCGTCGCCAACGTCTCGCACGAGCTGCGCACGCCGCTGACGGTGGTGCACGGCTACCTCGACCTGATCGACGACGGCCAGTACCCCGAGCTGACCCCGATGCTGGCCGAGATGCAGCGCCAGTCGCAGCGCATGGCGCAGCTGGTCGAGGACCTGCTGACGCTCTCGCGCCTGGAATCGCAGGACGGCCTGCCGGCTGAGGAGCAGGTGGCGCTGGCGCCGATGCTCAGCACCCTGCGGCGCGAAGCCGCCGCGCTCAGCCAGGGCCAGCACACGATCACCGTCGAGGACATCGCCGGGGTCGACCTGGTCGGCTCGGGCAAGGAGCTGCACAGCGCGTTCTCGAACCTGGTCGCCAACGCGATCCGCTACACGCCGGCCGGCGGCGAGGTGTCGGTGCGGTTCCGGCCGGACGATGCGAAGGACAACCCCGGCGGCGTGGTGCTGGAGGTGCGCGACAGCGGCTACGGCATCCCCGCCGCGCACCTGCCGCGCATCACCGAGCGCTTCTACCGCGTGTCCACGAGCCGCTCGCGCGAGTCCGGCGGCACCGGGCTGGGGCTGGCGATCGTCAAGCACGTGCTGCAATTGCACCAGGCGCGACTGAAAATCCGCAGCGAGGTCGGCCGGGGCAGTACCTTTGCCTGTCACTTCAGCCGCGACCGGGTGCGCCCGCGCAGCCGGGCCGAAGCCGATACCGGCACCGATACCACCGGGACGCACGCATGAGGGATACACGACGATGAACCGTTCCAGCGAAATCGACCCGGTCGGCCGCGCCCCGCTGGACGCCGGCCTCTACAGCGACACCTCCGCCGTCGATCCGCTGCGCGACCCGTCGCTGTACGCCAACCGCGAGCTGTCGCAGCTCGACTTCAACTTCCGCGTGCTGGCCCAGGCACAGGACCCGCAGGTGCCGCTGCTGGAGCGGCTGCGCTTCCTGTGCATCAGTTGCACCAACCTCGACGAATTCTTCGAGATCCGCGCCGGCACGCTGCGCCACGCGCAGGACCTGGGGCTGGTGGCCGGGCCGGACGGGCTGCCGCCGGCGGCGGTGCTCTCGCGCATCCACGACCGCGCCGCCGAGCTGGTCGACGCCCAGTACGAATGCTGGAACACCGTGCTGCGGCCGGCGCTGAACGAGTCCGGCGTGCGGGTGCTGGCGCGCGACAACTGGAGCGCGCCGGTGGCCGCGTGGCTGCGCGACTACTTCCGCGACGAGATCATGCCGGTGCTGTCGCCGCTGGGGCTGGACCCGGCGCACCCGTTCCCGAAGATCCTCAACAAGTCGCTCAACATCGTGGTGGTGCTGCACGGCCGCGACGCCTTCGGGCGCGACGGCAACCTCGCCATCGTGCGGGCGCCGCGCTCGCTGCCGCGCATCATCCAGGTACCGGAGGAGGTCGGCGGCGGCCCGACCGACTTCGTGTTCCTGTCGGCGGTGCTGTCGGCCTTCGTCGACGAGCTGTTCCCCGGGATGGAGGTCAGGGGCGCCTACCAGTTCCGGGTCACCCGCAACTCCGAGCTGCTGGTCGACGAGGAGGAGGTCGACAACATCGCCCTCGCCCTGCGCGACGAGCTGGTCGGCCGCGGCTACCTGCGCGCGGTGCGGCTGGAGATCGCCGAGCAGTGCCCCGAGCCGATCGTCCGCACCCTGCTCGAGAACTTCGACCTGACCGAGAACGCGGTCTACCGGATCAACGGCCCGGTCAACCTCAACCGCGCGGTGCAGGTGTACGACCTGGTGCAGCGCGCGGACCTGAAGTTCCCCCCGTTCCAGCCGCGCCCGCTGCCCGGCGCCGACAGCATGTTCGAGACGGTCGCGCGCGGCGACGTGCTGCTGCACCACCCGTTCGACGCTTTCACCCCGGTGCTGGAGATGCTGCGCCAGGCCGCCGACGACCCGAACGTGCTGGCGATCAAGCAGACCCTGTACCGCTCGGGCAAGGACTCGCAGATCGTCGACGCGCTGGTGCAGGCCGCGCGCAAGGGCAAGGACGTGACGGTGGTGGTGGAGCTGCGCGCGCGCTTCGACGAGGAGGCCAACCTCGGCTTCGCCGATCGCCTGCAGGAGGCCGGGGTGCAGGTGGTGTACGGCGTGGTCGGCTACAAGACCCACGCCAAGATGCTGTTGATCGTGCGCCGCGAGGGTGCGCGCCTGCGCCGCTACGTGCACCTGGGCACCGGCAACTACCACGCCGGCACCGCGCGCCAGTACACCGACCTGGGCCTGATCACCGCCCATCCGGACATCGGCAACGACGTCCACCTGATCTTCCAGCAGCTGTCCGGGCTGGCCCCGCAGCTGCAGCTCAAGTGCATGCTGCAGTCGCCGTTCACCCTGCACGGCGGCGTGCTGCGGCGGATCGAGCGCGAAATCGCGCACGCGCTGGACGGCCGTCCGGCGCGGATCGTCGCCAAGATGAACGCCCTCAACGAGGAGCGCGTGATCCGCGCGCTCTACCGCGCCTCGCAGGCCGGCGTACAGATCGACCTGATCGTGCGCGGCGCCTGCACCCTGAGGCCGGGCGTGCCGGGGGTCAGCGAGAACATCCGCGTGCGCTCGATCGTCGGCCGTTTCCTCGAACACAGCCGGGTCTACTGGTTCGGCAACGACGGCGAGCCGGAGCTGTTCTGCGCCAGTGCCGACTGGCTGGAACGCAACCTGCTGCGCCGGGTCGAGACCTGCTTCCCGATCCTCGACCCGTTGCTGGCAACGCGCATCCGCGAGGAGGCGCTGGACAACTACCTGGGCGACAACCTCAACGCCTGGCTGCTGCAGGCCGACGGCGGGTACGTGCGCGTCGAACGCGCCGACGGTGCCGAGCCGCACTCGGCCCAGGCCTGCCTGCTGGCGAAGCTGTGCGCATGAGCGAGCTGTCGCTGCCCGGCGAGGACTTCCCGACCTCGGCGCTGGCGCTGCGCGACGGCGACCTGCTGGCCGCGGTGGACCTGGGTTCCAACAGCTTCCACATGGTGGTCGCGCAGTACCTGCTGGGGCAGTTGCGGGTGGTCGACCGGCTGCGCGAGCAGGTCCGGCTGGCCGAGGGCCTGGACGGGCGCGGCGGGCTGTCGGCGGAGGTGCGCACGCGCGCGTTCGAGTGCCTGTCGCGCTTCGGCCAGCGCATCCGCGACATCCCGCCGCAGCAGATCCGCGCGATCGCGACGAACACCGTTCGCCGGCTGGCCTCGCCGCAGTCGTTCCTGATGCCGGCCGAGAGCGCACTCGGGCACGCCATCGAGGTCGTCTCCGGCCGCGAGGAAGCGCGCCTGATCTACCTCGGCGTCGCCCACGCGCAGCCGTCCAGGCCCAACGAGCTGCGGCTGGTGATCGACATCGGCGGCGGCTCCACCGAATGCATCATCGGCAGCGGTTTCGAGGCGATCGAGCGCGAGAGCCTGCAGCTGGGCTGCGTCGCCACCACCCGCCGGTTCTTCGGCGACGGCAAGCTGACCCGGCGCCGCTGGCAGGAGGCGCTGACCGAGGTCACCGCCGAGTTCCAGCAGTTCGCCGCGGCCTACCGTGCGCTGGGCTGGGACGACGCGATCGGCGCATCCGGCACCAACAAGGCGATCGGCGAGATCTGCGCGGCGATGAAGCTGACCAAGGGCGCGGTGATCGCCGACGCGCTGCCGCAGGTGCGCGACCGCCTGCTCGGCGCGGGGCGAATCGACGCGATCGACCTGCCGGGGCTGTCGGCCGACCGCCGCCCGGTCATCGCCGGCGGCCTGCTGATCCTGGAGGCGGCGTTCGACGCGCTCGGCCTGCAGCGGATGATGGTCAGCAAGGCGGCGATGCGCGAGGGCATGCTGCACGACATGCTCGGCCGCGGCGGCGCCGATGATCCGCGCGATGCATCGGTGGCCGCGCTGATGCTGCGCTACGGCATCGACAAGCCGCAGGCGGCACGCGTCGAGGCGACCGCGCTGCGGCTGTTCGACGACGTCGCCGGCGCGTGGAACCTCAGCATCGACGACCGCCTGATGCTGAGCCGCGCCGCGCGCCTGCACGAGCTGGGACTGACCATCGCCCACAGCCAGTACCAGGTGCACGGCGCCTACGTGGTCGAGCACACCGACATTTCCGGCTTCTCGCGGCAGCAGCAGCAGTTCCTCGCCGCGCTGGTGCGCACGCATCGCCGCAAGGTGCCGAAGTCCGCCTTCGACGCCCTGCCCGACCGCCTGCTGCCGGCGGTGCGCCAGCTGTCGGCACTGCTGCGGCTGGCCGTGCTGATGCACCGCGCGCACGAGGCCGACCCGATCCCCCGGCTGGACGCGAGTGCCGACGGCGACCGCCTGACCGTGACCCTCGACCGCCGCTGGCTGGCCGCGCGGCCGCTGCTCAACGCCGACCTCGACGGCGAGCCGGCCGACATGGCCGCACTGGGCGTGCGGCTTCGCATCGCTGCGGACTGACGCCGGCGCGGCCGTCGCGCGCCGCTGTCATCCCGCAGTCACCGCCCTGCCATCCGCGCTTCATCGGCCCCGCGCATCCTCTGCGGAACCGGAGAACGCGCATGCGCTACGCGATCGTCACCGAGACCTACCCGCCCGAAGTCAACGGCGTCGCATTGACGGTCCACGGTTTCGAGCAGGGTCTGCGCGCCCGCGGCCACGCGATCGACCTGGTCCGCCCGCGCCAGCACGACGACGCCGGTGGGGACACGCGCGAAGGCGATGACGCGATGCTGGTCCGCGGCGCGCGCCTGCCGCGCTACCCCGGCCTGCAATTCGGCCTGCCGGCGCGGCACCGGCTGCTGGCGCACTGGCGCGCGCAACGCCCCGACGCGGTCTACATCGCCACCGAAGGTCCACTGGGCTGGTCGGCGCTGGCGGCGGCGCGGCGGCTGCGGATCCCGGTCGCCAGCGGCTTCCACACCCGCTTCGACCACTACATGCGCGACTACGGCGCGGGCTGGCTGGAGCCGGTGGCGCTGGCGTGGATGCGGCGCTTCCACAACCGCGGTGACGCCACCCTGGTGCCCACCGGCGAGCTGGCCGACGACCTGCGCACGCACGGCTTCGCCCACGTCCGCCGGCTGCCGCGCGGCATCGACCTGGACCGCTTCCACCCCGACCTTCGCGATGCCGGCATGCGATCCCGCTGGGGCGTTGGCGAAACCGGCCTGGCGGTGATCCACGTCGGCCGCATCGCCGCCGAGAAGAACCTCGCGCTGGCCGTACGCGCGTTCCGGGAACTGCAGGTCGTCCGCCCCGACGCCCGCTTCATCTGGGTCGGTGACGGACCCGAACGCGCCCGGCTGCAGGACGCCAACCCCGACTTCGTGTTCGCCGGCGTGCAGCGGGGCGAGGCGCTGGCGGCGCACTTCGCCAGCGCCGACCTGTTCCTGTTCCCGAGCCTCAGCGAGACCTTCGGCAACGTGACGCTGGAGGCGATGGCCAGCGGCCTGCCGATCGTCGCCTACGACTACGGCGCCGCGCGCGAGCACCTGCGCGACGCCGCCCCGGACGCGGTGGTCGCGCCCGGCGACGAAGCGGGCTTCATCGCCACCGCGCTGCGGCTGGCCGCCGACGACGACGCGCACGCGGCGACCGCTCGCGCGCTGCGCCCGGCGGTGGCACCGCTGCAACCGGACCGGGTGGTCGCCGACCTCGATGCACTGCTGCAGTCACTGGTGGAGGGCCGACGTGATGAACCGCAGTCCGTGGCACAAGCGCCTGGCGCTTGACGAGTCGTCCTGGTGCCTGCGCGCCAACCGCGTGTGCGAACGCGGGCCGTCGCGGGCCTACTTCGCCGCGATCAGCCGTCTCGGCGACGGCGTGTTCTGGTACGCGCTGATGGCGGCGATGGTGTTGCTGGACGGCTGGCGCGGGCTGGCCGCATCGGCCCACCTGGCTGCCACCGGCGCGATCGCGCTGGCGCTGTACCGGCTGCTCAAGCGCTGGACCCGGCGTCCGCGTCCGTTCGCCTCCGACCGCCGCATCCAGGCCTGGGTGGCGCCGCTGGACGAGTTCAGCTTCCCGTCCGGCCACACCCTGCACGCGGTCGCTTTCAGCCTGGTCGCGGTGGCGCATTACCCGGCGCTGGCGTGGCTGCTGGCGCCGTTCACCGCCAGCGTCGCCGCCTCGCGGGTGGTGCTGGGGCTGCACTACCCCAGCGACGTGCTGGCCGCCAGCGCGATCGGAACCGCGCTGGCGGCGTTGTCCCTCTGGCTGGTCCCGCTGGGACCTGCCATGGGCTGAGGCTACGGCCGCACCCGCGGCAGCGCCCCGCCCAGCTGGTACCAGTCGACCTTGCGGGTCACCGTCATCAGCGCCGCGAGGATCACGAACAGCAGCCCGGCCCCGAGCACCAGCGCGTTGTCCTCCGACACCAGCAGGCCGTACAGGCAGGCGTACAGCGTCGCCAGCATCGCCGCGAAGCCGAGCGCCCGCCAGACGCTGCGCAGCACCGCGCTGAGGTAGAACGCGATCAACCCGATGCAGGCCACCGCCGCGGCGAGGTAGGACCAGCCGAACGGGAAGTGCTCGCCGAGGCTGAGCAGCAGCAGGAAGAAGATCGCCAGCGCCAGCCCGACCAGTCCGTACTGGATCGGGTGGATCGGCAGCTGCTTGACCAGTTCGAAGATGAAGAAGCCGACGAAGGTCAGCAGCACGAACAGCAGGCCGTACTTGGTCGCGCGGTCGGTCATCGCGTAGGCGTCGACCGGATCGACCAGGGTGACGCCGACCGTCTCGGCCATGGCGACCTCGCGCGGGCCGTCGTTGCCGCCTTCGCGGACGGCGTGCAGCAGGAAGTCACGCGCGTTGGTGGCGAGGCCGGGGATATCCCACTCGGCGCGGAAGCCGTCCCGGCCGATCTCGCGGCGCCGCGGCGAAGCACCGCCGAAGCCCGGGTGCGGCCAGCTGGAGGACAGCACGATGGTGTTGCTGTCACCCAGCGGCAGCACCGAGAGACGCTCGGTACCGGCCAGCACGAACCCCAGCCGCGCATCGATGCGGTGGGTCCGGCCCGGGCCGAGCGCCGCCAGCCGCACGTGCATGCCCTCGCCGGGGCGGTAGCCCTGGCCCGGCTCGGGTGTGCGCGCGGTGCCGTCGACCTCGAGGGTGGCCCGGCGCAGGCCGCTCACGTCGCCGATCGCGTAGCTCAGGTACGGCTCGCCGATGCGCCGGTCGGCCGCGGGGCCCGGATCGGCCGGGATCTCGACCTCGAACCGCGCCATCGCGGTGGCGTCCCACTCGTACACGCGCACCTGGTGCAGGTTGCGCCGCCGCACGTCGGGTCGCAGCTCGCCGTCGACCTCCAGCGCGGTCGGGAAGAACGTCCACGCGTCCTCGCGCACCCGGCTGGCAGTGCGAACGATGCCCTGCGCGTCGGCTTCCTCGACCTCGACCCGCTCCCGGTACGGCACCACCAGCACCGGCCCGGCGAACGTCTGCGCCCGGCCGTGGCTGGCGGCGACGTCGCGCACCACCTGCTGCCGGTACTCCTGCCGCTCATGCACGACGCCGCGCACCATCGCCAGCGGCACCAGGATCGCCAGCGTCATCCCGATCACCACCACCATCTTCATCCACAGCCGCACGTCACGTCCCTCCGTCATCGCAATGGACGGCAGGATCGGAGCCGCGGGTGCGGGGACGATGTGGCGTCGGTGAAGCGGGTGCGAAGTCGGCCGGGGCGCCAAGTCAGGGCGCCGCGGGCAGCACGAGGCGCGCGAGCGTGCCGCCGCCGTCGCGGCTCTCCAGCGCCGGGCTGCCGCCGTGCAGCGTCGCGACTTCGGCGACGAAGCACAGGCCCAGCCCGCTGCTGCGGCTGCCGCCACCGGGCCGGGGCAGCGAGTAGAAGCGCTCGAACACCCGCGGCAGCGCGTAGTCCGGCACACCGGGACCACGGTCGCGGACCTCGACCACGACGTCGCCCCCGCGCGCCTGTGCCGCCAGTTCGACCACGCTGCCGTCGGGCGCGAAGTCCAGTGCGTTGTCGACCAGGTTGGCCAGCGCCTGCCGCAGCAGGAAGCGGTCGCCGGCCACCGGCGCGGGCGCGTCGGCCTCGACCTGCAGCGACACGCCGCGCTGCGCCAGCGGCGTCGCACCGGACTCGACCAGCTCCGCCGCCACCTCGCCGGCCAGCGCGGCCAGGTCGACGGTCTCGGGCCGGTCGATCCGCTGGCGGTACTCGACCGCGGCCAGCGCCAGCAGCTTGTCGATCATCTGCGCCAGCCGCTCGCTCTGGGCGCGGATGCTGGCGGCGAAGCGCGCGCGGTCGGCGTCGGGCAGCGGCGCCTCCAGCAGTTCGGCGCTGCCGCGGATCGCCGCCAGCGGGCCTTTCATCTCGTGGGTGAGCGCGTGGACGTACTGCTCGACGTACTGCTTGCCTTCCAGCCGCGCGCGCATCGTCTCCAGCGCGTCGCCCAGCTCGCCGAACTCGCCGGCGGCGCGCGGCGGGCTGGCGCGCTCGCCGGCGGTCACCGCATGCGCGTAGCGGCGCAGGCCGCCGAGCTGCCGGGCAAGCCACCACGCGGCGAGCAGGCCGACCAGCAGCGCCGCACCCATCAGCACCGCACCCCAGCGCAGGATCACGCCCTGGCTGCGTTCGATGAACGGCTGCAGGGTGCGGTTGGGCTTGGCCACCGTCAGCACGCCGACGATGGCGCCGCCGGCATCGCGGATCGGCGCCGCCACGTGCATCACGGTCGAATCCGGGTCGTCGGCGCTGGCCGCGGTGGAGCGCGCGCCGTACTCGCCGCGCAGGGTCAGGTAGACGTCGTTCCAGCGCGAGTAGTCGGCGCCGGTGGCCTCGCCGGCGCTGTCGAACACGACGATGCCGCGTGCGTCGGTGACGTACACGCGGTAGCTGCCGGCACGCTTGTCGAACCCCCAGATGTCGGCGCCGAAGTCGCGCCCGGCCAGCGCGCGCACCCGCTGCGCGAACCGGCCGTCTGCAATGCGGCCGGCGAGGAAGTCGTCGGTCGCAAGCTCGGCCAGCAGGTTGGCGGTGTCGACCAGGCTGTCCTCCATCGCCTGCCGCACGCCGGGCTTGACCTGCTGCACGAACACCTGCGCCAGCAGCAGCGCGGCCAGCGCCACGATGACGAAGTAGCCGAGGAAGATCCGCAGCCCGATCTTCACCGCCGACCGCCTTCCGCCCCGGTGCCGGTTCCGGGGTCGATCGAGTAGCCCAGCCCGCGGTGGGTGCGGATCGGGTCCGTGCCGGGCGCGGCCTCGTGCAGCTTGGCCCGCAGCGTCTTGACGTGGGTATCGACGGTGCGGTCGCCGCTGCCGGGCGCGTCGCTCCAGACCCGGTCCATCAGCTGCGCGCGCGACAGTACCGCGCCGGGGCGACGCAGCAGGGCCGCGAGCACGCCGTACTCGTAGCGCGTGAGTTCCAGCAGGCGGCCGTGGTAGCGGAAGCGCAGGCCCTCGGCGTCGTGCTCGAAGCCGCCGTGGACGGTCGTTCCGGCGACATCCCCGGCCTGGCCGGCGCGGCGCAGCACCACCCGCACCCGGGTCGCCAGCTCGCGCGGGGAGAACGGCTTGGTCACGTAGTCGTCGGCGCCGATCTCCAGGCCGAGGATGCGGTCGGCCTCGGCGCCCTGCGCGGTCAGGAAGATCACCGGCAGCGCGCGGTCGCGCCGCAGCTCACGGCACAGCGCGAACCCGCCGATGTCGGGCAGGCCGACGTCGAGCACGGCGAGGTCGAAGGATTCGGCGCGCGCGCGGCGCAGCGCCTCACCGCCGGTCAGGCAGTGGACCGCCTCGAAGCCCTCCGCGCGCAGCGCGTACGCCACGGTGTCGGCGATGGCCGGCTCGTCTTCGACAATGAGGATGCGGGGCATGGCGTGCGCGGTCGCGAATGTCGTCCCCGCGGAGGATAGCCGGCGCCGCGGGTCGCGCCGCGGGTCGCACCGCAAGTCAGCGGGTGCGCTCCAGCGGCCGCAGCCACGCGGTCAGCGTGTGCGCCACCTCGCCGGCACCCGGTTCGGGCCAGTCCAGCGTGACCGTGACCGTCTCGCGCGGGGCATAGCCTCGCTTGCGCCAGAACTCGGTACGGTCGCGCCCGAACGGCGGCCGCAGCGGGTGTGTCGCCGGCCGGTCGACCGCGAGGAACGCGGTGCAGTCGAACCCGCCCAGTCCGCGCGCGTGCGATTCGCGTTCGTCGAAGAAACGGTGCCCGAGGCCGCGCCCGCGCCACGGCGCCGCGAGCATCGAATCGCGCAGCAGGAACACCCGCGACGGGTCGAGCCCGGCCGCGCGGAACGGTTCGCGGATCGCCTCGCACTCGTCCGCCAGCGGCAGTCCGGTCGACGCGCCGACCAGGGTGGCGCCGTCGGACACCAGCACCGCCACGCTGCGCCACGACGCCACGCATGGCGCGATTGCCTGCAGCGCGTGCAGCTCGTCGCCCGCATACAGGCTCGGCCATTCCCGCAGCACCTGCTGGCGAAGACGCGTGATCGCACCGACGCGGGGACCGATCGCCTGTCCGACAGACAGCTGCACGCTGGCGGTGCGCGCGGCCGGATGGTCGTGGTGCCCGGCGGCAACGGTGAGTGGCGTCATGGCAGGCGGCATCGTCGATCCCTGGCGTAGTGGGTCACCCGGGACATACCCGGCTGGGTCGGGAGTTTGAACGCAAACCACTCCGGGCGCCGGCCGCCGCGCTACCCTTCCGCGATGAACTACCGCCACGCCTTCCATGCCGGCAACCACGCCGACGTGCTCAAGCACGTCGTGCTGCTGTCCCTGTGCGACGCGCTGACCGCCAAGCCGGCACCGCTGTTCGCGATGGACACCCACGCCGGCCGCGGCCTGTACGCGCTCGACAGCGCATCGGCGCAGCGCACCGGGGAGGCCGAGGGCGGCATCGCCCGGTTGATCGCCGAGGCGCCCCGGCACCCCGCCATCACCCGCTACCTGGCCGCGGTGCGCGCCTGCCGCAACGGGCATGGCGGCACCGCCTACCCGGGCTCGCCGTGGCTGCTCGCGCATGCGCTACGCGAGCAGGACCGCATCGCCGCCTGCGAGCTGATGCCCGAGGAGGCCGGCCAGCTGAAGGCCAACTTCGCCGCCGACCCGCGCGTGGCGACGCATGCGCGCGACGGCTACGCCGCGATGAAGGCGTTGCTGCCGCCACGCATCGGCGAGACCCGCTTCGCCCGCGGACTGGTGCTGGTCGACCCGCCGTACGAGGCGCAACTGGAGGAATTCGACCGCATCCTCGCGGCACTGCGTGACGCACTCGGCCGCTGGCCGCAGGGCACCTACGCCGTGTGGTACCCGATCAAGCGGCGGCGGTCGCTACAGCCGTTCTTCCGCCGCGCCGCGACGCTGCCGGGGAAGGGCGTGCTGGTGGCCGAACTGATGGTCCACCCCGACGACTCGCCGCTGCGCATGAACGGCAGCGGCATGCTGCTGGTCAATCCGCCGTGGCAGTTCGACCAGCTGCTGGGCGAGGTGTCGCCACGGCTGCAGCACGCACTCGCCGGGACCGGTGCCTCGTCGCGGGTGGAGTGGCTTAAGCAGCCGGCCTGAACGAACCCGCTCGCACGCCCGTCAGCCGCCCTTCGCTCCGAGGCGCGCGGCCAGCGACACATCCTTGTCGCGCAGCCAGGCCATGGCCACGGCCGCGCGTTCGCGCAGCCACTCCGGCGGCTGCGGCAACGACGGCAACCGCAGCGACTGCGGCGACGCCCACGGGTTGCCACGCAGGCCCTGGGCCCGCGCCAGTACCGGCGGTGGGGTCGATTCCTCCGGCGTGCGGAAGATGCCGGCGCGCCGCAGCCAGCGGCTCGGCGACGGCGCCGAAGTCAGCGCCACCAGCGGGATCGACAGGATCATCCCGCCCAGCACCGGACTCATCCACAGCGCCAGCGGCGGCGACACCAGGGTGGCCGCGACCGCCAGCAGCACGCCGCAGAGGGTCACGCCGCCGTACTGGCGCACCAGCCCCCACCACGGCAGCGTGCCGTCGTCGCGACGCTGGCTTTCCCAGCCCGAGTCGCGCCCCGCCAGCACCTCCAGCACCCCGCGCGACTGCACGTACATCGTGATCGGCGCCATCAACGTGGTCAGCGCGGTCTCCAGCAGCAGGCCGCCGAGCATGCGCCGGGCGCCGCCGCAGCCGCGCCGCGCCCACGGGTCGAAGAAGGTCAGCAGGAAGCCGAGCAGCTTGGGCCCGATCAGCAGCAGCATGGTCAGGCCGAACACCCACAGGAACCGTGCCTGCGCCTCCCGCCCCACAGTTTCGGGGACGGAACCGACCGCGGCCCACTCGCCGGACATCGTCATCAGCAGTCCGATCACGATCAGCATCGCCCAGATCGGGGCGGTGATGTAGTGGCCGATGCCGGTCACCAGGTGCCAGCGGCTGAGCCAGTGCAGGCCGCGCGCGGGCAGCACGCCGGCGTGCTGCAGGTTGCCCTGGCACCAGCGACGGTCGCGCACCAGCATGTCGGTCAGCGACGGCGGCCCTTCCTCGAAGCTGCCGCCCAGGCCGGGCACCAGGTGCACCGCCCAGCCGCCACGGCGCAGCAGCGCCGCTTCGACGAAGTCGTGGCTCAGGATCGCGCCGCCGAACGGCTTGCGCCCCGGCATCGCCGGCAGCCCGGCACAGCCGGCGAAGGCCGCGGTGCGGATGATCGCGTTGTGGCCCCAGTAGTTGCCGTCGGTGCCGTGCCACCAGGCATTGCCGGTGGCCAGCACGCGGCCGTACACCCGCCCGGCGAACTGCTGCATGCGGGCGAACACGGTGTTGCCGTTGACCACGACCGGCAGGGTCTGGATCAGGCCGACGCCGGAGTGGCGCTCCATCGCCATCGCCAGCCGCACGATCGACTTGCCGGTCATCAGGCTGTCGGCGTCGAGGATCAGCATCTGCGGGTACGCGCCGCCGAACCGCCGCACCCACTCGGCGATGTTGCCGGCCTTGCGTTCGTGGTTGTCGGCGCGCAGGCGGTAGTACAGCGGCGAGCCGCCGTCGATGCGCCGCCGCAGCGCCGCGAACGCACCGGCCTCGCGGATGCGGATTTCGGGACGGGTGGTGTCGCTGAGGATGAAGAAGTCGAAATCACAGGCGCGGCCGGTGCGGGCCAGCGACTCGTGGATCGCCTGCACGCCGGCCATCAGCCGCTCGGGGTCCTCGTTGTAGGTCGGCACCAGCAACGCGGTACGGGTGCGCAACGCCGGCAGCGGTCCGCCGTCGATCAGGCCGAGCCTGCCGCGCCGGCGGTAGCCGTGGACGATGATGGCGAAGCCCGCCAGCGCACTGGCGAAGCTCTGCGCGACGAACACGAACAGCACCGCGAACAGCGCCAGGCCGAGGTACTCCAGCGCGTACAGGCCGTTGCTGGCCAGCGCCCAGGCCAGTTGCCCGGTGGCGGTGGCGGTGAGCACGGCGGTGCCGCCGAAGACCCACGCGCGGCGCCAGCGGATGTGCACCGGCGCGCCGGGCAGCGGCGGTGCCGGCGCGGCGTCGTCGAAGGATTGCACCGGCATCGCCAGTGGCGCCTCGGCCGGCAGCAGCGGCGCGCCCAGGTCGTGGCCGGGGGAAGGGGTCATCGCAGCCATCGGTACAGCCAGGTCTCGGAGAGGGGTTTGCCGTCGCGGCCGAGCACGCGCGCCTGCAGTTCGGACACGTCGGCGGCGCCGGGTTCGAGCAGAAAGGCCGCGCGCCAGCCGCCGGCCTCGGGGTTGGCGTGGACCACCGCGCTGCCGATCGTGCCGGCACTGGCGGTGACATCGAGGCGGGCCGACGCCGGGTCCAGCGTCGCCAGCGCGTCGCCTTCGAGGTCGAGCACGAACTCACGCCCGCGGCCGCCCGGCGCCGCACCGGCGCGCGTGCGCGCGACGCGTGCCAGCGCCGGTTGCCACCGGTGCCCGTCGCCCCAGTGCAGGCGGTAGCCGAAGCGGTGCTCGCGGCCGGCGCGCAGTGCGCGGTGCGGCCGCCAGAACGCGACGATATTGTCCTGGTACTCGTCGGCGGTGGGGATCTCGAACAGATGCACGCGGCCGTCGCCCCAGCCGTCGCCGGGCTCCACCCACAGGCCCGGACGCTGGTGGTAGCGCGCTTCGCTGTCGCCGTAGTCCGCGTAGCGGCGCTTGCGCTGCATCAGGCCGAAGCCGCGGACATCGTCGAAGGTGCTCTCCTGCAGTGTGCGCGGGTTCTGCAGCGGCCGCCACGCGGGCGAGCCGTCGCGCCCAAGCAGCGCCAGGCCGTCGGAGTCGTGCACCGCGTCGCGGTAGTCGTCGATGCCGGCGCGGTCGCCGGCGTCGAAGTAGTACATGCTGGTCAGCGGCGCGATGCCGACGGTGTCCAGCGCCACCCGCGGGTACAGCCGCGCGTCGACCTCCATCAGCGTCTCCGCGCCGGGGTGCACGACGAACCGGTAGGCGCCGGCCACCGAGGCGCTGTCGAGCAGCGCGTGGATCACCAGCGCCTCGGCACCGGGTTGCGGCCGCTCGATCCAGAACCGGGTGAAGCGCGGAAACTCCTCGCCCGCCGGGTCGCCGGTGCCCAGCGCCAGCCCGCGCGCCGACAGCCCGTAGACCTGTCCGCGGGCAACCGCGCGGAAGTAGCTCGCGCCGAGGAAGGCGCAGACCTCGTCGAGGTAGTCGGGCGTGTTGATCGCCGCATGCGCGCGGAAGCCGGCAAAGCCGATGTCGCCAGCCGACGCGGCTTCCTCCGCGCTGCGGCCGAAGTCGAACTGCCCGGCCCGGTACGGCACCGGCACCGCCTGTCCGTCGACCACCTGGTCGATGCGCACGCGCTCGCGGTGGACCGAGCCGCGGTGGAAGAACTGCAGCTCGAAGCCGCGCCCGTCACCGCGCCACAGCGACTCGGCGGGACGGAAGCGGATGTCGCGCCAGCGGTCGTAGTCGGCGCCGGCCAGCCACGCCGGCAGGTCGCGCGACGGCGGCACGAACGGCGCCGCCGCCAGCGCGCGCGCCAGCCGCGCGACGGTGCGATCGTCGAAGGGCTCGGCCTCCGCCACCGCGCCCCGGGCAACGCCCGGCAGGGCGCAGGCGAGCGGGAGCCACAGCGCGGCCTTCAGCAGCTGGCGTCGGTGCAAGGGGGAACCTGCAGTGCAAACAAACGCGCGACCTTACGGCCGCGCGCGTCAAGGGGGCGCGAAAGCGCGCCGGCCGTCTCCGGGGTTCAGGCCAGCGGCTGCGGGGCGTCGTGGCTGTCGGTGCAGTCGGGCTCGAAGAAGCTCCAGCGCACCTCCGGGAAGGCCTGCTTCAGCGCCTTCTCGACCACGTTGATCTCCGCCACCATCGCCTGCACGTCGCGCGCGGGACGCATCCGCGCCTTGGTCGCGACCATCGCCTCGTTGCCCAGTTGCAGGGTGATCAGGTTGAGCACCTGCTCGATCTCCGGGCGGCCATCGAGGAACTGCTTGATCTGCGCCTGCCGCTCGGGGTCGACGCTCTGGCCGATCAGCATCGCCTTGACCTCGATCGCCACGAACACCGCCACCACGATCAGCAGCGCGCCGATGCCGATGGTGCCGATTGCGTCCCACAGCGGGTTGCCGGTGACCATCGTCGCGACCACCGCGATCAGCGCGAACACCAGGCCCAACAGCGCCGCGAGGTCCTCGCCGAAGATCACCACCAGTTCGGCCTGGCGGCTCTCGCGGAACCAGCGCCACATGCTGCGCTCGCCGCGGGACTTGTTGACCTCCTGGATACAGGTCCGCATCGAGATCCCCTCGACGATGATGCCGAAGGTCAGCACGCCGACCGCCCACCACAGGCTGCTGCCGGCGCCGACCTCGTCCGCCTGCAGTTTGTGGATGCCCTCGTACAGCGAGAACATGCCGCCGACGGTGAACAGCATCACCGCGACCAGGAAAGACCAGAAGTAGATCGCCTTGCCGTAGCCCAGCGGGTACTCCGGTGACGGCGGCGCCTTGGCCTGCTTGAGGCCGAGCAGCAGCAGGCCCTGGTTGCCGCAGTCGGCCAGCGAGTGGACGGTCTCGGCGAGCATCGCGCTGGAGCCGGTGAAGAACGCCGCGGTGCCCTTCGCGACGGCGATCGCGAAGTTGGCGCCCAGGGCGTAATAGATCGCGCGCGAGGAATTGCCTGCCATGGTCGATCCCGGGTGAGTGCTGTTCGAAGGCGGCGGAGTCTAGCACCGCTCCCCGTGTCGACCCGGTGGGCGGCCCGGCGTTACGCGGTCGTGAGTGTTGAATGAAGAAGGCGCAACGGGGGCCTATGCCACTATCTCCCCATGGCCACGCGCGAACGCCTTCCCCCCTGGCACGAACGCCAACGTCTGCCCAACGGCCGCGAGGTGCTGATCCGTCCGATCCGCCCGGAGGATGCCGAACCGTTGCGCGCCGGCTTCGCCCTGCTGGAACCGGAGGAGGTGCGCCAGCGCTTCCTCAGTTCACTGCGCGAGTTGCCGGCCGAGGACGCCGAGCGGTTCACGCGGATCAACCCCAAGAACGAGTTCGCGCTGGTCGCGGCCGAGCCGCTGCCCCCCGGCGAGGCGCTGGTCGGCGCGGTGGCGCGGATCTCGGTCGACCCGGACGGCCGCGCCGGCGAGTTCGCCATCCTGGTCAGCCACTACATCGCCAACATGGGCCTCGGCCGCTACCTGATGACCCGGCTGGTGAAGTGGGCCAAGGGCAAGAAACTCGAACGGATCTACGGCGACGTGTTCGAGCACAACCACCCGATGCTGTCGCTGGCCGAGTCGCTGGGTTTCGAGCGCGAATCGCAGGACGACGCACTGGTGCGGGTGGTGCTGCGGCTCAAGCCGGCCGCGGCGTAGCCGGTTGAAACGACCCCGGCCGCCGGGCCCCGACGGTACACCCGGTCCGCGCGGCCGCATCGGCTAAAATCGCCGGTCCATGCAAGCGCCCACCCCTCTCCGCTCACCGTCGCCGCCGCTGCCACGGGCGGGCCAGCAGCGTGCCTGGTGGCGCGCGCCGGCCTCGCCCTCGGCGCTCGCCCACCACCTCGTCGAAGCCGCCCGCGCCCACGACGGCCCGCTGCTGGTGGTCGCGCGCGACAACCACGCCGCCCAGCAGCTGGAGTCCGACCTGCACACGCTGCTGGCCGGCGCCGCGGACGCGCCGGAAGTCGTGCACTTCCCGGACTGGGAGACCCTGCCGTACGACCACTTCAGCCCGCATCCGGAGATCGTCAGCCAGCGACTGGCCGCGCTGCACCGGCTGCCGACGCTCCGGCGCGGTGCGCTGGTCGTCGTTCCGGTGCAGACCCTGCTGCAGCGGCTGGCGCCGGTGCGGCACATCGTGGGCGGCAGCTTCGATGTCCGCGTCGGCCAGCGGCTCGACCTCGACGCCGAGAAACGGCGGCTGGAGTCGGCCGGCTACCGGCACGTGCCGCAGGTGCTCGACCCGGGCGACTTCGCGGTGCGCGGCGGCCTGCTCGACGTCTACCCGATGGGCGCCGACCAGCCGTTCCGGGTCGAGCTGCTCGACGACGAGATCGACACCATCCGCGGCTTCGACCCGGAGAGCCAGCGCTCGCTGGAGAAGATCGACGCGGTGCACCTGCTGCCCGGCCGCGAAGTGCCGCTGGACGAGGCCTCGCTCAAGCGCGCGCTCGACACCCTGCGCGAGCGCTTCGACCTCGACACCCGCCGCAGCGCGCTGTACCAGGACCTGAAGGCCGGCATCGCGCCGGCGGGCATCGAGTACTACCTGCCGCTGTTCTTCGATGACGGCCGCGGCGGCGACCCGACCAGCCTGCTGTTCGACTACCTCGACGGCCGCGCGCTGCCGGTGATCGGCGACGGCGCGCTGGAGGCGGCCGACGCGTTCTGGAAGCACACGACCGAGCGCTACGAGCAGCGCCGGCACGACGTCGAGCGGCCGCTGCTGCCGCCCGACGCGCTGTACCTGCCGCCCACCGCGCTGCGCGAGCGGCTCAACCAGAACGCGCGGATCGAGGTCTGCGGCGCAGACCATCCGCAGCGCGAACGGGCCGAACCGCTCGGCAGCCAGCCTGCCCCGTCGCTGCCGCTGGTCGCGCGCGACCACGAACCGGCCGCGGCACTGAAGTCTTTCCTTGGCAGCTACCCGGGCCGGGTCTTGGTCGCGGCCGATTCGCCGGGCCGGCGCGAGGCGCTGCTGGAGATCCTAATTGGGGCCGGGCTGGCACCGGCGGTGCTGCCGGCGTTCGGCGCCTTCATCGGCGACGCCGCCAACGCGCCGTCGTTCGCGGTCGCGGTCGCACCGCTGGCGGACGGCTTCGCGCTGGACGCGCCGCAGGTCACGGTGCTCACCGAGCGCCAGCTGTTTCCCGAACGCGCCAGCCAGCCGCGCCGGCGCAAGCGTGCGGGGCGCGAACCCGAGGCGATCATCCGCGACCTCGGCGAGTTGTCCGAAGGCGCGCCGATCGTCCACGAAGACCACGGCGTCGGCCGTTACCGCGGGCTGGTGGTGCTGGAGGCCGGCGGCGAGAAGAACGAATACGTCGAGATCGAGTACGCCAAGGGCGACCGCCTGTACGTGCCGGTCAGCCAGCTGCACCTGATCAACCGCTACTCCGGCGCATCGCCGGAAACCGCGCCGCTGCATTCGCTCGGCGGCGAGCAGTGGACCAAGGCGAAGAAGAAGGCGCAGGAAAAGGTCCGCGACGTCGCCGCCGAGCTGCTGGAAATCCAGGCCAAGCGGCAGGCCCGCGCCGGCCTCGCGATCGACGTCGACCGGTCGATGTACGAACCGTTCGCCGCCGCCTTCCCGTTCGAGGAGACGCCCGACCAGCACGCCGCGATCGAAGCGGTGCTGCGCGACCTGCAGTCCAGCCAGCCGATGGACCGCGTGGTCTGCGGCGACGTCGGCTTCGGCAAGACCGAGGTCGCCGTGCGCGCCGCGTTCGCCACCGCGATCGCCGGCAAGCAGGTCGCGGTGCTGGTGCCGACCACACTGCTGGCCGAGCAGCACTACCGCAACTTCCGCGACCGCTTCGCCGACTGGCCGCTCAAGGTCGAGGTGCTGTCGCGCTTCAAGACGACCAAGGAGATCAAGGCCGAGCTCGACAAGGCCGCCGAGGGCACGCTCGACGTGATCGTCGGAACCCACCGGCTGCTGCAGAAGGACGTGCGTTTCAAGAACCTCGGGCTGGTCATCGTCGACGAGGAGCAACGCTTCGGCGTGCGCCAGAAGGAGGCGCTCAAGGCGCTGCGTGCCAACGTCCACCTGCTCACGCTTACCGCCACGCCGATTCCGCGCACGCTCAACATGGCGATGGCCGGGCTGCGCGACCTGAGCATCATCGCCACCCCGCCGGCGCACCGGCTGGCGGTGCAGACCTTTGTCGTGCCGTGGGACGACAGCCAGCTGCGCGAGGCGTTCCAGCGCGAGCTGGCACGCGGCGGCCAGGTGTATTTCCTGCACAACGATGTCGAGAGCATCGGCCGCATGCACCGCGAACTGCAGGAACTGGTGCCCGAGGCGCGCATCGGCGTGGCCCACGGCCAGATGCCCGAGCGCGAACTCGAACGCGTGATGCTCGACTTCCACAAGCAGCGCTTCAACGTGCTGCTGTCGACCACGATCATCGAGTCGGGCATCGACATCCCCAACGCCAACACCATCATCATCAACCGCGCCGACCGCTTCGGCCTGGCCCAGCTGCACCAGCTGCGCGGCCGCGTCGGCCGCAGCCACCACCGCGCCTACGCCTACCTGGTCGTGCCGGACCGCAAGGCGATCACCGCCGATGCGAAGAAGCGGCTGGACGCGATCGAGGCGATGGACGAGCTCGGTGCCGGCTTCACCCTCGCCACCCACGACCTGGAGATCCGCGGCGCCGGCGAGCTGCTGGGCGAGGACCAGAGCGGACAGATGGCCGAGGTCGGCTTCAGCCTCTACACCGAGCTGCTGGAGCGCGCGGTGCGCTCGATCCGTCGCGGCGAGCTGCCGGACGTGGATGCGGTGGAGGCGCGCGGCGCCGAGGTCGAGCTGCACGTGCCGGCGCTGATCCCCGAGGATTACCTGCCCGACGTCCACACCCGCCTGACCCTGTACAAGCGCATCGCCGGCGCCCGTGACAGCGAGGAACTGCGCGAGCTGCAGGTCGAGATGATCGACCGCTTCGGCCTGCTGCCGGACCCGGCCAGGTACCTGTTCGCGACCGCCGAGTTGAAGCTGCAGGCGACCGCACTGGGCATCCGCAAGCTCGACATCGGCGAAGCCGGCGGGCGCATCCAGTTCGTCGAGAAGCCCAACGTCGACCCGATGGCGATCATCAAGCTGATCCAGGGCCAGCCGAAGCTCTACCGCATGGACGGCCCGGACAAGCTGCGACTGACGCTGGACCTGCCCGGCGCGCCGGAACGGTTCAACGCGGCGCGCGGCCTGCTGGCGATGCTGTCGACGGGGAAGTAGCGCCCACGCCCGGGCTTCCGGCGCTGGACGTGCCGGCGCAAACCGGTCAGGGTTCGGCCACGCAACCTCCGGAACCGTCCATGCGCATCGCCCGCCTCGCCACCCTGCTGACGGCCGCGCTGCTGGCCGCCTGCGCCACCGGCGGCGCGCCGGCACCGGGCACGGACGCCGCGGTCACCTTCGTCGTGGTGCGCCATGCGGAAAAGCTGGCCGACGGCTCCGACGACCCGCCGCTGACCGCCGAGGGCCACGCCCGCGCGCAGGCGTTGGCCGACAGCCTCGCCGGCTCCGACGTGGTCGCGGTCTACTCGACCGCCTACCGCCGTGCCCGCGCCACCGCCGGACCGACCGCACAGGCGCATGGCGTGACGATCACCCCCTACGACTCGCGGCAGCCGACCGACGGGTTCGCCGCCTCGCTGCTGCGCACGCACGACGCCGGCACCGTGCTGGTGGTCGGCCACAGCAACACCGCGCCGGCGATCGCCGCGGCCCTGTGCGGCTGCGAGGTGGCGCCGATGACCGAGGCCGAGTACGGCCGGCGGATGACGGTGCATGTCGACGGCGACGGCCAGGTGACCCTGCTGGTGGCGCCGTTGCCGCGCTGAGCCGGACCGGGCATGGCGTTCACGTCCGGCGCGCTAGCCTCCCGGGACTTTCCCGGCAAGGAACCGCCATGTCCCGCACGCTACTGCTCGCCTGCATGATCGCCGGCACCCTCCCCGCCTGTGCCAGCGGCGGCACCTCCACCGCACCGGTCGGCCAGCCGATCGTGATGCAGACCGGCGACCGCGTGGTCCTGCAGGACCGCTCGACCCTGCGCTACGTCGGGGTCACCGCCGACTCGCGCTGCCCGCCGGGCGTGCAGTGCATCCGCGCCGGCGATGCCGACGTCGCGTTCGAGCACACCCCCGAGGGCGGCAGCCCCGCGGCGATTTCGCTCAACATGCCGGAGACGCCCTCCACGTCCGTGGGCGGCTGGCAGCTGCGCCTGCTGTCGCTCGACTTCGGCGACGCGCCGGCGGCGACGGTGCAGGTCGACCCGGCGCCCTGACCGGGCGGCACGGGCCCATCGGCGACTTTGCCCCATTCATCCGGAACGGCTGACGAGCGGTTTGTCAATCCCCCGAATCTCGATTAATGTCGGAACCGCAGCCGCGAACGGTACGGCTGCGTACAGGGGGAATTCCAATGAAGAAGACGGCTTTTTGCCTGCCATTGCTGTTGTTGGCCGCCGGCGCGGCCCAGGCACAGGACATGGCGGGCTGTCCTCAACTGCCTGCCGGCTCGGACCTGATCTGGGAACACCGCGCCACCGGTGACGCCGATTTCTGCCGCGCGTTGCGTGCGGACGGCACCGAGGCCTTCGGGCTGTACATCAGCCGCGAGGCGACGTTCGAACCCAAGCGCTCCAACCGCGAGGAAGCCGGCGCGATCGACGGCCACGAGATCCACTGGTACCGCGCGGAACTGGTGACCAAGCCCAACATCGAGGCGCGCGAAACGCTGATCGAACTCGACGACGGCCGGGTCGCCCACATCTGGCTGCAGGCCGCCCCGGGCGACCCGCTGCAGAGCGCGTTCGAGATGGCCGGCAACCTGCGCTTCGGTGCCGACCGGCAGATCGCCGCGGGCCAGTAAACCGCGGGCGGTGGCTCAGAACCGCCCTTCCTGGTAGTCGACGAAGGCCTGCATCAGCTGCTCGCGGGTGTTCATGACGAACGGTCCGTGCCGCGCGACCGGTTCGCGCAACGGCCGCCCGGCGACCAGCAGCATCCGCGCGCCGGCATCGGCGGCCTGCACCCGCAGCAGCTCGCCACCACCGAGCACCGCCAGCTGCGGGGCCTGCAACGTCCGCGCGTCCTCCCCGCCGGCACCGACCGACACCTCGCCCTCGAACACGTAGGCGAAGGCGTTGTGGCCCCCGGGCAGCGCGTACTCCCACGCCGCACCCGCGGCCAGGGCGATGTCGAGGTACAGCGGCTCGGTCGCCGGCTGCGCGATCGGCCCGCGCACGCCGTCGACCTCGCCGGCCACCACCTTCACCGTGACGCCATCGGCCGGCGACACCTGCGGGATGCGGTCCGGGGCGAACTCCTGGTACCTGGGCTCGACCATCTTGTCGCGCGCCGGCAGGTTCACCCACAGCTGGAAACCGCGCATGCGGCCGGATTCCTGCTCCGGCATCTCCGAGTGCACCAGCCCGCGGCCGGCGGTCATCCACTGCACGCTGCCGGGCACGAGCACGCCCTCGTTGCCGTGGTTGTCCCTGTGGCGCATGCGGCCGTCGAGCATGTAGGTGACGGTCTCGAAGCCGCGGTGCGGGTGGTCGGGGAAGCCGGCGAGGTAGTCCTCCGGCCGGTCGGTGCCGAACTCGTCGAGCATCAGGAACGGGTCGAGGTCGGGCAGCTGCGGCGTACCGATCACGCGGGTCAGGCGCACGCCGGCGCCGTCGGAGGCCGGTACGCCGCGGACGGTGCGCGCGACGCGGGCATGGCGGGTGGTATCGGTGGTCATGGCGGGTTCCCGTGAGGTGTCACCGCAGGATGGTGGCCCTGTATATGCGAAGCCAGTGACATGGCTGCAAGCATGTGTTCCACCGGGTGAACGATGGGCGGCCCGCAATGTGTTTTTGACCGCCCGCGTCCGTAGGAGCGACGTAAGTCGCGACCGCGGACGGAATCGGGAACCCTGCACGGTCGCGACTTACGTCGCTCCTACAGGGAAACAGCCCTGCCGGCGACGTCCGGTCGCTACCCGCTCAGCGCCGCACCACCCGCCAGCAGCGGTGGATGCGGCCGTTGCGCTCGAAGTCCGGCGGAATGGTGCCCGCGCTGATCTCCTCGACCCGGGCGAATTCCGCCACCGCCGCGTCGTCCAGGCGGAAGCGGCGGAAATTGTTGGAGAAGTACAGCACGCCGTCGCGCGACAGCCGGGCCACCGCCGCGCGCAGCAGGCGCGCGTGCTCGGCCTGCACGTCGAAGTCGCCGGCGCGCTTGGAGTTGGAGAACGTCGGCGGGTCGCAGAACACCAGGTCGTACTCGCCGGTGTCGGCGGCCAGCCACGCCATCGCGTCGGCCTGCACCAGCCGGTGGCGGCCGCCGCCGACGCCGTTCTCCTGCAGGTTGTCGGCACACCACTGCAGGTAGGTGGCGGACAGGTCGACGGTGGTGGTGGTGCGGGCGCGGCCGATGGCGGCCTGCACGGTGGCCGCGCCGGTGTAGCCGAACAGGTTGAGGAAGCGCGCGTCCTCGGCCTCGTCGGCGATACGCAGGCGCATCGGCCGGTGGTCGAGGAACAGCCCGGTGTCGAGGTAGTCGAACAGGTTGACCCGCAGCCGCGCGTCGCCCTCGCGGACGACGATGAACTCGCCGCGCGCATCGAAGCGGCCGTACTTGCTGCCGCCCTTGCCGCGCGCGCGGGTCTTCAGCGCGACCTGCTCGCGCGGCACCGCGAAGACTTCGCGCGCCGCCGCCAGCAGTTCGTTGAGCCGTCGCCGCTGCACCGGCTCGGGGATGTCGGCCGGGGCGGCGTACTCCTGCACATGCAGGAAGGTGCGCGGGGCGGCCTCGTCGGTCTGGTAGACGTCGATCGCGGCGGCGTACTCGGGCAGGTCGGCGTCGTAGGCGCGGAAGCAGGTGACGCCCTCGCGCTGGCGCCAGGCCTTGAGCTTGCGCAGGTTGCGGCGCAGGCGGTTGGCGACCATCTGCGCGCCCTCGCCCAGCACGTCCTGCTGCGCCTGCGTAGCCCGCTCGCGCTGCGGCGGCGCGACCGGGTCGGCGAGGATCAGGGTGCATTCGATCGCGCCGTTGAACAGCTGGTACTTCTTCTGCGCGCGCAGGCCGGTGGCGTACGCCAGCTCGGCGTCGCCGCACAGCAGGCTCGCGCGCCAGCCGGGCACCGCCCGGCGCAGGCCGTCGCCGAGCGCGCGGTACAGCGCCGGGTCGGCGGCGAGGCGGATGTCGTAGGGCGGGTTGCAGACGGCCAGCCCGGTGGCGCGCGTGGACTCGGGGAGGCTGTCGGCGCCCAGCGCCTCGACGCCCGCGACCTGCAGGTCGATCACGCCGGCCAGCCCGGCCATCACCTCGTTGTCGCGCGCGGCGCGGATCGCATGCGGGTCGATGTCGCGGCCGAAGAACACGGGACGCAACGCGGCGCGGCCGGCCTGCTCGCGGGCCAGCGCGTCGTCGCGCAGGGCCTTCCACCCGGCAACGTCGAAGCCCTTCCAGCGGGTCGGGGCGAAGCTGCCGTGGCGCAGCAGGCCGGGGGCGACGTCGGCCGCCATCAGCGCGCCCTCGATCAGCAGCGTACCGCTGCCGCACATCGGGTCCAGCAGCGCGCCGCCATCGGCATACACCCTGGGCCAGCGACCCCGCAGCAGCACCGCCGCGGCGAGGTTCTCCTTCAGCGGCGCCTCGCCCTGCTGCTGGCGCCAGCCGCGCCGGTGCAGCGGGCCGCCGCCAAGGTCGACCGACAGGATCGCGCGACCCTTGCGCACCACCAGGTTGAGGGGCAGGTCGGGGTGCTCGACATCGACGTCGGGGCGCGCGCCGGTGGCGTCGCGCATCACGTCGACCACCGCGTCCTTGACCCGCTGCGCGGCGTAGCGCGCGTGGGTCAGGCCGTCGCCGGACACGTGGGCGTCAACCGCGATGGTGTCGCCATCGGCGAGGTGCTCCGGCCACGGCAGCGCGGCGATGCCGGCGTACAGCGCGCGCTCGTCGGCGCAGTCGAACTCCGCCAGCGGCCACAGCACCCGGCTGGCCAGCCGCGACCACAGCACCGCGCGCTGGGCGTCGACCAGCCCGCCCTCGACGTTGACCCCGGCGATGGCGGCGGTGGCGCGCGTGCAACCCAGCGCGACCAGTTCGTCGGCCAGCAGGTACTCCAGGCCCTTGCCGCAGCTTGCGAAGAACTTCATCTCACAAACTCGCCAGCAGTTGCCCGAAGGCGTCGGCGCTGTCCTGCACGTGCGCGGACAGGCGGTGGCCGTCGTCGACCATCAGCAGGCGGGCGCGGCGTGCGGCAGCCCACGCCACCACGTCGGCGGCGACGCACAGCTCATCGGCCCAGCCATGGACGATGGCGGTCGGCACCTCGGCGGCGTCGAGCGGGTGGGCCTCGTGCATGCGCACCGGCGGCGCCATCAGGAACAGCCCCGCGACCGGCACCTGCAGCGACACGTGGCCGGAGATCCACGCCCCCAGGCTCGACCCGGCCAGTACCACCGGCCCGCGTGCGGCGGCGGCGGTCGCCAGGCCATGCAGGCGGCGGACTCGCTCTGTCACATCGCCGAGATCGCTGACCTCGCGCATGGCGTCGAGGTCGGTGTAGTCGGGGCGTTCGCAGGTCCAGCCGAGGCGTTCGGCGGCCTCGGCCAGGGCGGTGACCTTGGTCGCGTCGGGGCCGCTTTCGAAGCCGTGGGAAAGGATGCAGTGTCCGCGCATGGGGGCTCGGGTCCTGGGAATCGGGGGGCACGCCGGCACGCCGCGCCGCCCCGGCGGCAAGAGCGCGGCGCGCGCGACGGGCGGGAATCCGCGCGATGCTAGCATCCGCGCCATGCCGTCCGCGCCGCCCCGCCTGCCGATCCGCGTCGATCCGCTGCCCTACGAGGACCGGCTGCTGCCGCGCGACCCGCTGCAGGTCGAGCTGGTGGTGATCCACTGCACCGAGCTGCCCGACCTCGCCACCGCGCGCGAGTACGGCGAGCGCGTGCTCTACCCCGACAGCGGCACCGGCAACAGCGGCCACTTCTACATCGACCGCGACGGCGGCGTGCACCGCTGGGTCGCGGTGGACCGCGTGGCCCACCACGTCGGCGGGTTCAACCCGCAGTCGGTCGGGATCGAGCTGGTCAATACCGGCCGCTACCCCGACTGGCTGGACTCGCGCCGGCAGGCGATGGACGAGGACTACAGCGACGCGCAACTGGCGTCGCTGGTGGCGCTGCTGCAGGTACTGCAGGCCGACCTGCCCGGCCTGCGCCACATCGCCGGGCACGAGGACCTCGACACCGCGATGGTCGAGGCCAGCGACGACCCGGCGCGGCAGGTGCACCGCAAGCGCGACCCGGGGCCGCGGTTCCCGTGGGCGCGGGTGCTGGACGCGGTCGCGCTGCAACGCCTGCGGCCCTGACCGGCTGCCACATACCGCCCGGTATAATCGCGGCCCCTGTTGCCGGTGGCCCCGCATGACCTCCCCTGTCTCCGAGTTGATCGACCTGCTCTCGCTGGAACGCCTCGAGGACAACCTGTTCCGCGGCCAGAGCCGCGACATCGGCACCAAGTACGTGTTCGGCGGGCAGGTACTCGGGCAGGCGCTGTCGGCCGCGCAGTGCACGCTGAAGGAAGCCCGCACCGCGCACTCGCTGCACGCCTACTTCCTCAAGGCCGGCGACATCGCCGCGCCGGTGGTCTACCAGGTCGACCGCACCCGCGACGGCGGCAGCTTCTCGGTGCGCCGGGTGACGGCGATCCAGCACGGCGGGCCGATCTTCTTCCTCGCCGCGTCGTTCCAGAAGGACGAGGACGGCGCCGAGCACCAGCTGTCGATGCCCGAGGTGCCGCAGCCGGAAGACATCGAGCCCGGCCACCCGGTGCCGCCGGACGTGATGGCGACGCTGCCGGACAAGGTCCAGCGCTGGCTGTCGAAGAAGGGCCCGTTCGAGTTCCGCCACGTCTACCCGCGCGACGAACTCAAGCCGCCCAAGCGCCCGCCCTACCAGCAGGTCTGGTTCCGCCTGAGCGAGCGCGTCGGCGACGCGCCGGAGCTGCACCGCGCCCTGCTCGCGTACGCCTCCGACTTCCACCTGCTGGGCACGGCGACCTTCCCGCACGGCATCAGCTACTACCAGCCGAACGTGCAGATGGCCTCGCTCGACCACGCGCTGTGGTTCCACCGCCCGTTCCGCGCCGACGACTGGCTGCTGTACTCGATCGACAGCCCCAGCGCGCAGGGCTCGCGCGGGCTGGCCCGCGGCATGATCTACGACCGCCACGGCCACCTCGTCGCCAGCACCGCGCAGGAAGGCCTGATCCGGGTGGTCAAGGACGCCGCCGCGGCCGGCCACGTGCCCGCGCGCGGCTGACATGCGCAAGGTCTTCAGCAGCCGCCGGCTCGAGAACGTCGAGGGCGTCGCCAGGCTGCTGCGCGATGCGGGCATCGAGGTGCGCATCACCGACGGCCGCTCCTACAAGGGCAACCGCCGCGGCAACTTCAGCTACAGCGACGCCTCCGGCCCGACCCCGGCGGTGTGGGTGGTGCGCTCGGACCAGCAGGTTCCCGCGCGCGAACTGCTGCGCGACGCCGGCCTGATCGACACCACCCGCGGCGAGGGCGGCTACCTCGGCGCGACCTTCCGCGAGCGCCCGGCGCAGGACGCCGGCGGTCGCAGCCCGGCACAGAAGCGCATGCTGCGGATCAAGGTCGGGCTGATCCTGGTGGCGGTGGCGATCGCCGGGGTGGCGATGATGCGCGGGATCGAGCTGCCGGCGCCGAGCGCCGCGCCGGTGCGGGAACTGGCCAGCCCGCCGTTCGACGGCACGACCGCCCCGACCCTGCTGCCGGTCGCCCTGGCGGTGCTCGAAAACGAGCTGGGCGAGGTCGACACGCCGGTGGCCTGCCTCGGCGTGGACGGCACCGATGCATCGATCCGGCTGATCGAATCGCTGCAGCGCGACGGGCTGAGGCTGGTGCAGGCCTCCGCCTGCGTCGAGGAGGCCGACGAGGCGCGTGGCAGCCACCACCGCGGTTCCGGCGCCGAGGCGATGATCGTCCGGGTCGGGACGTTCCGGCCGTCCGCGCCGGACCGCGGCACCATCGAGTACAGCGCCTACCACCACCGGCTGTGGGCCAGCTACAAGACGCTGGAGGTCGCCCGGGTCGACGACGAGTGGCAGGTGGTCGACGTGGTCCGCCACGTGCGCAGCCGCGGCGTCGCGTTCTGAAGTCACATTCGCGGCGGGCGCGCGTCTGGGTGGATAACACCCCGGAGCCGCCGATGCCGACGTACCGCCACGACCAGCACCCGCCTGCCCCGGCCGCCCGGCCGGCGTACGATCACGCCATGGCCGCGACCGCCCGACCGACCGCCAGCCACCCCGGGGCACCGCGATGAGCGACGCCCACGTCGCCGCGTCGCCGCTCGAACAGCTGGTCGCCGGCCACCTCGACGCCGCCGCCGGTGGCGACCGCGATGCCTACGGCCGCATCGTCGCCGCCTGCCAGAACCCGATCACCGCGATCGCGCTGGCGATCGTCCGCGACGTGCCGGCCAGCGAGGACATCGCCCAGGAAGCCTTCCTGAGCGCCTGGCAGAACCTGCGCCGGCTGCAGAACCCGGCCAGCTTCCTGCCATGGCTGCGGCAGATCACCCGCAACCTCGCGCGCGACCACCTGCGCGCCCGCCGGCGCCGCCCGCGCGAGGTCGAGGACGCCGACGCGCTGATCGAATCCGCCGCCGACCCGCAGCCCGGTCCGCTGGGCCGGCTGGCCGGCAGCGAGCGCGAGGCGGTCGCGGCCGAGCTGATCTCGGCGTTGCCCGACGACAGCCGCGAGGTCCTGCTGCTGTACTACCGCGAAGGCCAGAGCTCGCAGCAGGTGGCAACGCTGCTCGGGCTCAGCGATGCGGCGGTGCGCAAGCGGCTGTCGCGCGCGCGCCAGTGCGTACGGGCCGACCTGCTGGAACGCTTCGGCGAGTTCGCCCGCGGCTCGGCGCCGTCGGTCGGGTTCACCGCGATGGTTGCCGGCGCGCTGGCGGTCGCAAGCCCGCCGGCGGCCACCGCGAGTGTGCTCGGCGGCACGCTCGCCATCGGCGGCGCCAAGACGCTCGGCAAGGTGGTCGCGGGCTCGGCCGGCGGCCTCGGGCTGGGGCTGGCCGGCGCGTTCGCCGGGATCTACCTCGGGCTGCGCTCGCAGCTCAAGGGCGCGATCGACGAGGCCGAGCGGGTCGCGCTGGTCCGCAACGCGGTGGTCTCGGGCCTGGCGTCAGTCGGGTTCATGGCCAGCCTGCTGCTGATCGCCTGGCTGGATGACGGCTGGGTGTTGCCGGTGCTGGCGACGCTCGTGTTCATGGGCATCGTGTTCCACAAGTCGATGGTCGTGCTGCCGCGCATCCTCGCCCGGCGCCACGCACTGGAGGCGCAGCGCGACCCGGTGGGCGCGGCGCGGCGCCGGCGGCGTGAGCGCATCAACTGCTGGATTGGCGGCATCGTCGGTTTCGGCTGCGGCGTGGGCGGCCTGATCGTCGGCCTGGTCAGCTCGGGGCGGCTGTGAACGGCGCGGCCGTCCGCTACTGGTTCCGGCGCTGCGGCCTCGTGCTGGTGATCGTAGCGGTGGCGCTGGCCGGGGTTCAGTGGCTGCGCGAGGGGCGGGTCGACTGGGGCGGGGTGCTGTTCTGGAGCGCCCTGCCGGCGGTGCTGGCGGCGTCGATCAACACCTGGTGGCTGCGCCGCCGCGGCTGCAGGCTGCCGCGCCGCCGCGACTGAAACAAAAAGGCCCGCGCGATGACGCCGCGCGGGCCTCCCCCTTCCGGTGTGGCGACGGTCAGCGACCGCGCGCCGGCATCATGTCGGTCGGCCGCAGGAAGCCGTCGCGGTCCTCGTCCATGAACGCGAAGGACTTCGCCATGCGCGGCATCGCGGCCTCGACCTCGGCGCGGCTGAGCTTGCCGTCGCCGTCGCCGTCGGCCTCGCTGAAGCGCTGCTGCATCTTCGCGCGGCGCTCGGCGGCGCGCTCGGTGCGCATGCGCTCGGCGGCGGCCATCAGTTCGCTGCGGACGAGGTAGCCGTCGCGGTTGCGGTCGATCCCGTCGAAGCGGTCGGCGAAGCGCTTGCTCTCGCCGGCCTCGACCTTGCTGATGCGGCCGTCGGCGTCGGTGTCCAGCCGCAGCACGTGGTGCATGCCGCCGCCGTGGCCGCGCCGCTGGTGGCGCCTGTGGTGCAGGTCGCCGGCGTCGTGCGCGCCCGTGTGGTGCCTGGCGCGGTTCGCCTCGCCGGCGGTGGTGTCGGTCTGCGGGGACGGCGCGGCCACGGCGGCGCCCATCATCAGCACGGCCGCGATCGCGGCGGTCAGGAAGGTGTAACGGTTCATCCACGGTCTCCGGTGCGGACGCGGCGTGCGTCGTTGCGGAGGGAAACGCCCGGGGTGCGCATCAGTTGACAGCCGGCGCGGTGTGTTCAGCAGGTGGACAGCGCGAACCGGCGCGGCGCTATGCTCGCGCCATGGGCACCGACCCCCGCCAGGACACCGACGACCTCCGCCTGTTCCACACCGGCGAACACCCGTGCGGCTACTGGCCCGAGCGTCCCGCGCGCGACCTGGTGCTGGACCCGCGCGACCCGCGCCTGCCGCACTGGTACCCGATGGCGCTGGGCTGGGGCTTCCGCCGCTCCGGCGACATCGTCTACCGGCCGCACTGCCACGGCTGCCGCGCCTGCGTCGCGGTGCGCATCCCGGTCGCGCGGTTCCGGCCGGACCGCAGCCAGCGCCGCTGCATCGCCCGCAACCGCGGCGTGGCCGCGCGGATCCTGCCGGCCGAGCGCAGCGACGAGCACCTGGCGCTGTACCGCCGCTACCTGCTCGCCCGCCACCGCGGCGGTGGCATGGACGGCCACGGCGCCAGCGAGTTCGAGCAGTTCCTGATCGGCCGCTGGAGCGACAGTCGCTTCATGGAACTGCGCGAGCACGACAGCCACCGCCTGCTCGCCGTCGCGGTGACCGACCTCACCGACGACGCGCTGTCGGCGGTGTACACCTTCTTCGACCCCGACCTCGCGACCCGCGGACTCGGCACGCTGGCGATCCTGCACCAGCTCGACTGGGCCCGCCGCGAGGGCCGCCGGCACCTGTACCTGGGCTACTGGATCGCCGGCCACCGCAAGATGGAATACAAGCGCCGGTTCCGCCCACTGGAAGCCTTCGACGGCCGACAATGGTGCGACCTCGACCACGGAGACCCGGCATGACGCCAGACGGCGGCCGCAAGGCGCACGTATCCTTCCCGTTCTTCCGCCCGCTGCGGGCACTGGCCTGGCTGCTGGCCGTGCTCGCGCTGGCCGGCTGCGTGCGCATCGCGGTCCACGGCAACCCGGAGGCATGGGCCGACGACATGGCCGACGCACTGAGCCCGCCGCTGCGGGTCGCGACCTACAACACCTCGCTGTACGACGAGGCCGCCGGCGGGCTGGTCGCGCGCCTGCGCGCGGGCGACGCCGATGCCCGCAACATCGCCGCGGTGCTGCAGCGGGTGCGGCCGGACATCGTCCTGCTCAACGAATTCGACTACGACGCCGACGGCACCGCCGCCGACCTGTTCCAGCGCGACTACCTCGGCGTCGCCCAGCCCGGCGGCGGCGACCCGCTGCGCTACCCCTACCGCTACCTCGCACCGGTCAACACCGGCGTGCCGAGCGGGCTCGACCTGGACGGCAACGGCACCGTCGGCGGCGAGCAGCGCTCCCGCGGCAACGACGCCTGGGGCTACGGCCTGCACCCGGGCCAGTACGGCATGCTGGTGCTGTCGCGTTTTCCGATCGACGCCGAGCAGGTGCGGACCTTCCAGCAGCTTCGCTGGAGTGCGATGCCCGGCGCCCGCCAACCGCGCGACCCGGCCACCGGCCAGCCCTGGTACCCGCCCGCGGTGTGGCAGCAGCTGCGACTGTCGTCCAAGTCGCACTGGGACGTGCCGGTGCAGACCCCGATGGGCACCGTACACCTGCTGGCCGCCCACCCGACCCCGCCGGTGTTCGACGGCCCGGAGAACCGCAACGGCCTGCGCAACCACGACGAGATCCGCCTCTGGGCCGAGTACATCACCCCGCGCCCGGCACCGTGGCTATGCGACGACCGCGGCCGCTGCGGCGGCCTGCCGGCCGACGCCCGCTTCGTGATCGCCGGCGACTACAACGCCGACCCGCACGACGGCGACGGCGAACCCGGCGCCATCGCGCAACTGCTCGACCACCCCCGCGTGGACGCCGGCTTCGTGCCGCGTAGCGCCGGCGCGGTGGAACGCGCACGCCAGCGCGGCATCGACCGCAAGGGCGACACCGCCGCCCACACCGGCGACTTCGGTCCGCGCTCGGGCACCCTGCGGCTCGATTACGTGCTGCCCTCGGACAACCTGCGAGTACTCGACGGCGGCGTGTTCTGGCCCGCGGCCGGCACGCCCGGTGCCGCGATCATCGAGTCCAGCGACCACCACCTGGTCTGGCTGGATCTGCGGTTCGACTGACGGGCAACAAGTCCCAGCCGCGACCTCCCGCACCCGCCCGCGAACTGTCCACGGGCGGCCGGGGGGCGTCGCAACCAAGCGAGTATCGGGGAGCGACTTGCGATGCGCCCCGGCCGCCCGCCCCGCGCAGCTCCCGGCTACGGCTTCTTGCCGCCCGGTGCCGGCTCCGCGGCTTCCGGCGCGGCTCCCGATGCGGCACCCGGCCCCGCGCCCGCCTCGACCTCGACCTGCGCCCCGCTGCCACCCGCATCGGCAATCGGCTGCGCCACCTCCACCGCGACCCGCGGCCCGAACCCGAACGCCTCGTCGCTGCGCGCCGAAACGATCATCCGGACCATATTGGTCGGCACCATCAACTCCAGCGAGATCGCCTCGCCCGCCGTGGTCCGCCCGTCCAGCGTCATCTCGACCAGCGCACCGCCGGTGTCGACCTCGCGGCACACCACGTGCGCACCCGCCTTGGTCTCCTGCAGGTACGGCCTGATCGCCTCGCCCAGCGCCTCCAGCGCCTGGGGGAAGAAGAAAACCGCGTAACCGTTCTTGTCGTTCATCAGCACTCCAGTTGTGGCGTCGCGCTCAGCGCAACTCGATCCGCAGCGCGGCAGCGGTCCGGCAGGCCTTTGCACGCGCATCGGTGACATCCTCGCCGACCGCGAGCGTCACCGCGACCCGGCGCTGCCCTTCCACCCGCGGCTTGCCGAACAGCCGCAGTTGCGTGTCCGGCTCCACCAGCGCCGCGTCGACACCGGAAAACACCGGCACGCCGTGGCCCTGCGCCAGCACCGCGCACGACGCCGACGGCCCGCGCGAGCGGATCACGGGGATCGGCAGCCCGAGGATCGCCCGCGCATGCAGCGCGAACTCGCTCAGGTCCTGCCCCGCCAGCGTCACCAGCCCGGTGTCGTGCGGCCGCGGCGATACCTCGCTGAACCAGACCTCGTCGCCGCGCACGAAGAACTCCATGCCGAACACGCCCCAGCCGCCGAGATCGTCGGCCACCGCGCGCGCCTGCGCCTGTGCACGCTCCAGCGCCAGCGCCGACATCGGCTGCGGCTGCCAGCTCTCGCGGTAGTCGCCGTCCTCCTGGGTGTGGCCGATCGGCGCGCAGAAGGTGATGCCACCGGCATGGCGTACGGTCAGCAGGGTGATCTCGTAGTCGAAGTCGACGAAGCCCTCGACGATGACCCGCCCGGCGCCGGCCCGCCCACCCGACTGCGCGTAATCCCACGCCCGGTCGATGTCGGCCGCGGTGCGCACCAGCGACTGGCCCTTGCCCGACGACGACATCACCGGCTTGATCACGCACGGCAGGCCGATCGCCTCGACCGCGGCGCGGTAGTCGTCCAGCGTGTCGACGAACCGGTACGGCGAGGTCGGCAGCCCGAGCGTCTCGGCGGCTAGGCGGCGGATACCTTCGCGGTCCATCGTCAGCCGCGCCGCCCGCGCGGTCGGGATCACCCGGTTGGCGCGGCCCTGTTCGGCGAACTCGCGCTCCAGCTCGACCAGGGTCGCGGTGTGGATCGCCTCGATTTCGGGCACCACCAGGTCGGGCCGCTCGGCCTCGACCAGTGCGCGCACCGCGGCGCCGTCGAGCATGTCGATCACGTGGCTGCGGTGCGCGATCTGCATCGCCGGCGCGTTTGCGTAGCGGTCGGCGGCGACCACCTCGACGCCGAAGCGTTGCAGCTCGATCGCGACCTCCTTGCCCAGCTCGCCCGAGCCGAGCAGCAGGACGCGGAAGGCGTGCGGTGACAGGGGCGTGCCGAGTGTGACCATGCGGGTTCCAGCTTGCGGGGGCGTTGGGGGTTGGTTGCGGCCTCGAAGTCGCCGCGCCCGGCAAGTCTAACGGCGCCGCCACCCCGCGCCGCGCGCCTTCCGGCCGCCAGCGGGCCCATGCGATCCTTCGCCGATGCCCACGCACCCCCGCCCCTGCCGCCCGACGCCGCTGCCACGCCTTGCCACGCGGGCACTGGGGTCGCTGCTGGTGCTCGCGCTGGCGGCCTGCGGCGGCGACCGCGATGCCGGCGAAGCGACCGGCACCACGGCCAGCGCGAAAGACGCGGCCCCCGGCGGCGAACTCACCGGCGTACTGCTGGACATGCAGCTCAACGAGATCAGCGGCCTGGCCGCCTCGCACCTGCACGAGGACGTGCTGTGGCTGCACGACGACGGCGACAACCCGGCGCGGCTGTTCGCGGTCGACACCCGCGGCAGCCGGCTGGCGACCTTCGGCGTCGAGGGCATCGCCAAGACCGACTGGGAGGACATCGCCGGCTTCGAGCTGGACGGCACCCGCTACCTGCTGGTCGCCGATGTCGGCGACAACGGCGGTCTGCGCCGCACCCTGCAGCTGCACGTCATCGAGGAGCCGACCGTGCTGCGCAACGCGCGCCTGCAGCCGGCATGGTCGATCGCCTTCCGCTGGCCCGACGGCCCGCGCGACTGCGAGGCGGTGGCGGTCGACCCGGTGCGCGGCGAGGTGCTGCTGGTCTCCAAGAAGCGCGAGCCGCCGGAACTGTTCTCGCTGCCGCTGCGGCCGCCGGCGAAGGAGCTGCTGACCGCGCAACGGATCGGCACCCTGGCCGGCGTGCCCCGGCCCGACCCCGAGCGCGCCGCCGCCTCGCCACGCCGCGCGCGACTGGATGGCCAGGTCACCTCCGCCTCGATATCGCCCGGCCGCAACACCCTGGCGGTGATGACCTACCGCTACCTGCTGCTGTACCCGCGCCCGGCCAACGGCAACTGGGCCGACGCCGTGGCCGGCCAGCCGCGCGTCAGCGAACTGCCGTGGCTGCCGCAGGCCGAGGCGCTGGGCTGGAGCGCCGACGGCCGCAGCCTGTACGCCACCGGCGAGTTCATCCCGGCGCCGCTGTACCGGATCGACCCGTAGTCCACCCGTTGCCTGCCACTTGCACGTGATATCAATTTGATATCAAATGCTCTCAACCTCAGCGAGAGCCACGCCATGAAAGAGAACCCCGTCCGCTCCCTTCCCGGCATCCCCGTGCTGCTGGCACTCATCGTCGCGCTGCTGGCGGCGGCCGCACTGCTCGTCACCGGCGTCGGCGGCCTGCGCGTCATGTCGATCGTGGCCGGCGTCGTCATCGCCGCCCTTGGTGTGTTCGGCCTGGTCGGCCTGTACATGGTCGAACCCAACCAGTCGGCGGTGCTGAGCCTGTTCGGCAAGTACGTCGGCACCGTCCACGACAACGGCCTGCGCTGGAACAACCCGTTCTTCACCAAGCGCAAGGTGTCGCTGCGCGTGCGCAACTTCGAAAGCGGCAAGCTCAAGGTCAACGAGCTGGAAGGCAGCCCGATCGAGATCGCCGCGGTCATCGTCTGGAAGGTGGTCGACTCCGCCGAAGCGGTGTTCAACGTCGACGACTACGAGAGCTTCGTCCACATCCAGTCCGAGGCGGCGCTGCGCGGCATGGCCACCAGCTACCCGTACGACCAGCACGAGGACGGCCAGGTCTCGCTGCGCAGCCACCCCAACGAGATCTCCGACCACCTCAAGGCGCAGCTCGACGAGCGCCTGACCACCGCCGGCGTGGACGTGCTGGAGGCACGCATCAGCCACCTCGCCTACGCGCCGGAGATCGCCCACGCGATGCTGCAGCGGCAGCAGGCCAACGCGGTCATTGCCGCGCGCACGCGGATCGTCGCCGGCGCCGTCGGCATGGTCGAAATGGCGCTGGAGGAGCTGCAGAAGAACGACGTCGTGCGGCTGGACGAGGAGCGCAAGGCGGCGATGGTCAGCAACCTGCTGGTGGTGCTGTGCGCCGACCGCGGCACCCAGCCCGTCGTGAACGCTGGAAGCCTGTACTGACCGATGACCGGGAAAAAAGGCTACGCGCTGCGCATCAACGCCGACGTACTCGCGGCGGCGCAGCGCTGGGCCGACGATGAACTGCGCAGCCTCAACGCACAGATCGAGTACGTCCTGCGCGACGCCCTGCGGAAGGCCGGACGCCTGCCGCATGCCCCTTCGACCGACAACCAGGAAGACAAGCCATGAGCAAGCAGTGGACCTACGAAGTGGTGGAGCTGACCCCGAACATGATGGGCCCGGCGATGTCGGACCGGATCCGCGAGACGCTCGACGACCTCGGCCGGCAGGGCTGGGAGCTGGTGTCGAACGTGCAGCTGACGCCGTTCGACCATGTGCGGCTGATCCTCAAGAAGGAGGCCTGAGTGGGCGCCCGGGCCCCGGAAGACGCACTGCAGTTGCGGCAGGTGTCGACCGGCTCGCGGCTGCTGCTGGCGGCGCTGGTGTTCGGGATCCCGGTCGTCGCCCTGGTCGCGCTGCCGACGCTGATGGTGGCCGACCCGACCGCCATCGACCGCACCCCGGCGTGGGTCGTGCCGGGCACCGTCGTCTTATGCGCGCTGCTGGCCGCCGCTCTGGACTGGGCCCTGCGCCGCCACCGCCTCTCGCTCGACCGCGACGCGCTGGAACTGGCGACATCGTTCTACCGCCGCCGCATCGCGCTGGCCGACCTGCGCATCGACCAGGCCCGGGTGGTGGACCTCGACGAGCGCGTCGAACTGCGGCCCGCGATGAAAACCAACGGCACCGGCCTGCCCGGCTTCAAGAGCGGCTGGTTCCGCCTGCGCAACGGCGACAGGGCACTGGTCGCGACCACCGGCGGCCGGCGGCTGCTGTGGCTGCCGACCACGCAGGGGTACGGGCTGCTGCTGGAGCCGGTACGGCCACAGGCGGTGCTCGACCGCCTGCGCGAACTGGCCGCCCCGCGCCGGCCCGGCTAACCTGCAGCGATGCGCGGCCAGCCCGACATCCTGATCAACACGTCCGAGATCGAGCTCTGGCCGCATGGCCTGTTGCGCGCGCGCAGCAACCACGACGCCCGCGCACTGGCCCGCGCCCGCCACGTGCTGCGGCGCAAGCGCGACGGCCGCTACCTCGCCGCCAACCTGCCGGAGGGCCTGCTGCCGCTGGTCCCGCGGCTGGTCCGCGAGCCGGGCATCGACGCCGCGCTGGACGCGCTGGAATGGCACCCCGGCCACCGCCGTCCCGGCATCGAGCACGTCGGCGAGTTGCCGCTGGACCGCCTGCACGAGCGGCTGGAATCGCTCGGCCTGGATGACAGCTACGGCGAGCGCACCGGCCTGCCGCTGGTGGCCGAGCCCGACTGGCTGGCGCTGGCCGGTTTCGACCGCTTCCGCCGGCCACTGTGGCTGCACGTCGACGCCGCCCGTGCCTGGGGCCACCTGCAGGCCGCCGCCGCGCGCGACGGCGTGGCGCTGGAGGCGATCTCCGGCTACCGCAGCCACGACTACCAGCTGGGCATCTTCGAGCGCAAACGCGAGCGCGGGCTCGGCATCGACGAGATCCTCGCGGTCAACGCCGCGCCCGGCTACAGCGAGCACCATTCCGGCCTCGCGCTCGACCTCGGCACCCCCGGCGAGCCGCCGGCGGAGGAATCGTTCGAGGCGACCGCGGCATTCGAATGGCTGGCCGGCAACGCCGGCGGCTACGCGTTCGCGATGAGCTACCCGCGTGACAACCCGCACGGCATCGTCTACGAGCCGTGGCACTGGAAGTGGGACGGAGGGATGGCTGGCGACGTGGCATCCGCCACGTCCACCCACGGACTGTAGGAGCAACTGTCTTCTTCAGATCGGC
>NZ_AVPT01000077.1 GCF_000768335.1 Lysobacter arseniciresistens ZS79
TCGGCAGGGATTCATGTAAAAAACAGCCGTTCATTGCTTAAACGGCTGAATCCAGAAGAATTTTGCTCGAATAGTCGAGCGGCTCGATCTCCCTGCTGAGGTCCAGCGTGTAGTCGCCGAAGCGGTTGATGTGACTGGCGCCCGCGCCGACGCCGCGCAGGAGCGGGAGCGCCGCGAGCAGGCCGAAGCCGAGGCGCTGCGCGCCGGTGTGCGTCTGGAAACGTTGGAGCAGTTGCTGACGCAACTGCGTCCGCAGGAAAGCAAGCCTGAAACTTCCGATCGGCCGACAGTCTCAACCCGGGCGACCCGCAAGACCTAGTTTTAGCTAGCAACTTCAGAACTTGGGAATCAGGAACTTGAAAACCACGACGCCGCCGCGCGTCACCCGCCACATTCAACGACTGATCGAGAAAGTCGTTCCCGGCGGGCAACCCGTCAATCTCACGGTTCAACCCGAAGCCGGCGCGGTGGTCAACGAATGCTTCCCTAATGTCGAGGCCAAGATCGCCAGCGCCGGCGGCCGGATGCAGTGCGGCTGGCAAATCTGGGAATGGCCGCAGGTGATGGTCGAAGCCGAGTTCCATGCGGTGTGGGTATCGCCCGAAGGCCAGTTTGTCGAGATCACGCCCAAACCGCACGGGGAGGCTACGATCCTGTTCGTGCCCGACGCACGACGCTCGTATACCGGCATTGCGGTAGATAACGTCAGGATGCCGGTACGAGACGACTTGCTCATTTGTCACTTCATCAAGGCATCCGAGGCAATCGTCCAAGTGATGAACCGCGGCGAGTGCGCCTCCCAATACGGTCATGTCAGCGTTCCGGCCCATGAGATCGAACCGCTGATGATGGCGCAGAGCTTTCTGGGGCAGTCCATTTCGTCGGGGCTACGTGATCACGACCCGTGCCTGTGCGGAAGCGGCGGCAAGTACAAACGATGCCACGGGCGTAGTTTCGAGCTTGCCTTCGGCCAGCAGCAGTAGCGCTAAATCCTTTTTACGACAGAAGGTTAGGTGCCAAACGGCTGTTTTTTACACGAATCCCTGCCGA
>NZ_AVPT01000078.1 GCF_000768335.1 Lysobacter arseniciresistens ZS79
GCCCGCAGTTGCTGGTAATGCGCTCGCATCACCGGATCCCAACGCACGGCCGATAGCGTTGCCATGTACAGCGCAACCCGCACGGGCGCGCGGCCGCCGCGGATGCGGCGCTTGCCGTGCATCTGGCCGCTGTCGCGATTCATGGGGGCGACGCCGACCAGCTTCGCCACCTGCTGGCGCGTCAAGGTGCCCAGCTCGGGCAACAGCGCCAGGCTGGTTGCTTGGAAGATCGGCCCCATGCCCTTGGACGAGTGCAGCGCAGGCGTGGTGTGCGTCCGAAGCAGCGCCTGCATCTGTTGATCAATTGCAGCCCGTTCCCGTTTGAGTGCGGCGATCGTGCGAGCCATCAGCTTGCGGACCCCAGGCGACGTCATCGCCATCTGCTGCTTCTGCGCCTGCAGTGCCGTCACCACTTGGCCGCGCCGACGTAACCAGTCCCGCAACTCGCATTGCCAAGGCGCGGGGGCCTGGTGGCGACGCAGGCGATCGGCAAACAGACGCGACAGCAGGCACAGCAACCGTGCGTCGATCGCATCGGTCTTCGCCAACTCGCCGGTGGCACGCGCGAAGTCACGCGCCTGGCGCGGATTGATCCGCGACACCCATATTCCTGCATCGCAGCAGGCCTCGAGCAACGCGTCCTCATAACCCCCGGTGGCCTCCACCACCACGCGCACATCGCCCACGTTCGCCAGCCGTCGTACCAACTTGCGAATGCCTGCGGTGCTGTTGGCGAACCGCACCACACCTGGCACGCCATCGATGGCCAGGTCCAGCGCCGCTTTGCCCACATCGATTCCCACTGCCGTCATCGCGATTCTCCGATAGAGTTGGACGGTCGAGAGCATCGCGCCCGGGCCCACGCTTATCGGTACGAGAGTTGCCTCGTGCAACTGTCCGGGCGCAGGGCGCGAGATCCGGCGTGCGGCCCCTGCTGAATTACGGTGATTGCTGCACCGAGGCGTTATCGGGCGCGCACGCCGGGCTCTCGACACCTACAGTAGGGAAACTGGAAGACATAAGG
>NZ_AVPT01000094.1 GCF_000768335.1 Lysobacter arseniciresistens ZS79
GTAGGGAAACTGGAAGACATAAGGCGTTAGGCGGCCATGAGACATCTACTCGAACATGAGCGTCCGGTAGTCGCATATCTGTTTGAGCTCGCGGCCATTCCCGTAGATCTCGACGCCCTTGAGGTCAGGCCCATGTCGGATGGCGGCATGGGTAGTCTTGCCATTGCACCCTTTGATAGTTCTCGGAAACTCGGCTCATCGCCGGCGGAGTGCCACTTCTACGATCTAGATGGCGTACCCGTATCCGTAGAGCTAAACCTCGACCAGCACGGCAACCCCTTTGAGATTGACATCTGGCGGGTAGACTTCGCACCAACGGTTGGCTGGCCTTCGCGTGCAGAGCTCTTGACGGGGCCGCCTAACAAATCATTCAAGCCGAAACCGCTTCGCGGTTCGGCTTA
>NZ_AVPT01000090.1 GCF_000768335.1 Lysobacter arseniciresistens ZS79
TTCTAGTGTTAGGCCGCACTGGGCTCCTCGTTGACATGTACTCCTCACTCGCACTTTCCTATCGCCAGTGGCACTTCCGCATGACCACCGCTCAAACCGAGCAGCCTGGTGGCCCGGCTATCGGACTCAGTGCCTTTCAAGGCCTCAACGTCTTTAGCTTTCTGATGCTTGCACCTCCGCACGCCATTCCGGGGTGGCTATTTGTGGGCGCGCCTTTCGTAGTAGGGGCATGCGCCTTCTTCATTGTCATGCGCATCTACCAGGCCCATCCCGCTAGCTTCCGTTACGCCAAGCTCACCGATAACATCCCGGGCCTGAGGGAGTTTCCGCTTGTCTATTCCTACCTCTTCGGCACATTCGCGTTCTTCGTGTTCTGTGGGTACTTGGCCGTCAATCGGGCGGCCTAACAGTTCATTCAAGCCGAAGTTGCTTCGCAACTCGGCTTAATTCAGCAACTGTCTTGTGGTCTTACGTTTCAG
>NZ_AVPT01000079.1 GCF_000768335.1 Lysobacter arseniciresistens ZS79
CTGCACACCAGCCTGGCCGACAGCCGGCTGGAGCTGGGCTACCTGCTCGATCACCGCGATGGCAGCCGCGGCAGCCTGCGCGGGCAGGGCTTCGATTTGGCCACGCTCGGCTGGGCCAACCTGCGCGCCGGCGAGGGCGTGCTGCTGTCCACCACCGCGCGGACGAACGCCACCTCGACCCAGTTCGACATCGCCGAGGCCGTCAGCCAGCTCAAGGGCGCCGAACGCACCGCGCAGGCCATGAGCGATGCCGCCGAAGGCGCCGAGGTCGCCCCACTGGCCGCCAACCCGCGCCAGACCGAGCTGATCAAACAGATCGACCCCGAGCAGGACGGCACCCACCCCGGCAGCGTCAACGGCCAGTCGGCGACCAAGCCCAAGGGCCCCAGCCGTGACGGCGGCGCCCCGGTCGAAAAGTTCGCCAGCCCGGTGCTGATCGCCGAGTCCCCCGACGCGATCGCCCTGGCGACGCCGGCCAGCGCGATTGCCTATGCCGGCGGCCACACCCACCTGACCGCCCAGCAGGACGCCCACCTCGCCGCTGGCCACACCATCGCCGGCGTCAGCGGCGGCCACGTCGCCCTGTTCGCGCAGAAGGGCCCGCTCAAGGCCATCGCCGCCAACGGCCCCGTCAGCCTGCAGGCCCACGCCGGCCCGCTGAAACTGCTGGCCGACCAGTCCGTCACCGTCACCGCCACCGACGACCGCATCGACGTGCTGGCCAAGCAGAAGATCGTCCTGCAGGCCGGCCAGACCGAGATCGTGCTGGAAGGCGGGGATATCACCTTCAAGTGCCCGGGCAACTTCACCGTCAAGGCCGGGCAGGTGCCGTTCAAGGGCGGGGCGAAGGGAGCGGCGGGGTTGGAGGTGCTGCCGG
>NZ_AVPT01000081.1 GCF_000768335.1 Lysobacter arseniciresistens ZS79
GAAGCCCGGCCCCGTGCCGGGCTTCGTTTTTTGCGGGTGCCCCGCGCTGTACATCATCCTGAATGTGTATGATTCCGCCGTCCGGCATGGCGTTCGTGACCGTTCCGGCTTTCTCACGACGGATTGTCCGTATCTTTCCCCGAAGGAGTTCCCCATGAAGATTCGCCTGTTGAGCACCGCGTTGCTGGCCGGGCTGGCGCTCGCCTCGACCGCCAATGCCCAGGAGTTCGACGACCGCTGGTACCTGACCGGCTCGGCCGGTTTCAACCTGCAGGACAGCGCGCGCGGTACCAACGATGCCCCGTTCCTCGCCCTGGGCGTCGGCAAGTTCATCAGCCCGAACTGGTCGATCGACGGCGAGCTGAACTACCAGAACCCGAACTTCGATGCGAACCAGGACCTCAACTGGAGCCAGTACGGCATCTCGTTCGACCTGCGCCGCCACTTCCTGGCCGAGGGCCGCAACTGGGCGCCGTACGCCGTGATGGGCCTCGGCTTCCAGCGTTCGGAAGAGGAGTACGACGCGTTCCCGAGCACCGATTCCCCGGGTGAGCGCGAGGACGGCAACCTGGCCGCCAAGCTGGGCGTCGGCCTGCAGGGCGCGATCAACGACAACGCGATGATCCGCACCGAGCTGGCCTACCGCGCCGACTTCGACGACCAGTCGGTCGCCAATCCGAGCGAGAACTGGTTCGGTGACATCCTCGCCAGCGTCGGCGTGGTGATCCCGCTGGGCGCGAAGGCCGTGGTGGCACCGCCGCCGCCGCCGGCCGCCCCGGCCGCTCCCAACTGCGCGGACCTGGACGACGACGGTGACGGC
>NZ_AVPT01000082.1 GCF_000768335.1 Lysobacter arseniciresistens ZS79
ACAACCGTCCGTGATTTCGGGGTAGAACCCTAGTAATGCTCGATGCTGAGAACATGACCTGTCCTGCCTGCGGCATCACCATCAGGAAGGCGCTGGAGAAGGTGCCGGGCGTGGCCGATGTGAAGGTGGACACCCGGGCTGAAGCAGTCACGGTGACGTTCGAATCGAGCCAGACGGATGCAGCTGGAATCGCGCGTGCAGTCACGGAAGCAGGCTTCCCGGCCAAGGTGCGGGCTGGCGGTGAGTGACATCAAGCTGGAAAGCATCTTGACCTGCCCGGAGTGCGGCCATCGGGCGACCGAGACAATGCCCATCACAGCGTGTCAATTCTTCTATGAGTGCACGCGCTGTGGAGCGGTTTTGCGTCCGCATCAAGGCGACTGCTGTGTGTTCTGCTCGTTCGGAACAGTGCCATGTCCACCGATCCAACAGAACAATCCCTGTTGTGGTTGAACCGCGGACTCCGGTAATAGTTGGACAGACAGGCTGCGAGATCGACTGTGCCACCCTGGAAAGCGCGCCGCTCAACCAGCGGTGTGCATGCGAAGTGGTCGACATCCTCCGTCTGCACGAGTCGATCCGGGGTGCCTTTCCGGAGTTCACGACTGATCCCGCCGTACACGCGCACTTATTTTCACCCTATGCCTTGTTCGTTGATCGGCCCGCGTTGGAGGCCATGGGACGAGTCGCGGCGGCGGTCTTCGACGTCGCAGGAAACCCGGGATATGGCCAGCGCGTCCTGCAATGGGCCCCCGACATCGCAACCCATGATGAGGGTCGGCAGGGATTCATGTAAAAAACAG
>NZ_AVPT01000083.1 GCF_000768335.1 Lysobacter arseniciresistens ZS79
CGCACGCCCGGCGGCGTCAGCGCAGGCCGGCCGCGCTGACCACGCCGCTTCGGTCGCGGCCAGCCCTGCAGGCCATCGGCCGCCATCAGGCGCGCCACCCGGTTCAGGCTGGCTGACTCGCCTTGATCGACAAGGTCTTCGTGCATGCGACCCGCACCCAGCGTGCCCCGGCTGTCCTCGTGCAGCTCCCGGATCCGACCGAGCAAGCGCTGGTTGCCGAGCTCTCGGGCACTGGGAAGGCGTTTGCTCCAGTCGTAATAACCGCTGGCCGACACCCGCAGGCAGCGGCACATCAGCCGAACCGGAAACTCATCGCGGCAACGTTCGATCACCTGATACCTCAGGATGATCCCTTGGCAAAGAACGTCGCCGCTTCTCGCAAAAAATCGCGTTCCTTCTTCACCCGTGCCAGCTCGCGCTTGACGCGGGCCAGCTCCTCGTCCCGGGGCGTCCCGGTGCCCCCGAAGGCCACCTTGCCTTGGCTCTGGGCTTCCCGTTTCCAGCGGGTCAGCAGGGTGTCCCGGATCCCCAGCTCCCGCGCCACCTGGGCGCAGCTGACACCCGGTTGGCTGGCCTGCTCAACCGCACCGCGCTTGAACTCCGCGCTGAACTTCCTTCGCTTCGACATGAACACTCCTCATGGCCTCGATCGGCCTTCTCGTAAGTGTCCGTGAAAACGGGGGTGAACCC
>NZ_AVPT01000084.1 GCF_000768335.1 Lysobacter arseniciresistens ZS79
AAGGTCATAGGATGCTCGTATGGGTACTGATGAAGGTCTATGCAATGCTTGTAAGGCTCATTTGTAACCCTAAGGGTACTGCTAATGAGAAGGTCTTAGGGTACTTGGTATGAACCTACGTTATGTCTTGGTGTACTTGTATGGTAGACCTATAGGCTTAGAGTGTTCGTATGGGGTCCCGTAGACTCTTAGTGTAGTTGTATGGAGCTATAGCATCTCTTACAGTGCTCGTATGGACTCTTAGTGTAGCTGTATGGGGCTATAGCATCTCTTACAGTGTTCGTATGGACTCTTAGTGTAGTTGTATAGGCCTACGACATGTCTTAGGGTGTTCGTATGGACTCTTAGTGTAGTCGTATAGGGCCATAGCATGCCTTAGGGTGTTCGTATGGGGTCCCGTAGACTCTTAGTGTAGTTGTATGGAGCTATAGCATCTCTTACAGTGCTCGTATGGACTCTTAGTGTAGCTGTATAGGCCTACGACATGTCTTAGGGTGCTTGTATGGACTCTTAGTGCAGTTGTATGGGGCTATAGCATCTCTTACAGTGTTCGTATGGACTCTTAGTGTAGTTGTATAGGCCTACGACATGCCTTAGGGTGTTCGTATGGGCTCTTAGTGTAGTCGTATAGGCCTTAGGGTGTTCGTATGGACCTAGAGCATGTTGTTATATGGGTA